>OMXS01000012.1 GCA_900315095.1 uncultured Prevotellaceae bacterium | reverse complement strand
CGTGAGTTCAGCTACTCGAACTACGAGCAGAACTACACGCTGCCCGAGGATGTGGAGAAAGACAAGATCTCGGCCAAAGTGGAGGATGGCATCCTGACCATTGTCCTTCCGAAGATGGAGAAAGAGCAGAAAAAAGTCGGCAAGGCCATTGAGGTATCATAAGGCCCGATCCTCATAAACACAGCAAAGAAGGACCACTCTTCCGCACTATGCAGCGAAAGAGTGGTCCTTCTTTTATACCTTGCCAATAATACTGTTCCCGAAAGGGCATTTGATGAATTGATGACTTTTTCTAGATAAAAAGGCACCGCCGTATGGCAGTGCCTTTTGCTATTTTCTGATTCAAATAGGTGTTTCATCTCCCTCCCCCGTAGGGAGGGAGGTTGAATCACATACCATCATTAAATTATTGATGGGATTACACGGAACATTTCCTCCTAGAAGGGGGAGGTCAAGAGGGGATTGCCTCTCTCACGATTTAAATTGCCGATAGTCTCCTCGGAGGGGAGTTGAACACCTTTGTAAAACGCGGAACAATAAAAGGCACTGCCATACGGCGGTGCCTTTTCCTATGGTAAAATTAGACAATTAGACAAATGCCCTTTTCGGAATAGTATTATTGGAAAGGCAGGGGAAAGGTGTTTGTGGTGACAAAATTGCAACACTAAGTGACATAATGGCAGAAAAGGGATTAAGGCACGTCATTTGAATCGTTGTTGGCAGAAACAATAAAGAAAGGAGAAAACTATGACACTTGACAACTTTACAATCAAAGCACAAGAGACGATTCAGGAGGCGATGAACGTGGCACAACGTTCGGGACAGCAGACCATTGAACCGACTCATCTCTTGAAAGGCGTGCTGACAAAGGCAAAGGACATCACGAACTTCTTGTTCCAGAAAATGGGAGTGAACGGACAGCATGTGGAGCAACTCGTGGACAGCGAGCTGCAACACCAGCCGCGCGTTCAGGGGGGACAGCCTTACCTGAGCAACGACGCCAACCAGGTGCTGGTACGGGCGGAGGAGATATCAAAGAAGATGGGCGACGAGTTCGTCAGCGTGGAGCCTCTTATCCTCGCTCTGCTCAACGTCGGCAGCACGGCAAGCCGTATTCTGAAGGATGCGGGAATGACCGACAACGACACTCGCAAGGCGATACAGGAACTGCGACAGGGACAGAACGTGAAGAGCCAGTCGGCTGACGACAACTACCAGAGTCTTTCAAAGTATGCCAAGAACCTGGTGGAGGATGCGCGCGCCGGGAAACTGGACCCTGTGATAGGACGTGACGACGAGATCAGACGTGTGTTGCAGATTCTCTCGCGAAGGACAAAGAACAATCCTGTGCTCATAGGTGAGCCAGGAACGGGTAAGACGGCCATCGTGGAGGGACTGGCAGAGCGTATCGTGCGCGGTGACGTGCCTGAGAACCTTAAGGACAAGCAGCTCTACAGCCTCGACATGGGTGCCTTGCTCGCAGGAGCGAAGTATAAAGGTGAGTTTGAGGAGCGTCTGAAGAGCGTCATCAACGAGGTGACAAAGAGCGACGGACGCATAATACTCTTCATCGATGAGATTCACACCTTGGTGGGTGCCGGCGGCGGACAGGGCGCAATGGACGCAGCAAACATTCTGAAACCTGCTCTTGCGCGTGGCGAACTGCGCTCGATAGGTGCCACCACTCTTAACGAGTACCAGAAGTATTTCGAGAAAGACAAGGCTCTGGAGCGCCGTTTCCAGACGGTGATGGTTGACGAGCCTGACGAGATGTCGGCAATAAGCATTCTGCGTGGACTGAAGGAGCGTTATGAGAACCACCACAAGGTGCGTATCCAGGACGATGCCTGCATAGCAGCGGTGAAACTCTCTGAACGTTACATCAGCGACAGGTTCTTGCCCGACAAGGCAATTGACCTGATGGACGAGGCCGCTGCCAAACTGCGTATGGAGCGCGACTCTGTTCCTGAGGAACTTGACGACATCGTGAGACAGCTGAAGCAACTGGAGATTGAACGCGAGGCAATAAAGCGCGAGAACGACGAGGCTAAACTGGCGCAGCTGGACAAGGACATTGCTGAACTGCGCGAGCGCGAGAGCCAGTTCCGTGCTAAATGGGAGAGCGAGAAAGGGCTGGTGAACAAGATTCAGCAAGACAAGCAGCAGATGGAACAGCTGAAGTTCGAGGCAGAACGTGCCGAGCGCGAGGGCGACTACGCACGGGTGGCTGAGATAAGGTACAGCCGGCTGAAGGCTCTTGAGGACGACATCGACAGCCTGACCAAGCAACTGGCACAGGGTGAAGGCAGCCGCATGGTGCGCGAAGAGGTGACCGCCGACGACATTGCCGAGGTGGTGAGCCGCTGGACAGGCATCCCTGTGACACGAATGTTGCAGAGCGAGCGCGAGAAATTGCTGCATCTGGAGGAGGAACTGCACCGCCGTGTAATCGGACAAGACGAGGCGATAACGGCCGTCAGCGATGCTGTGCGCCGCAGCCGTGCAGGACTTCAAGACCCGAAACGACCCATCGCATCGTTCATCTTCATGGGAACGACAGGTGTGGGAAAGACCGAACTGGCGAAGGCTCTTGCCGAGTATCTGTTCAACGACGAGCAGATGATGACGCGAATAGACATGTCGGAGTATCAGGAGAAGTTCAGCGTGAGCCGCCTTATCGGTGCGCCTCCAGGATATGTGGGCTATGACGAGGGCGGACAACTGACCGAGGCGGTGCGCCGCAAGCCATACTCTGTGGTGCTGTTCGACGAGATTGAGAAGGCACATCCTGATGTGTTCAACATCCTTCTGCAAGTGCTCGACGACGGACGTCTGACCGACAATAAGGGTCGCGTGGTGAACTTCAAGAACACCATCATAATAATGACCTCTAACCTCGGGTCGCAGTACATCCAGAGTGAGTTCGAGAAGATGACCGACGAGAACCGCGACGAGGTGATTGAGAATACCAAGCACACCGTGATGGACATGCTGAAGAAGACCATACGTCCGGAGTTCCTCAACCGTATCGACGAGACAATAATGTTCCTGCCGCTTACCAAGAAGGAGATTGCTGACGTCGTGAGCCTGCAGATAGGGGCTGTGCAGAAGATGCTTGCCGAGCAGGACGTCACTCTTAATGTCACTCCAGAGGCTGTCAACTTCCTCGCCGATGTGGGCTTCGACCCAGAGTTCGGCGCACGTCCTGTGAAACGTGCCATCCAGAGGTATGTTCTCAACGACCTGTCGAAGAAACTCCTCTCGGGAGAAGTGAACCGCGAGAAACCTATTGTCATCGACAGTTACGGTGAAGGACTGATGTTCAGGAACTAAAAAAAAAGAAGAAGAAGCCTCTCCCCCACCCCCTCCCCCGTAGGGAGGGGAGTGGAGCCCCCTCCACACCTCCCCCCATAGGGGAGGCTTTTTAATATCAGTATCATTATTGTGATTTCTGCCCCCTCCCTACGGGGGAACCAACGGTCGCTGGCCGAAGGGAAAAGCAATTGGATGGGGAGAGGCTTTCTCCATGTCGCCATTCTCCACAGCATCCATGTACTCGGCATCCTCCTCAGGAGTGATACGGAACGAAATTTATCATTTTCCGAAAGATTTTCCTTGCGTATTTAAAGAAGATGTTTTATCTTTGCCCTCGGTTAAAGGCACGCCAGATTCCGTATGGATAGAGTCTTCCAAGGATGTTTGTCTGGAAGCATCGAGGTTGGTCGCTAAATATAGGACTTTATCCGCCTTTAATTTTCTTCTTAAGGAATTCTCCCTCATACCTAGAACTTCACAGGGTCCCAGCCATAGTCTTTATACATCTTGACTGGCAAGCGATGGCTTCTCACATACTCAGCAACGGCAGCGCGGCGCACCTCGTTACGTTTCTTGTCATCGGAGTTAACCTTCTGGAAAGCATCAAACTTGTCGCCAAAGATTTTCTTGGCTGTAGGAAGGAATTGCGAGCCATCGCCAACAGCATCGAAAGAAGTGACCTCGAAACTTTCGCCCTTCTGACTGACGTGCATCAGACCAGGATGACTGCCACCAGAAACGGACAGCAACGTGTCGCCTGAGATGTTGTAGTTGTCCAACCAGAAGTCGCCCCACACCTTGATGTCATCGGCATTGCTCTCGTCAACGCCAACCACAGTATAGTAAGGGATGCACACCTGCCCCGAGCGGTATTGCTTGCCCTTGTTGTCGGTAAGGTAACGCTCAACGGCCTTGAGATAAGTGTCGACCTCCTCTTCTGGTGAGAATGAGATGTCGCCAATGGTGAATGTACCGTCATCAGCAAGACTTACTATTGCCGAGAGTGTCGGCATTTCCTCGTAATGAAGCACAAGACCGGTAGTGAACTTAATTCCTGGCACTATCTTCACGCGGATGCTGTCGCCGCTGATGTCATAAGACATCTGCTCACCTATCCATACGGGGTCGTCGGCATCGAAACCACCCATGTCGGTGATGGTGTTCGTGACTGTTCCAAGTGCCTGCTGACGGTCATAGAACGTAACGTTCATGCTGTCGATGGTGAAGCCTAAGCGCTGGCAAAGGGCCTGCTGCATCTCGTAAGGGTCGATGGTGGCCACGCTATATGCCGTGCCGTCATCATGGAAACGCAGCAAGTGGAGTCTCTCAACCAGCACTCCCGTTCCCTCCATTGCGGCACATGCCATCCACAGGTTGCCGCTCTGGCTGTCATAACGCGCCTTAGGATTGTTGCCGTGACGCATCTCGGGCATCTTGGTCACCTGCTTGTCTTTAACCACATGGATGCCGAAGCCTTCGGAAGACACCTCGGGATTGCATCTCAGCAGACTCCACACGCTGACGTGACTGGCGGTGTCGTCGAGAATCTTCTCGTAACGGCCTTCATAAGCAAGGTCCATTGCCTCGCGCACCTTTGCAGGCACAGAGTCGTCTGCAACCTTAGCCTCTAACGTTCCTTTCACTTGTTGAATGTTGGTGTTGCCGCTCTTGCAGCCTGTTGTCAATCCCAACGCGCCGCAAAGTATAAGGACAGCGGCGAGAATCCCATTTCTTTTCGTTTTCATATCCTGAATGTTTTTCTGGTTATATATTTATTACTAAACTTTCGCAAGCCTCGCATGCTATGTAGATAGAGGGAGTTAGAAGCAGATAGAGGGAGATATAAGACAATAGTTTTGGCGCGTGATAATTGCAGACAAAGTGATGTCCTCTATCTCCTTTTATCTTCCTATACCTCCTTTTATCTCCTTTTATCATCCTATATCTCCTTAACATGCGAAACTTGAGTTAATTATATGTTGGTTCAACCCCTCTTATTGTCATTCATGAAAATACTGAGGATGTTGTAACTGATGCCATTGTCATAGAAGTCCTCGTTCTCGTAGCGCTTCACCCAATTAACAACGCGGATGGTAACCGGCAGCACTATAATCTCATAGACAGTCTTCAACACTACCTGCGAGAGCATTATCAACGGTAACTCTTCATTCGGCAGCACCCCGTAGAATGCTAACGGGAAGAAGAACAACGAGTCGGCACCCTCGCCGAAGATTGTGCTCACTATGGCACGCAGAGGGAATCGCTTACCCTTATCGGCTATCTTCATGCGGCTCATGACATAGGCATTGACGAAACTACCCACAAGGAACGACACGAATGATGCCAGCGCGATGCGCGGAGTAAGTCCGAAAATGGCGTGGAAGCCTTCCTCATTGTCCCAATATGGAGCGCCAGGAATGGCATCGGCAAGGCAGGCCACCATCATAAAGGCGAAGTTCATGGCAAAGCCTGTCCATATCAAGATGCTTGCCTTGCGGTAACCCCAGACCTCACACACCACATCATTAACGATATACGAGATCGGGAATATCAACAGCCCGCCCGTAAGATGGAGCGGGCCGAAGACCATCTGCTTCGTCTCCAGGATGTTCGATGCAATAAGGCATACCGTGAACACTATGCACATGTGCATGAATAGCACGGTGACCTGTTCCTTGCACTTTCCGGTATTGTTACCAGTCTTCATCCTCATTGCCTATGATGCCATTCTTGAGGGCCTCCTCCACCTTGTCCATGATGGCGTTTGAGTATGCATGAGTCATCACGAATGCCTTGGCGCAGGTGCGTTTTTGCTTATCGCTTGCCACGAAAGGATAGTGACGTGCTATCTCCCATTGCTCGTCATAGAGGTTAGGGTTGGTCTTATCGTCAGCCTTGCGCTTCGAGTCGCCGTATGTTCGATGGTCGGAATCCGCAGGACTGAGCCATCCACCACTAATATCGGCAAGTATATCGTAGTTCTGAACTGTGAAAGTGACGCGCACACGTCCGTCCTTTATGTCGAGTCTTATCAACGGGGTGATGTTCACCGAATATTTATTCAGCGTTCCCATATGAGTCGCTATCGACTTTATTGTGGGAGAAATGATAATGCAACCCGCCTCTTTGTCGTTCAAGGTGATTGCCTGATGTTCCTTGAAAGTGGCTGTTGCCCAATAGTTAAGAGCGACGTAAAGTTGCTCGCGCGTCTTGCCCGGAGCGTTAACGACCTCCTGATATGTAATGCCCTGGTTCTTGTCGAGCGTTATATTTCTGGAAAGATTTAATGCAGCATCAAGCCACTTATCTCCATAACGTTCCTTAGCATACTTCTCCAGGTCGGCGCCCTTCATCACCTGAGCCTGAGCATTCATTACTGCCATCATGGCTACAATAGCCAAAACAAATACCTTTTTCATGTCCTTTACCTTTTTTAGTTTATTCTACACTTAATTACTTTGTCTTTTAAGATGGTGCAAAGATATTCGCTATTTCTAATTCAAGCAACAATATAACGTGCTTTTTATTAATATTATTACGACAAACGGCAAAGTTTTGCGACAAAAAAGGAGAGGTGATATATAAAATGTCGCAAAGAGAGAAAAACAACAAAATAACTTGTATAAATCAGAAATAAGGAGTATATTTGCAAGGCAAGTATAAAAGACTTTTATTTCAAGCAACTATCATAAAGAAAACGATATGAAGACAAGACGACTTTTAGCATTTGCCATCGTTGCATGGCTCTGCTGCGCCGGCATCTCAGCGCAGGTGGCATATCCCAAAGACATGTTCGCCGAGGAAATGGCATTCCAAGTGAAGTACAAGGGAGCGCAACCGACAATCACCAACTTCATCAGTTCCTACTTCGACAGCGATGAAGAATGGCCCGAGATATGGGGAACATGCCGCGATGCATGGAAAGCCCACATCGCAGGAAAACGTCTTGAGAAAGGGTGCAATATTCTTCTTGACTCCAAGAACGGCTTCATGCAGTTCACCCAGAACTTGAAAGAAGCATACGGAGACGACTTTACCGCGGAGGACAAATACTACATAGAGATGTGCTACTGGAACTGTGCCGACAAGAAGCACAAAGTGTTCGCCGTGTCGATGCGCGGAAAGGAGAACGGCAAATGGACCAACGGACAATATGACGGAGTGACCTTCTACGTCTATAACAATAAGAGCCGCAAGATGTATCAAGTTCCAAGCGAGGACTTAGGCATCACTATAGACTACAAGAACGTCGGGGATATATATCCTGTTCACGCTTTCATTCTGCCACGCGAGGGCAAAGACATCATTCAAGAAACATTCTTGGGCGACAAGAAGACCGAAAGACATTTCATGTGGGACGGCATGCGGTTTAAGTAAGGTGATGGATGATGGGTGATGGATGGTGGGTGATAGGTGATGGATGGTAGGTGATGGGTGATGGATTATGGGTGATGGATTATGGGTGTTGGGTGATAGGTGTTGGCTTATTCAACTTTATTCAAAGTCTGACTGGCACGGAGATGCACATCTCGGTGTAGTCGGCTCGTGTGCGGTGAGCTTTCACGTTAAAGCCCAGTCGTATGTCACCAAGACGAGAGAAAGTGTAGTAAATGCCCACACGCTCATAATAAGGCTGTTCAAGCGCCTCTGGCTTGAAACCTTGATGACGGTAGAGATAATAGCCGATGCTCATAGCTATCGACCATTGATGATAGAACACCTCGTGCTTTGCGGCTATACCTACCGACCATCGGCTGTATTTATCGGCCTGTTGCCAGTTCTTCTCCATCTCTTTCACGTCGTCAGTATAAGTGCCGTAGAAAACGTCAACACCCACTCCCGATGCCCAGCGGCGGGCATAGCGGTACATGAGGTCTGCCTGTGCCGACCACGTTACATATCTGTGGAAATGGTTCTTGCAATAGTCAGGAGAGTCTGTTGACGAATAGAACTGCGACAACTGGAACTCCTCATTAAGTGCCTTTATGCCTGCTGCGGCAGAGAAATTAAGGTACCAGTATCGCTGGAACGCACCTGGGCGATAGTCACGGGCATGCTCCGTCACCTCTTTATAATATGGAGTATATACCAATCCCACCGAAGCGCCAAGCACATTAACGCCCTTGTTGGGCATGTTCATCCCTCCGTTGCTATGATGATAGTAGTCGATGCCGGCACGGACGCCCCACTCTGGCATAATGTGGTAGGTGACATGAGCGCCAGCACCAAAATAGACGAGCCATCGAGAGCCGATGAGAAGATTGTCGATATCGTCGCGATTGTTGTATTTCTTGTGAGAATAGCCCACGCCCATCGACAGCATATAGTCAATCTCCCATCGCCGCGTGCGCAGCAACGGACGGTTGAACGTGGCGTAAGCGGTAATGACATCGCCCAGTCGCGAAACGTAGTCAACCGGCTCGTATGTCCTCCACTCGGAGTCTTTCTCACGATGCATCCTTACACGATGATGGTCGCTATATCTCAGTCCAAATGAAAAAGTGGGATAACCGTAATCGGCAGCAAAGGCATCGCTGTCTTTCGGCAGGGCACTATAATTGAGTGCGGCACCGAAAGAGAGTGTTCCCTCCTTCACCATAAACTTCTTCTGATACTCATCTATTGCCAATACCGTTCCCGGCACGGCATAAACCTCTGCACCAAAACGGCGCAAAGAATCACGCTCCGCAGCCATAGCGACTGACGGGAGAGTAAATAAAAGCAATAAAATTATTAGTGCTATATGCAAATCAGTTCGCTTTTTCCGAAAGGAATTTTATGCGCACGAGCCTTACCTCGTCTTCCTCGTATTCGTTGCCGAGTTCCTTCATCGCCACCTTCAGGTCGTCGGTCTCGCTTTCAAGGAAGTAGTCGTAGATGTCGTCGATGTGGTCTTCGTCCATCACTTCTTCAAGGAAATAGTCGATGTTGAGCTTCGTTCCGCTGTAAACGATGGCATCTACCTCGTTCAGCAGTTCGTCGAAGTCTATTCCCTGTGCGTTAGCGATGTCGTCGAGAGCCATCTGGCGGTCGATGCTTTGTATTATCTTCACCTTCAGCATAGACTTCTTGGCAACGGTGCGTATGCGCAAGTCCTCCGGTCGTTCAATCTCGTTCTCCTCGCAATGGCGCTTTATAAGTTCGATGAAAGGTTTCCCGAACTTGCGTGCCTTGCCTGCTCCCACACCTTGGATGTTCTGCAACTCCTCTATCGTTATGGGATAAACAGTTGCCATCTGCTCCAGCGAGACATCCATAAAGACGACATATGGCGGCAGATTAACCTTCTTGGCCACGTCACGGCGCAGGTCAACAAGCATCTTGTAGAGTGCTGGGTCGAGTGCTCCTCCGTGTCCTTCGCCTGTTGTTTCCTCTTCGGCGTCGTTGAACTCGTTGTCCATCACTATCTGGAACGATGACGGTTTCTTTATGAACTTCTTTCCTGCCGAAGTGAGTTTCAGCAGTCCGTAGTTCTCAACATCCTTCTTCAGGAATCCTGCTATGAGCGCCTGGCGGATTACGGGGTTCCATATCTTCGGGTCTTCATCCTCTCCTGCGCCGAAGCACTCCAGTTCGTTATGCTTGTGGGAGACAATATCGTCGGTGCCGCGTCCCTTCACGAAGTCTATAAGATAGTCCTGCTTGAAGTTCTCCTTCAGCGCGGCCACAGCGGTAAGCACTATCAGAAGCGGCTCCTGCGCCTCAATCTTTGTCTTCGGGTGCAGGCAGTTGTCGCAGTTTCTGCAATTCTCCTGATGGTATTCCTCTCCGAAATAGTGTAGCAACAGTTTCCTGCGGCATACCGAGGACTCGGCATAAGCAGCAGTCTCCTGCAGCAGCTGGCGACCTATCTCCTGCTCGGCAGAAGTCTTGTTCTCCATGAACTTCTCCAGTTTCTTCAGGTCTTTGTTGCTATAGAAGGCGATGCAAAGGCCTTCGCCGCCGTCACGACCAGCGCGGCCTGTCTCCTGATAATATCCCTCAAGGCTCTTAGGAATGTCGTAGTGGATAACGAAGCGCACGTCAGGCTTGTCAATACCCATTCCGAAAGCAATGGTAGCCACTATCACATCGATGCGCTCCATGAGGAAATCGTCCTGCGTCTGCGAGCGTGTAGCGCTGTCGAGGCCTGCATGATAAGGCGCTGCCTTGATGTCGTTGGCGCACAGTATGGCAGCCAGTTCCTCCACCTTCTTTCGCGAGAGACAATAGATTATGCCGCTCTTGCCAGGATGCTGCTTCACAAACTTCACTATCTGCATGTTCGTGGCCTCCTCGCTATTCTTCTGCCTTACCTCATAATAAAGGTTTGGACGGTTGAACGAGCTCTTGAACTCATCGGCATTCACTATGCCGAGGCTCTTCTTTATATCGCTGCGCACCTTGTCGGTGGCTGTCGCCGTGAGCGCAATTATCGGCGCGCGGCCTATCTTGTTTATTATAGGACGTATGTTGCGGTACTCTGGGCGGAAATCATGTCCCCACTCGGAGATGCAATGAGCCTCATCGATGGCATAGAAAGAAATCTTCACCGAGCGCAGGAAATCGACATACTCGTCTTTCGTGAGCGACTCGGGAGCGACATAAAGGAGTTTTGTCTTGCCCTCCTTGATGTCATTCTTGACAAGGTCGATGGCCGACTTGTTCAGCGAAGAGTTGATGTAATGCGCCATTCCGTCCTCCTCGCTCAGGCCGTTTATCACGTCAACTTGGTTCTTCATCAACGCTATCAGCGGCGAGATGACTATCGCGGTACCGTCCATTATCAACGACGGCAACTGATAGCACAACGACTTTCCGCCTCCCGTAGGCATCAGCACGAACGAGTCGTGGCCTGCGAGAAGGTTGCGTATAATCGCTTCCTGATCGCCCTTGAAAGTGTCGAAGCCGAAATATTTCTTCAGCGGTTCAATAAGGTTCACTTCATTCATAGTATGATTTGCTTTGGCTTTTAGCCTTTGTCAACTCGCGAGTTTTTGCAGATGAGCCTTGCCCAGCTGCTTCTTTGCATAGTCTAGAGTGACGACGAAACTCTTCACCTTCTGTGAAGGAACGTCGAACATGGCATCCATCATCACGCTCTCAACGATGGAGCGCAGTCCGCGGGCACCCAGTTTGTATTCCATTGCCTGGTCTACAAGATAGTCAAGGGTCTCCTCAGGGAACGTCAGCTTTATGCCGTCCATCATGAAGAGCTTCTCATACTGCTTCACGATAGAGTTCTTTGGCTCCACCAGAATCTTGCGCAGCGCCTCGCGGTCGAGCGGGTTAAGATAGGTGAGCACGGGCAGACGGCCTATAAGCTCGGGTATCAGACCGAACGACTTGAGGTCTTGCGGCAGGATGTACTGCATCATGTCGTTCTTGTCGATGCGCCTAACGTTCTGCACGGAGTTGTATCCCACAACGTGGGTGTTCAGTCTCTGCGCTATCTTTCGCTCTATTCCGTCGAACGCACCGCCGCAGATGAAGAGTATGTTGCGGGTGTCCAGATGGATGTAGTCTTGGTCGGGATGCTTGCGCCCGCCCTTTGGCGGCACGTTCACTATCGAGCCCTCGAGCAGTTTCAGCATGCTCTGCTGCACTCCCTCGCCGCTCACGTCGCGCGTGATTGACGGGTTGTCGCTCTTTCGTGCAATCTTGTCTATCTCGTCGATAAACACTATTCCGCGCTCGGCTGCAGCCTGGTCGAAGTCGGCCACCTGCAAGAGTCGGCTCAAGATGCTCTCCACATCCTCGCCTACATATCCCGCCTCGGTGAACACAGTGGCGTCGACGATGGTGAAAGGCACGTCGAGCAACTTGGCTATGGTGCGCGCCAGCAAGGTCTTTCCCGTGCCCGTGCTTCCCACCATGATGATGTTGCTCTTCTCTATCTCCACCCCGTCTTTGTCCTCGGGCTGCTGAAGGCGCTTGTAGTGGTTGTACACCGACACAGCAAGGAATCGCTTCGCCTCGTCCTGACCGATGACATACTGGTCGAGATATGCCTTTATCTCATGCGGCTTAGGCACCTTCTTCAGCTTGAACTTGCCGTCCTTGCCGCTCTTCTTGCCGTCCATCATGCCCGAACTGAGCAAGATGTCGTGAGCCTGCTTGACGCAATTGTCGCAGATATAGCCCGTCAGTCCCGAGATGAGGAGCCCCACCTCGCGGTCGCTTCTGCCGCAAAAACTACATACCTTTTTCATTTCTTCTTCGTCAGCACGTCGTCAATCATTCCGTAAGCCTTCGCCTCCTCAGCAGTCATCCAGTAGTTACGGTCGCTGTCGGCATACACTTTCTCGTATGGAGTGTGCGAATGCTCGGAGATGATGGTATAGAGTTCTTTCTTGAATTTCAATATCTCTTTTGCCTCAATCTCGATATCCGAAGCCTGTCCCTGCACTCCGCCGAGAGGCTGGTGTATCATCACGCGGCTGTGAGTCAAGGCAGAGCGCTTGCCCTCCTGTCCGCTTACCAGCAGCACGGCAGCCATCGAGGCAGCCATACCGGTGCAGATGGTGGCCACATCGCTCTGAATGAACTGCATAGTGTCGTAGATTCCCAAACCTGCCGTCACGCTTCCGCCAGGAGAGTTGATGTAGATAGAGATGTCCTTGCCTGGGTCGGTAGAGTCGAGATAGAGCAACTGCGCCTGCAGGGTGTTTGCGGTGTAGTCGTCAATCTGCGTTCCGAGGAAGATGATGCGGTCCATCATCAGTCGCGAGAACACATCCATCTGTGTAACGTTCAACTGGCGCTCCTCCAGGATATACGGGTTAAGATACTGCGACTGGAGTTTCATCACGTCATCGAGAACCAGTCCGTTCATTCCAAGATGCTTGGTAGCATATTTTCTAAAGTCGTTCATAATTTCTGTTCTTTTATTTCATGAAAAACCGGTTATTAATGTTTTTCATGCGATTTGTAATTACAAAGTTAGCAAAAAAAGTCGATAGTGCAATACTTATAACAAAAAAAATCTATAAAAATAATATTTTTTATGTTTCTGCAGAGCAAAAGCCGTATTGCGAAAGATGCCTTCTTGCATCGCCATTGATGGCTTTTTGCATCCTCACTTGTGGCTTCTTGCGTTGTCACTTGTGGCTTCTTGCGTTGTCACTTGTGGCTTCTTGCGTTGTCACTTGTGGCTTCTTGCATCCTCACTTGTGCCTTTTGAGCATGCAAGGAGATAACTCCCCTGAGCACTTGAGGGCCTCGTAGAGGAAGAGTGATGAGTAACTACCAACCTATATCGAAGCGTTACAGTTACAGTTGTTACAATTAAAAATATGTAACGACACCCCCTTCTAATGATTATATAACTAATTGATATATAAGTATTTATATATATAATAGAGTAAAGTGCGTTTCAAAAAAAACAACTGTAACAACTGTAACTGTAACGCACATTAACCAATAATTCTCCTAAAAGGCTGTATATCAACGAAATACAATTTTCTCACGCCCTCCACATCATATGTGTATTACTCTAAAAAGGCAGAAAAACTATCAATTTCTTCTCTAAAAGGGTTCTAAAATCGTATGTAAAACGCTATTTTCGATACTTTTACCTACGTTTGAAGCAAAATGTGTGTTCCTATAAATAACACATAAAGTTCACTTTGAAGGGGTCTTTGCACTTAAATAACGCATCCGATTGCCGATTTCAGCATGTTCAGAGCACTTTTTTGCATGTATTTGTAACAAAAAAGAAGCCCAAGGCGATGTGCCTCAGGCTTCATTTATATTATGATTGAGAGTTGTTCTTACTGGAACAGCTTGTTGAACTCGTCGAGAGTGATCTCCTTCTCGTTCAACTTAACAACCTTCTTGAGCACCTCTGTCAGCTTGCGGTCGATAGCGCGGTCAACGAGGTTGTCCACATACTCCTTCTTCTTCAGCATGTCTGCTGCGTAGTTCTCAAGATACTCGTCGGGCACATTGTTCATGCCGTACTGAGCAAACTGAGCGCGTGCAGCCTCCTTAGCGGCATCCTTAACGTCAGCGTCCTCAATCTTGATGTTGTTGGCAGCCACGAGCTGCTCCTTGATGAGGTGCCACTTCAGTTCCTTGATGCTTGCCTCGAAGTTCTTCTCAACATACTCGGCGCCCTTGTCCTTATTGTTGTTGAGCATGATGCGCTTGAGTGCCTCCTCAGGGAATGTCAATTCGCCAACCTTGTCCTCGCAGTACTTGCGCAGGTCTTGCATGAAGCGGAAGTCGCTGTCAGTAGCGAACTGTGCCTTGAGGTCCTGTGCGATACGCTCACGGAAAGCCTTTTCGTCGGCGATGTTGCCCTGACCGTAAACCTGGTCGAAGAGCTCCTGGTTAACGTCTGCCTTGGTGTAGCGAGAAATCTCGGTAATCTGATAGCTGAAATCAGCAGTAACGTTCTCTGCCTCCTCGCGCGAAACCTTCAGCAGGCCCTGCAGTTCGCCAGAGTTCTCAGGATAAGCCTTCTTGGGGTTGAAGGTGATGATGTCGCCCAGTTTAGCACCCTGGAACAGAGCCTTCTGCTCGTCCACCTTGATGTATTCTGGCATCATGATAGCACCCTCAACGGTAATGCCGCCTTCCTTGGTGTTACCCTCTGCATCAAGCTCGCGAAGGTCGCCCTTCAGCATGTCGTTAGCAGCATACTCCTCCACCTTGTCGTAGTGGCCCGAGCGTGATGCGTACATCTCTATCTGCTGGTCAATCAGCTTGTCGTCAACGGTAATGTTATAGAAGTCGACAGCGTCTTTGTCGGTCAGCTCGATGCTGAACTCTGGAGCTACAGCAATATCGAAGACGAATGTGTAGGGTGCCTCCTTTTCGAGGTCTACAGCTACCTGCTTCTCTGACGGCATCGGCTCGCCGAGCATCTGTATCTTGTTCTCACGTACATACTTGTAAATTTCCTCGCCCAGCACGTTATTGATGACATCCACTTTCACAGCAGCGCCATACTGGCGGCGAACCATACCCATTGGCACCTGTCCCGGACGGAAGCCAGGGATGTTGGCACGCTTGCGGTAGTCCTTAAGTTGCTTCTCTACTTTCTCGTTGAAGTCTGCCTCTTCCACAGTCAAGGTCATCAGTCCGTTCACCTTGTCAGGATTCTCAAATGTTACTTTCATCTGTATTGTTAATTCTTATTGTAATTAATATTTATATTCGCTTTCGTTTCAGTCTTTAGCAATCGCACATAAACCACTAAATTCTGCTCTCCAATAACTGGAATTGGGGTGCAAAATTACTCAATATTTTTGTAATTATATTATATAAGGTGGAAAAATTTGTTTTTTTAACCTATTTCCTGTTGCTCTTGCTTGCGTTTCTCTTCGTCTATAAGCTGGAAATCCTTCTTGAACAACTTGAAATCGCGACCGAGATACTTCTCTTTCACGATAGGGTTCTCCGCCAACACCTCTGGCGTTCCCTGGAAGAGTATTCGGCCCTCGAAAAGCAGATAAGCGCGGTCGGTGATGGAGAGCGTCTCGTGCACGTTATGGTCGGTGATGAGTATTCCGATGTTGCGATACTTCAGCTGCCACACGATGTGCTGAATGTCTTCCACGGCGATAGGGTCGACGCCTGCGAACGGCTCGTCGAGCATTATGAACTTAGGGTCGATAGCCAGGCATCGCGCAATCTCGGTTCTACGGCGCTCGCCTCCCGAGAGTCGGTCGCCGCTGTTCTTGCGCACCTTCTCCAGTCGGAACTCCTTGATAAGGCTTTCAAGCTTCTCCTGCTGGTATTTCCTTGTGGTGTTGGTCATCTCGAGCACAGCCATGATATTGTCCTCAACGCTGAGTTTGCGGAACACACTTGCCTCCTGCGGCAGGTATCCCACTCCAGCACGAGCACGCTTGTACACAGGATAGTCAGTTATGTCCTGATCATCGATGAAAATATGGCCGGCATTAGGAACCACAAGACCGGTGGTCATGTAGAAAGAAGTGGTCTTTCCAGCTCCGTTAGGGCCAAGCAGACCCACTATCTCGCCCTGTCTCACGTTGATTGAGACATCATTCACTACGGTGCGTTTGCCGTAGCGTTTCACCAGTCCTTCAGCCCTGAGCACCGCGTTACCTTCGCGGTAAGTTCCCATTTTGTTCGTTTCGTCCATTTCGCTCTATTACTTTCTGTCGGCAAAGGTACTAAAAAACGAGACTAGAACAAAATAACTTATTCTTTTTTGTTCTGGAATAGATTTTTTTTACTGATTTATTAACAATGTTACGAAATATCAAGGGAATAACAAACATATTTCGTTTTTTTTAATAATTGCATAGTACTCCTTCGATATTATTAATATGGTTGTAATTTCGGAAGCATGTTGACTATCTGCATGGAAGCGCCCTGGATATAGAACCACACCACATACGACGCCCTGACGGGGCAAAAGAATTCCAGAGTACGATAAATCTTTTGCCCTTTCAGGGCGATATTACTTTAACACGTATTGCCTAGTGCATGTGCCTGTTGCCCCTTCGGGACGCTTAAATTCTGTATGTTCATAACTTATAAAACATAAGCAATAGTATAATTAGACTGGCAAGAACTAAGTTTTTTCTCAATATTTCATAATATTATTAACCACAATAAAGGATATTACTTTTTTTTTCGTACCTTTGAGGCAAAATTATCACATAACATTATTTCAAAGATTATGAAATGGTATTTATTCGGAATTTTGATAATAATTATTGTCTGTTCCATTATTTTAGCCCCAAAGCAGGAGTCAGGTCCTCTATTACAAGACAACAGAGAAGTTACAGAGTACGGTGATACTATTATACACAATGGGGACGGAACAATAAGTATTCCCTGTGGAAATGGCAGTTTTGTAAGCATGACTGAAGAACACTACTGGGCTAGCAGGAAAAAAATGAAAGAATATAATGAATTACATCGAAATGATCCGCCAAAAAAGAATATAAAAGTAATCCGCATCACTCAAAGAGTAAGCGCAAGTGCATGGGTTGACGCTGGGGATTTACGTTCCGACCCTTATGATGAAACCGAAATTACCACTGATATAGTAATTGATGGCAATAATAATTGACACATTGAAAGAGTCAATCTATATTTTTTGAATATCGAGTATAGTAATAACGCATTGATATCTGTTCTTTGTTTATGATGTACATACTTTATTCATTTAAACTTCGAGTTTTCTTCTGACAATTTGAATATCTTGTTGGTGGTCTCTCACAATTCTTTTCCTACTATCATACTCGAAATCATAATATGCTATATTTACAAGACGAATACCATGTTTAGGCAATAATTCCCTGCGACGCTCGTCGTAAATTCTGCGTTGTTCATCTCGCCCCACACCACTTACAGTCAATCGACGATCAAAAAAAGGAACCGCCTCACTATGCTGACTTTCGCAATATTCTACCACGAGATTCATTTCTTCATAATATGCATCAACAGGAAGACCTTTCCCAGTATCGCCAAGCAAGAACGGAAAACGATGTTGACGCTTAGCCTTTAGGCCAAGTATCTCGTCACACAAATCTATTACGTAAAGTTCATCCCTGCCAGCCCTGTTGGTCAATACATGAGCAGATGAAGGCAATTTGTTCCTACAAACATTGTCTTCACAAATCATGCCACCAATCCATTCCACGTTCCCATTTATATACTTGAAATGAATATTTTTTTTACCATGAAGTTGTGAAGGCTCAAAATGATATGAGCCAATGATCTCACCGTCCCTCCCATAGACGTTTACTGTCAAATCCTCGGAAGGAAGACGACCATCTAAATTGATTCTATAAGAAGATTCTCTAAGCGAATGTATATACCTGTTTCTTTCCAAAACAAACCGTCTCCTTTATCCTTTATAAAATTCACTTATGTGTGCTAAATACTCCTTTCAATTTTTACAAGCACTCAGCCATTGTATAGTATCAGTTATGATTTTTGCACAAAGATAACAAAAAAACGGAACAAAAAAAAGAAATATTTAAAAAACTTGTCATCTTAACTCTTGGCACACAATTGTACCCCAATGAAAATTCACAAAAAAACAAAAGAGAATAAAAACAAATAAACTTTTTTTACAAGTATCCGTAACTTCCATAATAATGAGACAAAGGTAGAGAAAAAGTTTCGCATAACTGAAAAAGAAAAAATAACATAATAGTTGCCATTTTTAGACTGATTTTAATTACTTTTGCAAACGAATTACATAAGAAGCTTTATGTTTATCAAGAAATATCTCACAGTTTTCGGACGTTACCTCATCCTGATGGGGCGTGTGTTCTCGGTGCCCGAGCGCATGAGGATGTTCTTCAAGCAATACACCAAGGACATGACGCAGCTGGGTGTCGACTCCATCGGCATAGTGCTGCTCATCTCGTTCTTCATAGGTGCCGTTATTTGCATTCAGATGAAACTGAACATCCAGAGCCCGTGGATGCCCCGATGGGTAAGCGGCTACACCACGCGAGAGATCATGCTGCTGGAGTTCTCCTCAAGTATCATGTGTCTAATTCTCTCGGGAAAGGTGGGCTCGAATATTGCGTCAGAGCTGGGCACCATGAGGGTGACGCAACAGATTGACGCTCTTGAGATAATGGGCGTCAACTCGGCAAGTTATCTCATCCTGCCGAAGATTCTAGGCATGATAACAATGATGCCGTTCCTCGTGATCTTCTCGTCTGCACTCGGCATAGTGGGCGCTTATGCCACAGCCTATATAGGCCATGTGCTGTCGCCCGACGACCTTACATTGGGACTGCAGCACGACTTCAATCAATGGTTTATCTGGATGAGTATTATCAAGAGTCTTGTGTTTGCATTCATTATAAGTAGCGTCTCTGCCTTCTGCGGGTATACTGTTGAAGGCGGTTCGGTTGAGGTGGGCAAGGCATCTACCACCGCTGTAGTGAGCAGCTCGGTGTTAATCCTCTTCTCCGACGTGTTCCTGACGCAAATGCTCTCGTAGTCCCACGAGACTGGAGGATGGGGTCTGAACAAGCGCAGACTCCAATATTAAAAACAAAATGTTAAATGGATCTGATACCCCGCTTGTTCAGACCCCCACACCCCCTAACTTAGGGGATTAGAAATGATTGAGATAAAGAATCTTTATAAGTCTTTCGAGGACAAGGACGTTCTAAAGGACATTAACGCCACGTTCGAGAACGGCAAGACCAACCTCATCATCGGCCAGAGCGGTTCGGGAAAGACCGTCCTGATGAAGAATATCGTGGGTCTGCTCGACCCCACCTCTGGCGAAATACTATACGACGGACGCAACTTCGTGGCGATGTCAAAGCGCGAGAAGATGCAGCTGAGACGTGAGATGGGCATGATTTTCCAAAGCGCCGCGCTTTTCGACTCGATGCCTGTGCTTGATAATGTGATGTTCCCGCTCGATATGTTCTCCTCGATGACACTCCGCGAACGCACAAAACGCGCGCAGGAATGTCTCGACCGCGTGAACCTTCTGGATGCGCAGAACAAGTACCCTGGCGAGCTCTCAGGAGGTATGCAGAAGCGTGTGGCAATAGCAAGAGCAATATCTCTTAACCCGAAATACCTCTTCTGCGACGAGCCGAACTCTGGACTAGACCCCAAGACGAGTCTCGTAATCGACGAACTGCTGCATAGCATCACGCAGGAATACAACACCACGACCATCATAAACACTCACGACATGAACTCTGTAATGGGCATCGGAGAGAATATCATCTTCATCTATAAAGGCACGTCTGCATGGACAGGCAACAAAGATGAGATTATGACGTCAGAAAACAAGAAGCTCAACGACTTCATCTTCGCTTCCGACTTGTTCAAGAAAGTAAAGGAAGAGGAGATGAGGGAAATGCATCAGAACCATAAGAACTAAAGAGTCAAAGTAATAAAAAAGATTAAGGAGTTAAGACAACCATACTGTATCATGGTTCTTTTGTCTTAACTCCTTAACTTCATAACTCCTTAACTTCTTAACTTCTTTATATCACCTGATATACCAGCGGCCGTCGCGCTCCACCATCGGCACGACAACCTTCTCGCGCGTGCTGTCTGCATAGCATAGGTTGAGTATTGCCTGTGCCGTGGGCGATAAACTGTCGATAATGCAGCCTGCAATCTCAACGCCGACCCATCCTCCATGAATGCTTTTCTGCTTCTCGGTGAACAGTTTTGCGTTAAGCACCAACTGGCTGCGGTAGCTCGAAGGAATGCTGTCGGGATAGTTCAGAGCATCAACATAACCCTCGTAGTTGCCCTCGATAAGCCGCTCGTAATAGCCTTTTGCGAAATATGCGGCCGCCTTGTTGTCGCCACCTGTTTTCTTGCTGCATGCATCTATAGCGACAACCGCCACGAGCATCAAGGCATATATCAGTCTGCGCATAGTGGTATCGATATTATTTCTGCCTTACGAAAACATTTATCGGGGAGCCTGTGAGCGTCCAGTTCTCGCGTATTTTGTTCTCAAGGAAACGCTTGTAAGGTTCCTTGACATACTGAGGAAGGTTAGCATAGAACACGAAACTCGGTATTTGAGTGTCAGGAATCTGCGCACAATACTTAATCTTGATGTACTTGCCCTTGATTGATGGCGGCGGCGTTGCCTCGATGATAGGCAGCATTACCTCGTTAAGCTTCGTGGTTCCTATCTTCACCTTGCGGTTGAGATAAACATCCTTGGCTGTCTCAAGCACTTTAAAGATGCGTTGCTTGGTTAGCGCCGACGCGAAGATTATTGGGAAGTCCGTGAATGGAGCCATTCGCTCTCGGATAGCGTTGATAAATGTGTCGATGGATTTCTGACTCTTGTCCTGCACGAGGTCCCATTTGTTAACCACCACCACGAGCGACTTGTTATTCTTCTGAATCAGCTGGAAGATGTTCATGTCTTGAGCCTCGATGCCTCGTGTGGCGTCAATCATAAGGATGCAGACATCACTATTCTCGATGGCACGAATGGAACGCATCACGCTATAGAACTCCAGGTCTTCTGAAACCTTGTTCTTGCGGCGTATTCCTGCAGTATCAACGAGATAGAAATCGAAGCCGAACTTGTCATATTTCGTGTATATACTATCGCGAGTTGTGCCTGCAATATCTGTCACAATATGGCGGTCTTCGCCTATGAAGGCGTTGATAAGACTGCTCTTTCCCGCATTTGGGCGTCCCACAACAGCAAAACGGGGCGTGTCGTCGATGAAGTCATCCTCGTCTTTTGCTGACGGCAGTTTCTCGAGAACAAGGTCGAGAAGGTCGCCTGTACCGCTTCCTGTAGCCGCACTAATGCATTGCGGGTCTCCGAGTCCCAGTTTATAGAACTCCATTGCGTCAAACTGCTGGTTGCTGTTGTCCACCTTATTGGCAACAAGAATCACAGGGAGCTTGGTGCGGCGCAGTATCTTTGCCACATCCTGGTCCCAGTCAGTTAGTCCGTTCTGCGTGTCAACAAGAAACAGCAAAAGGTCGGCTTCCTCGGTAGCCACAATCACCTGCTTGCGGATTTCCTCCTCGAAGATGTCGTCACTATTGACTACCCATCCGCCAGTATCAACCACCGAGAACTCCTTGCCGCACCACTCGCACTTGCCATACTGGCGGTCGCGCGTTGTGCCTGCCTCCTCGCTAACGATGGCTTGGCGGGTCTTTGTCAGTCTGTTGAAAAGAGTGGACTTGCCAACATTAGGGCGTCCCACTATCGCTACTAAGTTTCCCATAAACTTATATGTTTGCTTTTCAGTTCTAAATAAATTCTTTTACCTCTTTAATTGGGGTTATATCCAAACGAGTCGAGCTCGCGCTGGCTCGAACGCCAGTCCTTGTCCACCTTGACAAAGGTTTCCAGATAGATGCTCTTGCCGAAGAATTTCTCCAGCGCCTTGCGCGCTTCGGTACTCACTTTCTTGAGCGCTACGCCCTGATGACCTATGATAATACCCTTCTGCGACTCACGTTCAACATAAATCACGGCATTTATATGGATGTTCTTAGGCGTCTCCTTGAAACTCTCCACAGCCACTTCTACCGAGTATGGAATCTCCTTGTCGTAGTAGAGAAGTATCTTCTCGCGGATTATCTCGCTAACAAAGAAACGCGCAGGCTTGTCCGTCAACTGGTCCTTGTCAAAATAAGCAGGACTCTCGGGCAGCAGTTCCTTGATGCGCTTTAGCAGCATGTCAACGCCGAACTTATTCTTTGCCGATATAGGAAGAATCTCTGCATTTGGCAGAAGCGTGTGCCAGCGAGCCACGATATCGCCCAGACGGGTGTCACCGCTTTTGCTGCCGCCCTTCCCTGCCTTTCCTGGCTCTGATGATAGCTCGTCTATCTTGTTGATAAGCAGAATCACGGGAATCTTCATCTTCTGCACTTTCTCAAGAAAGTCCGTGTTCTTCTCGGGATTCTCCACCACATCGGTAACATAGAGAAGCACATCGGCATCGGCCAAGGCACTCTCCGAGAATGCCAGCATCATCTCCTGCATTTTGTAGTTGGGTTTCAGCACGCCTGGGGTGTCGCTGAACACTATCTGCATGTCATCGGTATTCACGATGCCCATGATGCGGTGGCGTGTCGTCTGCGCCTTGAATGTGGCAATAGAGATGCGCTCTCCCACAAGTTGGTTCATCAGGGTTGACTTGCCAACATTCGGGTTGCCTACAATATTTACGAATCCTGCCTTATGCATTTTTGCTTTGTTATAATGTCGTCTTAATCTAAAAAAACGCATCTTATTAAATTATTAATAGGATGCGTCTTTCGTTTGGGGTTCTAATCCTAATCGATTCTATTTCACAGGTGCCGCTGCAGCCGAACCGTCATAAGCCCACTTGTAGTAAGAAGCTCCATGAACGAATCCTGCACCAAAGGCGGTAAGTATGAGATTGTCGCCTTTCTTCAACTGGCTTTCATACTCCCAGAGCGCCAGAGGAATGGTTGCTGCACTAGTGTTTCCGAAGTGTTCGATGTTCACCATCACCTGTTCCATCGGCAGTTCAAGGCGCTTTGCGACAGCCTCGATGATGCGGATGTTGGCCTGATGAGGAACGACAAAGCGGATGTTGTCCTTGTTCAGACCGTTGCGCTCTGCTATCAAGGCGCAGTCGTCGCTCATGCTGGTTACCGCATAACGGAACACGGTGCGACCCTCCTGATAGAGATAGTGCAAACGATGGTCAACAGTAAAGTGGTTTGGAGGGCATACCGAACCGCCTGCTTTCAGGTGGAGGAAGGGCAAGCCCTTGCCGTCTGTGCGGAAATATGAGTCCATCACGCCGATATTCTCTTCCTCTGTTGCCTCGAGAAGCACAGCAGCGGCGCCGTCACCAAACAACGCACAGGTGCTGCGGTCTTGATAATCGACTACCGACGACATCTTGTCGGCGCCAATAACGATAATCCTCTTGAAGCGGCCGCTCTGTATCATCGATGCCGCAACATCGAGAGTGTAGAGGAAACCGCAGCATGCAGCCCAGAAATCGAATGCAAAAGCGTTCTTAAGACCAAGTTTTCCAAGCACTATGGATGCCGTGGACGGGAACTTATAGTCGGCTGTTGAAGTGGTAACAATCAAGGCATCGATGCTGTCAGGGTCTACTCCCGTCTTGTGCATAAGCTGTCGTGCAGCCTTGCGAGCCATATAACTGGTGCCCAGACCTTCCTCGTTGAGGATGCGACGCTCCTTGATGCCGACACGCGACATAATCCACTCGTCGTTAGTGTCAACCATTCTCGACAGTTCCTCGTTATTGAGGACATAATCGGGAACGTAACCTCCGACACCAGTGATTACTGCGTTGATCTTTCCCATCTTTATTCAGCAGCTTCGTCCATTACAATGGCAATCTTACCACGATAGTAACCGCAGGAAGGACATACGGTGTGATAGATGTGGAAAGAGCCGCAGTTAGGGCATTTTGCCAATGTTGGGAGAACTGCCTTGTCGTGAGTTCTTCTTTTCAGGGTACGAGTCTTCGACTGTCTTCTTTTAGGATGTGCCATAATTCTTTATTATTTAATTGTTTTATCTTTTAATTTTAATAATTCACTCCAACGTGAGTCTATCTCGCTGCTGGAACCTTCATCTCTGCTTCGGTCAGACGACAGACGCTCCAGAACTTCTGTCATAGCAGGGTTACACTTACCAGGTGCATGCACATGCTTGATGGGTAATGACAACGTGACAAATTCATAGACGAGCCATGACATGTCGAGTATTCCTTCGTTTTCGTCAACTGTCACGACGTCGTCGTCAATAGAGTCTTCGCTTCCAAGCTTCACAACGAGACGGTTCTCGGTGTCTATTGCCTCGTCCATATCGTCTAAGCATAGGTCGCACGCAACGCTAACGGTGCCAGCAACATGCGACGTGAGGTCATAAAAGCCGCTTGCCTTGCGTATAGACAGCGACACATGCAATCGGCCTCCGTGCACTTCCTGACTGTCTAGAGTTTCAAAAAACGTATCGTCAAGGTCACTTTCGAAGACATTAACGTCTTCTTTCAAACCCTTCAAATCAATCCTAAGAGACTCTAAACCACTCATTTACGTTGCAGCATGCCATTTTGTGGCATACTTCGGGGTGCAAAGGTACAAATAATTTTTCATTTAAAAACCATTCTGCACGTTTTTTTGCTTTTTTAATGCAAATTCCTCGTCATTACTACTTTGACAAGTGGAAGTGCAAGAAGGCACAAGTGGGATGCTCAAAAGGCACAAATGGGATGCTCAAAAGGCACAAATGAGACGCTCAGATGTATATAAATGAGGTGCTCAGATGTATACAAGTGAGATGCTCAGATGTATACAAGTGAGCACTCAGGAGGCACAAGTGAGGGTCCGTCTAATAATATAATAAGGTATGAAGACGTGCATCTAACTACTTCGCAAACTGGAAGTGCTGGTAGTCTTTCATCGTTTTCCACGCCCCACCCCATTGTGCTCCAGCCTTCATGAAGAGGCGGTAAGCGAGGTCGTTGGTGTCTATTTTATAAGGTATGTCGTTGCGCTTCTGGCGGTTGTAGGCATAATCCTTGCCGTTCTCGGGCGACACTTTGCCGTTGCGGACATACGGATTATAGCGCGGGTTGAGGTCGATGGCAAGTCCGTAAGCATGTTTGGAAAGGCTCTTCGTGCCCGCCACCACACGGTAGTTGAAGCATGAGGTGTTGTTATCCTCCATCGAGCGGTCGTCGTCAGCATTATAGTCGTCTATCAGAACCATTCGCTCTATGCGGTATTTCTGCTCGTATAGTTGGCGGAAAATGCTCACCACGCGGTCGGCAATCTGCTTGTTCACCACCATCTCTCCCGTCTGTATCTCGCCCTTAGCATTATAATGGAGCAGTCGCAGATAGCGAAGGCCGTCGCGACTCACGGGGCATCCCACGTTCCACGACTTGCCCTTCATGCGGCTCCATACCTGGTCGTTGATTTTCTCAGACACAAAGCAACGGGCAATTCCTGCTTGCTCTACCTCCCACTCCTGCACAACCATTCCCGGCTTCCAGTCGTCTACGAGTCTCACTCTCGGCATATTGGCAAAGCCATCAGCAGGGAAAAGGCACATAGACATCAGCACTAATATCATTATTGCGAGCGGGTAAGAAACTATACTCTTTTTCATATTGGCATATTTTTTTGCAAAGATACAGTTTTTTCCATAACAATAACAAGAAAAAATGCGTATATTTGCAAACTCAAAAACATTTTAACTCTTAAAAAGACGATGAAGACAGCCAAGGAAGCAATTGCGGCAATGGGCGCGATGGCGGACGAGAAACAGCGCGAAGTGCTGATGAGATTTTTCAAGACAGGCAAAGGGGAGTATGGCGAGGGCGACAAGTTCCTTGGTCTGAAGGTGCCAAAGACTCGAAGCGTGGCGGCTGAATGCAAGGACATGCCGCGCGAGGAGATTGAGCAACTGCTGCAAAGCGAGTGGCACGAGGCCCGGCTTTGCGGCTTGCTGGTACTGGTTTCGCAATTCAACAAACTATGCTCTAAACGCTTAATCGACAACAAGGAGGCGATGAAAAAGCGCGACTCGTTGATTGAATTCTACGTAGCCAACACAGAAAGGGCGAACAACTGGGACCTCGTTGACCTATCGGCGCCCAAGACACTTGGATACTGGCTGACGATGCCTTCATGCTATACCGACGACGAGAAGATGGCACTTGTTGACCGGCTCGCCGAGAGTGACAATCTGTGGAAGAAACGAATATCTATGGTGTGCACATGGGGCTCGCTGCAGAAAGGCAACCCCGCCTACACTCTTCGATACGCCGAGCGCCACCTGCACCACCCTCACGACCTGATGCACAAGGCCGTTGGATGGATGCTTCGCGAGATGGGCAAGCGCGTGAGCATAGAACTGCTGCGCTCATTCCTCGACATGCATGCTTCAGAAATGCCCCGCACGGCGCTGCGTTATGCCATAGAGAAGATGGATGAGAGAGAAAGGCACCATTGGATGGAATATGGAAGAGAAAAGTGACACATGCTTTTGTACTTAACAGAAAAAGTAGTAACTTCGCAGTCGAAAACAAAACAACGGCAATATGACACTATATCCAAAACTGATAATGGATGCTCTGGCAACGGTAACCTACCCAGGCACGAAGAAAAACCTCGTGGAGAGCGGTATGGTTGCAGACCAACCATCCATAGACGGGATGAAAGTGAAGGTGGTTCTGGAGTTCCCACGCGACACCGACCCGTTCCTGAAATCTACCGTAAAGGCTGCCGAAGCAGCAAT
Organism: uncultured Prevotellaceae bacterium; assembly: GCA_900315095.1. Taxonomy (GTDB): domain Bacteria; phylum Bacteroidota; class Bacteroidia; order Bacteroidales; family Bacteroidaceae; genus Prevotella. The sequence goes on along the minus strand of OMXS01000012.1, from coordinate 68,884 downwards.
ACACTACCACGTTTCTAAAGACGTGGAGGTGGAAATAATAACCGAGTTCAAGTCTAAACCACGCCCGGAAGCAGGCAAGATGCTGCCGGGAGTGAAGAATATCGTGGCGGTAAGCAGCGGCAAGGGCGGCGTAGGAAAGAGCACAGTATCGGCCAATCTTGCCATCTCGCTGGCACGACTGGGTTATCGTGTGGGACTGCTCGATGCCGATATCTTCGGTCCAAGCATGCCTAAGATGTTCAATGTGGAGGATGCCCGGCCATACGCAGTACATGTTGACGGGCGCGACCTCATAGAACCGATAGAACAATACGGCGTGCGTCTGCTGTCCATTGGCTTCTTCGTGAATCCCGACACAGCAACTCTTTGGCGCGGAGGTATGGCGTCAAACGCGCTAAAACAACTCATCGGCGATGCCAACTGGGGCGAACTCGACTATCTAATACTTGACACTCCGCCAGGCACAAGCGACATCCACCTGACTCTGTTGCAGACACTCGCCATTACAGGTGCAGTAATCGTGTCGACACCTCAGCAAGTGGCACTTGCCGATGCACGCAAGGGAGTTGACATGTACCGCAACGAGAAAGTGAACGTCCCTATACTCGGACTTGTTGAAAACATGGCTTGGTTCACCCCGAAGGAACTGCCGGAAAACAAATATTATATATTCGGAAAGGAAGGATGCAAGCAACTGGCCACAGAACTTAATGTTCCTCTGCTGGCACAAATACCTCTTGTGCAGGGCATCTGCGAGAGTGGCGACGAAGGGAAGCCTGCCGCGCTGTCTGCAGACTCGATGACGGGCATAGCATTCCTTAATCTTGCACAAGCTGTGGTCACAGTCGTGAACCGTCGCAACAAGGAACAACCGCCTACAAAAATTGTGGGAGTTAAAGGTTAAGAGTTGAAATTTGAGAGTTGATGGTTGGGCGAATTTAGCATTATTCTATTATCGCTCAACCCTCAACCTTAAACGCTCAACCTTCTACCTTCATTTTATGTTTCTCCGCCTTGCGCTTAATCTTAACTATTGTCTCTACCGCATGACGGCGCGCCTGTGTCAACTGGAACTTATATACTGCACATGTGGCGAAGAAATAGACCAACGACTGAATCCACAAGCACATATACTCGTGGGTGACATCATCTAGGGTGGCACCCATGCTGCTTATTCTAACAAAGCCACGCACGCCGAAAGTGGAAGGCAAGAGATAGGCTAAGCTGCGCCAAACTGGAGGCAAACTGCTCTCTGGCCACGAGATTCCGGCGAGGAAGAGGAACGGCAAAGAGGTGAAAACCACAAGAAGGATTACATTCTCACGATAGCGCACAACACACGACAAGAACATACCGAAGAAGATGCAAGACAGCAAGTAAGGCAGCATCAACGCAAAGAGGTCTGACGCTTGAGGTATGCTGGTGAAACTGAAAATCCTTGGTACGATAAGCGTTATATATGCTGCCATAACAGCATATATCATAAAGTAGCACAAAGACTTGCCGAAGACTATTCGGAAAATGCCGTTATAGTGGCGGCTGACAGGCACAAGGTCCTTATAACGGTTGTTCTCTCGTGCTGTACCTGCACTAAGGCCGATGCCGAGAAGTAATGTTTGCTGTAATATAAGCACAAGAACGCAAGGCAGGATGAAGTTTCCGTAACCTCCAGTAGTATTGAACATCTGCACCTCCTCAAAGTCGAGAGGTTTGGTAAGTATGGCATCTTCACGGTCGGTGTAGTTGCCAGAGAGTTTCACTTGTATGCCTGCATTCATGTCCTGCGAAACAGCCATCGACGTAGCATATATTGCCTTGTAAGCGAGCATCATGCTCATGTCACAATATACGCTCACTTTTGACTGTTGCATACGCCCGAGTTTTTCTTCAAAATCAGCAGGGAAATACAGTATTCCGCGCACTACCTGATGGCCAACCAACTGACGGGCCTCGTCGAGAGAGGCACAACGGTAAGCCACCCTAACATCAGGTGACGCATCACATTGGCGGATGAACTGCCGAGATGTCTGACTATTGGAGAAATCAACCACCGCCACAGGAACATCGCGCACCACCTCATTATTGTATGCCCAAGAGTAAAGTAATGGATATATTAATGGCACAAGAATAAAGAATATCAGCACTCCCTCATCGCTAATGACAGAGCGCATCTCCTTCGTCCATATATAACAGGTGTCGTATATTCCTTCTTTTATTCGTTGTAGCATATCTTTCTTGGTGTTAAGGAATATATACATATTCGAGCATTGCCTTGCGGATGTTCTTCATTACGAAGACTGGAAGGCAAATGAAGATGAATAAAGCAAGGAGATTAACCCAAGCGTCACTTGTAGAAAAACCATTGAATATGCATATTTGATAATACATATAGTAATGGCGTAGCGGAAAGAGTTGGGCCAGACTTTCTAGCATCGGATTCATAGCGAACAACGGGAATGCCGCTCCACACATGGTGAAACTCAGTACACCCCACAAAGAGCAGACACTCAACGACATGCGTAGTGAAGGTACAAGTCCGAAGACAAACATTCCAAATGACTGCGATGCTATGATGGCAAGCAGTCCGATAAGTGCTATCTGATACCACGTACCCTGATGGGGGAAATGTAAGAATCCGAATACATATATAAGGTAGCCATAGAATATAATGAGGAAGACAAGTGTCTGAGGCAGCATCTTGCCCAGCATAGCCACCCAGATGTCATTACCCGACAGTCGCATCAGCGCTTTGCTACGGTTGAACTTCATTTCCGTACCTATGGAATAGGCGGTAATAAGAAACACGAAAAGCAACAGCACTCCTGGCACCATGAATGCCGAGAGATAGATGTTATAGTTTGCCCAAGGGTTGCCTATCATGTGAAGATCGATGGATGTGGGTTGCAGGAACGTCGCTATCTGCTCGTCGGTATAGCCTCGGGCACGCATCGTGGCTTGCCCTACTGCAGCAGAACCAAGTGTGCACACCGTCTTCATATCGCGAAAGAGTAATGCACCAGCCATGAGCATCGTGCTGTTATAATAAAAGGAAACCTTCGGCTGGCGTTGTGACATCAACGCTGAGGTGGTGCCTTCTGGAAAATAGAGGAACGCATATATCTCATTCTTCTGCATCGCCTTGCGAGCCTCAGCGGGATTGGCATACTTACCCACCACCTTGCTAGTCTGCATTCCGTCGAGACGGCGTATGATAGAGCGCGTCACGGTAGAGTTGTCGAGGTCGACAATGCCTATAGGCATCTCCTGTGGCAGTCCGTCATCCATCAACGAAGTGAAGAATATCACCGTTAGGATGGGGAATATCACCATGCAGAAGATGTATATCGGCGTTGACAACAACAAACCGCACTCGCGACGTGCAACGCTTAAGATACGAAGGAAAGGGTTCCTCTTTACGTACATTCTTTGAGTTAGGAGTTTTAGGAGTTAGAAGTTTCCGCCTGCCTCAATTATTTCTTAACTATAAGCGACATGCCAGGACGCAGGCCATCAACCTTCTCCACAGGGCGCGCCTTCACCTCAAATGTCTTGAGGTCATACTGTCCGTTGCTCTTTGTCGCTTTCCATACGGCATAAGATCCTTGGTCTTTGATGTAGAAAACTTTCAACTTTATGTTTTTGTCGAAAGCAGGACTATAAGCTGTTATTTCACTGCCCACCTTCATTCCTTTCAGCAAGTCCTCGCGAACGTTGAATGTTCCCCACATGTCATTTATTACAGAAATGCTCATTATAGGGGAGCCGGTGCCTACGAGTTCACCCACTTTCGGGAAAACTGTGCTTACCTCACCTTCCATCTGTGCCGTCTGTACCAGTTCGCGCTTATATGACCTCACCTCTTGAACAGCACCCTGAGCTTGGTTCACCTGTGCTGCAGCCGCTTTCTTCTCTTCCTTGCGGGCACCTTCAACAGCCATATCATACTGACTCTTGGCAGCCTTAGCCTGTGCTTCAAGGGCCTTGTATTGTGCCAATGCCTCATCACGTTTCTGGGCACTCATCACGCCTTCATCGTAGAGTCGCTGCACACGCTCATAACTCTTCTTGGCAATCTCAAGACCTGCCGTTGCCTGCTGCCACAGTTCGTAAGCACCTTGTATCTGCTGGTGGCGCGCACCATTCTGAGCCATCTCACTCATCGCAGCCGCTGCATTCTGCACGCTTTGTGCCTGAGTCATCTTTGCCTCCACCTCTGGGGCGTCGAGAATGGCAAGAGTGTCGCCCACCTTGACATAGTCGCCCTCCTTGACACGCAGTTCAAGGATACGGCCTGGCACTTTGCTCGACACACGATACTCCGTCACTTCTATTTCACCCTGAATCTCCTCGTCTGTATGCCCGAAAGCGAAGAGTCCGATGATAGCCACTATTGCCACCACTACCACAATGCCGAGAACGGCAAGCAAAATATTGTTATGTTGCGTCTTTACTGACATAATAAATAATTGTTTTTGTTTCTTTTTGTCTTATTTCCATTTAGCTTATTAAAGAATCACAATTCTCCAAGAGCCTTCTTTAGTGCCACAGCGCTGAGGCGTGCCTCAATCTCTGCCTCAACCTTAAGTGTTTGCGCCTGCATCCATGCGGTTTGTGCTGCCATCACATCGGTGATAGGAATCACGCCTTCGGCAAAGCCAAGATTAGCACAGCGCAAGTTTTCATCAGCTTTCTCCACGTTCTTGATAGCAACATTATACTTACGGTTGGCCTCCTTCACCTTAAAGCGGCACTGGCTCACTTGCAAAGTTATTTTCTCTGTTGCATCGGCAAGTTCCATTTGAGCAATTTGTGTTGCTGCCTTTGTTGCCCTTACCTTATACGCTCCTTCGTTCCAGTTCCATATAGGCACTCGAAGCATTACGCCCACATTCCATGTTCCAGCGAACTTCTTCTCGAAACCGTTATATAAGTTGGGATTTGTTACCAGATAACCGCCTGTCGCCATCACCTGCGGAAGGTAAGTGGCGCGGGCGAGTTTTGTAGATGCTTTCGTCATGTCAACTGCCGTCTGCAACATCTGAACCTCTGGACGGTTGTCGTAGTTTGTCACTTCCCTACCCTCATCGTACATCGGCAGAGCGAGGTTCTCGGTGTCCTCATCGGCAAGAGTGATATTCTCCTCGCATGGCATTCCACACAACTGACAAAGCAACATCTTTGCGAGAGCCACACCGTCTTCTGCCTGCATCACCTGCATCTCAGCCTCGTTCACCTTTACATCCACCTGAAGAGCATCGGCACGTGTTGCCACTCCCTCATTGAACATCTTGTCAACATCGCTATCAAATTTCTTCACCAATTCAAGATAGTTGCGAGCCAGGCGCTCCTTGTGTTTCACAGACACCACGAGCCAGTATGCCTGGTCGATATCATAAATTGTGGTCTGTCGTGCCAGTTCATACTTCGTTGCCGACATCTTCTCGCCAAGGTCTGCCAGACGGTTGGCTGCCGTGATGGCGCCACCCATATATATTGGCTGTGTCACCATTACCGAAGCGCCCATCATGTTTCGGTTATTAGTGCGGAACGACTGTCTCACGCTACTTCCCACTCCGTCAAGCGCCTGTGCCAATGGTGCAGAGAGATTAGAGAACATCCCTCCTATCTGCTGTGCCATATCGGGTGCTATCAGTCCCTTCTGCACTAAGCCTGTCAGAGTCTCCGTAAGTGCATTACCTGCCTTGCCCGCGATATTGGTGCCAAGATTGTTAAGCGCTGTTTTCTGGTCATCATTAAGCAGCGACACCTCGCGACTCGTCAGTTCATATCCGCCAAGAGCCGTCACTCTCGGGAGATACTTCGTGCGCGCCACCTTACGAGTGTTCTCCGCCACTTCCTGACCAAGACGCGCCACGTTCAGTTGCTTGTTGTTTTCCAGAGCCAAGCTGCGGCACTCCTCCAGCGTGAGTACCCTCTGCGCATTGGCTACGCCACAGCAAGCGAACAACAATAATATAACTGTTAGTCTATTCATATTCTTTACTCAAACCTCACACTCTTTGAACCTATCATTTGGCCATCTGCAAAGATGCTCACCTGGTAATTGCCCTCATCGAGGAACTGATTGATGTCATAATATAGTGTGACTGGCGTTTCGTTTCCGCCATACTCCACGCTTTTCTTCATAGAGCATTGCAACTGGCGGTTCTCATACTGGAATGTGCCTGCATTACCGAGTACTGTTCCCGCAGGGGTCGTGATGCGAACATACAGGGTGCGGATACCATTGGTTGCCGTTACATTCTTTGCTATCTTAAATGACACTTTCAGCTGCTTAGCCTTCTTCATCTTCTCTGTTGCCTTGCCTTTCTTGTCGAGCATCTGCATCTGTATGCCTGTGGCATCGAGTTGCGCAGCAATGGCAACCTTCTCGGTAAGCGACTGCTTGTCAGCATTTAGTCCTTCTATCTGGCGTGTCGCCTCCTCGTACTGCCCCTTCACACGAGTGTTTTCCTCGGTAAGATTCTGGTTCAGCCTATTCAGCGAATCTATCTCAAGCACATAACTGCGTATCACGGCGCGGCATGTAGCAAGTTCTTTCTTCAGTCGTGTAATCTCACGGGCATCGTTGGCCTTGACTGATTTCAGTTCCTTCAGCAACTGTTGCGTGCGCAACTGCTCACGAGTCAACTGCGCTACAATAGAGTCGTTGTTGATGCGCGACTTCATCTCAGTATACTGCTCGGCAAAACGCTGATACTCGTTCTCCATCTCTTTCTTGTCGAGTTCAGCAAGTTCTTGCATGTCCTTGTTTTCCTTCTTCTGTTCTTTCAGGCTTAGTCCCAGCCACGCCACACCGCCTAATAGCAATGCGATAACCAGTATAAGCGGGATAAGGATTTTCTTATTCATCTTTACTCTACACTCTTTGTTTAATAATAACGAATGCAAAAGTAGTATATTTTCTCAAATTGACCAACATTTCTACAATTATAAAACATTAAGTAACTTTAAAATGTTGAATTTTAAGGAAAAAATGAACAAATTATCATTAAATATGCAATTATTTGTGCTGTGTGATGTGGTAAAATTGCATGTAAAAGATTTGGATTATAAAATCTTTTTGCTATCTTTGCGGAGTATTACCTTTGATTTATCAAACCTTTGACATTCATGAAGAAAAACAGTTTCCTTTACAGAGTCTTCGACCTCTATTATGACGGCTTCCGCAACATGAAGCTGGGCAAGACGTTGTGGCTTATAATAGGCATAAAACTGTTTATCATCTTCATAATACTGAAACTCTTTTTCTTCCCCAACTTCATCTCGCAGCACAGCGAGAAAGGCGAGGAGGCTGACTTCGTGGCAACAGAGGTGCTTGACCGATAAGCCCCTCAGTCCAGTATGCTGCGATGCCATCACAGCCAAAAAGAATAAAAACACTAAACATAATAAATCATGAACAACCTATTTCTTGCAATCGATGCCGGAGCAGTAGACTGGGCAAGGGCGCAATTCGCTCTAACAGCCATCTACCACTGGCTCTTCGTACCGCTGACACTTGGATTAGCGGTAATCATGGGCATCGTGGAAACACGCTACTACCGCACAGGAGAGCAGTTCTGGAAAGACGCGGCACGCTTCTGGCAGAAACTTTTCGGAGTGAACTTCGCCATGGGTGTGGCGACAGGAATCATCCTTGAATTCGAGTTCGGAACCAACTGGAGCAACTACTCATGGATTGTGGGAGACATCTTCGGCGCGCCGCTCGCTATCGAAGGTATCGTGGCATTCTTCATGGAGAGCACATTCGTTGCCGTGATGTACTTCGGGTGGCAGAAAGTGTCGCGCGGATTCCATCTCGCATCAACATGGCTTACAGGACTTGGCGCCACCATCTCTGCATGGTGGATTCTCGTGGCTAACTCTTGGATGCAATGCCCCGTGGGATGCGAGTTCAATCCCGACACTATGCGCCATGAGATGGTAGATTTCTTTGCTGTTGCCTTCTCGCCATTCGCGGTGGGAAAATTCTGCCACACCGTCATTTCGTCATGGATTATCGGCGCCATCTTCGTGGTGGCTGTTTCATGCTGGTATCTATGGAAGAAACGTGAGAAGAGACTGGCCATTGAGAGCATCAAGATTGCTTCCGTGGTAGGACTTATCGCCTCTCTTGGAGCAGCCTTCACGGGACACATCTCCGGCCAGCAGGTGGCTGAGGCGCAGCCGATGAAACTGGCAGCAATGGAAGCGCTCTACAACGGAGGAACAGAGCAGGGACTTACGGCCGTAGCATGGGTGAACCCTTTGGAACAACCCGACTACGCCAACACCGAGGCGCCGGCACTGAAGATTGACATGCCATACGCACTAAGTATCATGGCAACAGACAAACCAGACGGATATGTACCAGGAATCAACGATATCCTCAACGGTTACACCACACCTGACGGCAAGACCGAACCTTCTATGGACGAGAAAATGGACCGCGGAAAGAAAGCCATCGCCGCACTCAACACCTATCGGCAGTTGAAGACGAAATATAAAGGACAAACTGCGATTCCCGAGAACGACAAGGCCGCTCTCAAAGCAGCAAGCGACTGCCTGAACGAAAACATGAAATACTTCGGCTACGGGTATATTAAAGACAAGAGCCAGGTGGTGCCTTTCGTACCCATCAACTTCTGGGCGTTCCGCACGATGGTGGGACTGGGCTGCATCTTCATTCTCTTCTTTGCCGTAATGTCGTTACTTTCGTTCCGAGTGCCATTGCTGTCAGTAACAACTCGCCGTCTGTTGGCGACATTCGGACTACTTCCAGAGACTCATGCCGACGCCAGCGAACTCACAGGACTGCCGAAGTGGCACTACTGGCTGGCAATAGCGCTTGTGCCGCTGGCATATATCGCGTCTGAGAGCGGATGGCTTGTGGCAGAGTTCGGCCGTCAGCCGTGGACCATTCAGGACATGCTGCCCACAGGAGTGGCCGTCAGCAACATCTCCTCTGGCTCTGTGGCTCTGACGTTCTTCATCTTCCTCGTTCTCTTCACCACTATGCTTGCAGTTGAAATCAACATTCTCCTCAAGCAAATAAAGAAAGGCCCGGAATATGAGGGATGAGGGTTGAGCGCTGAGCGCCAATATTCCCCTATGCCGCGACGCCGTCGCAGCCCACACAACAAAGTTCAAAGTTAAAAATTCAAAGTTCAAAGTATCATGACATACGATTTTCTGCAACATTATTGGTGGTTCCTCGTGTCGCTTCTTGGCGCACTACTCGTGTTCCTGCTCTTCGTGCAGGGCGGCAACTCGTTGCTCTTCACTCTAGGCAGAACCGCAGAGGAACGTCGCCTGATGATAAACAGCACCGGTCGCAAGTGGGAAATAACATTCACCACACTTGTAACATTCGGCGGAGCGTTCTTCGCCTCCTTCCCTCTGTTTTACAGCACCAGTTTCGGCGGTGCCTACTGGCTGTGGATGCTCATTCTCTTCTCCTTCGTACTGCAGGCGGTGAGTTATGAGTTCCAGAACAAGTTGGGCAACATCCTCGGAACAAAGACATTCCAATGGTTCCTCGTAATCAACGGCATTGTGGGCCCATTGTTGCTCGGCGGCGCCGTAGCCACGTTCTTCAACGGCTCCAATTTCATCGTGGAGAAACAGAACCTCACAGACGGCATGCAGCCCGTGATAAGCAGTTGGGCAAATGCCTCACACGGTCTCGATGCCCTGCTCGACCCCTGGAACCTTATCCTCGGTCTCGCGGTGTTCTTCCTTGCACGCGTCCTCGGCTCGCTCTATTTCATGAACAACATCAAGGACGACGTGCTTGAGAGCCGATGCAGCATGAAGGTCATAGGCGATGCCGTGCCGTTCCTCATCCTCTTCGTGGCATTCCTCGTGCGCACATTGCTGAAGGATGGTTATGCTGTCGACGAGGCCACAGGCGCAATAGTTATTGAGCCGATGAAATACCTGCACAACATTTTCGACATGTGGTATCTCCTTATTATTTTATTAATAGGCGTGTCACTCGTCCTCTATGGTATAATACGTACCGTTCGAAGCCAAACATATATAAAAGGAATATGGCCGGCAGGCATCGGTACGGTCCTCACGGTACTTGTGCTCTTCCTCCTTGCAGGATGGAACAACACCGCATACTACCCTTCTAACGTCGACCTGCAGAGTTCGCTAAGCATACAGAACTCTTCAAGCAGCGAGTTCACTCTGCGCACGATGTTCTATGTCTCGCTGCTCATCCCCTTCGTGCTTGCCTACATCGCCTACGTATGGCGCTCACTCGACCGCAAGCAAATCACCAAGAAGGAGATTGCAGAGGAAGAAGCATACTAAAACTCACCTCACAGACATAAGAAGGTAGAAGAAGATATGTGCAGTCTTTTTCTGCCTTCTTTTTTATCTGCATAACCACCCCAGTTTCCACACTCCCAGAAAAGGCACAAGTGAGCATGTCAGGAGGCACCCCTAACCAACTCAGGAAGCACAAGTGAGCATGCTGGGAGGCACTCCTGACCACCACGGGGCAGTGGACGGGGAGTTAGATTGCAAGATTGCATATTGCATTCAAAATTTTTATGAAGCGTGTAGTTGAGATTAAAGTAAAGGTATAGTAAATATTATATAAATAATTAATAATCAATATATTATATAATAAAATTATACTTTATTAACTATAATTTCTCCTCTCTCTGAAAAAAAACGAATGCAATATGCAATCTTGCAATCTAGCGAGAGGACAACACCAAGAAGGCACAAACGGGACTGGCTTCTGATATATGTGCGCAGACAACATTATCTGTTTCTTCAACACCGCTTCGAACGATTAGCTGACATATTATTACTTTTGTTTGCGTAACGTCTCTTTTATTTTATGTATCAAACGGTGTATTTTGACACCTAATGCAAACAAACAAAGACACAATATTATATATTTATTAATAAAAGGTACTAATTTTGCACCCGAAATTACATGTTTATGACAAAATTGCCAAATAGCAACAGCCCAAAGCACTAACAAAAGATGCTCAAGGTATAAAGAAATAGATAACAAATATAACAACAAAATTTATAACAAATTCTTTAAAAAACAAAATGAAACCGAGTTTAAAGAGTATTAGATTATTGTTGTTGCTGGCAGCAGTAACAATGGGGAGCATCGATGTGTTTGCTCAAGACGTAGCACCTACACCTTGGAGGGAGTGGGACTTCAACAACAAATTGTTTGAAAAGATTGGTAGGTATCGTGACCATTCTGGTTCTATCAACATGCCTGCAGCTGCAAATGATTGGGAAAAAATAGATTGGGATGAAGAAATAGAAGAGGCTTACTGGGAAAATGATGAACTAAAAACTAAAAAATCTACAGTATACTTGGCTCACGCTTTTAGCAAAAAAAACATAGTAAACAGTGTGATTGATAATAGTTGGCCCCTGAACGAAACAACTTATATGTTTGGGCATCGTATGGACAACATCAATTTCAATGCACCAGCAGGCTGCTTCGGATTCTGCAATGAATCGGAATACGACGAAGTAGGTCATGATTGCCAAGATAGATATATTGCACTTAAGGCTGGAGCTTCTTTTTCAATTCCCGACTTGCAGCCTAACGACTGGGTGGTTATCAAGATGGACCGCAATGCCGGAACTGCAATTCTGCATATCAATGGCGCACAGGATGCTTTAGGCAAATCCATAGACCCCAATACCAATTATGGAATCGGTGGTTGCCAGTGGTTTAATAATGGCGCGAATACACTTCCGTCATGGAGAGGAGAATATCACTTCAAAGCTACAGGCAACAGTATGACATTTACATTTGTCAACAACACCGCTTATAGTGGCCAGATGCTGAAATTATATAATATAAAAGTATATCGGGATTATAATGTTTATCCTTCGGAGAATAGTATCGTTTGTGAAAGACACTATGGACAGACATTCTATTATTATAAGGATGATACCAACTCTGGTGCTGACAAGAAAGGAAACTATTCGTTACACTTCCGTGGAAAGGCAGAGAAGTCAAAGGTTGTAAGTGTTTTAACAAGTGGAAATCTCCCTTATACAATAAATGATTTCACAACTGACGATAAACAGTATAAATACTATCTGCAATCAATTGCCGGTAAGTGGGGTATCTTCAAAATTCGTATGGCAAGTATGGATCATTTTGGGAACTACGCTACAGACTATGCTGACCGTATCTGCAGTCAGACCTATCTTAACAAGGTGAACTATCCTTGCACTTGGGACTTTACAGATTTGCATGATTATTTTAAAGCTGTAGCAGGGAAAGAGAATCCCGCCAATCTACAAGATGGAGATCTCGCTTTCTGGAAAGTATATGGCGATTATCAACGTGACCCATATTGTTTCCAAATGGGAGTTAATAAGATAGGAGAAGGTGCAGGACACAATGCCCAATACGTTAACGGCGGAGAACTGCATCTTGGCGATTATGCATTCCCTGAACTGAAAGGTCTTGGTGTTTCGGCATACAATTGGGGAGGTCATCTTTATAATGACCAGTTGAAGGTTACTATTGAAGGCATAGAAATCAATTCTGAAGCAGTAATAAACGGTGTAAATCAAAACACTCCTTTCAAGTTCCACATTCCTGAAATTGGTGGCAATAATAGTGAGCCAGCTGCTGTATATGTGAGAGTGAAGCAAATTGACGCTTCAAAAGCATGCTTCAAATATCAAAAAGGTTCTGCCGGTGCTACAGATATGGAACTTGTAGGAACAGACGCTGAAACCTCTGAGCTTGTTTACAGAACTCCTCAGATAACCTCCAACGACAACGTGGTGCTTTGGCTTAACGGGTGTGTGGTTAAGAAGATTGCCGTTACCAAGGACTTTAAGAGTGTGAATAGTTACGGTTATTCTACAGAGAGCCGCACTCGTGCCATCGACCATAACCTGACACCATATTTCACGGCTGGAAAGGTCAAGGCTTATAGCGTGAGCAATGTTGATTATGACAACAGCAAGATTGTTCTGTCACAGGTTGACAAGATCCTTCCTGCAGCAAGTGCAAACGGCGATGCAGGGCTTGGCGTGATACTCTATAACAACGAAGAAACATCTTACGATTTCGGACTCTTCGTGGCCGACATACATGACACAAAAACCCTGAGCGGCTCGAACATGCTTTGCGCAAACCTCACACAGAACAACGAGATAGGTAAGAATAATGATGGCAGCACCGTCAACTACCTGCTCAACGCCAAAGGCACAAATGTGGTGACAGGCCAGGAAGTTACAGGCATTGCATTCTACCGTGCTTCAAAGACAGCGAAGTTAGGACCTAACAAGGCTTATCTGCCGATGAGTGCATCTGCTGGCTCAAAGATGAGCATGGTTTTTGCCGTCGAAGATGATGGTGAAAGCGGCGAGACAACAGGTATTGCGGTGGTGAACACCAAGCGTGGCGAAGACAACACATACTACACCCTTAGCGGTGTGAAGGTGGATTGCCCGACCAAGAGCGGCATTTATATCAAGAATGGTAAAAAGATAATTATTAAATAAGCAAAAGAGATGAAAAAGATATATAGCAAACCTTCTGTTTCTGTTGTTAATGTTAGACTCTTCGGTTCAATACTTGACGACCCTAACATTGGGGTGGGAGGTAATAGTTACGAGACAGAAGATGGTTTTGCAAAGACCAATGACGAGGTTGTAGAAGACGATGACGATCTTAGTTATTCACCTATGCACACCGACTGGAGCACAGAATAGTGATTACGATTAATCGTAATACCATAATTTAAAAGAAGGGCATCGGGATTGAGTCTCGGCGCCCTTCTTCTTTTCTTCTGAGTCGAGCCCTATGCCCTATCTGCAAGCAAAAAACTCATCTGTGCACTTGATGGTCTGGTAGAGAGGAAGACAAGCGATGAAGAGGAAAACGCAGTCCCCACACCTCACCCCAATTGCATTACTTCCTCGCTTTCACCATTGACAACAACTTGTAGAATATCTGATGCACAGTCGGTTTGTTGTCCCAAGGTGCTTGCCTTGCGGATTTGTAAATATTTATTCATAAACACACTATTATATTCTACTGTCAACGACCATCCTATATAGGCGTAAAATCTTTTGACACCGCACCTTTCGGCACATTATCCATTGCTATTATCCTTCTCTTTTACAACTGCATATATATACGAACATTTGTCAATGTACGTTAAAACAAGAGAATGAACTCTTAATAAAGTTTAATGCATATATGTATTTTACATCGTTATCTTACATATTCAAACGAATTTTATTAATTTTGTAACAGATGACAAATAAACACCGCATTATTCTATGCATTTAAAATGAACAGTCTTGCATAACTTATATAATAATATAAAAATAATCCAAATAATCAAATCACAAACACTAATGAAAAAAGTATTATCCTTAGCAGTACTATTTGTACTAACATGTTTGCTGGGGAATGGTGCCCTAGCGCAGAGGCGTGTTATCATGAAGCCTGTTACCGAGACCATCGACTTTACGGGACTTCCCGCGCCTGACGGAATTAATCAGCAACCAAATGCAAATGTCGTTTGGAATGGCAATGCCATCTCAAGTATCTCTTCTAATGGTCAAACACTGAGAACATTCTCCGAACATCCAATTTCAGTTGGAAATAGTAGTTATTGGCATCTGTGGAAAGGTTCCAATAGTATAACTTACCTGCAGAAAGGCGACGCCAACAATGACAATTTCAACATCGCCAACCTGAAAAAGGGCGATATTGTGACAGTTTGGGGAGATAATGGCAATGATGCTAACAACGGTGGATTCAGAGTTATGTCTGATAACAATGACCGCTACGACCCAAACACAACTATACGTTTAGAATGGGATTTAGGAAACGCTGGCCAAGTAATTACGATGAATAGTGATGGAACACTTCAGCTTCTATTCACTGGCCAATATTCTGGAGTCGAAAGGATAACCATTCAGACTGTGGAAAGAGAAACTCCCCACTTTGACTACGACCCTGGCTACGAGGAGTATGACTTGTATGATGATTTTAGCGAGAATGACCCTAAGAAATATAATAACAATGGTCAGCCATACCATACCTCGTATACTCTTTCTACGGAAGAAACAGGTTTTACTCTAAATGGGAATTCGGCTCAATATATTATACTTTCCGGCTCGAAAAACACGGCGAATAACAGAATTGCGATTGACCCGAATGCTGGAGATTGGCGTTTTAACTATGGACTTCGTTCGCCATCGGGTACATGGGGAACCTTCAGTATCTGTAACCTGAGAGAAGGTGACCGTGTGGTATTCTCTTATACCGGAACGGCACCCAAATTCTCTAGTGCAGGAGAAAACGGCTCGTATATGGGCAGTAAAGCGTTTTTTGACAAATACAACGACGGTACTTTCGATGAAGGCGAAGACGTTTACATAACGTCAGGTGCTACTCCGGAGACAGACTGGTATCGAGGCGAGGGTAATATATATGCAGAAGACAACAATGGCACTTATAATGATTCTCCCGATGTCAATCCGCTTAGATACACACGCTACGTGATTACTGAAGACGGGCATCTGGACATTGCCATTGCTCCCGATACCCGTATCGTGAAAATCAAGATTTTCAGCGACCACCAAGCATCGATGGTGGATGAGTATGACGCAGATAAGTACACTGCAAAATTCGACATCACAGGTGAGTTGCAGGCTATGGAGCACATCGTTCCTGGCGGCTTGGAGGTGCATGTGGGTGACAATGATGCCTCTCAGCATGCTCATGTCGTCACTTCACCACATGGCCCAGTGTCGATTGTCAATGGCGTCAACGGCTATAAACTTCCAGGAATGAGCCTCGATGAGAATGGAAATCCCCAGTTTGAGTTCGACTTGGCTCACAACATTCCTGAGACGGGTACGTTCTATAAGTTCATGCCTTTGGAAGACGGTAAGATGAGCCTGACGTTCCAAGCTGCCAGCATGAACTATTATAGTTATGCCATTGACGGCGATGAAGTTTATTATGGAGACAATGGCAGTTACGGTGACGATAATTGGAGCAAGCTGTTTGACCGTCCAAACGAACAGACAGTAGATGTTACTTGTCCATATTATTTGGTGAAAGTTGATGCGGGAGGAAATAAAACGTTTACCAAAATCGGCGACTATTCGAATGGAGAAGAAGTTACCTATGAAATCCCTGGAGAAGTAAAAGCAGAAGAGACATATTACCTGTATGGTGGATGGAATGCCACAGGTTTAAGTTTCAACGGTAGCGGACAGGGCCAGAATAATCTTGAGTACCTTCCTTATGGTAGTGGCAATGGAGGTGCACAGAAAGCCTGCGGTGTGGCAAAGCTTTTGCAGGTAGTGTTCAATCCTAACAAGAAGATTTATCCGTTGGCTAAATGGGTGCCCAACGGCACTACAGCAGTAAAAGACGATAAAGACGGGAAAATTGGTGTGCCTAATCCTGATACTTTTGAGACAGAGTATGAACTGGCTGATTTATATGGTTATAATGATAAAACCTCGCTCACTATCAAAAAGATGTCCGGCAATATCACGGCTTGCCACCCGTATTTAAAACATGTAAATGGAGGAGGTGGACCAGGACATGAGAATCATTACAAACTGATGATTGACGGCATCCAATATGGTGATGGGGACAAGGGTGGTACCATCCTTATAAAGATTGGTGATGCAAGAATAAAGGGCAATCCTGTATATGCCCTTACCATCGCTTATAGTGCAGATCCTACATTTGACGGAAATTCAGGAACAGGTACCAGAGGACATATTTGGGACTACTCGTCCAATGCTCTGAATGGTCTGAAGTATGAACCGAAATTAGAATCGCCCGAACAACCCGGTCACAACGGCCATGCAGCAGTTTACACTCATAATGCAGCAAATCCTATATCCTACGGCCAATATTTCGCTGATTACTTTGGTGCAGATATTAGTAATTACAGTAGCAATGATGAGGTGTTGGAGGCTCTGCCAAAATCCGGAACGGGACTGCTCTATGATGAGATTAGTGGTGACGCATCCGACTGGATGTTCAACTACAATCTGGTGAATGCCGGCAAGTTGTACGACCCCCTGTTCACTAACAAATATGACTTGGAAGGTGACAACGCCGATTTGATTTGGAATACCGAGGGCATGGTGTTGAGAACCAGCGCCAACGCGAGCGTTATGTTCAACGAGTTTAAAGGACAAGACATCCATCAGTCAACTGTAGATCCCGACCGCTACGTGGGCATCTTGAAGGGCGGAGAATTCCGTATTCCTTGGTTGATGCCCGGCGACCGCGTGATTATTTACATGGGTACTGGCAAGGGCGCTTTCAACGACCAGGCTGTATTCAACATCAGAGGTGCGTACGATGCCGTGTATAACGATATCAGCGAGAGCGACGACTACATCGTTGGCGGTTCTCATTGGGATGGTGCTGATGGCGATAATAACTACCGTGGCTGCTACCACTTCTTTGCTAAAGGACATGACGGTGGTCCAGCCGACATTGTATTCAAGATGACTGGCGGAAGCATGTGCAAGATTTACAGCATACAAATCTACCGCGGTGACCGTATCTATACCAACGAAATTGAAGGTGACGCTTTCTATCAGGTAACTACGGAGAATGATAACGCCAGCAAGACCAATACCTGGACGTTGAAACATTTAGGTAAGGATGAACAGTTGGCCAACTATTCTGGCAGGTACTATCAGATGAACGACATCTCTGCCTCTACAGGTAAATTCGCATCATACCCTGTTCTGACGAACAACACCAGCGAGGACGGCAAGGTGGTGTCATTCTCTTACACCGGTACAAAGGGTGACATCGGTACTATCCGCGTTCGTGGCAAAGATATGGAGAAGAATCTGAACTTCGTGGCCGACTATGCAGAGCATAACGTCACCATCGCATATCAGGAGGCACAGTCTTATCCATACACTTGGGACTTCACAGATGTCAATCCGTACTCAGGCCCAGATGTTGCTAACGAGTGGACTGTTAATAATAATAAGGTGCAGAATAGCATCCCTGTTGATACTCATTACAACCTCGCCCTTTGGGATGAGGATGGTTCTATGCGCGTGAACAGTCAGGCAATTGACACAAAAGGACAAGACAACATATTCGAGTCCAACAGCGAGCAGAGCGCTAACCAGTTGTGGGCAAAGCACGGGACAGGCGACGAGGCTACCGGTATCGTTATTCCTGAGACACAAGGTCTATGGTTCTATATGGACAACAACGATCCTGAGAACAATGGCAAGATGCAGATTACGTCAGAAGGTCTCACTCTGGATGCTGGAGAAAATGACTGGTGCAACAAGATGGTTGTTCCTGACGTTCCGGCAGGCGGTGCAGTATATCTGCGTATGAAGGGTACTTCCGCTGCTGTCAAGAAATATAAGCTTGGAACTGGCTCATTTGCAGATATCAATGCCACTAACTGCAGCTACTATGAGGCTAATGACAACTCTGGTGACTATATCGTGGCCATAAAGAACACTGGCTCAAAGGCAAATCTGACACTTGCGCTGGGCGGATGGGTACTGAAGAAGATTGCAGTTTCAACTGACCCGAAGAGTGTGAACAGTTATGGTTATTCTACAGAATGCCGCGCACGCGACATCGACCATAGACTGACACCATATTTCAGCGCAGACAATATCAAGGCTTATCGTGTGAGCGATGTTAACTATAACGAGAGCAAGATTGAACTGGCAGAGGTTAATAAGATTCTTCCTGCTGCAAGCGCAAACGGTGAAGAAGGTCTTGGTGTGATTATTTATAACACTAAGGAAGGAGAGGACAAGTCTTCAGACTTCCATCTGTTTGTTCCAGACATGCACGACAAGAGCAATGCCGACTTGAAGTTGAGCGAGACAAACATGCTTTGCGCTAACCTCGAGCAAAACAACAGCATAGGAGCAAATCCTGGCGAATACACCAACTACCTGCTCAACGCAAAAGGCACAAATCCGGTAACAGGCAAGACTGTTGAAGGCATAGCATTCTACCGTGCTTCAAAGACTGCGAAGTTAGGACCGAACAAGGCATACCTGCCTATCTTGACATCTGCAGTTCAGCCATCCACAGGAAACCTGGGAGGAGCCAAGATGCACATCGTATTTGTTGATGAAAATGATGTGGAAGACAACACCACGGTTACCGCTGTGACAGGTATTGAAGTCAACGACGCTGCTGAGGAGGACTCTTACTACACGCTGAGTGGAATAAAGGTTGACCATCCGACAAAGAGCGGTATTTATATCAAGAATGGCAAAAAAATAATCATTAAATAAGCAAAAGAGATGAAAAAAGTATATAGCAAGCCTTCTGTTACAGTTGTAGACGTAAAACTCTTCGGTTCGTTACTTGACAACCCAGACATAGGATTAGGAGGTGTAAGTTACGAAGTGGAAGACGGTTTTGCCAAGGATAATGACGAGGTTGTAGAAGACGACGACGATCTTAGTTATTCACCTATGCACACAGACTGGAGCACAGAATAGTGATGACGATTAATCGTAATACCATAATTTAAAAGAAGGGCATCGGGATTGAGTCTCGGTGCCCTTCTTCTTTTTTAGGAACATTTTGTGTGGAGATTATACGTATGTCTCAAGGAATTTTACGGTGCCCTCTACCCTAACGGTGTTTACGTTGGCAGGAACAAGAACTGTCTCTCCGGCTATGAACGTGTATTTGTTGCCCTGTTCATCAGTAATGCTGCCTTCTCCCTTGACGGCAATGAGAATAACGAAGGAGTCGAGTTCTGAGTAATCTAGCGTCATTGGTTCGTCGAGGTCATAGACGGCGGTGCTGAAATACGGGCATGTGACGAGTGGCACCCCCTGATTCTTGCGCGGATGATACTCCGTGCGGTAGTTCTTTTCCACGGTGTAGTTGATGCTCTCTGCAGCCTCTCGAGTGTGCAACTCTCGGTAGTTGCCATCCTTGTCCTTTCGCTTGTAGTCGTAGATGCGATATGTTACATCACTTGTCTGCTGTATCTCTGCCACGAAACTTCCCGCACCTATAGCATGGATGCGACCTGCAGGCAGAAAGAACACATCATCCTCATGCACCTCATATTGCGCAAGAGCGTCGCATATAGTGTCGTTCTCCACCATTTCTGTGTATTGCTCGGGCGTTATCTGCTTCTTCAGTCCACAATAGAGTTTTGCACCTGGCTCGGAAGGGAGTACATACCACATCTCTGTTTTTCCGTGAGGTTTGCCATGTCGGCGGGCTATTTCGTCATTAGGATGCACCTGAATGGAAAGGTCCTGACGTGCATCGATGAACTTTACGAGCAGAGGGAACTCATTACCAAAACGCTCATAGTTTTCCTTTCCCACGAGTGTTTCCTTCATCTCTGCAACCAACTCGTTGAGTCGTTTGCCTTTCATCGGTCCTGCACAGACAACAGTCTCGTTGTCCTTTACGCCAGATATTTCCCAACTCTCACCTACATTTTCCAAGTTACATGTCATTCTCTGGAAGGGAATTATCTTGTCTCCTCCCCACAGAGTTTGTTTTAATAGCGGTTCAAACTTTATTAGCAGCATATTCGAATTACAAATTTAGAGTTACAATTTTCAAGTTGTTATTTACGCATTTATCATTTATTAATTGGGTTAGTTGTCTTTCCAGAACGCGCTGGTGAAGAGAACCACAACAGTAGTAATCTCGAGACGTCCCATCAGCATGAGACCAGACAACAGCCATTTCACGACGTCGGGCAATATGCTCCACGACATGGTGGGACCTATCTCGAGTCCGAGGGTAGGACCGACGTTGCTTGCACAGCTGAGTGCAATTGTTATCGAGTTGGTGCTATCGACACCTGCAATAATCATTATGAAATAAGACAAGAGGCACAGCAACATGTACAGCACGAAGAATGTGAGCACCGATACCTGCGCCCCGTATGGTATTATCCGGTCGTTCACCTTTACCGGCAGTACGGCGCGAGGATGAATGACACGTTTTAGTTCGTTAAAAAGCACCTTGAGAACCATCACTCCGCGCACGCACTTGAAACCGCCGCTGGTACTGCCTGCACATCCTCCAAAGAACATGCAAACAGATAGTATCACCCATGTGATATGCGGCCACTTGCCTGCATCGTCGTTGAAAATTCCTGTGGTGGTAATGAAAGAAACCACTTGGAACAACGAATAGCGGAAGGCATCATGGAACCCATAGTTGTTATTATGAAGCAATATTATTGTTATTGCAATTGTGGCAATAACGATAAGTATGATAAACAACCGTAGTTCAAGATTCTTGAAAAACGCCTTTATCTTGCCTTTGAAGAACAATGCGTAGAGCAAGGCGAAACTGATTCCCGAAAGGAACATGAACGTTATGGCGGTATAGTCTATCGCTGCGGAATGGAAATAACCCGTAGAGGCGTCGTGAGTGGCGAAACCTCCCGTGGCAGTTATGGTCATGGAATAGTTAACGCTGTCAAATACATCCATTCCTGAGAAGAAGAAGCAAAGGGCACAACCGATAGTAAGCAGCGTGTACATGCTCCAAATCCACTTTGCCGTTGTCTTCAGCCGCGGGTGCATCTTGGCACGTATCGGTCCCGTGGCCTCGGCCGAGAACACTCGCATGTTGCCTCCCACAAGCGAAGGAATAATGGCTATGGTGAAGAACACTATTCCTAATCCGCCTATCCATTGTGTCAGCGAGCGCCAGAACTTCAAGGCATGAGGCAGTCGCTCCACGTTATCGATGACGCTGGCACCAGTTGTTGAGAACCCTGACATCGTCTCGAAATATGCATCGGTGAAATGTGGCAGATATCCCGTGATGTAGAAAGGCAATGCGCCGAAGAAACTGAACACCACCCACACCAGCGTCACCAGCAGATAAGCATCGCGACGACCAAGGGAGTTGTTGGCGTTAAGTCCCAAATAGCGGAATATCAGAGCCGCACCAACAGTAATGATTGTAGAGAAGAGAAAACCCATTGAGTCGGTCTCGCCATAAGCAAATGCCATAGCAACACATACTGCCATGAGGAACGCCTCGATGTAAAGCAGTTGCCCAATGATTTTATATATGATCTTCAGGTTTATCATTTGAAGAATTTCTCCACCTTACTCATGTTTATATTATGGCAGAACACCACCACGTTATCGCCCGCCTCTATCTGCGTGCCACCGCTAACGAGCTGCCCTACCCCATTACGTACTAGTCCACCAATGGTCACTCCGTTGGGGAGTCCGAGTTCGAACACCCTCTTGCGTGTCACCTTAGACCCCTGCTGGGCGGTGAACTCCGCCACATCGGCATTTGCCGTTGTGAGAAATTTAATATTGCTCACGCTGACATCTTCGTCAAGCATCATCTGATAGATACGACTTGCAGCAAGTGCTTTTTTATTGATGATTGTTCCGATGTCAAGACTCTCGGCCATGCTGACATAGTCCATGTTCTCAACCACGGCCACCGTCTTACGCACTCCCATGCGTTTAGCGGTGAGACAGGCGAGAATGTTAGTCTCTGCATTACTTGTCAGGGCCACGAATGCCTGAGTGTTGCCGATGCCTTCATCGCGTAGCAACGTGAGGTCACGACCGTCGCCATTAATAATCATCACGCGGTCATTATCGATGAGTTCGTTAAGTTCTTCACATCGCGCCTCATCCATCTCGATAATCTTGGCATTCATATATTCAGGCAGCAGACTTATCGCTCTCACCGCCGTAGTACCGCCACCCATTATCATTACGTTCTTTACGTCAACATAATGCTCCTTGCCCACAATCTTGCGGACATAAGGGATGGTGTCTCGCTTGGTCATGAAATAAACCATGTCGTGCAGTTTCAGTTCGTCATCACCACGCGGTATGATTGTGTCGTCACCACGCTTCACGGCAACCACATGATATGGAGTGTCAGGCTTGCTGAGTTCTTTCAACGGTTGGTTAAGTATCTCTGCTGTCTCGCGCATCTTGATACCAAGCATCACAAGAGCGCTGTTATGTACATCCCAACGCTGGCGCACCCAACTCATCTTCAGTCCGTTACAGATGTCTATTGCCGCCAAATGCTCAGGATAAATAAGCGAGTCGATACCCACCTCCTTGAAGAACGCCTGGTGGTTCTCTTCAAGATATTCATTCTCGTCAACTTTGGCAACAGTTTTCTTCGCGCCAAGCGAATGAGCCATCATGCAACACGTGATATTCAGGAAATGGTCGGGAGTGACGGCAATGAACAGGTCGGCATTGCTGACGCCTGCCTCCTTCAAAGTCTTGAAACTGGCCGGCGGGGCAAGGTATGTCATCAGGTCATAATCGCCACTGACACCAGCGAGGCGCACCTCGCTGTCGTCTATCAGCACCGTGTCGTTGTTGCTTCTCGACAGCAACTTTGCCAAATGTGTTCCTATGGCGTAAGCGCCAACAATGATTATATTCATTATATCAGGAGTTTAGGAAAACAGGAGTGGGTAGTCTTTCTCTCTTGATTATAGAGTGCCTTCCACAGCCTTCTTTATGCTCTCTGCATCTATTCCAGTTATCTTTTGCAACTCTGCCACAGTTCCGTGTTCAACAAACTTGTCTGGCAGACCGAGACGCTTTATCTGTGGTGTGTAACCGTGATCGGACATCCACTCGAGGACAGCCGAACCGAAACCGCCTTCACGCGAACCATCTTCTATTGTCACAATACGCTTGAACTTGCGTCCCACCTCGTCAAGTATTTCCTCATCAAGAGGCTTTGCGAAGCGCATGTCATAATGAGCAACACTCAGCGAGACATCATCAATGACCTTCTCAACCTCAACACCGAGAGGACCGAAGCTGAGGACAGCCACATCAGTACCCTCGTGCAGACAACGTCCCTTGCCAACGGCAATCTCTTCAAGAGGGCAGCGCCAATCAACCACCGAGCCACGACCGCGCGGATAACGTATAACGAATGTTCCCTTGTCGGGCAATTGAGCCGTGAACATCATCTTGCGCAACTCTGTCTCGTCCATCGGCGAGGCAATCGTTAGATTTGGAATGGGACGCAATGCGGCAATGTCAAAAGCGCCGTGATGTGTGGGGCCATCCTCGCCGACAAGACCGGCACGGTCGAGACAAATCACTACCGGAAGGTTAAGCAACGCCACATCATGTATAATGTTATCGTAAGCACGTTGTGAGAAAGCGCTGTAAATGTTGCAGAATGGCTGGAGTCCATCCTTAGCCATACCGCCTGAGAATGTCACAGCATGACCTTCGGCGATACCTACGTCAAAAACACGGTCGGGCATCTGCTTCATCATAATGTTCATAGAGCATCCGCTAGGCATTGCTGGCGTCACTCCCACGATGCGCGGGTTTTGCTTTGCAAGTTCAAGCAATGTCTCTCCGAACACATCCTGGAACTTCGGAGGCATATCAGAGGTGTCAGCGGTCAGACGCTCACCTGTGTCAGGATTGAACTTTCCTGGCGCGTGCCATATTGTTGCCTGCTTCTCTGCCGGTTTATATCCGTGACCTTTCTGCGTGTGCAAGTGCAGCAGTTTAGGTCCCTCCATATCTTTCAGTTGTCTTAGGAGACGCACTATTTCCTTTACATCATGACCATCAAAGGGACCGAAATACCTAATATTCATTCCCTCAAAGATGTTCTGTTGACCGCTGATGGCACTCTTTGCCGCATTGCCCAGACGTATAAGCCCGTTGCGGCGGTCATCACGCAGATAGCCCTTGCCTTTCAGCCAGTTGGAAGCCTTGAAACGCCAGCGGTTATAGGTCTCGTTGGTGTTCAGCGAGAGCAACAACTGTTTCATTCCACCCACCGAACGATCGATGGACATATTATTGTCGTTAAGAATGATTAGCAGATTATTGGGCGAACTCGACACGTTGTTGAGTCCTTCATATGCAAGACCGCCACTCATAGCACCGTCACCAATCACAGCCACAACATGCCTCTTGGTTCCCTTTGCGGCAACAGCCATACCCAAAGCAGCAGAAATGCTGTTTGAAGCGTGTCCGCAGGTGAAGGTATCGAAAGGACTCTCAAGTGGTGACGGGAACGGGCGCAGACCGCCGAGTTTGCGGTTTGTGCAGAAAGACTCGCGACGGCCAGTAAGAATCTTATGTCCGTATGCCTGATGACCCACATCCCACACAATCCTGTCCTCAGGAGTGTTCATCACATAGTGTAGCGCAACGGTAATCTCCACCACACCAAGACTTGATGCCAAATGACCAGGATTGACAGACAACTCGTTAACGATGTCGCTTCGCAATTCCTTACATAGCAATGGCAACTGGTCGATGCTTAACTTGCGCAAGTCCTCGACGCCATTTATCTTGTTCAGCAGTTTATATTCGCTTTGTTCCACTTAGTATTATATCTAAATTTGGGGCAAAGTTAATAAATTTTTCAGATTAAGCACAATATTTATCACATTTTCGGTAAAAACGACTCGTTTTTACATTTTAAATCAGCACTATGACACTATCGCTTCAATCATTATATAGTAATTTGCTATGTAGAACAGCCTTTCTTGCGACAAGAATGAGATAGTTTTTCAGTTTTTGTCGCAATAACCAATATATGTCGCAACAAACCAAGAAGAAATTTTAGTAAACTGTTGGAACAGAGCGTATTCTAAGCATATCTTTGCAATGTCAAATGACGAAAGTCAGACGAAATAAAACATTATACTTTAAAAAACAGAAGATTATGAAGATAATGACGGATTTGGTTAAGATGATGCTTATAAGTATCCTTACCGCAGCAATGTTTATTGGAATAGCATTATGACACTTGATGCGCTGCATCAATTCATATAATAATCATTGGTGATATGTGTTCGCAGATTTTTGTCGCCGAAATTGGCATTGTCAGGAAATAATTTCTTATCTTTGCATGCAAAAACAGCATATATGGGAAAAGGCAAACTGGCAAAATTCGCTGACATGGAACGCTACGAGAACGTGTTTCAGTATCCTTATTCGGTGATTGACGACGTACCTTTCGACATGAAAGGTCACTGGCGCGAGATGTATTTCCATAACGACAATCCCATCGTAGTGGAACTGGGATGTGGAAAGGGAGAATATGCCGTGGGACTTGCTCGCATGTTCCCCGGCATAAACTTTATTGGGGTTGACATCAAAGGCGCGAGAATGTGGACAGGCGCCACACAGGCTATCAATGAAGGTCTGAAGAACGTGGCATTCCTGCGCACCAATATCGAGATTATCGACCGTTTCTTCGCACCAGATGAGGTGCAGGAAATATGGTTAACCTTCAGCGACCCGCAGATGAAGAACCCACGCAAGCGACTAACATCAACATATTTCATGGAACGCTATCGCCGCTTCCTCGTTGACCGCGGCATAATTCACTTGAAAACCGACTCCAACTTCCTATTCACATACACCCGACTGATGGTTGAACACAACAACCTGCCAGTACTGATGTGTACGGAAGACCTTTATGCCGATAACAACTCAGCAATGGATGAGGGAACCAAGAGCATACTCTCTATCCACACCTATTACGAGCAAATGTGGATAGACCGCGGCCTGAACATCAAATACCTTAAATTCCTGCTTCCGCGTGACGGAGAATTAACTGAAAGCGAGATAGAAATCCCTCTCGACGAGTATCGTAGTTACAAAAGGGATAAAAGAAGCGGAAAGGAAAAAGCTAAGTAGAATTAAGGAACCTTTCCACCGAATCCTGAATTCTCCTAAACGGTTCGGACATAACATAAGCGAGATTTTTCTTCAACATTTGCGCAATGTCTTGAGTGCTATGCGAATAGCATGAGAGTTCGTTACGCATCTGCGTCTGATGCCTTGCCTGACGACGTATCTCGTTCTCACGCTCACGAATGAGTTGCGAGCAAATCTTGTCTAGAACCTGCACCACCACCTTGTCGAAAAGATGATGCCCTTGAATGTATAGATAGGTATCTTCTGGATTTATACCATAATCCTCAATCAGTTCGCGCTTCAGTTCCAAGTAACTCTCCTTCGCATCGGGATTCTTCTTTTGAAGCATAGCAATACGGCTGCCAACTTTATGCCGCAGGTTGGCAATTGCAGCGAAAGGTTGGTTTAGATTGAAACCGCCCAGTTCTATGATGCGGTTGAAGTCGGTAATAGTAAACTCAGTATAAATAGGTCGGCGATAGTGCCAGATGCTCCATACGAAGAGCGGGAAAATAGCAATGCTGTATTGCTTCATAAACTCCTCAACGTCAATCAACTGATGGTCGTTGAGCGTCACGGCGACGCAAACGTTATGCAACGAAGGAGCATAGCATTGCAAGTTCTCTATAGAATAGGCAAAGGTATGGAACACATAAGGGTTGTTTATCATCCTTTTGCTCGTCTCGGTGGCGCCGTTTATTAGATAGTCGTAATCGGCATCTACACACGCTATCATGTCGCGTCCCACCTTGTCTTCAAGAATTCTCATCATCGCCGATTTTTTCCCTCGCTCCAAAGTATGGTTCGATGGCAGCAACACCTCGAAATAACGAGTATCGTCCTCAAACTTCGACAATACCGTGCGCCAAAAGAAAACATCATCATAACTCTCCACATACGCCACAATGCGGCGACGTGAAGTCTTCGAGCGCAACTTGTTGGCTGCCTCGATATATTTTGATGAGATGCTGTCTTTTAGTCGCTTACCCATTTTGAATTACGAATTAAGAAGGTTGATTAACGATAAAACTCAACTTTCGAAATCAACATTCCACGTTATCATGTCGTAATGTCGCTCACCTCTGTCACTCTGTCCATCCATCCGTTCATAATCACCGCTGGCGAGTGCGTTGTAAGGATAATCTGCACATTAGGGTTCATCTGCAAAATAATATCTATGAGACGTTCCTGCCAGTCAACATGCAGACTGACCTCCGGTTCGTCCATGAAAAGGACATAGGGTTGCTGGTCTTCAACAAGTACCGTGAGCAGGATTACGAGCATCTGCTTCTCGCCCGATGACAATTGGTAAGGCACCAGCGTCTCACCTATCTGCGAGAACCTTATCTCGTTTTCCGTGCGCACAATCTTCTTGCCCGTGTCCTTGAAGAGGTCGTCGATAAGGTCTTGGAAACGCTTCTTCGGCTCACTCAACTGCTGCGCCTCCTGAGGGTTGCCTTGTTGCAGAGACTCAATGATGCGGTTGCCCATGTTCACCTGATAGTCAAGGTACTTGCGCTGAAGTTTATACAACTGCCAGTCGAGTTCTGTGGCAAGCCTGATGTCCATACGGCTTATAACATCGCCGTTCACCACAGGGCGGTCGAACGAGCGTATAACATCAAAGCGCAGGTGAGTAGCATCGGCAGGGTTGGTCTTTATATGCACTCCCTTGAGCAGATGGTTCAGAATGTCGCCATTCACCTCTACACTCTTCACCACCTTGTTTAATATCGTGCTCTTGCCCACTCCGTTGATACCGCTCAGCACGTTCACACGCCGGTCGAGATTCCACACCACATGACGCTTGCCGCTCCAAAGCGAGTCAATCTCTATCTGTTCAATGTATTCTGCGTATTTCATAAGCCGGTAATTTTTGTTGCAAATATATAAAATCTTTTCCATTCCGCAATGCTACGTCATTATTATTTTCTAATTTTGCAGCCGAAAAGAGAAATCAATGGAAAAGAAACGCAACTCGCGACCGCTGATAGCACATCTCAGCATGTTCGACGCTTGTGCCATCTGGGGACTTATGGCACCGTTGGGAAAAGACGCCATGACTCACGGGCTTGACGGCCTCACTATGGTGTCTATGCGTGTTGCCGGCGGAATGTTTCTCTTTTGGGTTACGTCGCTGCTTATGCAACTTTTCAAGTCACGAACACCCAACACTAATAATCTGTCACCTGTCAAAGAGCATGTGCCTGTGCGCGACCGCCTGATGTTCTGCGGAGCGGCATTGTTCGGCCTGGTGTTCAACCAATGCTGTTATACCATCGGCCTTTCGCTCACCTCCCCCATCAACGCCAGCATCGTGACAACCTCCATGCCCATCTTCGCCATGATTCTAGCAGCCGTCATTTTGAAGGAACCCATTACTGGGAAGAAGGCGTTGGGCGTTTTGATGGGATGCTCGGGAGCGTTGATTCTGATACTCACGAGTGCTGCCGCCACTACCGACAAGGTGGGTGACATTCGCGGCGACCTACTCTGCCTCGGGGCTCAGTTCTCGTTTGCGCTCTACCTCTCGCTCTTCAACCCGCTCATTCGCCGTTACTCGGTGTTCACCATAAACCGCTGGATGTTCCTTTGGGCAACGATTATCGTCATACCGCTAACCATGCCGCACCTTCTCAGTTTGCAATGGTCGGCAGTCACCGTCTCTGCATGGTGGGAAGCAGCCTACGTCGTTGTCTTCGGCACTTTCATCGGTTACATCCTCACGATGATTGGCCAGCGCACCCTGCGTCCTACCGTTGTCTCAATCTACAACTACGTTCAACCCATCGTCTCCGTCACAGTCAGCATAATTACCGGCATAGGCATCTTCCGGTGGTCGCAAGCCCTCGCCGTAATCCTCGTATTTGTTGGAGTGTGGCAAGTCACCAAGTCCAAGTCTCGCCGCGACATGGAGCGCGAAGCAAAGAGAGATGCAAGTTCAAAGGAACAATAAAGCAGCCACTACATATATATATTATAAAAAATGGCGCACAGTCACTAAGACCATGCGCCAAATTATTAGTTGTTATCGTTATATTTCCTTCTTTTACTTATTCAAATAATATATTGATTTGTGAGATACGGCGGTATATCGCATACATATAATCGATAACTAAATATTAAATTGTCATCATTTTTTGTAAAAATCTAAATCTGTCCTAAAAAAATTTCTATTTATGACATTATTCGCTCAAGTTTGTTTTTCCACTTCTCCCAATGTGGCATTTCCTTGGTAAGAAGTGCGTAGAAATCCTTATTATGGCTGCGATGGATGAGGTGGCATAATTCGTGTGTGATGACATACTCAATACAACATCTGGGGGCACAAATCAACCGAGGGTTTAACGTGATATGTCCATCAATGGTACAATACCCCCATCGTTTATCCATCTTCTTAATAGAAAGACTTTGGGGCTTTACACCATAAGCAGAGAATTGTTCAATGATAGGCTTCGCATATTCCAGGAATTTGATGTTGGCCCGTTGGCGATACCAAGTTTGTAACAGCACACCGGCATCCTTTCTGTGACGACACTCTATCTCAATGATGTTATTCTGATAATGGACCGCATTCACATTACTTTCCCTTACCTTGAGCATATACTGGCGTCCCAAATATAGATGCGATTCTCCACTGATATACTGGCGCTTCGTTGTAGGTGTGCCGAATGACTCAAAAAACCGCTTTTGTTTGAGAATCCAACTGGCCCTTTTGTGCACTTTCTGTTGAACCTGTTCTAAGGTCGCATCTAAAGGCGCCTTCAGACAGACGGTACTATCAGGATTGACACAAATGCTCAGTGTCTTTCTTGGGGAGAACTCTATATCATAATCGATAATAGTTGCTCCATATTGTATATGGTCTCTTGTTATTTGAGCCATATCTTAGCCACATCTACACAACCGTCAATAATCACATCCATGTCGTCGAATGAGAATTCAAGTTCGTACTTCCGCTTGATATTATCTATCAACTCGTCTTCCAGATCAATCTTCATTTTTCCGATGATATCACTCTTTGACTGCCAATCAACTAAGATCGCATTGTCAACAATTACTGCTTTACGGATAATCTCATCGAAAGCTTTGGTTGTAGCAAGAGCCATTTCTTTGATGGGCTGATCTGAGAAAAGTCGTTTATAATTCTCCAATGCGATACCATAATAGGCTTTACCAGCATTGTTATGCTCTAACTCTGCTGGTAGTTCACTGTCCGTATGATTCAGTACATCTTCCTTATACTGCATCATCTTTTCCAGATACTCGTTATCGCTAAGACGTCCCTGCTCGTATGCTTCAATAGCCTCACGAATCAGTTGAGAGAATTTCTTGTAGAAGGCAGGATCAGAATCCATATTCTCCTTGATATATTTAGAGGTACGCGAAGCAATGGTATCTGCTTTGGCTGCCGTTCCAACAATACTGTCAACCTCCTTCTGGAAATTCTCTGTATCGAAGATGTTAACCAACTTTGTGATGACCTTTACCTCATCGCTCTCCACATGACGATTAATGAGTTTTTCAATCCTTGCCTCGTACTTCTTATAGTCAACGGCATCGGAATAGCGCAATTGAACAGAAGTGCGCAGTTTGGCAAACATACGTAAATCTTCTTTGTATCGTTCAATCGTCTTTTCATCTGTATTCTCATGAAACTCCTTAGTAGAAAGAGCCAGTTGAAGCACTGATGAGAAAGCTGTCAGACGGTCATAGAACTCATGACGCCTGTCTTCCAGTCGCAATGATTGGGCGTATGCCTCTAAGTCACGTTTGTTGGGAATTGTCTTGAACAAATCCCATAAGTCGGCATTCTTTTGAGGAAGTTCTGCAATCTTGTCACTAACAGGGGCCAGTGTCTCACGGAATACTTCTTTGTCTTCTTCGTCATACTCAGAGTAGATGCTTAACGCATCATCCAATTCTGCCAGCACGCCATAGTAGTCAATGATATAGCCATAGTCTTTTCCGTCACAATTACGATTGACACGAGCCACAGCCTGCAGTAGTGTATGTCCTGTCAGATGACGGTCAATATACATGACTGTTACTTTTGGCTCGTCAAATCCAGTCAGCAATTTATCAACGACAATCATAATTTCCGGATCCTCCTGTCCCTTGAATCTGGCAATCAGATTCTCCTGATATTTATGTGGGGCTCCATGCTCATCCATCATCTTTTTCCAGAAGACTTTTACCTCCTCAGGTGTCCCTCCGTAAGCTGTTTCTTCACCCTCACGATCGTCTGGTGCCGTAATCAGCACTTCTGATGTAACTTTGCCAATCTCATCCAGATATTTCTTGTATAGGATGGCAACTCGTTTCTTGGGTGTCACCAACATGGCCTTAAAGCCAGTTCCCTTCCAGTTGTCTGCGTAATGCTCTGAAATGTCTGTTGCAATTGAAAAGATGCGTTGCTCAGTCTGATTCAGGATGTCCGTTCTAGAAAATTTCTTTTTCAAATCCACAGACTGTTCTTCCGTCAAGTCCTCACACACACGATCAAAGAAACTGTCGATAGGTCCTTCCGTGACGAATTGGGGCACAATGCGCCCTTCATAGAGAAGTGGCACCACAGCATGGTCTTCTACAGCCTGCTTCACAGTATAGACAGGTTTGATGATACCTCCGAAAGTGCGAGCTGTATTTTTGTCTTTTTTCATCAGAGGCGTACCCGTAAAGGCAATTTTACATGCATTGGGCAGAACGCGATTCATCTGTATGGCCATTTCCTTATATTGACTTCGATGGGCCTCATCGATTAAAATAAAGATATTCGGGTCAGTCAATGGCTGCTTGATTTTCTTAATGGCGGTTGCAAACTTATTGATAATGGTTGTAATGACGGAATCTGTATTACCTTCCAATAACTCCACCAGTTTGATGCCAGTTGTCGCATTCTCCACATCCTTACCACATTTACGGAATGTCTTGGTGATTTGTGCATCCAAGTCGGTACGGTCTGTCACCAAGACAATCCTTGGATTCTGCACAACAGTAGCAATCTTTTGTGCCAGCATCACCATTGTCAGTGACTTACCGCTTCCTTGAGTGTGCCACACTACACCACCATTGCGTTTGCCTGCTTCAATTCGTTTCACTCGCTCAACAATCTCTTTCACCGTGAAGAATTGCTGATAGCGAGCTAACTTCTTGATACCAGCATCATAGATTGTAAAATGGTAGATCAGTTCCAGTAAACGCTCTGGACGACATAGGTTGTAGATATATCTGTCTTGCTCTGTGGCGGTCCGTACTTCATCCTCATCTCTGTTTACGATATCTAATAGTCTTTTCTCATACTCCAATTCCTCATCTTTGTTGATATGCATCTCGCGCCATTTACACCAGAACTTCTGAGCTGAACCAGTGGTGGCGTAACTTCCGAAGTTATTGCCGATAGCCAATAGTAGGGCACTATATACATAAAGTCCCCTGATGCCGTCATCCTGCTGATTACGCAGATGCTGAGAAATAGCCTGTTCTTCAGCCCCCTTGATATCTGGTCGTTTACACTCTATCACCACCAATGGAATACCGTTCACGAACAGCACGATGTCAGGACGGTAGGTGTCAGCAATGCCGGTACGGGTAACTGCAAACTCTTCTGTTACGTGATAAACATTGTTTTCAGGGTGTTCCCAGTCAATATAGCGCATCGTATAGGTTTTCTTGTCCCCATCAATACTCTGCTCAAAAGCCTTTCCAAGCGTTAGCATGTTATAAACAGCCTCATTGCCACTTAGATAACCGCCTTCCATTGGCACATTCCGCATGGCTATCACGCCGTTCTCAATGTTCTGTTCCGAGAAACGTTCCTCCTTGCGACTGCCCACCCGTATGGAGTTCAATTCTCGCAACTGCCGTCTCAGCACCTCTTCCAACAACACATTGGAAGTCTTTCCGCCTCGCATCATCAACGCTTCCTCTGGCGAAAGATACTGATAGCCCAACTTCTGCAACAATTCCAAAGCCGGCTTTTGGCTTATATCGTTTTCCTTGAATGATATTCTATCCATATTTGCCCTATTTTTCTATTTCCCAGTGCCCACTATAACCACTTCCTACATATTTAATATGAGGCAATTTCGCAAGATGACGTTTAATTGTAGCAACCCCTTTATTACTCAAACTTGCCAATTCCTCAGTTGTCACTTTGGGATTTTTCTTTATCTGAGTCTCTATCCAAGCATCAAGGGTATCACCTTGGGTATCACCTTGAGTGACATCTTGAGTGACATCTTGAGTGACATCATCAACAGTTGAGAAAACATTCACTTCAAAAACGGTTAACTTAGAAACATCAAAAACAGCTTCCTCGTTATTATTTTCTCGAAGCATTTCTTGTACACGCCTGATTCCCTGATTAAACATTTCAAATGCTTTTCGGCATTAGTTTATTTCAATAAAACTACAAAAAACACTAAACAAACAAACAACAATAAGCCCCATTTTAGATACTTGGTGCTCTTATTGTAAAACTTGAATTTTTCATCACATATTTTTGCACAAATATGTATTTGAGAAAGTTTGTCTTGATCGAATTCCTCTTCTGATAAACTATTTACTCTTTCGATATATTTTTCTTTGGACAATTCCGCTATCTTTCTAAAGAAGATAATGGAATCATTAGGACATTCGAGATTAGCCTTTAACGATGATATTACATAATAACAGCATAACAGCGTGGAAATAACGAAGCCGAATAGTGAAAGAAACATAAATGTAGACAATAAACTGAAGCCACCGATGCCGTTTTTCCAATAGTTTATGATGTTTTCAATTTCTGTTTGAACACCTACTAAGAGATATTCGCTGGTAAATGTAATGGAAACAAGTATTCCAATAAAGGCAAGTACAATTGATGCCTTTGTGTCGCAATTACTTGTCCAACCAATTATTTGGTTGTGTAATTCAGTACAATAATCTTTTTTTTCCATAATTGTTCTTTATCTTTATTTGAATTATTCAATCGTCCAATAATAACTCGTTTTATAGAACATTTCGTTTGCTCCATTATATGTAAAATAGTTTTGGTTCCACATATTTATTTTCTGTTTACCAAAAACACCATTGTCTTTCTCATGATACTTTACGTTGTCAAGAAGATTGTCATATACTCGTTTAGAAATGCCGATGTTAAAAGATGATTTACAATTATCGCTAATTTTAGTGGATTTATTTACAGCATTACCAATCCATATTAAATCTTTGGTTTCATCAGTACCACCGACACCTACTTTTGTTGCTAAAATTTTCCCATCATCTATGCCAATTCCAAAATCTATATCAGTATAATTTTTCAAATTGTCATTTAGCAAAGTTTTAATTGCATATTTCATTTGCATTGCAGCTTTTACGGCGTTTGACAACGATTGTTTTGTTGTTCCTTGATAAAATACTAACAAACTATCGCCATTAAAGCTACGTATTTCACCTCCTGTAGCTTTTGCAATCTTGACAATGGCGTGATAGTATAGCATGTGTATCTTTGCCACGACTCTTTTTCTGTGTGAATTCAAAATAGCAGTTGACCCTCTCATGTCTATATATAGAACAGTAGCCTCAAACTCTAATCCTTTGCAACCAAAAGTGAGTTTGCTGTTAGAAATTGTTGGAACGTAAGAAACATCTTCTACTAAGAAGGTCTCTGATTCAATTTCTTTTGCCTTTTTTATAATATCATCTCTTAAACTCATAATTTTATTCTTTTTTTACCAGTTAATAATTGCTGCATTAAGCCTCGCTTTTGAGATTGCAGGTTTGCTAATTTCTCGTTGGCAAGATTTATTTCTTTGTCGAATTCGTACAGCAAATCAGCTATGGCTGTTTGCTCTTCTTTAGAAGGTATTCGGACTTTCACTTGGCAGAAGTCTGGATATTTGCAGTTAAGCGTATCACTAACTAAACCTTGCGAGTGTGTCCAGAAATCATATACTACACGTGGCTGCTGAATGAGCATTGCCATGAATCTAACGTCAACATTCTTGTGTGGAGTGACAATAGTATAAGCTGGGCTTACAATACCTTCTATGCTTGACAATGCACTTCTGCCTTGCCACATTCTCATGGTATTATAACCGATGTCGTTGGGACAAATTCGCTTATACTTTGATTTGTCGTCATTAGAAATATCTCTTTTATCTGAATCAGATTGATATATAACCCCTTTGTCACCTGTTATTGACAGCAGGGGCAAATCATCACGGTTTGTTTCATTACGCTCATCAAAGACATCTCCTAATTTAACCTCTTTCCACTCCCCACTAAATCCTGGCAGGCGCTTCTTGCCTGTAAGGAGTTGCTGCATCAATGCGCGTTTGCGCAATTTGAGTTTTTCAATCAATTCTGATTGCTTCTCTATGGCGGTGTCCCAAAGATTCAAAATATTAAGTATTTTTTTCTGTTCTACTATGCACGGAAAGGCAATTGGCAACTGATGTAATCTGCTACCTTTTATGCCCAAAGCAGTACTTCCAGTAGCATTCGCAGTCAATATGGTCTGGAACTTTTCGGACATAAGATAATATTTCAGGTATGTATTAAGAAGTCCATTTTTGGCTCTGTATTTGATTACTCGTTGAGCGAGTGCAATATTAGATTTGTCAATTTGGGCCACATGTCCTAAAGGTGCCTCGGTAGTAATTAAGACATCCCCAATCTGTGCTTTTCCTCTGCGCATTGTATCTTCGAATTCATCTATTGGAATAAATTCTTGTGAAACCTCATAATCAATATATCCTTCACGAATGTTTTTTGCAGTAACGAGGAATATACCTTTAGAAGATTTATTAGGGCTTTTTCCTCTATAATCAACATAATCGCATATGTCTCCTAACCTCTTCACTTCCCATTCCTTAGGGATGATACCAAGTGGAGAGTCCTTATATCCTTGTGGTATATGTTTTTCTTTGTTAGTCATCTGTTGTAGTACAATTGTAGGAACGATTGTATAGCCTGCTGTTGTCTCTGTTGAGCTTCTATCCATTCAGTCAAGAAACGCTGAAAAAGATCAGCAGCCTCATGATGGTCTATAGCATTACACATCTGTTCCGCTGTTTGCGGAGGTAAGTCGTATCGAATTATTGATTTCTGAGCCTCATTGGCAATCTTATTGCCTACAATATTGTATAAGTCTTGTACAGTAATCATATTAGAGCCTTTTATTTGTGAAACCATGAGTTTCGATAAACAGATTAAGATAGTTGCCTATTGCGTTAATAATATCAACTTGATCTTGCTCTGTCATAAATTCAGAGTATGAATATTCTTTCTTGTATAGAGTGTGCTCATGTGACATGCTATTAATGGATGAAATGCTTATTCTATATAGGAATTGTTGGAAAGTAAGACAAAGACGGATAGTAATAGAGGATTTTATGACATTAAACTCTTTACAGAAGGCGATATCGGCCTGAAAAACACCTGTTGCAACTCTTTGAAAAGCTCCATTAGAAGGGTTCCAGCGCACAGATGTAAATACTGAATAGAACTCTGACAAATCATGGTCTACCTGCTTGACTAATGATAAAAAGTCCTCTTCACATATTTTTTTCATGACCTCCTCGGTAATCTCTGGCTTGTTTATCTGGTCACGATACTTTAATTTAAGATTCTTTCTCCAATCGTCAGCATCTTCTATGCTCTCACCCTTAGCTCCCTTGATACTGATGATTAAGGCTCTTTCTAAGCATGAAGACATGTAGTCAATAAACGGAGTGATCTGGGACAGTTCTGCATGAGCACCGTCAGAAGGAATCGGGCCTATTGCTACATCACAGCGATTAAGAGCTGTCAGGTAATTATTCTTATCGGCACTCTTAACTACTATCATAGGATAACCATTACGGTAAAGGATGTAATTGACTATCAAACGTGATATTCTGCCATTCCCGTCTTCAAAAGGATGGATACGGATATAGCGATAGTGGAACAACGAAGCTAATTCTATTGGTGACATTACTCTTTCTGATTCAGCTTGATTGTACCATTGAAGCAGGTCTGTCATGAGTGCAGGCGTTTCTTCTGGCGAGGCATATTCAAAACGCTCGCCAGTAGCGGTGATAACAGAATTGGGGCGGGTTTTATATTGCCCTGCATGGACTACATACGACGTATTAGTGCCATCAGGAAGTTGGCGATATACGGTATAGTCTTCGCGAAGCAATGTCTGGTGTAAGGTACGGATAAAGTACTCGGTAAGAGGCTGCTCTTTATCTAAGGCAGCTTCTTTGACCATTTTCAAACCAACGTTGGAAGCCTTCATTTCCTCCAAGTCTTTCATGTTGGCCTCATCAACGACCTTACCGAACATAAGCAACATTTCTGTTTGGCCATACGTCAAAGTGTTACCTTCAATGTGATTAGAGTTGTAGTTAAACTCTAACATAAATTTTTGGTCAAGACGGTTTTGGTCTTGTTCTTTCAGTGGCTGAAGTGATTGCCACTCTTTGTATAATGATTCTATTTTATTCATAATCATATCTTGTTATAATGTTTATTTATATTGTTGTATTTTTTCTCAATAATATCATAAATATCACTTACTTCGCTTTGATACTTACCGTTATTGCAATTATATGTTCCAGCAATTTCATATACAGCAATATGGGGATTGTCATATTCATACTCACTCGAATCTTTTATTCTGTGTTTGTGCTTTAACGTGGCTTTTTTGATAATATCAATAGCCATAACAATAGAAGTCTCATCATCTATTAATTTCTTCGTTCGAACCTGCATAATGCCTAACGTAATTGGCTTTTTTGTTATATGAAAATATATCTTTTCGATAAAGCGTACGAACTTGGGACGATTAAAATTTTCATATATCATAATGGCATATGTAGTTGCTTCATAGAACTGATTATGGCATATGTTTTTAATAATATAATTGTATTCTTTTTTATATTTTAGATACTTTTTTTTGATGTAGTGCTCTTTTCTGTTTATTGCATTATTGTCTGAAGGTTGTAATCTATTTATAACATTATAAATGAACAGAATCATTAGTATCCACATTTCATTCAATAAGGACTTTGGATCAGGAAGAATATTATCAACTTTGGAGACAGTAAAATATAGCCAATAAGTTATACAAATACATATGATAGCACATGTGAAATAACCTACTTTGTTTGTTAACGCCATTCGCCCCCACAAACCTCTTATTACTGTTCGAAAAGCCCAGTAGAAGATTACAATCATATAAGCGTTCTTGGTATACTCCTTAAAACCAAGATTTTGCACAACTACTATGAAGAAAATAAAATACACAATAGGAGAAATAACCCTAAAGATAAAATTAAATGCAGGTGAGGATTCTTCTTCTGTAGAAACAGATATTTGCATGTATCCTATAGAAATAGAGTGTTTGCCCAACCAATTAACTATGCAAAAAAGTCCAATGGCTGCAAGGGAATGGATTATCCCTATGTTCCAATTGTAATCGGATAAGAAATTGCCCAATAAATTGCACATATTTTTTTTATTAGAAAACTGAACTTAATAACCTAACTGTTTCAAATACTCTTTCATCTTGGCTTGAACCTCGACCAATTCTTCTTCTAATTGCTCGATTTCTTTCTGCACAGCAGGGATGTCGATTTCGGCTTCTTCCTCGTAGGTATCAACATAGCGGGGGATGTTGAGGTTGAAATCATTCTCACGTATGTCATCAGGAGTAGCGACAAAGGCATACTTGTCTTCGGCTACACCTGGAGCAAACTCACCACGGACGAACTTCTGATAAGTCGTGACGATGTGCTCAATATCCTTTTCACGGAGTTTGTTCTGATTCTTACCGTTTTCATACTCTCGACTGGCATCAATGAAAAGTACGTTATCTGAGTTGCGACCTTTACGGAAAATGGCAATAGCTGCAGGAATGCCAGTACCATAGAAAAGGTTGGCTGGTAAGCCAATGACTGCTTCCAGAATATGCTCATTCTCCAAGATATACTGGCGAATCTTGCCTTCACTGCCACCACGGAAGAGAACACCATGAGGAATAATGACACCAACCTTACCTTCGTTATCGTCGGCAACTTCTAGCATGTGACTGATAAAAGCCCAGTCACCCTTGCTCTTAGGTGGAATGCCTCGCCAGAAACGGTTGTATGGGTCGCTGGCTGCTTCCTCTGCTCCCCACTTGTCAAGGCTGAAAGGAGGATTGGCCACAACAGTATCGAACTTCATCAGTTTGTCATTGACCTTTAACTTGGGATTACGTAGCGTATCGCCCCATCTGATGACAGCATTGTCAAAGCCATGCAGGAACATGTTCATCATTGCCAATGCCCACGTACTACCATTGACTTCCTGGCCATAGAGCGAGAAGTTGTTGTTTCCCACTTCCTTGCCTGCCTTAATCAGTAAAGAGCCAGAACCACAAGTGACATCACAGATGCGAGCACCAGGCTTACTCTTAGTGAGTTTGGCGAGTAGGGTGGAGACTTCTGCTGGTGTAAAGAAGTCACCAGCTTTCTTACCTGCCTCTCCAGCAAAGGTAGAAACAAGATACATGTAGGCATCACCAATGATGTCGTTGTTCTCTAAATGCGACTCATCCAAATCCAAATCGCGGAAATCTTGTAACAAATTCTTTAGACGGGCATTCTTTTCTTTGGGCTCACCCAAGTTGGCACTATTAAAGCTTATATTGCGGAAAATACTGCTACCGTCTTCGCTGCTCATCTTCTCGCGGTTGGCATCTTCAAGATCGGCTAAAGCCTCGTCTATCAGTTCGCCAATATTCGTGGCATT
The DNA here is from genome assembly GCA_900315095.1 of uncultured Prevotellaceae bacterium. Taxonomy (GTDB): domain Bacteria; phylum Bacteroidota; class Bacteroidia; order Bacteroidales; family Bacteroidaceae; genus Prevotella. Next base: position 28,417 of record OMXS01000012.1, on the reverse strand, counting down.
TCTGTTATCGTAAAGGAAATCAAATGAACTTCGTTGGGGAACTACAAAACGTTCGTGTCGCATAGCTCGCTCTGCCCGTTCTTTATCACTATTATATTTAATAAGGTATTCGCTCAACTTGGACTTGTACACATCGCTTACATACTTCAAGAAAAGCATGGTGAGGATGTAATCCTTGTACTGACTCGGATCTATCACACCACGGAAAGTATCACAGGCTTTCCACACCGTGCGGTTAATGTCATCTTGGGTAATCTTCTTGATCTCCATATCTGTTATTTTTTAATTCGTTAATAAGTATCTGGTTTGTGACTTGCATTCGCTTTTCGGCAATTGCTTCTAAAATCTCTTTTTCCCGCTTCTGCAAAAAAGAAAGTTCTACTATTCGCTGCTGTGTCTCATGATCGGGAATGATAATCTCCAAATTTTCTAATGTAGGTTTGTGTATGAGCGGTGTCCCCGTTCCTGCTTGCACGGTCTTGACAGCAGCTACTACACTGGGGTGATTTAGGTACCAACACAGGTATTCTGGACTGATTAAGTTCGAGCGAAGCCTTATAGAATATAAGGTGGTAGAAGGGACTGCAGGAATGTTTAGGTCGAACACTTTACATAAATAGGTTGTACCTTTGCCAGCGAATAGCAAATCCCCTTTCTTTAGCATATAATTGTCCAGTTTGGGAGTGTATTCGATGCGAGTGGCAGTTGTTTCAGGAGAAGACATCAAAAGGTCCTTGACCTGCAAATAGGCAATTTTACCCGCTGGCGAACCTTTTAGATATATGCCAGATGATAATTCTGCAATAGCTTGCAGTCGAACTTTTTTCTTAGTATATTCATTACTATATATGTTCATGCTGCAAATTTAGTATTTTTAATTTATTCTACCAAATATTTTTCAATTTCATTTTGGTAAAACGCGTACTTTTGTTTTAGATAAGGCTAAGAACTTGTAATATTGACAGTTTTTAAGCGCTGCATAGACAAAATTAGCGCACAGCCAATAGGTTGTGCGCTAATTTTAACTTATTGATATTTCGTTGCTTATCGCAAATTACTTCACCTCCTCGAAGTCGGCGTCTTGGATGGTGTCGTCTGAGTTACCGCCTTGTGACTGCTGACCACCTGCCTGCTGGCCACCCTGGAATCCGGCACCAGTACCTGGCTGTGCACCGCCTGCCTGGCTGTACATTTTGGCGCTGGCTGCCTGCATAACCTGGTTCAGTTCGTTCATGGCGGTGTCGATAGCTGCCACGTCGCCGCTCTTGTGAGCGTCCTTCAGTTTCTGAACTGCTGCCTCTACGTTAGCCTTCTCGTCGCCGAGCTTGTCACCATTCTCGTTGAGGAAATTCTCGGTGGTGAAAATCATAGAGTCTGCCTGATTCATCTTGTCAATCTTCTCGCGCTCCTTCTTGTCAGCCTCAGCATTAGCCTCTGCCTCTGCCTTCATGCGGTCTATCTCCTCCTGGCTCAGGCCGCTGCTTGCCTCGATGCGGATCTTCTGCTCCTTGCCTGTTGCCTTGTCCTTTGCAGATACGTTGAGGATACCGTTAGCATCGATGTCGAAGCTTACCTCAATCTGTGGAACACCACGGCGAGCCGGTGCGATACCGTCGAGGTTGAATTGTCCGATGCTCTTGTTCTGTGAAGCCATTGGGCGCTCGCCCTGCAGCACGTGTATTGTCACGGCTGTCTGGTTGTCAACGGCTGTAGAGAATGTCTCGGTTTTCTTGCAAGGAATGGTGGTGTTTGCCTCGATGAGCTTTGTCATCACGCCGCCGAGAGTCTCAATACCCAATGTAAGCGGAGTAACGTCGAGGAGCACGATGTCCTGACCTGTCTCCTGATTGAGGATGGCACCCTGGATTGCAGCACCCACAGCCACCACCTCGTCGGGGTTAACACCCTTTGAAGGCTCCTTGCCGAAGTAGTTCTTCACGAGTGTCTGAACTGCAGGGATACGGCTTGAACCGCCCACGAGAATCACCTCATTGATATCTGATGTAGAGAGGCCTGCGTCCTTCATTGCCTTCTGGCAAGGCTCCAAACAAGCCTGGATGAGCGAGTGTGCCAGCTGCTCGAACTTAGCACGGGTAAGAGTCTTCACCAAGTGCTTTGGAACACCGCCTACAGGCATAATGTAAGGCAGGTTTATCTCGGTGCTAGTAGAAGAAGACAGTTCAATTTTAGCCTTCTCTGCAGCCTCTTTCAGTCGCTGCATTGCCATTGGGTCGCTCTTGAGGTCAGCACCCTCGTCGTTCTTGAACTCCTGTACCAGCCAGTCGATGATTACCTGGTCGAAATCGTCACCACCGAGGTGAGTGTCGCCATTGGTAGAGAGCACCTCGAACACACCGCCGCCGAAGTCAAGAATAGAGATATCGAATGTACCGCCACCAAGGTCGAACACCGCAATCTTCATGTCCTTGTTGGTCTTGTCAACACCATAAGCCAGCGCAGCGGCTGTAGGCTCGTTCACGATACGGCGCACGTTGAGTCCTGCAATCTGTCCTGCCTCCTTTGTAGCCTGACGCTGAGAGTCGGAGAAGTATGCCGGCACGGTGATCACGGCGTCGGTCACCTCCTGTCCCAGATAGTCCTCAGCTGTCTTCTTCATCTTCTGAAGTATCATGGCCGAGATTTCCTGCGGAGTGTATTTACGTCCCTCGATGTCAACACGAGGATAACCGTTCTCATTCACTACTGTATAAGGCACGCGAGAGATTTCCTTCTCTGTCTGCTGCCAGTTCTCACCCATGAAGCGCTTGATAGAGTAAACGGTGTTCTTCGGGTTGGTGATAGCCTGACGCTTTGCTGGGTCACCAATCTTGCGCTCGCCGCCCTGTACGAAACCAACCACAGATGGTGTGGTGCGCTTTCCCTCGCTGTTAGCGATTACTACCGGCTCGTTGCCCTCGAAAACGGCAACGCAGCTGTTTGTAGTTCCTAAGTCAATTCCAATAATCTTTCCCATAATCTTATTTGTTTTTTATTTGTTATTTCTTTAATGTAATGGACTTGCACTATCGCAATCCGCTAACCAAGAAAACAAACAGTGTGCCAAAACGTCAAAGGGAAAAGCGACTGACACAGGCACTGACATTTTGTCGCGCAGACTACACTCGCTGCAGACAGCGCTCACTTTTGAACCGCCCCGCGTTTCCTGCCATCTCACACGGCGTTTGATATACCTTTCTGCACACCTGCAGTATATATCCGACATAGCGAACAATGCCTAACCGACGCCCCACCAAGCATCTCTGACACACTCTTATGTCCCATCTTTGCATACATTTAAACGTATTGCATGTGGAATAATAGCATATTTTTGTGAGTTATGAATGCCTGATATTTGGCGAATTGATATTTCTTTTGTATCTTTGCATCAGTAATCCACACCACCCCGCACCACTCGAACATCCACACGCAAACTCGGTTTCTCAAAACCAATCCAACTGAAAAAAGCACAATATGATTGACCAGATTATTGACTACAACAAGACATTCGTAGAACAAAAAAGCTACGAGAAGTACATCACAGACAAGTATCCAGACAAGAAGCTGGCTGTGCTTTCGTGCATGGACACCCGACTGACAGAGCTGCTGCCCGCCGCTCTCGGTCTGAAGAACGGCGACGCCAAGATTATCAAGAATGCTGGGGGACTTGTCATTTCCGCATTCGACTCGGCCATGCGTAGCCTGATTGTTGCCATCTACGAACTGGGCGTGGAGGAAATCATGGTCGTAGCACACACGCATTGTGGAGCGTGCCACATGAGCTTTGACCACTTCCATCACGAAATGATTGCGCGCGGCATAAAAGACGAGACTCTCGACACCATCCAGAAATGTGGCATCAACCTGCACCACTGGCTGGAGGGATTCAAAGACACGCCCGAATCAGTCCGCAAGACCGTAGAAACAATCAAGACCCACCCGCTTGTGCCAACGGACATCGTTGTTCGCGGATTCATTATCGACTCAGAAACAGGCGCGTTGGAAGAAATAGATTAGCATGTTTCATACTCCATGTAGAAAACATGTGTTGGCCTGGCTGTCTGTTGCATTATTTCCCACCTGTTTACAAATATATTGTCAAACATTTGGATAAGTGTTCAATTATTCGTATTTTTGCATCAATTTAAGAACAAAAGGCGAATTATATGAAACGTAAACTTATTTTTATCTGTGTCTTAATGGCAGTAATGATAGTACCTGCAACGGCAGGAGGACTGATGACCAACACCAACTACCACATCGCTTTCGACCGTATGATGGCACGAGGAACAACCTTCGAGATTGACGGTGCCTACAGCAACCCTGCCGGAATGGTATGGACACGAGAGGGATGGCAGTTCTCGTTTAACTGGCAGATTCCTCACCAGAACCGCGACATCACAACCACATTCCCGATGTTCATCGACGAGAACCACACACATAAATACAAGGGAAAGGCTTCGGCACCTTTCGTGCCAGGCATTTTCGCGGCTTACAAGAAAGGCAAATGGGCTGTATCGGCTATGCTCGGCATCGTAGGCAGCGGAGGATTCGTTAAATACGATGAGGGAGTGCCTATGTTCACAGCCCCGCTCATGGCTTTGCTATACAGCTATTCAGGCGGCACCATGACCCCGGACAAATACACCATAGACGCCAAGATGAAAGGAAAGCAATACGTATATGGCGGTCAGGTCAGCGTGACACACAAGATTACCGACTATCTCGCTGCATCCGTGGGACTTCGCGCGGTTTACTACGACGGGTATTATCGCGGCCACATCATCACAAACGTGAACCAAGTAGGCACGGAACTGCTTAACGTACAACTCGACTGTGACCAGACAGCATGGGGATTCAGCCCTATCATCGGCCTTGACTTCCACATGGACCGTCTGACGGTGGCTGCCAAGTATGAGTTCCGCACAAAGATAAACACCAAGAACAAGACTAACGAACTAAGTGCCAACGTGGCTGTGCCAAATGTTGACATGAGTGCGTTGGCTCCGATGCTCAGCGCTTACCAAGACGGAGCACGCACACGCTACGACATGCCTTCAATGCTGATGGTTGCCGTCGGTTACGACTTCACCGACAAGTTCCGCGCAACAGCAGAATATCATTTCTTTGACGACAAGAATGCAAAGATGGCTAACGACCGTCAGAAGACTCTGGAACGCGGCACTCACGAGTTCCTCATCGGAGCGGAATACGACATCAACAAGATATTCACCGTGAGCGCAGGAGCACAACGCACCGACTACGGACTTAGCGACGACTACCAGACACACACCTCATTCGCATGCGACAGTTATTCTGTCGGTCTCGGCGGCGCTGCCAACATCAACGAGCATCTGCGCCTCAACGTAGGTTATTTCTGGACGATGTACAGCGATTATAAGAAGGAAGTGCCAGCAGGCAACCCTGGTTATTGCAACACCACAATGGCGGGTACCGATGTATTCTCACGCACCAACGGCGTTCTCGGCATTGGCTTCGACTATAAGTTCTAAAGGAAACGCCTACACACCAAGCGTAAACTTTTAAAACATAAAAGCGCCCAAAGTCAACTGACCTTGGGCGTTTTCTTTATCCCTTTGATACGGGATATCCTACAGCAACCTGCTTAGTCGACGTCTATGAAATCACCTTCATCGTCTCCAGTTCCGCCTGGTTCTGTCCAATCATCCTCTATCTTAAAATGGTCGCTAGGATCCCCCCCCTCACTACCGATGGCATAACTAGTTACCATTAGCGTTGTGTGAAGTCCACCAACGAGAAGTTGCACTTGCGGTTGCAGATATTCTTTTTTCTTCATGACGTAGATACTATTTCACCAAATATTTCTTTCCTTTTACAATATACAGCCCCTTCTTCAGCTGGTCGCCCAGTGTTCCCACCTTGCGTCCGCTAATGTCGTAAACGGCCTCGTCCTCACCAAACAGCACTATTCTTGGCAGACCTGAGGTGCTTCCACCTCCTGGCTCTTCCTCGAACATACCAAACACGTTGTATTCCTTCGAATCGGAGTCAACAGCCTCAGAAAGGTTTATCCAACCACGGAAGCCTTTAAGGGGGGTGTCCTTGTTCAAATGCACGATAGTGTTTTTGCTCACCACATACGAACCCTTAGGAGCATATATTCCCTCCGCCATTTCAGGATTAGTGCAAATTCCGCCACTAACACGGAAGTTAGCATATCCAGGAGTCTGTACATAGTTAACTCCAGCTTTTCCGTCATGTTTTCCGTCGAGTGACGCTATTTTAAGAGTGTCCAACATCTTCGTTGCGACTACCAAGCGGTCATGTGTATAAGTATCAGGCTCATCATTTATTGAGAAGAATTTGCGTCCCAGCTCGTAGTATTCTTTCTCATTTCCTTTCGGGTCAACTCCAAATGCTGGCGACTTTGTAGGTTTCAAGAGATAGAAGTTCCCTGGTTTCACCACATCGTCAGTTGTACGCAGAGACACTAACTGGAAGTCAAGGACATCCGGATTCTGCGACATCTTTCCTACGCTATGAATCTTAGCCAGCTTTGCATCTTCACCAAATGCATTGCGAATCTGCTCTCCTGTAAGCGGCATTGGGAAAGAGAATGAGTTCCACTGGTCGGTCTTCAACGAACGCTCAATACATATCGCGCCACCATACTGTCCTGTGGGTGAAGCTCCAAGATACTGTTTGTTTTCACTTGGTTTCAGGTAGTCAAGACTCTCCTCATCTTCGTAGAAGAATGCGGGGCGAAGTCCAAGATACGACATACGGAAGTCGTCAACACATACCCAATCGGTATCGTAATAGTAGTTATTTCCACCATTACTTGTAACTGTACTTTGTGTTGCCTCGTCCTTGCCAACACCTATCTGCAACGTTTTAACGCCTGAATAAAACTGGTCTTCCGTCACACATATCCAAACGGTGTTCTTATAGTTCTCACCGTTATATGTAAGTTCCTTGCCCACATTAAGACAACTGTCTTTTTTATTCTTGTCAATGTATGTTCCTGCATCCACCGTTTTGAGGTTGGTTTTCGCCTCACCTCCAGTCGAGGATGTCTCGTTACTACCCTTTACTCTGGCAAAGATATAAGCATTATGCCCCACTTCACTTTGCACGAATCCGTAACATTGAACAAGATACCATCCTGGTTCAGGCACTTCCACCTCAGTATATGTGCGTCCTACACCCTCGAAGGTAAGAAAACCAAATTTGGCATTCTTCCATCCATATCGAGCCTTTTCGGTGCCGTCAGACAGATGCTCACCATCAAAGACATGTTTCAGTCTTATAGGTTTGTTCCATGCTTCATTGTTATTGTACAGTTTTTGTTTTGTTTTACCATTACTATTATCTGATGAACCATAAGTATATCCTAAACGATGCTTTACAGAATAATCAGCGCTAGCTTTTTCTTCTACCAACCATGAGTTATTGAAGACCTGTGAATTACGCGTGAAATCACGGTCGGTAATAAATATGGAAACACTGGGATTAAGTCCGATATCCTCATATTTAAGCATTCTTCTGAATTCATCCTCGTCCACTAAACGCCATTGGTAAAGCTCATCCAAGGTAACCATGTCGCCATTTACCTCATACTTATCTTGTTTGCCACGCGGGTCATAGCTTGTCCATGTTGCGCGGTCATCATCCATATGTACAAGTTTTCCATCGCCTTTCCAAGCAGAAGCATGACATTCTCCGTATGCAGCACCGAGATAATATTGTTTTCCGTATCTATCTTCATACATGTAGTAAGTATATGTGTCTGCGTTGGGATCAGTTTCCACTCGTTCAAACAACCATCCTTTCGTACGTTTGGATTTATCAGCATCCATCATAATTGTGAAGCTGTATTGATCCCAAAGACCCCATCCTTTATCATGGAACGGTCCTGGGACGTTACAGCCGAATATAATTTTATTCGTATTTTCTCTAACACCACTTAATATGTATCCATCTGAGAATAAATATAAAGGGCGTCCAAAAGTTTCATGAAATAGCCTACCCTCCATTCCATAGTTACCACCCTCGATGATAAATCTTCCTGTACCAACGTTATACAGAAAGATGGTTTTACCTCTTTCAAAAGGATAATTATCTATAGGATTGGTAAAAGTACCAGGCAGGGGATCATATTGGCTATTACCAATCACATCATCCTTATTGATTCCTTTCCACTTGAAACTTGAGGCATGGGCATGCGTATCCTCCTGCTGTTCCTCGCCTTGAGCAAAGGCAGAAGTACAAACAACAGGCGACAGCATGAGCATAAGGATTACGCTCAAGGGTATCGCTGTCAGTTTAAATAAGAACTGGCTTATTGATTTTGTCACCCCAAATATTGCTTGGTTGGTCTTGTTTTCTGAATAATTATCCATCATCATAATTCTTATCATATAAGCTTATAGGAAATAGTTGACTTTCAACACACCTTACTTAACAAACACGCACTTATGCGCATTATCGATGCAAAGTTACTAAAAATTCTTAATTCCACGAATATTTATTATTATTTTTGCACAAATTAAGAAGAAATCGTTTGATTTATTACTAATTCTTTACAAAATCGAGTAAAATAACATTTATCAGAAAGTATTCTAATGGAGAAGGACATGAATTATATGAATTTTAGCGACAGTTCGCGGTTTCTCTTCCTACCTAATGATTGCGGTAGTTATTTGTCCTATAACAAACGATTGTGCAAGAAGTATCTAGTGGCAAGACTATGTTATTAACTTTGTCTCATCACTTGTGCCTCCTGACAACCTCACTTGTATACATCTGAGCATCTCACTTGTATATATCTGACAACCTCAGATGTGCCTCCTGACAACCTCACTTATATACTGTTGACATTTGAATGGTCACAAGCGGGAGAGAAAGTGAGCGTTTTTAGTGCTACAAAAGGTTAAAGGCGGGGGCAAGTTTTGTGGTGTCGGAATAAATTAGTACCTTTGCAAATTGTAACAACACCAATGATTTTGACTTATGAGAAAGGGATTGTTTGTTTATGCATTAGCACTTTCGCTGGGTTGCTCTTGCATAAGTTGCACGGAGTTGAAGACTAAGGTGTCCGGACTCTTCAGTTCAGAGAACGCAGAAGCAAACGCTGATGCCGACGGCACAGACAAGGCTTTTGAAACGAAGCAGTTGTCTATTGTGAAGAAATGTGGCGAGTCTAACGGCTACAGTTCTGGTGTCATTGTGAAGGCCGACTATCCTGTGGGCAACAGCGTTGTGGCACAGGCGGTGACAAGATGGATTGCCGGATACTCTGTTGGCAGCGGATATACAGGCGATTTAACCGACGGTAACGCTCTGTTTGAGCAATATGCGAAGGAGTTCGAGGAAGGAAACTCTACGGAAGACATAAAGAAATACGTCGCCGAAATGAGCGAAGACAAAAACGCGAAGGGTGACGAGGAAAGTTTCGAGTGGTACGATGACATTAAGATAGTTAAGGAGTACGACGGCAAGTATATCGTTTCGTACACCTATCAATGGTCAGGATTCCATGTGGGCAATGCCACCTCAAACGCCTCAATCAAGGACTGCACGTTCAGCAAGATTGACGGCAGCGCGCTGGGTTGGGAGATGTTCACGTCGAAGAATGCTGTGAAGGAACTCATCGACAAGGCTCTCATAGCGAAATATGGTGCCGAGGGAGCCGACCTTTACGGCAACGGCATTCCCATGCCCAAGGCACCTCTGTTCATGCAGGACAGCGTCCGCTTCGACTATAGCGACTATACCATCGTTGAACCGCACTATTATGAGGAGAACGGCAGTTTCCCCTACTGCGCCATTGCATACAAGGACATGCTGAACTTGCTCACCGACGAGGCTAAGCAATACCTCGGACTGGGCGGCGGCAAGCCCAAGGCAAGAAAGCAGGATGGCGTTGTGGCTGGCAAGATGCAGGACTTCTTGAGCGAGTTGGACAACAACATGAACAAGGAAGACTTTGAAAATCTGGACATCTTCTACAGCGACCAGGTGAAGATATTCGGTTCGCCGATGAGCAAGGAAAAGGCACTGAAGTCGATTGGCGACCAAAGAAAGAAGTTCGCCGACTACGAACAGTTGAGCATCTACCCCAAAGTGACAAAACTGGACGACAAGAGCATCCGTTGCGACTATCTGAAGCGCGTCACCATCGACGGCAGACAGACCGACTATGAAGCCTACTTGGTGCTGGAGAAGAGCGAATTTGGCTCTTACACCATCAAGGAGGAAAGTGACAAGACAACCGACAGCAATCTGAGAAAGAAAGGATAATGAAGAAGACATTGGCGGTCATTGCGCTGTGCCTCGTGGCTCTTTGCGGTGCAATGGCTCAGACCCAGGAGCACAAGAATATAAATGTCGTTATTCTGGGCGACTCGAACACATGGATAGGAGGCGACGACTGCGACAACGAGAAAGGCTGGAACAAGTGGTTCAAGGACTTTTTCCAGCCCGCTTCGTGCAAGAGTTACGCGCGCAGCGGAGCCACATGGACAAACACATCACGCACAAGGCTGAACACAGAGGAGAACATTGCCGTGCTTGGTGACGACAACGTTATTTATAATCAGATAATGCGCCTACGCCAAGCGGTGAAGAACGGCAGTCAGACGACGCCCAACCTCATCATCATCGCTGCCGGGACAAACGACGCATGGTTTCAGAACAAACGCCCGTTTGTGTTCAGCGAAACTGGCGAAGAGGCATTTCTATGGGCAGACAAGCCCATAACGGGCAAGGAGGTGAGCAAAGTGAAGTCGCTTGCCATGTCGGTGCGCTATGGCTGCGAACTGCTCATGGAGTCGTTCCCCGACGCACAGATAGTATTGCTCACGCCGCTGCAATGCACCGCCACGAAACTTGAGTACATCCATCAGGCAGGAGACATCATCGAGGAGTGCGGTCGCCAGATGAGCATCAGCGTCATACGCCAAGACCATCTGGGGTGTGTTAACCGCACACAGGAATTGCGTGCCAAGCGGTTCACCTCTGACGGCACCCACACCAATGCCGAAGGAGCGTGCCGCAACGGACGCTTGATAGCCAACCAGATTGCCTCATTATTACAAATAAGATAAACAAACAAGAAAAATAAATGGTATTTTCAGACCTGTTCTTCATCTTCGCGTTCATCCCTTCGTTTGCGCTGCTGTATATTCTGGCATCGCTGATAGACAAGAAGATGCAGACATCGCCCGACACCCCATACAACCGCACCAAGAACTGGGTGCTGGTGTTGTTCTCACTGTTGTTCTACGCATGGGGCGAACCCATCTACGTGTTCCTCATGCTGTTCAGTGTGCTGGTGAACTTCATCGCCGGCCGCATCATCGACCGCTCCGACCGACACCGCAAGATGGCACTTGTCATCGGACTCATCTGCAACATCCTGATACTGGGAGTGTTCAAGTATTTGGGCTTCTTTGGTTCAATCCTCGCCGACCTCGGCATCAGCGTGGCATTGCCCACATTGGCATTGCCCATCGGAATCAGTTTCTACACTTTCCAGTCGATATCATATCTCATCGATGTTTATCGCCGCGAGTCACCCGCACAGAAGCGATACGCCGACTTGCTGCTTTACATCTCGATGTTCCCGCAGCTCATTGCAGGTCCTATTGTGCGTTATGACACGGTGGCAACAGAAATTACCGACCGACACGTCACCGCCAACGATGTTGCCGACGGCGCGTTCCGCTTCCTCGTAGGACTTGGAAAGAAGGTAATCATAGCCAACCAACTATCTGAGGTTGCAGACCAGTTCCTCGTTGGAGGCATAGGAAACCTCTCTACAACAGGCGCATGGGTGGGAATACTTGCATTCACCTTGCAGATATACTTCGACTTCTCGGGATACAGCGATATGGCTATCGGCATCGGCCGTTGTCTCGGTTTCCACTTCAAAGAGAACTTCAACCATCCCTATTGTTGCAACAGTATCACCGACTTCTGGCGCCGCTGGCACATGTCGTTGGGAAGTTTCTTCCGCGACTATGTATATATTCCGCTTGGCGGAAACCGTCGCCATCAGGCCTGGAACATCTTTGTGGTGTGGTTCCTTACGGGAATGTGGCACGGCGCAAGCTGGAACTTCATCATCTGGGGTGTGTATTTCGGCTTCATCGTAGCGGTGGAGAAATACACAATTCTTCGCCTGAAGAACCGCATGTTCACTCCCCTGCTACACCTGTACAGCCTCATTCTTGTGGTCATCGGATGGGGAATATTCTACTTCGAGGACTTCTCGCAGATGACCGTGTTCTTCCATTCGTTCTTCGGACTTGGCGAGACATTCACCGACTTCGCATCACAGGCAGCGGTAATGGACAAGTTCTGGCTGTTCCTCTTTGCCCTTGTACTCTGCATGCCGGTGCGCAAGTTAATAGCAGACACCACCGAAAGGATACTCAAGAACCACAGCATAATGCTCAATGGGGCAATACTCGTAGGTCGCACGGTACTGTCGCTGGCGGTGCTTGTGCTTAGTGTGGCGCTCCTTGTGGGTGCGACGAACAACGCATTCCTATACACCCGCTTCTAAGAATGTATTAAAGGATAATAATGAAAGTAACAAGAAGAATAATGACGGCGCTGACCGTAACGGCTATGACCATACTTCCCGCCACGTCTCATGCGCAGGGTTACTACTACGATGACGACGACTGGCACGAGACGGAAATGCCTGTAAGACGCACCAACGGCATTATGATACTGGGCAAGGGCTCGGAAATGCGCTACATGAGTTGCTACGGAGGATGCCCGGACAATGGAGAGGCTTACGCACAGACGGCTAACACATACAAGAAGACATTCGGACGCAACGTCAATGTCTATCTGATGCCCATACCGCTGGCGGTGGAGTTCTATTGTCCTCCTACTGCTTACGAATGGAGCAGGGAACAACTGCCCGTGATGATGCACATGTTCGACTGCCTCGAAGGTGTGAAAGCGGTGGACATTTACCCCACTCTGAGCGAGCACTCGGATGAACGCATCTACTCACGCACCGACCACCATTGGCTGCCTCTTGGCGCCTATTACGCCGCAGAGAAATTTGCGAGAGTGGCAAAAGTGCCGTTCAAGAAACTCAACAACTACGATGCCTATGTCGTTCACGACTTTGTGGGAACAATGCCGAAGTTCTCTAAGGACAACGCCATTCGCCGTTTCCCCGAAGACTTCGTGTATTACGTTCCGCGAGGCGTACGCTTCACCACAACATATATTAACTACACGCTCGACGGTGCACGCAAGAACATCATTGGAGAAACGGAACCTATGGTTCACGATTTCTTCATGAAGTATAAGGATGGCAGTGCAGCGGCATATAGCACGTTCATGGGTGGCGATGCGAAAATTGTGAAAGTGGAGACCTCTACACGCAATCACCGACGGCTGATGATACTGAAAGACAGTTTCGGGAACGCCCTTCCAGGCTATCTGTTCTACTCTTTCGAGGAGATACACGTCATCGACTGCCGCTACTTCAACCGCAACATGATTGACTATGTGAAAGGAAACAAAATAACCGACATACTGTTTGCGAACAACATGGGGCATGCTTCGAACAGCGCAACATGGGAAATGTACTTAAAATATCTTGAACAATGAGACGCAATTACATATACTTAGGACTCTTGGCTGGCGTTTTTGCCGTGCTGACAGTAGTGTTCCTCACTTTTCCGCGAAGCACATTCTCGGAACTGGAAAAGCGCGACCTCGCCACATTCCCGGAGTTTTCGTGGGACAAACTGGCAAGTGGCAAATTCACAGAAGAGGTGTCAACGTGGTTCAGCGACAGCGAACCATATCGTGACAATTTCATGTCGCTGAGCATGGAGTTCAGCAAGAAGTTGAAACTTAACGTCGAAGGAGACGATGCGGTGACGTTCCATGCCGCCGAACCGACACCGCAGGAGGGTGAGGAAAAGGAGGAGACGAAGGCTGAGAAGAGCACAGACGACCCGAACTACGAATACCAGAACAAGGTGACAGCTGACGAGAACGCAAAGATAGCGCACTCAGGCATCATCGTGGTGGGCAACGCTCCCAATGCCAGAGCTTTGATGGCATACGGCGGAGGGGCTGAAGGCGGCACGGCATATGCACAAGCTGCCAACAAGTATAAGGAGAAGTTCGGCAGCGAGGTAAATGTTTACTGTATGGTGATTCCTACCGCTATAGAGTATTATTGTCCTGAAAAGATGAAGAAAGCAAGCAAGCCTCAGTCTCTGACAATAAATAATATTATGAGCCACCTGGCACCAGGCGTGAAGGCGGTGAACATACATCAGACTCTGGGAGAGCATGCTGCAGAGGACATTTATCTTAGAACAGACCACCATTGGTCACCTCTCGGCGCCTATTATGCCGCAAAGAAGTTCGCTGAAGTGGCCGGAGTGCCTTTCCGCGACTTGTCAAGCTACAAGCGCGAGGTGGTTCATGGCTTCGTGGGAACTATGTACAGCTACTCTAAGGACATTGCCGTGAAGCAGTCGCCAGAGGACTTCGTATATTATGTTCCGCAAGGAGTGGAATACACCACGACCTACACCAACTACACCATTAACAAAGACTACCAAGTGACTGGTATGGGAAAGCCTTACCAGAGCAACTTCTTCGTGAAATACAAGGACGGTAGCGGCGGTGCATATTGCACTTTCATGGGTGGCGACAGCAAAATAACACAGGTGCGAACATCGACTAAAAATGGTAGAAGGGTTATCATTCTAAAGGACAGTTTCGGCAATGCGATACCTGGTTATCTATTCTTCTCGTTCGAGGAAATTCATGTAATAGACAACCGTTACTTCACAAAGAACATGGTAAACTATGTACGTGAAAACAAGATTACAGACATCCTGTTCGCAAACAACATCTTCAGCGCTTACTCACCGAAGATTTGCAACAAGTATTCTGCATTCCTTACGCAGTAAGAAGAGTTAGGAGTTATTAAGAACAATAAATACAAAAGAAATGAAACAGACACCTGTTTTGCTGCTGACTGGTTATCTTGGCAGCGGAAAGACAACATTGGTAAACCGTATTCTGGCTAACAAACGCAACATCAAATTCGCCGTAATAGTTAACGACATCGGCGAAGTGAACATCGACGCAGATCTCATTCAAAAAGGCGGAGTGGTGACTCAGGGCGACGACAGTCTTGTGGCGCTGCAGAACGGATGTATATGCTGCACGCTGAAAATGGACCTCGTGGCTCAGCTCAACGATATAATAAAGACAGAAAAGTTTGATTATATCGTGATAGAGGCAAGCGGTATCTGCGAGCCGGAACCTATCGCACAGACCATCTGCTCAATTCCGCAGATGGGACCGGAGTTCATCGAGCACGGCATCCCACGCCTTGACTGCATCGTAACCGTTGTTGACGCACTCCGCATGCAGAGCGAGTTCAACTGCGGAGACCAACTTACACGACCAAACATTGAAGAAGAAGACATAGAAAACCTTATTATTCAGCAGATAGAGTTCTGCAACATCATTTTGCTGAACAAGGCTTCAGAAGTGAAACCCGAAGAACTGGAGCGTGTTAAAGCCATCATCCGCACTCTGCAATCGAAGGCGCAGATTATTGAATGCGACTATGCTGATGTGGATTTGGAGGCACTCCTTGACACCCATATGTTCGACTTCGAGCGTGTTATCACATCAGCACGATGGGTGGAGGAACTGGAACGCCCAGTGACTGAGGAGGAAGAGCACGAGGCAAAGCATCATCATGAACACCATCACCATGAAGATGACGATGATGACGACCACGATGAGCATGAGCATCACCACCACCATGATGACGAAGACGATGAACACGAGCATCATCATCACCACCATCACCACCACGATGAAGGCGAGGCTGAAGAGTATGGCATTGGAACCTTCGTTTACTACCGCCGACAACCGTTCAACATAAACAACTTCGACCAGTTTGTGGCAAGAAAGTGGCCTAACAACGTGATTCGCACTAAGGGAGTGTGCTACTTTGCTCACCAGCGCGACATGTCTTTCCTTTTCGAGCAGGCTGGAGTACAAAAGACAATTCGCGAAAGCGGACTGTGGTATGCCACCGCCAGCGAGGAGGAGCTGATGCAACTAATGAAGCAGAACCCCGATATGCTGCGTGATTGGGACGACACCTACGGCGACAGAATGATAAAGTTGGTGTTCATCGGACAGCATCTTGACAAGGAAGCACTCACCCGTGAACTTGACGCTTGCCTTGAGGAATAATCCGTTTCACCATCAACGAGATTGTGAAGGATGGCTTTTCGCATGATGAAAGATGCCGTTTTGCACGATGAAAGATGGCTTTTCGCAAGGTAAAAGATGGCTTTTCATAATACGATTGATGCCCTTTTGCAAGCGAGATGAATATAACTAAAAAGGAAGATGGGCGATTTTGGTTTTCCAAAACTGCCCATCTTTCTTATTGTCCAGTATGCTGCGATGCCATCGCAGCAGTAAAATCTACTTCACATCACCCACTTTCACAAGATATTCTGCAATCTGCACAGCATTCAGAGCAGCGCCCTTGCGAATCTGGTCGCCTGAAAGCCAGAAGGTAAGACCACAGTCATCGGCGAGGTCTTTACGCACTCTGCCTACAAAGACATCATCATGTCCAGCTGTCTCAAGCGGCATCGGATAGACGAGATTTGACGGGTCGTCCTTTAATGTCACACCTGGTGCGGCGGCAAATGCCTTCTGTGCCTCTTCAACAGATATAGGTTTCTCGGTTTCTATCCACACACTCTCAGAATGAGAGCGCAGCGAACTAACCCTGACGCACATTGCCGAGCAACGTGCATCGGTGTGCATTATTTTCTGAGTCTCGTTGAACATCTTCATCTCCTCCTTGGTGTAGCCGTTCGGCTGGAACACATCTATCTGAGGAATTACATTATATGCCAATTGGTGAGCAAACTTCTTAATGGTCTTTACCTCACCTTCCTCAACCATCTCCTTATACTGCTGCTGCAGTTCTGCCATCGCTGCAGCACCTGCTCCAGAAGCACTCTGGTAAGAAGCAACGTGGATACGCTTGATGTGAGAAATGTTCTCAAGCGGTTGCAAACAAACAACCATCATTATAGTGGTGCAGTTAGGATTGGCGATAATACCGCGCGGACGCTTCAAAGCATCCTCTGCATTACACTCGGGAACCACCAATGGCACATCCTCATCCATGCGGAACGCACTAGAATTGTCAATCATGACAGCGCCATATTTCGTGATATCCTCTGCAAATTCCTTGCTTGTACCAGCACCTGCCGACGTAAACGCGATGTCGATGTCGCGGAAATCATCGTTATGTTGCAGCAGTTTCACCTCAATCTCCTTACCACGGAAGGTGTACTTGATGCCTGCCGAACGCTGGGAACCGAACAACACTAACTCGTCGATGGGGAAATTGCGCTCGTCGAGGATACGCAAAAACTCTTGTCCTACGGCGCCACTGGCGCCTACAATTGCCACTTTCATCTCTATAAATGTTTAAAATCGGTGCAAAATTACAACTTTTCGTCGTATTATATGCACGTTTCGGTTATTTTTTGTAATTTTGTAAGCAAAATAAGAAGCAAAATGTTCAACCTTAGTCAGTATTTCCCAATCACCGACCCCACTCTGATATTCTTTGTGGTGTTGCTGATTATCCTTTTTGCTCCTATCATTATGGGAAAACTGAGGATTCCACATATCATCGGAATGGTGCTCGCCGGCGTACTTCTTGGGCAGTACGGACTGGACATTTTGGTGCGCGACGACTCTTTCGAGTTGTTCGGTAAGGTGGGACTTTACTACATTATGTTCCTCGCTGCGCTTGAGATGGACTTCGAGGGAGTGAAGAAACGGCGAAAGGATTTCATCACTTTCGGACTGCTAACGTTTGCTGTGCCTTTTGCACTTACCTATTTCATGGGCACTTCTCTGCTTGGATATGCGCCCATTGCAGCACTTACGCTAGGGTGCATCATGGCTTCTAACACTCTCATTGCTTATCCTATCGTGAGTCGCTACGGACTTCAACGCAAGCCAAGTGTGACACTCAGCGTGGGCTCAACAATGATTGCGCTGTTCCTTGCCATCGTGGTGATGTCGGCTGTGGCATCTGCACACAATGGTAGCGGCGGCATAATGTTCTGGACATGGTTTATAGTGAAAATCGTATTGGTATGCACCTTGCTCACCATCATAATCCCTCGCCTTACTCGATGGTTCCTTCGCCGATATAGCGATGCCGTGATGCAGTTCATCTTCATCATGTCGATACTCTTCATGAGTGCTGCTGTTACCGAAGGAGTGGGGTTTGACGGCATCTTCGGAGCATTCCTTTCGGGACTCATTCTCAACCGTTACATACCACATCTTTCACCGTTGATGAACCGCATTGAGTTCATTGGCAACGCCATTTTCATACCATATTTCCTCATCGGAGTGGGAATGCTCATCAACGTGAGAGTGCTTTTCCAGGGTGGAGAGATATTTGCGGTGGTGGCAGCGATTGTGTTCTTCGGCACCTTCGGCAAGGCCATAGCCGCCTATGTGTCGTGTTTTCTGTGCAAGTTGCCGCTTTCGTCAGGCCACATGATGTTCGGACTCACTTCAGCTCATGCCGCAGGAGCCATTGCTATACTTTTGGTGGCAATGAGACTGGAGACAGCTCCGGGTGTGAAACTTGTAAATGATGACATGCTGAACGGCGTTATCATAATGATACTCTTCACTTGTGTCATTTCCACTATTATCACCGAGAAATCTGCACAAGGCATTATCTTGCGTGATAAAGACGTGGCAAACGAAGATATACAGGACGACGATGAGAAGATTCTCATACCGATGAAATATCCAGAGTATGCAGAATATCTAGTGAACATGGCCATTCTGATGCGCAACCCGAAACTTAATCGTGGCATAGTGGGACTCAATGTGGTTTACGATGATGCTAACATGCCGAAGAATCAGGAAGCAGGCCAACGTCTATTGGAGAAGATGGCAAAGGTGGCTGCTGCCGCTGACGTGAGGATGCAGACACAAGTACGCGTGGCGGCAAACATCGCCAACGGCATAAAACATGCTTTCAAGGAGTTTCAGGCAAGCGAGATCATTCTCGGCATGCACATGCATCAGGAGGTGTCAACAAAGTTCTGGGGACAGTTCCACCAAAGTCTTTACAACGGACTGAACCGACAAATAATGATGGTAAGGCTGGTGCAGCCGCTCAATACCATACGACGCATACAAGTGGCAGTACCCTCAAGGGCACAGTTTGAACCAGGATTCTATCGTTGGTTGGAACGACTGACGCGCATGGCGGTAAACCTTGAGTGCAGAATTCAGTTCCACGGACGTGGCGACACGCTGCAACTGATAAAGCAATATGTGAACAACCGACACCATGAAGCGCGCGCCGACTATGCCGAAATGGAGCATTGGGTGGGATTGCCAAAACTTGCCGCCTCGATAAACGATGACCATTTGTTTGTCGTTGTGGCTGCACGAAAGGGCACGGTGTCATACAAGAACGCGCTTGAAAGATTGCCCGATGAAATTGAACAATACTTCACGGGCAAAAACATCATGATTCTCTTCCCTGACCAGCATGGTGACTCGATGGACGAAATGACATTCGCACAACCACAACACACCGAGGAGAAGAGTGCATACGAGCAACTGGCAGGCTGGCTTACAAGACTAAGGCATAGATTATAGGTATGCAAGTTGTACCCTCCGCGCTACAAATAAAATAGGAAAAAGACAAAAAACAATGATAGACATCAAAGGAATTAAGAAGAGTTTCGGCTCATTACAGGTGCTGAAAGGCATCGATCTTCATATTGACAAAGGCGAGATTGTAAGCATCGTTGGTCCAAGTGGAGCAGGCAAAACCACCCTGCTGCAGATAATTGGCACTCTCGACAAACCAGATAGCGGCACCATCAAAGTAGACGGCGTTGATGTTTCGTCGCTCTCTTCTGCCAAGTTGTCCGACTTCCGCAACAAGCATATCGGCTTTGTGTTCCAATTCCATCAACTGCTTCCTGAGTTCACGGCCATCGAAAACATAATGATTCCCGCATACATTGGTGGTGCAAGCAAGAGCGAGGCAAAGAAACGCGCAAAGGAATTGCTTGACTTCATGGGACTTGCAGACCGTGCAAGTCACAAGCCTGCAGAATTATCGGGTGGTGAGAAACAACGAGTGGCGGTGGCAAGAGCGTTGATAAACAACCCAGCAGTTATCCTTGCTGACGAACCTTCGGGCAGTCTTGACTCAAAAAACAAGGCTGAACTGCACCAACTCTTCTTTGACCTGCGCGACAAGTTCGGGCAAACCTTTGTCATAGTGACCCACGACGAAACACTTGCTTCAATTACCGACCGCACTATAAAGATGCGAGACGGACTGCTGGAAATAGAGCCACAACAAGAAACTCCTTCTGATTCTATAGCAGAAAAGGCCGAGATATAATAACAAACTACAAATAACACGAATTCCGCGAATTATTGTTTGTGCAGGATTCACCTGTATGACAATTCGCGGAATTCGTGTTATTTATATTTGGATTGTAACCAGTTCAGATTAGAACTCTGCTGACTTCGGCGTTCTTGGGAACGGAATGACGTCGCGGATGTTCTGCATACCTGTCACGAAGAGAATCAGGCGCTCGAAGCCAAGACCGAAACCTGCATGCGGGCATGAGCCCCAACGGCGTGTGTCAAGATACCACCAAAGGTGTGTCATGTCCATATCACGGCGCTTTATCTCAGCCATCAACTTGTCATAACTCTCCTCACGAACAGAACCGCCAATGATTTCGCCGATCTGAGGGAACAAAACGTCGGTGCCCTGCATGGTTGGACCAGGAGCAACAGCACCCTTATAACCTACAGAACCCGCTTCACCGGTAGCATCAGATATGCCTGCGTTCTGCTTCATATAGAACGATTTGAATGCGCGTGGATAGTCGGTCATGATGACAGGTTTCTTGAAGTGCTCCTCTACAAGGTAACGCTCGTGCTCAGAAGCAAGGTCGTCGCCCCAGTTGCATGGGAACTCGAACTTATGACCATCCTTGATTGCCTGCTGAAGAATGTTGATTCCCTCGGTGTATGGCAAACGAACGAAAGTCTCCTTCAACACACCCTCAAGACGCTCGATGAGACTCTTGTCAATCATCTTGTTCAAGAACTCAAGGTCGTCACGGCAGTTGTCAAGTGCCCAGCGTACGCAATACTTTATGAAGTCTTCCTCCAAGTCCATCAGTTCTTCCTGATCGATGAATGCAACCTCTGGTTCCACCATCCAGAACTCTGCAAGGTGACGCGGAGTGTTACTGTTCTCGGCACGGAACGTAGGGCCGAAAGTGTAGATTGCTCCCAACGCAGTAGCGCCGAGCTCACCCTCCAGCTGTCCACTAACGGTAAGCGATGTCTGCTCTCCGAAGAAGTCATCGTCGTAGATGATGCTTCCGTTCTCGTCCTTCTTCAAGTCATAGAGATTCTTCGTTGTCACTTGGAACATGTTGCCGGCACCCTCGCAATCGCTTGCGGTGATGAGTGGCGTGTGGAAATAGAAGAATCCATGCTCATGGAAATATGTGTGTATTGCCATCGCCATATTGTGGCGGATGCGCATAACTGCCCCAAAGGTATTTGTACGCAGGCGCATGTGAGCGTTCTTACGCATCTGCTCGAACGATTGTCCTTTCTTCTGCATGGGGTAATCGTTACCGCAGAGACCATAGACCTCTATACTTTCGCAATGGATTTCTGACGCCTGTCCCTGTGCTGGACTCTCAACGAGCTTGCCATTAACGCAAATGCATGCGCCCGTGGTTATCTGCTTCAGAGTTTCCTCATCAACAGTACCAGCATCAACGACCACCTGTACGTTCTTGATCGTTGAGCCATCGTTGAGCGCAATGAAGTCAACTGCCTTGCTCGAGCGGTGAGTTCTCACCCACCCTTTCACACAAACGTCCTTGCCGTATTCGGTATCTTTCAGGACGTCAACTATTCTTGTCCTATTCATTTTATTCCTTATATAATATAGCATATAGGAGTCAAGAAAACCAGTTGTAGTTTCCTGTGACTCCTTGATAATTCTACTCAAACGCACCCATGCGCAGCATTTCAACCTCCTGCTCGGTGAGGAAGCGCCAATCGCCACGACGAAGGTTCTTCTTGGTGAGTCCTGCGAAGAGCACACGGTCGAGTTTCATCACGCGATAACCGAGTTTCTCGAATATGCGGCGCACAATGCGGTTCTTTCCGCTGTGGATTTCAATACCCACCTGCTTCTTGTCGGCACCGTCGTTAGCATACTCTATCTCGTCTGCATGCACCTCGCCGTCTTCCAGTTCGATACCTTCCTTAATCTGGTCGATATCCTCTTGTGCAACTGG
Organism: uncultured Prevotellaceae bacterium; assembly: GCA_900315095.1. Lineage (GTDB taxonomy): Bacteria > Bacteroidota > Bacteroidia > Bacteroidales > Bacteroidaceae > Prevotella. Next base: position 5,987 of record OMXS01000012.1, on the reverse strand, counting down.
TTTGTCGAGGAACACATGGTAAACCTTCTTCTTCAGGAACTTAGGATGAGTAAGTTTTGAAGCCAGGTCGCCATCGTTGGTGAGCAGAAGCACACCTGTGGTGTTTCGGTCGAGACGTCCTACAGGATAAATGCGCTCTGGACATACGTTCTGAACGAGGTCCATAACAGTCTTGCGCTGCTGAGGATCGTCACTTGTGGTGACATAATCCTTCGGCTTATTGAGCAGAACGTAAACCTTCTTCTCTGGCGAAACCTCTTTCTCGTTGAACACTACCACGTCTGAACGCAGTATCTTGGTGCCCAATTCGGTAATCACCTGTCCGTTAACAGTAATCTCACCTGCCAGTATATGCTGGTCAGCCTCACGACGGCTGCAAACACCTGCATTAGCAAGGAACTTGTTCAGACGGATTGGCTCGTTTGGATCGATGTTTTCCTCCTTATATTCTATACGCTTCTTCAAGCTATATTTTGCGTTAGGATCATATCCCTGTGTGCGTGGACGATAACCATAACCACCCTGGTTGAAGCCGCCTTGCTGGCGTGGCTGATAACCGCCGCGTGGCTGATAACCGCCGCGTGGCTGGTAACCTCCTTGCTGACGTGGCTGGTAACCACCCTGCTGACGTGGTTGATAACCCTGGCGTGGCTGATAACCACCCTGCTGACGTGGTTGATAACCACCCTGTTGGCGTGGCTGGTAACCACCTTGTGGACGTGGCTGATAACCGCCTTGCTGGCGTGGTTGATATCCGCCTTGCTGGCGTGGCTGGTAACCACCTTGCTGACGTGGCTGATAACCGCCTTGCTGACGTGGCTGATAGCCGCTGCGCTGCTGGTAAGCGCCACGTGGCTGATAACCTCCTTGCTGGCGTGGTTGATAACCACCCTGCTGAGTACGAGGACGATACGGGCGCTGAGAACCATCACCCTGCAATCCAGCCCCGAAGCCATCGGGACGGAATCCGCCTTCATCAGATTCCTCACTTTGTGCTTCCACGGGATGTGTTGTGCGAATACGAGGCCTTGGAGTACGACCTGGTGTACGATAATCTCTTGAATATCCATCAACTGGACGGTAGCCCTCACGGCTCTCGTTCTGTTCAGATGACATTCCTTCAGTTTTGTTTAATGAATCTTCTGACATAATCTTAATGTTTTTAATGCCTCACGGCTTTTTGTTTATATTCTATTTTAACTCTCTATTTAAAGAAGAGATGATGAGTATTCTCTGTTGTCTCCCTCTCTTTCTTATGTCTCCTTCTATTCTCCCTTGAACTAAATACCTGTGTAACTATGTGGAGTTATGGCGCGTAATTCAGCCTTCACCTCCTCGCTAACGTTCAGTTGCTCGATGAAGTTGTGAATTGTCTCGGGCGTCATCTTCTCGTTCGTGCGCGTCAGAGCCTTCAATGCCTCATATGGATGAGGATAAGCCTCGCGGCGCAGTATGGTTTGTATTGCCTCTGCCACTACTGCCCAGGTGTTGTCGAGGTCGGCGTTTATCTTCTCCTCATTGAGAATCAGCTTGCGCAGTCCTTTCAATGTGCTTTGTATAGCGATAACTGTGTGACCGAGAGGAACGCCCACATTGCGCAGAACTGTTGAGTCGGTGAGGTCGCGCTGCAATCTACTTACAGGCAATTTCTGTGCCAAGAACTGCAGTATAGCGTTTGAAATGCCGAGGTTACCCTCGCTATTCTCAAAGTCGATGGGGTTCACCTTGTGAGGCATTGCGCTCGAACCAACCTCGCCAGCCTTGATTTTCTGCTTGAAGTACTCCATTGAAATGTACATCCAGAAGTCACGATCGAGGTCGATAATGATGGTATTAATACGGCGCAGAGCATCGAAAACGGCACCCATCTGGTCGTAGTTGCTTATCTGAGTGGTGTATTGCTCACGCTCAAGACCAAGTTTCTCGCTAACGAACTTGTTGCCAAACTCGCGCCAGTCGTACTTGGGATAAGCCACATGGTGGGCATTGAAATTACCCGTTGCGCCGCCGAACTTTGCGGTAATCTCTGTATTCTGCATAGCCTCCAACTGCTTCTGCAGACGGTAGGAGAACACGCGTATTTCCTTGCCTAGACGTGTAGGGCTGGCCGGCTGGCCATGAGTCTTGGCAAGCATCGGCACATCTGCCCATGCTTCAGCATATTCGTTGAGCTGACCAATCAGTTCTTCCACCTGCGGAACAATCACCTCTGCCAGCGCCTCTTTTATTGAAAGTGGCACCGAAGTGTTGTTGATGTCCTGCGAAGTGAGGCCGAAATGAATGAATTCCTTATACTTCTCAAAATCGCCAATCTTGTCCAACTGCTCCTTGATGAAATACTCCACAGCCTTGACATCATGGTTTGTAACCTTCTCGATGTCCTTCACACGCTGAGCGTCATCCTCGCTGAAATTGCGATAGATGTCACGCAGAGTCTCGAAAAGCGAATGATTGAAATCCTCAAGCTGAGGAAGCGGTAATTCACAAAGTGCAATGAAATATTCTATCTCAACGCGTACACGATAGCGAATAAGCGCATACTCAGAGAAATAGTTTCCCAGTTGGTCTGTCTTTGATCTATATCTGCCGTCGATAGGCGAAATTGCTGTCAGTAAGTTAAGGTCCATATTACTCGTAAATCTCAATATTTCTATCTAAAAACTGTTGCTATAATGCGTATTAATTATATAAATGAATTTCTGTTTTCTTTAAAAGAAGGATTTGTCAGTCATTTCAATTATCCTCTCAACACATACTGCTATTGGCAAAAAGTCCCGCAACTCTCTGTTGAGAAGCGGGACCTTGCTGGTGGGCGTTGACGGATTCGAACCGCCGACCCTCTGCTTGTAAGGCAGATGCTCTAAACCAGCTGAGCTAAACGCCCGTGCTTTAAGAAAAGCGATGCAAAGGTACATAGATTTCCTGAAACCACCAAATTTTTCCTCACTTTTTTGTTTCAAATGTCTCTTTGTACACGCTTTTTGCACTATTATTTGCCCGATATCCGCCATAGTCCTCACTTATATAGGCATCGCTTACCTCTGCCCGCACCTTATATTATTATAAAAGGACATGCAAAAAGCATGCTTTCACCTCGCCAAATGTGCTCAAACGGAATGCAAAAGATATCTAATGACTATGCAAAACATGCATAATGAGGAGACAAAGTTATTAACTTTGTTCAACAATCTTATTAACTTTGTTCGACTATGTTATTAACTTTGTTCACCCACTTGCAACCTATTAAAAACCAAGCAGTTGCAAAACGCCTCCGAAATCACTATTTTTTGAGCTCTATTCGGAATGTTGTGCCCTTGCCGACCTCGCTGCTGAGGACATAAATCTTGCCTTTGTGATATTCCTCGACAATCCTTTTGGCAAGAGAGAGACCAAGGCCCCAGCCTCGCTTCTTCGTAGTGAAACCAGGTTTGAAGACGTTGTTGATGTTCTTTCGAGATATTCCCTTGCCTGTATCGCTTACTTCTATAATCACCTTGTCCTGATGTTCCTGCATGAAAAGGGTTATTGTGCCCTCCCCTTCCATAGCATCTACGGCATTCTTGCAAAGGTTCTCGATAACCCACTCAAACAACGAGGGGTTTATCTTCACAATAATGTCCTGCTCGGGGAAGTTGCGAATCATCTGCACTTTATTGGAAGTACGGCGGTCCATGTAGTCGATGACATGCGTCATAACCTCGAGTAGGCTTGACGGAACAGGTTCTGGCAGCGACCCTATCTTAGAAAAGCGCTCGGCAATAAGTTGCAAACGCTTAACGTCTTTATCCATTTCGGGAATCAAGGCATCGTCAGGATAAGCCTCTTTCAGTATCTCCGTCCACGCCATAAGACTGCTGATGGGCGTACCCAACTGATGAGCGGTCTCCTTGCTAAGCCCCACCCAGACCTTATTTTGCTCTGCTTTCTTCGACGTGAGCAAAGCAAATATGGCAACAACGACAAAGAGCATCACCAAACCAAGCACCCAGTAAGGATAGACATTAAGTCTGCGGAGCATGATACTCTCATCATAGCACACCTCAATATAATCACCCTTAGCAATGTCGTCAAGATTAATTTTGATGCTTCTGCCCGCATCTTTCATCTTCTTTCCTTCCACCGTAGCATACGCTATACTGTCATCGTAGGTCTTGCCTTTAATCTTGAGGTTTCTGAATATCTGTGCATTGCCTGCGTTATCAAGCACAACGACGGGGATAGTGTGGTTTTCGTCTATTACCTTGAGCACAAGATTCATGTCGGTGTTCTCGTCTGCCTGGTTCAGAGCACGCATAGCTTCCGCCCACACCTCCATCTTGTTCCGCTCTTCGGAAGCAAGATCCCGAACCAAGTATCGTGATACTAAGAGACTGACCACCGCTATTACTATAGCAGCGATTACAAGAAGAATCTTCACTTGTCTTATTCTGTCAGTCCATTGCATATTAAATAAACGAACAAACACGAAATATATTGCATAGCTATATGATTGTATAGCTAATCACACACTTGGAGCAATAAGAAAACCACCGCAGATATTGATTTCAAATGAGAATCTTAATCTGCGGTGGTTATAGTAGTTTATCAACTTTATCGATTTACCTTATATGAAATATGCTTGTCGTAGAGGGATACATAGAGCCTGCCGTCGCTACCAAGTGCAAACCAACTGGGGGCTGTCGGGACCCAGAGATGTAGCTTCTGCACACCTGTAAATCTATTCAGAACATTAACATAGTCAGTCACTCCTGTGCCGCCGTATCCACATACAATGGAATTATCTATTATCAGGAAGTTCTGCGAATTGCAGGTCTTGGGTTTGCTTACCCATAGCGTCTTATCAGTAGTCGTGTTGATAGCTACGATGTATTCGTTTTGGCCGTTGTCGAAGCCTGTCAAGCCACCAATACTGAAGTAGAGGATACCATCCTTCACCACAGCCCAGTTGACTGACTGCCTATCTATGTCGGCACGGCGATTCTTCGGCGGGAAAGTCATAGATGAAGTGTTATAAACCTTCTTCACATCTCTCGACGGGTCAACGAGCATAATCAAGTGTGGGTCTCTGCCTCGGCGGGATATGTCCTTCTCCGATTCTCCCCACGGCAGTAATTCTGTCTTCGGCGCCCTTCCATAAGTTGCCACAGGATAGTCGCCATCATAGAATACATCGTTCAGCACCCACTCGCCGTCATATATTTCTGGCACTATGTCAGGTATGCTGTAATCGGTGTCGTCCCAGCCGAGTGTAGGATGCCCAATGATATTTCCTACTTTAAGTTCCGGGAGCGCAAGAGATTTGTAGTCATCCAAATCTTTCGAAAACGAGGTTTTTGCAAGGGTGATAGTCTTGCTCTTGCCAGCAGGGGCGGCAGCAAGCGTCTGTCCATTGAAGTTGGACACAACTACGGGAACGATTTCTGTTTGATGCTCAACTCCATTAAGCGTGTAGTTTTGCGCCTGGGCAAATATCGTTGCCGTCAATAACGCAGCAGATAATACCAATCTATTCATAATATAAAGTTTAAAGTTTGACATTACACAGGACCATATAATATTAAATTATATATAGAATTTGGTTTTCAAATTGGTTATTCTTATGAAGACATAACAGGACGTCAAAATATAACCTGCTCGTTCACACCGCAAATATAGTGTATTTCTATGGAAACTCCAAATTTTGAATATATTTTTTATAAATGACTATAATTGAGCTGAATATCAACGATTAACAAAGACAATTATACAATACTAGAAAACAATGAGATAACAATGAGTTTACTCATTACAACAAGCATAAGCGAAATTACAACCGCATCTGAACCCAATACAATCGATATAAACAAAAGGAGTGCCCTTGCTCCGTTATAGGAACAAGGGCACCCTGATAAAAGAAGGCGGCGACCTACTCTCCCGCATTGCATTGCAGTACCATCGGCGCGGGCGGGCTTAACTTCTCTGTTCGGAATGGGAAGAGGTGGGACCCC
>OMXS01000010.1 GCA_900315095.1 uncultured Prevotellaceae bacterium | reverse complement strand
GAGGCGAACTCCGTAATCAGGATGGCGGTCTTGGAGAGCAGACCGATGAGCATGATGACACCCGTCTGCAGGTAGATGTTGTTGTCCATGCCTGGCAAGTGGAGTAGTGAACCCAGGTAGGCGCAGACAAAGGCTCCCATCAGTCCGAACGGCACGCTGAGCAACACGGCCCACGGGGTGAACCATGAGTTGTAGAGCGAAGCCAGAATGAGGTAGATGAGAATGATACATATTATATATATGAGGGCTGTGGTGTTAGAGCCGGAGGCTTCCTCCAGTTCTCGCGACATGCCGCTATATTCGTAGCTGTAGCCGTTAGGCATGGTTTCCTTGAACACCTCGGCAATCACCTCATGGGCGTCGCCCTCGGTGTATCCGCTGGCAGCCTGCACGAAGCAGGTGATGCTCTGGAACAGGTTGAAGTGCTCAACGCTCGACGTTCCCACAATCTCCTTCAGCGTGACGAACTCCGAGATAGGAGCCATCTTGCCGCCGCGCACCTTCACGAAGATGTTGTTCAGGGACGAGGGGTCGAGGCGGTATTCGGGTGAGGCGCTGGCCATGATGCGGTACACCTTACCAAACTGGTTGAAGTTACCTACGTAGGAGCCGCCGCAATAGGAACCAAGCGTCCTCAGCACAGTAGCCGGCGAAACACCAGCACGGTCGCATTGGGTGGCTTCTACATTGACTTCATATTTCGGGAAACGTTCAGAGTATGATGTCATAGCCATACTGATTTCAGGACGCTCGCCGAGCTTGGTAAGGAAGTTGGTGGCCAACTTGGCAAACTCCGAGAGGTCACCGTCGTTGAGGTCCTGCAGCACCAAGTTGACGCTGTTGTTAGAACCGTAGCCTGGTACCTGCGGCAGCTGGAACGGCATCACCTGAACGTTCTTGATTTCCTTGCAGGCGAAATACAGGCGGCCGATGACCAGGTCCACGTAGTGGTTGAAGCCCTCACGCTCCTCCCAGGTTTTCAGGCGGATAATCATGGTGGCATAGTTGGAGCCCGAGCCCGACATCATACCGTAGCCGCAGGCTGTGGCAAAGCTCTCCATCTCGGGAATCTCCTGAACCTTGGCCTCCACCTTCTTAACAATCTCACGCGTCTCGTGGAGCGTGGTACCCTCCGGGGCACGGATTTCGGCAAGGATAACGCCCTGGTCCTCCTGTGGCACCAGTCCTGAAGGCAGGTTCTTCATGAAGAAGATGAGCAGTACGGCAGCAATGGCCAGCAGACTCCATGCCAGCACGGGGCGTTTGATGAACTTCTGCACAGCCTTGGAGTACTTGTTGTAGATGGCATTATAACTTACGGTATATGCTTTCTTCGTATAATAGGTGAGGCTCTTGCGCTCGCTTTTCTTCTCCGTGATCTTCAGCATGATAGCACAGAGGGCAGGGCAGAGCGTCAGGGCTGATACGCACGACAGACCAACGGCCGAGGCAATTGTCACACCAAACTGGGTGAAGAACGAGCCCGACGTGCCGGGCATGAAGGCCACGGGGATGAATACGGCCATGAATACGAGTGTACACGATACGACGGCCACCGACACATCGCTCATGGCCTCGCGGGTGGCCTGCTTGGCATCGGTGATGCCGCCCTCCATCTTCGCCATCACGGCCTCTACCACCACAATGGCGTCGTCCACCACCGTACCGATGGCCAGCACGAGGGCGAAGAGCGTCAGGATGTTGAGCGAGAATCCCGCCAGCGAGACGATGGCAAAGGTTCCCAGCAAGGAAACGATAATCGATATTGAAGGGATAATCGTTGCCTTGAAGTTCTGCAGGAAGAAGAACACCACGAGAATCACCAGGATGATGGCGATGATGAGCGTCTCTACCACGTTGCCGATGGCGGCATAGAGGAAGTCGTCGCTGGTCTCGAGCTTCACGAACTCCAGTCCGGCCGGCATCAGGGGCTTCAGGTCCTCGTAGAGCTGGTCGATGCGGGCATTCACCTCGGTGGCATTGGCGCCCGGAGCCTGGAACACCATGAAGATGGTGCCCGGCTTGCCGCCGATGTTAGAGATGAAGTTGTAGCTCATGGCACCGATCTCCACGTCGGCCACGTCGCTCAGATGGAGCAGGTGACCGCCGTCGCTGGTCTTGAGCACGATGTCGTTGAACTCCTCGATGGTCTTCAGCGTACCCTTGTACTCCATAGTGTATTGGTAGGAATTTTCCGACTGTGCGCCCAGCGAACCTGTGGCCGAGACGAAGCTCTGGCCGCCGATAGCTGCGAAGACGTCGTTAGGCTCCAAACCATATTGCGCCATCACATCAGGCTTGAGCCAGATGCGCAGGGCGTAGGTGTTACCGAGTGCCATGACATCACCCACGCCGGTGATACGCATCAGTCGCGGCTTCAGGTTGATGTCTATATAGTTGGCCACGAAGTCGTCGTCGTACTTGCCGTCAACGCTCCGTATGGCTCCAATTTGCAAAATGTTGCTCTGTTGCTTCATCACCTGCACACCCACCTTGGTCACATCGGCAGGCAGTAATGCGGATGCTCGGCTCACGCGGTTCTGAACATTCACGGCAGCAATGTCGGGGTCGGTTCCCTGTTTGAAATAAACCACGATGCTGACGTCGCCCGAAGACGAAGCAGAACTCGTCATATAAGTCATGTCGGGCACACCGTTGATGTTCTCCTCCAGCGGCTGCACCACCGACTTCATGATGGTGTTGGCATCGGCACCGGTGTAGCTTGTGATGACGCGTACCGTTGGCGGAGCAATGTTAGGATATTGCTCGATGGGCAGGGTCTTCATGCAGATAAAGCCCACCAGCGCTATCACAATAGAGATGGCGCATGCCATCACGTATCTGTTGATGAATATGTTGTTCTTCATGAATAATCTCAGTCGAAATTTTCAATAATCATTATTTCTCTTTCTTCGGGAAGAGCACTCGCTGTCCTTCCTGAACATTGTTGGCGCCTTCGGTCACGATTCTGTCGCCTACATTGAGGCCTGATTTCACGATGACGTCCTTTCCGTTGCCTGTTGCTGTCGTTGTAACTGTTACAGCTGTTGCTGTGCTGTCGGCCTTCACTTTATAAACCAGCGACTTGTCCTGCAGACGAACCACGGCATTCTGTGGAATAACCATTACTCCTTGCTGCTGAAGCGGGAGCACTACTGTTCCCTGAATGCCTGAGAACAAGTGGCCGTCTGGGTTGGGGAAGGATGCCTTACAACCCAGCGAGCCTGTAGCGGCATCCACTACGCCCGTCAGACTGGTGATGCGTCCCTTGTGCGGATATTCAGTACCGTTCTTCATCATGAATATCACTTCGGGCAGGGCGGCTAAGTACGCATCCTTGTCGGCAGCTGACATGCCAGCCTTCACCTGCGACTCGATAATGGCCTCTGTCACAGAGAATTCAGCCTCCATGTTGGTGTTTCCGCTGACGATGGTAAGATAAGTGGCGGGAGACACCTGGTCGCCTGTGCGTACAGGAATCTCTCCGATGACACCTGTCACAGGTGCTGTGATGGTGCAGAAACCGAGGTTCACCCTTGCGCGGTTGACTGACGACTGTGCCTGGGTTACAGCTGCCCTTGCCTGGCTTACTGCTGCCAATGCCTGGTTGTAACTGTTGCGTGAGTTCTCCAGCATATAACTGCTCACGATGTTTTTGTCGTACAGGTTCTTGTTGCTCTCAAATTCCAGCTTGGCGCTGTTAGCCTGTGCCTGTGCTGCTGTGAGGTTAGCCTGTGCTGCCTGAAGGTTTGCGCGAGCAGCCTCCACCTCGTGCTGAGCGTTTCGCGAGTCGATAACGAAGAGAGTCTGTCCCTTTGTTACCTGCTGACCTTCGGTTACGCATATTCTCATCAGCTGTCCGCTCACCTGTGGAGTTATGGTGACATCAGACTGTCCTTTCAGTTTCGCGCTGAATTTCATGGGCATTTCGATATCTTGTTTTTCCACCTTCATTGTCTCGAAAGATGAAGGTTCTTCTTTTGGAATGTCTAGTCCGCATGATGTGATACATCCGCACATGCATAAAATAGAAGCAGATAATACCAAATTTTTGATTTCCATTTTGTAAAAATTATTAATGTCTTTGTTTTCGTTGCAAAGATATAAATAAAATGGTAAAACTCTTTTTGTTTTATTGAAAATTTTTACATGTATTGTTACGACAACTATCTATTTTTGCGACATATAGCGTTATTCCCTCTTTTAAATGTCGCTTTTTTTAGCAAAAAGGTTTCTATAATGTAATTTTTTAGTATTTTTGCCGTTGAATAATCATTATGTGAAATAATTTATTAAAAAATCATAAACAAAATCACAGCTCATGAAAAAGAAACTAATGACATTGGCAGTCCTCCTGATGGCTGCTGTCACAATGAATGCACAGAGTATTATAGGTATGTGGAAGGCTGACATCCCTTCAAACGAGTACGAGATCTTTATGGAGTTTGACGAGAGCTCTCAAGTATCGTTAGTCGTAGCAGGCGACATCAAGGAAGAAGACATATCTGCAAAGGTGTATGCAGGAGTGCATGGCACTTATAAACTTAATGGCAGCACACTCACTTTCGACATTAACAAGAAAGAGCCGGAAATTGAAATCGGAGACCTTAAGCTCTCAGGCGAGCTTGAAGGAAAAGAGGAAATGGTTAAAAGTCTTCTTATGAAGGCAATGGAAGCGGAACAGGAAGAGCTCTTCTCTGACCTTGAATTCGAGAAGGTTACTATCGTGTCTCTTACCGACGTCACTCTGGAGCTGAAAGTCGAAGGCGATGAAAAGAATGTCGTGTTCAACAAAGTGCTGGATTAAGAGTCTCCCCGACATCTATAATTTGAATATACAATGGTCAAATGCTTCTCGGCGTTTGGCCATTTTTTTGTTGTTTATACAACTTTTTGTCCCGAAAAAAGAGAAGTGTTCAATTATTTTTGTATATTTGCGGAACATTCTGTTAATCCTCTTCTATGAATACCGAAAACGATTATATCAAGTTTAGCGATTCTATGATGCCTCAGAATTCCATCGCTGTGCGTATCGGACTGACGATTCTGGGCATTGCTATTGCTGTATTTGTAATCGGACTGGTGGCTTACATCAGCATTCAGGAAGACCGTGTGAAGGAGGAAGCGGTTATTACGGCCCATTACAGTCTTAAGGAGACAGCGCTCAATGTGGAGAAATACCTCGTCAGGGAGCAGTACAACAGAGAGGGCCTCCCCATGAATGCCTTGCTTCAAGACAGCATGGTGATAGACAGCATCCGGCATATCATGGACAAGATGCATCCCTACCATCATTCCTATAATATATTGCTCGACAACGATGGCAAGTATATTATATGTCCCGACAAGAGTTTTGAGGGTAAACTCACTATATTCCAGAGGGCTGAAACGCTGAACGAGCCATCGCTCGACTCGCTTGGCGTGAGGATGACTTCTGGCGCGGAGGGCATGAAGGAGGTGTCCTCGGGCAACCATACGTCTATGGCCATCTACGCTCCTTTGGGCGAAACGGGATGGTCTATGGCTGTGGTTTGTCCTCGTCTTGATGTGTTCGCCTCGCTTGCCGATGTGTTCAAGTATGCCCTGCTTGCCTTCATCCTTGGACTCATTGCTATGGGCATTAGCAGTTTTCTCGCCATCCGTCATTTCACGTCGCCCCTGGAGCAAATATCCAGCTCGGCCACTCGCATAGCCCAGGGCGACCTCAATGTGACTCTTCCTGAGATAAAGGTGAAGGACGAGATGTGGCATTTGCGCGAGTCGTTTGCCTACATGCAGGAGTCTCTGCGCAAGTATATCAAGGAGCTGACCGAAACCACGGCCAACAACGAGCGCATAAAGAGCGAGCTGGCCATTGCGAGGAAGATTCAGCTGGACATGATCCCGAAGACCTTCATGCATATCCCCGATTACGCGGGCATAGAGTTCTACGCCACTCTGCTGCCTGCCAAGGAGGTGGGCGGCGACCTCTACGACATCTTTGTTTATCAGGACAAGATATGCTTCATCGTGGGCGATGTGTCGGGCAAGGGAGTGCCTGCCGCCATGTATATGGCTATGACGATGCGAGTGTTCCGCATAGCCTGCCGCCACCACATCAACAGCGCTGAGGAGATAGCCGAGGCATTAGGGCGCACGATGGCCGAGAACAATGTGTCAGACATGTTCATCACGGCCTTCATAGGTGTGCTCGACATGAAGACCCACCAGCTGGGCTATTGCAATGCCGGCCATAACCTTCCCATGCTGGTAAGCCCCTCGGGCAAGTGCTCCTACCTGAAGTCGGAGACGAACATCCCGCTGGGCATCCTTGAGCGCTTCGACTATGAGGGCTACACCATGGATTTCCCCGAAGGCAGCAAGCTGCTGGTATATACCGACGGACTGACCGAGGCTGAGAACGAGGAGAGGAAGCTCTTCGGCGAGGACCGTCTAACGAGCATCATGCAGAAGATAGGCAAGTCGTCGCCGAGGGAAATCATAGAGTCGCTGAACGGCTATGTGAAGCGGTTCACCGACGGCACGGAGCAGAGCGACGACCTCACCATCCTCTGCATCAGTAAGGTGAAGAACGTCAACCGCATAGTGCTGAAGAACGACATGAAAGAGGTGGCCCGGCTGAAGGGATTCATGCGCGAGACCTCCTCCATGATAGGCTTCTCCGAGGACATGCTGCTGAGCCTTAACCTCGCCGTCGAGGAGGCTGTGGTCAATGTCATCAACTATGCCTACCCCGAGGGTGTGGAGGGCGACATCGAGCTGTGCGCCTACAAGACTTCGGATAGCGTTGTCTTCGAGCTGAAAGACCAGGGCATAGCCTTCGACCCCACGAAGGTGGGCGAGGCCGACACCACCTCCGACCTTGACGAGCGTCAGATAGGCGGGCTCGGCATATTCCTCACGAAGGAAATGATGGACATCGTGGAGTATCGCAGAGACGGCAACACCAATATCCTCACGATGAAAAAAACGATAATGTCATAAACTCTAATCTCTAAACTCAAAAATCAAACACTATGAGCGAAATAATATTCTTAGGCCTTAGCCTGTATGCATGGATTACGATAGTGACGGTTCTCACGATGTTTGCCGTGCTGCTGTTCACCAAGGTGCCAGCCGAGGCGGCATTCCTCGGAGCCATAGCCGTGCTTCTGGTCACGGGCACCCTCGATGCCAAGGAGGCCACGGCGGGCTTCAGCAACTCGTCGGTGGTGGTCATCGGAGCCTTGTTCATCGTCATTGCCGGACTGGTGAACACGGGTGTGCTGCAATGGATAACGAAGCATCTGCTGGGTGCGCCTGGGGCCTACTGGAAGGCCATTGTCCGTCTGATGGTTCCTGTGGCTGTGCTCAGTTCGTTCCTCAACAACACCACGGTGGTGGCACTCTTCGTGAATGTGGTCAAGATGTGGGGCAAGAAGCTGAACATCACGCCCTCGAAACTGCTCATCCCCCTGAGCTATGCCTCGGGAATGGGCGGCATCTGCACCCTGATAGGAACACCTCCGAACATGATTATCTCGGGCATGTATGCCGAGCAGACAGGCACCCCGATGAACATCCTCACGCCGCTGGTGCCGGGCTTCTTCTGCCTCTGCGTGGGAGTGCTCTCGATGATACTCATGAGCCGTCTGCTGCCCGTGAGGAAGTCGCCTGAGGAGAGCTTCGAGTCGACTGGCGACTACACCGTCGAGCTGCTTGTGCCCACCGACTGCAGCTGCGTGGGCGAGACCATCCGCGAGGCAGGCCTTGACGAGGTGAAGGGCGGCAATCTCATCGAGATAGTGCGCTTCGACAAGGAGGTCATATCGCCTGTGCCTTCAGACGAATTCGTGCTTGGAGGCGACCGGCTCATCTATTCGGGACAGATAAACGACATACTGGAGCTGAAGAAGTCGCACGGGTTGGTGAATGCCGACCATCATGTGTTCTCTATCAACGAGATGGACAAGAACCGCCAGCTGAAGACGGCCTACGTCAGCTTCGGCAGCAAGGCCATAGGCAAGCGCTGGGGCGATACGGGATTCTCCGAGCATGAGAACCTCACTCTGGTGGCCGTTGCCCGTCGCGGAGAGCGCATGGAGCAGAGCCCTCGCGAGATAGTGCTGCAGGCAGGCGACACCGTGCTTCTGGAGTGCCCTCCCTCGGCCAAGAACATCAGCGACGACGTGAAGCGCCAGCTGCATTTCTTCGAGTCGAGCGACATCCCCAACATCGGCAAGAAGACGCTGCTCTCGGCACTCATCATGATAGGCATGATACTGCTCTCGTCGCTCAAGGTGATGACCCTTCTCGAGGCAGCCTTCCTCGCCGCCCTCGTCATGGTGTTGCTCCGCTGCTGCTCGGTGTCGCAGGCCTTTAAGAGCATCAACTGGAACATCCTCATGGTGTTCGCCGGCTCGGTGGTGCTGGGCACGGCGATTGAGAAGACAGGCCTGGCGCAGATGCTCGCCAACGGCATCCTCAGCGTCTGTGGCGACAACCCCATACTGGTGATGGCTTCGGTGTGCTTCGTGGGCACATTCATCACCGAGTTCATCAGCAACACCGCCACGGGAGCCATGTTCTATCCTATTATATATGATGCGGCATTGAGCCTCGGCTACGACCCCTTCCCCTTCTGCGTGGCCCTCATGATATCGGTGTCGTCGAGCTTCGCCACACCTATCGGCTCGCCCACCCACATGCTCGTCTACGCCGCTGGCGGCTACCGCTTCTCCGACTTCCTGAAAGTGGGGCTGTGGATGAACCTCATCATCCTCGCAGCCAACATCATCGCCGTCAACCTCGTGTTCCCGCTCACTCCGCTGAATCAGTAAAGTTAAATGTTCTTTCAGTCGCTTCGCTTTGTGAAAGCGGCAGAGCCGAGCGCAAAGTTCTTTCAGTCGCTTCGCTTTGTGAAAGCGGCAGAGCCGAGCGCAATGTTCTTTCAGTCGCTTCGCTTTGTGAAAGCGGCAGAGCCGAGCGCAAAGTTCAAAGTTCAAAGTTCAAAGTTCAAAGTTATATGTATTTAGAAATCAAAGAAAACGAAGGCGTTCTGACAGGCATTCTGTCGGGACATATCGACACCCTGGCGTCGGAAGAGCTGGGCAGGGAGATGGCGCCTCTGCTGGAGAGTGCCGACAGGCAGATAGTGCTCGATTGCGAGAACCTCGCGTACATCAGCAGTTCGGGGCTGCGCCTGCTGCTCACGCTGAGGAAGAAGGTGGCTGCCGACGGCGGCAGTCTGGTAATCAGGAACATCAACGACGAGATACGCAAGGTGTTCACCCTCACGGGCTTCTTCAAGCTGTTTGACATCAGGAATTAAAAAGCCTCTCCCCCGACCCCTCCCCCGTAGGGAGGGGAGATGTCACATGCTCGAGAGTCATTACATTCCTCCCCTTACTAAATGGAGGAAATATTCAGCCCTCTTTTCAACATCCCTCCTTGCGGGGTAGGGATGGTTGGAGATGTGCGTCTCTTCCGTTATCTATTATAAACAAAAGATGAAAATCACATTGCCACATATCTCAGTTACCAGTCTCACAAGTCTCAGCTGAGGTTGTAACATGTGCCTTTTTTTATATTATTCTCATATAAATCTCACATGTTTGGTCATTATCTTGCAAAAAACTCACAAATTGATGATGAGATGATGAAATTCTATAATGCAGTTATGAGCGAAAGAAGAGTGGAAAAACGCTAAAACAAGCGTCTCAAGCGTGTTTTTTTGATGCCTTATAGAGAAGAAAAATGCTGTTGTTTGTGACTGTTACAGGGATTGAGATTGACTGAGTTTGTTTTAGCAACGTTGTAACGTGTTGATACATAGCTTCTTACGAAAAAGATAATTACTATCTATACTGCCATTAATCTCAAATCTCAAATCTCAATCGTTTTAAAAGGTATCCCACAACTCTTCTTATATACTATATATATTATATATATTATTGATTATTAAGTAGTTATAAATAAAAGAAGATGGTTTTGATGATGTTTATAGTGTCATTTTTTTAATTGAGATTTGAGATTGTTGCTGATAGTTCACTTTCCCTCTAGAGGCCTTTATGTGAATGACACATCTGGTCCAAATAGTAAAGCCTAAACGCTAAATAGTTGCCAATAAAAGAAAATGGCTAAACGCTTCCAGCGAAGCCGCTTAGCCATTTCTCTTCTGTGCGCCTGATAGGACTCGAACCTACACGACAGGTGTCACTAGATCCTAAGTCTAGCGCGTCTACCAATTCCGCCACAAGCGCAGACAACAAGTGCATGTCGTTTGAAATGCGGTGCAAAGGTAGTGTGTTTTTAGATAAAAACCAAATTATGCGCCCGTTTTTTTATTGGGAACTGTATACTGTTTGACCTATCCATGCACAATTGCTTTACCCCTTTTGGCCAGCAATCATTGCTTCCCCGCCCCTGTAGGGGAGGGGATAGGGGTGGGGTCAGTAATCAAGGGAAAGGAGATAGAGGTAGATATATGGAGATAGAGTATAACACAGTCCCCACCCCCGTCCCCTCCCCTTCAGGGGCGGGGAGTCGTTAGCAATGGGGTCTAATTGTATATACTTCCTTTTATTTAATGAACTTCACCTTCGATGCATCGCGCTTGCCCTGTAGATAGAGGGAGATAGATGATGTTAGAGGGAGATAGATGGAGTTAGAGGGAGATAGATGGAGATATAAGACATTAGATTTGATACGGGATTACCGCAAGCTGAGTGATGTCCTCTATCTCCCGTCGCCGTAGGCGACTATCTCCTTTTATCTTCCTATATCTCCTTAACATGCTAACATGTTAACATGCGAAACTTGAGTTATGATATTATTTGTCTACGCTTATTGTAAGTGTTTCGGGGTGGAAATGGATGCCCCGTCCCTCGATAAACCTTGTGAGGGAGCCTGTGGCGGCGAGTTCCTCGGGTGTTCCCACCTCAAGGCTTGTGGCGGCGGAGAGCAGCCACAGACGGTCGGCGAGTTGCAGAGCCAGTTCGAGGTCGTGGGTGGAGAGGAAGATGGTCTTGCCTGTATCGTGAGCCAGCTGGCGCAGGAGCATCAGCATGTCCACCTTCGAGGGATAGTCGAGAAATGCCGTTGGCTCGTCGAGATAGATTACGGGCGTCTGCTGAGCCAGTGCCTTGGCTATCATCACCTTTTGCCTCTCGCCGTCACTAAGCGTCTGTATCATGCGCTCTGCGAGGTGAGTGATGCCTGTCTTCGCTATGCTTTCCTCCACTATCTCGCTGTCTTTCTCGTTCAGGGTGCCCCAGAAGCCTGTATAGGGAGAGCGCCCCAGGCCCACGAGCTCGGTGACGGTGATGTTCTGGACGTCGGGCTTGGTGGTGAGCACCACGCCTATGAGGCGCGACACCTCTTTGTCAGAGAGTGTCTCAAGGCGTTTCCCGTCGATGGTGATGTTGCCTTCGAGGGGCGGCTGGAAAGCGCTGAGCGTTCGCAGCAGGGTGCTCTTGCCTATGCCGTTGGGCCCGATGAGGCATGTCAGCTCGCTGTCGTTAAGTGTGGCGTTGATGCCTTCTGCCACCACCTTTCGGTTGTTCTTCGATGTATATCCTATTGATAGGTTCTCGAGTGTAATCATTTTTGAATTATGAATTTTGAATTACGAAGGTTGAAGTGTCGCCAAAGGCGAGTGTTAAGGTTGAATTACGAGGTATTTATTTTCCATCTTACATCATCCCTCCCCCTGCGCGAAGCGCACACGTCAACCTTCCACCCTCCGCTCGGCTTTGCCGCTTTGCTTGCAAAGAACCTTCCACCTTATTATTTAAAAAGTGTGCGGGCGAACTCGATGATGGTGTCCTTCCCGTTGAGGAAGTCGGCCGTGGTGATGGCTACATTATGGTCGGGCTCGATGCCAAACTCGGTAGGTTGCTTGTTGCGGTCGTACATCGGACATGCCGAGAAACGCACAGCCCATCCGCAAGGCAGTTCCGACGAGAAGGGCATTCCCGCTCCTCCGCCGGTCTTGTCGCCCACGATGGTGACGTTAGGGCAGCACTTCATGTATTTCACGAACTCGTTGGCGGCGCTGAACACCGTGCGGTTGGTGAGCACCACCACAGGTTTCTGCCATCGCATGCCGTTTGAGGGCTTCAGCCGTTGCTCTTCCATAGCCGAGAAATCGTCGTGGCCTCGCCCTGTCTTGTGCTGCATGTAGCCCACCAGAATCTCCTTGTTGGTGAAGCGAGCCGCCAGTTGTTCGGCATTGGTAAGATTGCCTCCGCTGTTGTTTCGGATGTCTATTATCAGGCCGTTGCATGTGGCAAGCTCGGAGAGGACAGCGTCCAGGTTCCCCTCGCCGATGCCGTTGGAGAACGAACTGTACCTCACGAAGCCGATATTGTCGTCGAGAGTGCGATACTCCAGGCCAGCGGCAATCTTGTAATCGGTGCCCATATATATGCGCATCAGCGAGTCGCTGTAGTTCTGGGGATAGTCTTCGTGCCACGACCAGTTGCGTGCCACGTCGAAAGTGCTGTATATGTTGACGTGCCCGTCGCGAAGTTCCGACAGCATGTTTGCCATCACCTCGAACATCTGAGCGTTGCTCATCTTGTCGGAGAACTGTGGAGAGTACTTCTGATATACGGCATCCCAGTCGAGCCCATACTCCGCCTTTTTATATGAGAAGAAGCAGTAGTGCTCGTCGAAGATGCGCCACAATGCCTCGAAGTTGCCTCGCGGAGAGTCGGAGTACTGCTCTTCGTCGACGCATGAGCAGAGCATTCCGAGCATTGCTATATATATAATGATGCGTTTCATGTCGTTAGTGATTTACTATATGGAAACGGCGCGTGATGCCAAAGACCACAAGATGCGAGTAGTTGTGATACTTCAGGTTATTCACGTCGGCCTGTTGATAATCGCCGAGATAACCCAGTCGTAAGGACACTTTCTTCAGGTGCAGTTGCAAGGTGAGCGCATGCCGCATCGAGGGAGTGTTGAAAGGGTGGGAGAGCACCACGTTGTGGTCGTAGTTGCCGCGTGTGAATATCTCGTAATACGACTGTCCGTAATGTGGCGTGAACATCACTCCGAGCAGCGGAACCTGCACGCCATAGTCAACCGTAAACCTCTTGCGGAAAGCCGTGAAGTCGTAGGATGCGGAGGCCGAAGGGGCGATGTTTAGTCCCAGGCGCAGTTGAGCGGGATTGTTTCCGTTGCGGGTGTTATACAGGAAGCCAATGCCTGCCTCGGCGGCAGCACCGGCCTTGATGTGCAGACGGTTGCCGAGGAATTCCCAATGGCGATGCTTCCCGATGGTCAGAGTGTATAGGCCAGCCATGTTGTCGTTGTCATCGCTGCGTGGAGATGTGAACGAGATGTATGCCTGGTGGGTGATGTCGGTGCTCCATTTGCGGTAGGAGAGGGAGGCAGCGACGGCGTCGCTGCATGCGGGACCTGCTGATGAAGAGGCAGCGACGGCGTCGCTGTATAGGGGACTGGTGGTTTTGCGGCGCTGGGTGTTGTCGATGAAGCGCAGTTCTATGCCGTTGTAATGCTCGGGAGAGATGTATGTGTCGAGTATTTGCGTAGGTCCTACGCCCAGCATCGTGGTGTGCGTGATGTCGGTGCGCGGCTCCTTGTCCTCGCTTTGGGCGAAAGCGCATAGTGCCTGCATCGATGATGCAAGCACTACGAGCAATGATATGACGTGATTATTCTTCATCAGGGAAAAGGCTTAGTTGTCCTGTCTCGTCCTCGAAATGCTTCGGTTGCGGCTCCGTATCGGTTGACTGAACCTCCTCGCCAGCGGTTTCCTCAGCTTCGGTTTCTTCGTTCTCGCCGTCTTCCTCGTCATTCTCTGGCTCAGGGAAGCGTAGCGGTTCGAGTTCTTCAACTTTCTCGATGGTCCATGTGCTGATGCGTTTGCCGTGAGCCTTGAAGCCTTTCACGCCCACAAACTCCTCTGCCTCAATCTCCATCGGGTCGCGGAACGCGTCGCCTCCGCCGAAGGTTACCTTCACGCGAGGATAAACCTGACAGGTCAGGAGTTCCGCCTTTGACTCCCCTTCGGTGCCGAGATAGTTCTGCTTGTTCTTCTTTGCGTCGAAAAGGAAGCGTTTCAGATAGAGATAACCGTTGTTTTCTGCATCGAAAAGCACGGCCGTCCACACCTTGTTGGGGTCGAACTTCTCTATCACCTTGATGTTTGTCTCGTAGTGGTTGTTAAGGTCGAAGTTTGTTGTATAGAAGTCTCCGTTGTCGAGAACCACAAGTATCTGGTCGTTGTCGTTGAACTCTCCGAGATAGCGTCCATGCTCGTCGTAGTTCAGTCGCTGAACATCCTCGTCGAACCACACCTTGCGGCCGCCCAGCGTAGAGTGTCCGTGACTCTTCAGGGTGATGCGTGTCACGGGCACCTTCGTCAGCAGTCGTCCTGCCGCGCCGCGTCCCTTGATGCTTATCTCGCTGAAATCCTTGTCCATAAAGAGTTTCTTGCGGAATGCAGAAGGCTGCAAAGCCACCTTTATCACCTCTGCCTCGCCGTTCGGGTTAGCTGTGAAATAAACCACCTTGCTGCCCGCTGTGCCCTTCGTGGTGTCGTATTCGCGCTCGCGGGTTACAGAAGGGATGGAGAATCTCTTGATGTAGTAGGCTCCCGCCTTGCCGTCGCGATACACCATATTATATACGGTACGGTTGTCGCCGCGCTTGAATATGCCGACGTGGATAACGTTCTTGCCCACGAAAATCTTCTCTGCCACCTTCACCACCTTGAACTTTCCGTCGCGATAGAACAGTATCACGTCGTCGATGTCGGAGCAGTTGCACACGAACTCGTCCTTCTTCAAGCCCGTTCCGATGAATCCTTCGGTGCGGTTGATGTAGAGTTTCTCGTTGGCCTCTGCCACCTTTGCCGCCTCGATGGTGTCGAAGTTGCGTATCTCGGTGCGGCGTGGGAAGTCTTTCCCGTATTTCTCCTTGACGTAGGTGAACCAGTTGATGGTCACATCGGTCATGTGCGCCAGGTCGTGAGCAATCTCCTTCAGCTCTGCCTTGATGCGGGCCATCAGTTCGTCAGCCTTGTCTTTGCTGAACTTCAGTATGCGCTGCATCTTTATCTCCAGCAGACGCAGGATGTCGTCGCGTGTCACCTCGCGTATGAGTTTTGGCTTGAAAGGCTCCAGTCGCTTGTCGATGTGAGCCACAACCTTATCGAGATTCTCCGCCGTTTCAAAGCCTTTGTCCTTGTAGATGCGCTCCTCTATGAATATCTTCTCAAGCGAGGCGAAGAACAACTGTTCCTCAAGTTCGCCGCGACGTATCTCGAGTTCCTTGCGCAGAAGTGCCATCGTGCGGTCGACAGAATGGCGAAGCACATCGCTAACGGTAAGGAAACAGGGCTTGTTGTTCTCTATGACGCAGCAGTTGGGCGACAGGCTTATCTCGCAATCGGTGAAGGCATAGAGCGCGTCTATTGTCTTGTCGCTCGACACTCCCGGCGCCAGATGCACCTGAATCTCCACCTCTGCGGCGGTCAGGTCTTCCACCTTGCGCGCCTTTATCTTGCCTCTCTCGATGGCTTTCACTATCGAGTCCTGCAGCGTCTCGGATGTCTTGGAGAACGGTATCTCGCGGATGACAAGCGTCTTTTGGTCGAGTTTCTCTATCTTGGCGCGCACCTTGACCGAGCCTCCGCGCTGGCCGTCGTTATATTTCGACACGTCTATGCTTCCGCTTGTTGGGAAGTCGGGATAGAGCACGAAGTCCTCTCCGCGAAGATAACTTATCGCGGCGTCGCACAGTTCGTTGAAGTTATGTGGCAGAATCTTTGAGGAAAGACCTACGGCGATGCCCTCTGCGCCTTGCGCCAGCAGCAGCGGGAACTTCACGGGCAGCGTTATCGGTTCCTTGTTGCGCCCGTCGTAGCTCATCTTCCACTCCGTTGTCTTGGGATTGAACACCACATCGAGGGCGAATTTCGACAGACGTGCCTCGATGTATCGTGGTGCTGCTGCCGACGAACCGGTAAGAATGTTACCCCAGTTTCCTTGAGTATCCACCAGCAGGTCTTTCTGTCCGAGCTGCACCAGGGCGTCTCCGATGGAGGCATCGCCGTGAGGGTGGAACTGCATTGTGTGTCCCACGATGTTCGCCACCTTATTATAACGGCCGTCATCCATACGCTTCATCGAGTGCAGAATGCGTCTCTGAACAGGTTTCAAGCCGTCCTCGATGTGTGGCACGGCACGCTCCAGGATTACGTAAGATGCGTAATCGAGGAACCAGTTCTGGTACATTCCGCTCAGATGGTGCACCGCGGAGGCGTCGAAACGGTTCACGGGGCGGTAGTCGGAGTGGATACTCGTGACGTCGTCAGTGGCTTCCTGCTCTTCCTGAGCCTCGTTGTTCTCTTCGTTGTTGCCGTCCTCCACGGCTTCGTTCTCTTCGTTTGGGGTAATATCCTTTATATCGTCGTCCATGATTGATTAGTTGTTCTCAAGAAAAATGTTGCGAGTGCAAATTTAATAAAAATCTTCGAAACAAACGAAAGATTATGTTTTTTTGTATAAAACGTGTGTTCTGAGGGCGCCACTTTTAATCACTAAGTATGCATACAATATGAAATGGCACCCCAAAAACATATCTTTGAGGGTGCCAGATGTATACCTCTGAGGTGGTCAGATGTATACCTCTGAGGTGGTCAAATGTATATCAATGAGGTTGTCAAAAGGCATCTCTGGCATCGTCAAAAGGCATCTTTCGCGGTACCAAAGCATGTCTTAGAGAGTGACGGCTGCCACTTAATGCTTAATCATCGGGCGCAAGTAGGAGTTGATAGCGCTTACTCCCTTTACGAAATTGTCGCATCTCTTCATGCGCTTCTTGTCCTTCACCTCGAACGCCATTATGACGGAGCCGAAGACACTCGTGCCGTTCTTAAGCTCGACGCTGCAACTCCAAGGCCCCACATCAGTCACGAACATGTCTGAGTCGGTATAACTTCCGCTGTTCTCCTCGAGTTTGTAGGCCTTCACCAACTTGCTGATATGCTCGAAAACCTCATCATCGACGGCCACAGAGTCGTGCTTCACATACTCGTATCTTAAGTAGAGCATGCCTCCTTTGTCGGTCTTCTCAAGCGTCATTTCACCTTCATTGGTGTATCTCTCGCCGTTGTCGTCGGTATAACACATCATTCCTGACGACGAAGAGTAGTGGTATCGAGTCACCATTTCCTCAGGCGTCACCTTCACATCGTTGATATTTACCACATCGGTATCTCCGCCCTTGCCGCCGTCCTTGCCTTTCTTCAGAGAGCAGCAAGAGAAAACCAGCAGGGCAAGTGCTATCAAAGAAACTACATAAATCATTCTTTTCATATTGTTTTCTTTTTGGTTTAAGTGTAGGGTTTAATGTCCTTGAATGTCTGCCTGTGACCTATTTCAGCATCTCTTCGGGCACCAGCGACTGCAAGTAGCCGCTAATCACATTCACGCCACTTCTTAATGCCTGGTAGCGTTCCATCTTTTCTTTGTCTTTAACCTCGTAGAAACTGGGGAAACTGCCCCAAAACAGTTTTCCGCCTTCAAGTTTTGCGGAGAAGCCATAACTGCCCACGTCGGTCACGAAAACTTCTGAATCGTTGTAGTTTCCACGGTTCTCCTCCACCTTGTAGCGCACAATCATTTCGCCAACGCGACACATCACGCTGTCGTCAACCATGATGGTGGCCTTCTTGATGCCTCGGCGCACGAAGAGTTTGTTGCCGTCGGCCTCTTTCTTCAGCGACAGTTCGCCTGGGGTGGTGTAGCGGTTGCCCTCGTTGTCCGCGAACATCCTCATGCCAGAGGGCTGGTTAAACTCGAAACTTACTGCCTTCGGAGCGGCTGCCTGTGCCTCTCCCTCGCAGCATTTCTTGCCCTTGCAGCACTCCTTGCAGCACTTTTTATTGCCGCAACAGTCGTCTTGAGCATTGGCT
The DNA here is from genome assembly GCA_900315095.1 of uncultured Prevotellaceae bacterium. GTDB lineage: Bacteria > Bacteroidota > Bacteroidia > Bacteroidales > Bacteroidaceae > Prevotella. Next base: position 84,562 of record OMXS01000010.1, on the reverse strand, counting down.
GCGCTTGCAATAAACAATGTCATAAATGCGATAAATAATAGTCTTTTCATGTCTTATTTGGTTTTAGTTTTAATTTTGATGGCCTTCATTTCGCTACAAAGATATGAAATATTTCTTAATTATCAACTATCAGTTGTCAATTTTCAATTATTATTTGTAACTTTGCACCCAATTATTCGAATAAACCTAATTTAAACATGGCACAAGAAGACGTTTTTAAGAAGATTGTATCTCATTGCAAGGAATATGGCTTTGTGTTCCCTTCAAGCGAGATTTATGACGGCCTTGCCGCAGTTTACGACTACGGACAGAATGGCGTTGAACTGAAGAATAATATCAAGCAATACTGGTGGAAGTCAATGGTGCTTCTGCACGATAATATCGTGGGCATCGACAGCGCCATCTTCATGCACCCCACAATATGGAAAGCCAGCGGTCACGTTGACGCTTTCAACGATCCGCTCATCGACAACCGCGACTCAAAGAAGCGTTATCGTGCGGATGTTCTCATTGAGGAGCAAATCGCAAAGTATGAAGATAAGATAGAGAAAGAGATTCAGAAGGCAGCCAAACGATTTGGTGACAGCTTCGACGAGCAGAAGTTCCGCGAGACCAATCCACGCGTGCTGGAGAACCAGCAGAAGCGCGACGCTCTGCACGAGCGCTATTCTGTTGCTATGAATGCAATGGACCTGGAGGGACTGAAGCAGATTATACTCGACGAAGGTATCGTTTGTCCTATCTCAGGAACAAAGAACTGGACCGACGTTCGCCAGTTCAACCTGATGTTCTCTACCGAGATGGGCGCTTCTGCTGAGAACTCAATGAAGGTTTACCTGCGCCCGGAGACCGCTCAGGGTATCTTCGTTAACTACCTGAATGTGCAGAAGACGGGACGCATGAAGATTCCTTTCGGTATCGCACAGATAGGAAAGGCGTTCCGCAACGAGATTGTTGCACGCCAGTTCATCTTCCGTATGCGCGAGTTCGAGCAGATGGAGATGCAGTTCTTCGTAAAGCCTGGAACCGAGCTTGAGTGGTTCCCGAAGTGGAAGGAGACACGAATGAAGTGGCATCAGGCGCTGGGCTTCGGTGCAGAGAACTATCGTTTCCACGACCATGAGAAGCTGGCACACTATGCAAACGCCGCTACCGACATCGAGTTCCACATGCCGTTCGGCTTCAAGGAGGTTGAGGGTATTCACTCACGTACCAACTTCGACCTCTCGCAACACGAGAAGTATTCTGGCAAGCAGATTAAATATTTCGACCCAGTAACCAACGAGAGCTACACTCCGTATGTCATCGAGACCTCTATTGGAGTTGACCGTATGTTCCTTTCTATCATGTGTCACGCATACACAGAGGAGCAACTGGAGAACGGAGAGACACGCGTTGTGCTGAAATTGCCCGCTGCCCTCGCTCCAATCAAGCTCGCCGTGCTGCCTCTCGTCAAGAAAGGCGGACTGCCAGAGAAGGCTCGTGAGATTATCGACTCGCTGAAGTTCCACTTCAACTGCACATATGACGAGAAGGACACCATAGGTAAGCGCTATCGCCGTCAGGACGCAATAGGCACTCCTTACTGCGTTACCGTTGACTATGACACGCTGAATGACAACTGCGTAACACTTCGCAACCGCGACACTATGGAGCAGGAGCGCGTAAGCATCGACCAACTTAACAACCTCATCGAAGACAAGGTGAGTCTGGCTTCGCTGCTGAAGAAATTGCAATAAATAGCTAAGCAAAATGAAAAAGCAAAAAACCATAGCAATATTCGTTGCCCTCTTGTCTCTCTGCATGTTCTCATGTAGCGAGGAAGACAGCAATGAAGGAGAGTTCGACAACTGGAAAGAGCGCAACGAGACCTATTTTAACAATCTCTACAACAAGGCGAAGGGCTCTACAACAGGCACATGGAGAACTTACCACACGTGGACAAAGGAGGCGGCAGCAGCAACTTCTCCCGACGACTATATCGTGGTTGAGGTGCTCAAAGAGGGCACAGGGACAGAGAGTCCTTTTTCTACCGACGAAGTGAAAATCCACTATCGTGGCAACCTGATGCCGTCAACCAATTTCCCACAGGGCTTTCAGTTCGACTCTTCTTGGTATGGGGAGTATAACCTTGAGGCAATGGTGCCATCCACAAGTTTGGTATCAGGTTTTGTCAATGGTTTCGCTACAGCAATCCAAAAGATGCATGTGGGTGACCGTTGGCGCGTTTATATTCCATACGCTCTTGGCTATAAGAACAGCACGTCCAATGCTTCGATACCTGCTTACAGCACTTTGGTGTTCGACGTAACATTGGTGTCATTCAGTCATTAGGATAAAATAAGCGCATAAAATAGCAAAAATGAGCGTTGTGTTCGCACACAACGTTGATTTATATCAATAAAAGTGGCAGTTTCTGATGATTCTGCTACTTTTTTATTGCGCGTCGGCGAAACATTCTTAACTTTGCATTGCAATTCAGAAGAAAGGTATTAGTAAGGTAGAAAGATTAAGGATTAGTTATAGAGAAAGCATAGATTTAGGTTAGTGAATAGGTAAAGAAGATTGTTTAAGACAGTAGGTTGATAGTTGATAAGGTAAAAGCGAAGATTGGATTAAGGATAACATGATGCTGGGGGGGAGCCCTACAGCTTTTAAAAGGAAAAGATTGTGAACTATATACGACTGCACCGAGAGGCGCAGTCACTCGTTAGAAGTAAAGAAAGGATATATAAAATGAGTATTTCAACACTTTGTGCCGTGCTTACGCTTTTTGCTGCAGCCGGTTTCATAATGGACAAGAAAGTAGAGAACCGATAAACCATATTCCATTTAGGTAAGGTTTTTTCAGGAACATAAAACAACGGACGGCTTCTTCAAAGGATGTCGCCCGTTTTTTTACATCTTATATTTTGTAATTCAAACGAATTATATTTTGTAATTCAAACGAAAAGTCGTAACTTCGCAGCTCAAACCTAATACTGATGTTCTCAAAAAAGAAGAGTGACGCTCTGCTTGAGATGATACGCAATAAGCAGCAGATGTCGGGCGGTCAGAAGATGAGTCTGATTGTCCTTCTTAGTGTGCCTGGCATCCTTGCGCAGATGACCAGCGTGCTGATGTTCTACATCGACGCCGCTATGGTGGGTCATCTTGGAGCCAACGAGTCAGCGAGCATCGGTCTTGTTGAGTCTTCTACGTGGCTTTTCGGCAGCATCACGGGTGCTACCTCTATGGGTTTCTCGGTTCAGGTAGCGCATTTCATTGGCGCAAACGACTTTGTTAAGGCGCGCGCCGTGTTCCGTCATTCCATCATCTGCACACTTCTTCTCAGCCTTTGCATTGCCCTTACGGGAGTCATCATCAGCCCCCATTTGCCTTACTGGCTCGGGGGAGGGGAGGAAATAGCACACGATGCCACCATATATTTTATGGTGTTCATGTTCATTATGCCTTTTTTCCAGTTGTCAAGCCTATCGGGCGCGATGCTAAAGAGTTCTGGCGACATGCGCATTCCGAGTGTTATGAGCATCCTGATGTGCATCCTTGACGTGGCGTTCAACTACATCTTTATATTCGTTTTCGGCTTTGGCGTGCTTGGAGCGGCCATCGGAACGGCAATAGCAGTTACCATTGGAGCGCTCGGACAAGCCTATTTCGCGATTTTCCGAAGCAAGATACTGGCTCTGAATCGTGACAACGAACCCTTCCGTTGGGTGGGCGACTACGTTCGCAACGCGCTAAAGATTGCTTCGCCGATGGCGGCACAGTCGATGCTTATGGGCGGAGCGCAGATTGTGAGCACAATAATCGTGGCGCCACTTGGCGTTTTCTCCATTGCCGCCAACTCGTTTGCTGTCACAGCCGAGAGTCTTTGCTATATGCCAGGATATGGAATTGGCGAGGCAGCGACCACACTTGTAGGGCAGAGCATAGGTGCCGGACAGAGCAGTCTTGCCAAGTCGTTTGCCCGCATGACCGTTTTTCTCGGCATGGGAGTGATGGCATTCATGGGAGTGGTGATGTTTGTCTTTGCGCCAGAGATGATTGGGTTCCTTTCTCCTGTAGAGGAGATACGCCAATTGGGTACCACCGTGCTTCGCATAGAGGCGTTTGCCGAGCCTTTCTTTGCTGCTGCCATAGTTAGTTACAGCATATGCGTAGGTGCAGGAGATACCCTTCGCCCCGCTTTGATGAACCTTGGGTCAATGTGGCTTGTACGTCTTACGCTTGCAGCATACCTTGCCCCGCGCTACGGTTTGCAAGGTGTCTGGTTTGCAATGGCGATAGAACTCACGTTCCGTGGCACCATTTTCCTTATTAGAATATTCAAAGGGAAGTGGATGAAAACAATAGTGTAGAATGTAAAATGTAGAATGGAGAATTGTGATTACAACTATTATTCATGCTAAAGCGCAAGTTCTTGAAAGGTAATCATAATTCTCCATTCTACACTCTCCATTCTACATTAAGCAGAAAGCGCGATTATTTCACTTTCTCCAAGTATCTTTCCATGAGCCATTCGTTTTGCTCTGGAATGGTCATGTTGCTGTTGTCAAGTTCTAAAGCATCATCTGCCTTGCGCAGAGGAGACACCTCACGATGGCTGTCAAGATAGTCGCGCTCCTGCACATTCTTCAGAATCTCGTCGTAATCAGCTTCCATTCCCTTGCCTTTCAGTTCGTCGTAGCGGCGCTGGGCACGCACTTCTGCCGATGCCGTGACAAAGACTTTAAGTTCTGCATCAGGGAAAACAACGGTTCCAATGTCGCGACCGTCCATCACAATGCCTTTCTCCTTGCCCATGCGCTGCTGCTGAGCAACGAGTGCCTCGCGCACAAATGGCAATGCCGCCACGGCGCTCACACGGTTTGAAACCTCCATTCCGCGGATGTCTTTTTCCACCAGTTCGCCGTTAAGGTATGTGTCGGGCTTGCCTGTCTCAGCATTAAACTTAAACGAAATCTCTACCTCCGGCATCTTTGCCTGCAGCTCCTCTGTCATTATCTCGCCGTCTTCGGTATAGAGATTGTTGCGCAGAGCATAGAGAGTAACGGCACGGTACATGGCGCCGGTGTCAACATATACATATCCAATGGCTTTTGCAAGGTCTTTAGCCATTGTCGATTTTCCGCACGAAGAGTGCCCGTCAATTGCGATAGTAATCTTTTTCATATCCCTAAAAGTTTATTTTTCTGCAAAGGTAATGAAAAAAAATGATAACTCATAATTGGCACTTTATTATTTCACTTTTATCTCCTTGTTTTGTCAAAAGGTACAAGTGAGAGTGTCAGGAAGCACTCATGGCATGGTCAGGAAGCACATGTGAGGTTGTCAGGAGGTACAAGTGAGGAGACAAAGTTAATAACTTTGTTGAACAATCTTATTAACTTTGTTGCCCCATTTGGTACTTCTTGAAAACCAGGGAGTTGCGAGTGGACGAAAATTAAAGGCTGAATGAGACGTTCACCATTAGCGAACTTGACGACACATGATACTTTGCGTATGCGAGAGAAAGCTTGAAACGGTCGAGCATAAGACCTGCTCCGAGCGACAATCCAGCCATGTGGCTGCTGCCTTTCTCCTCGTCTGTGGCGATGATTGACATCTCGTCGGCGCGGCGGAAGTTGTAACCTGCTGCGAAATATATCTGTGGTGAGAGTATGATGTCAACGCCTGCCACAAGGTGATTGATGAACTTATAGTCCCAATGGTTAAGGTCAACGAACGTTGCCGAGAGGCGGAACGGCGAGCCAACAAGTCGCTTCGACACACCCACCTGCACGTCGATAGGCATCTTCTCGTAGTTGTCGTCGTAGGCTTTCAGCTGTCCTCCGAGGTTCTTCGCAACTGCCGAGATGGACCATTCGCGGTCGGGGTCGTAGTAGTTGAGTCCTAAATCCACTCCCATAGCAATGGAGTTGTAGTCGCCGATATAAGAAGTGATGAACTTGGCTGTGATACCTCCCACGAGCCGTTGGGTGAGTTCGTAACTGAAGGCGCCGCTAATGGCAATGTCCTTTGCCGAGAACTCTCCCGTCTGCACGTTGTGCTCGTCCATCTCTTTCATGCTTCCGTAGTTGACAAACTGTCCCATGACAGCCACTTCTGCGCGCTCGTTTATTGCCTTGTTGAATGATGCGCTGGCCGTGAAAGAACCCTTCATATAAGTCATGAAGTTAAGATTTATGGTCTTGTCGCTTACCGAACCGAGCAAGGCCGGGTTGTTGAACATCAGCGAGGGGTCGTCTTCTATTATAGTGATGTTGTCTCCTCCGAGCGCACCAGCATGAGCGCTGACAGGCAGTCGCAGGAAATTATATTCTGTCTGGCTCTCTTGTGCCATCGCAATGGTGGCAAAAAGGGTCATCAGAACTGAAAAAACAACTTTTTTCATCTACTTTCTATAATTTTAATACAAAGATATATCTTTTTTCAAATAAGTGTGTTATTTTTGCAGAAAAATAGTGCGAATAGCCTCGGAGGATGTCTGCGAGAATCGCATTCTTAACTTTCTGCGCCTGTCATGATGCGACTGAACACATTATAATAACGCAGAAAAACGTAGTTTAGTGTTATGGAAGTAAAGAAATCGGCACAAGCCGACCTCGAACGCCGAAAACCTACGGGTTTTCTTCTTGGCCTGATAGTGGCTCTCGCGCTGCTGTTGGTGGCATTGGAGTTTACTTCCAATCCCCCTGAAGAAAGCAATGCCGACACCGAGTTTGACGAGATGGCGCAGGACTACGAGATGATGCCGCCAGAGGAACAGCAGGAGTATGAAGCTCCAGCGCCCTTGGTGCCAGCCCCGGCATTAACCGAACGGCTTAATATAGTTGAGGAAGAGGTGGCGACGGACATAAAGGAAGAGGGCGAGAAGACGCAGGAGATTTCTAACACCGAGACCGAAGGACCTAAGAATGAGATGGTTCCGCCCGACGACCCCACAGCACCAACACTTGAAGACGACCCCAACAACCCGCTTCATTTTCAGGTGGTTGAGCGTCTGCCGGAGTTTCCTGGAGGCCCGATGGAACTGATGAAATGGCTCACCAAGAACCTTCGATATCCATCGCAGGCTCTGTCGCAGAAACAACAGGGCGAGGTGGTGGTGCAGTTCATAATCAACCGCGACGGCACTCTTACCGATTTCAAGGTGACAAAGTCGGCTGGCACGGCTCTTGACAACGAGGCCTTGCGCGTAATGCGCATGATGCCGAAGTGGACTCCAGGCGAAGATCACGGCAAGAAATGCCGCACTCTCTTCATCATCCCTGTGGTGTTTAAGATTTAGCACATAGGGAAAGGAGTTTAGGAGTTATGGAGTCAAGGAGTTAAGACAGCACTTCCGAGATGCCAGACTCCTTAAGAGAGAGGAGAAAAGAGCAAAACTGATGTCATAACTCCTTAACTCCATAACTCCCTGACTCCTAAGAAAACAAACATCATAAACTCACAATTATATGAAGACTTCAGAAGAAATACTGAAATTAGTGAATGACTATCTGGCTCAGTTGCCATACAACCGTGAGCCTCAGAGCCTGTATGAACCGATAAAATATGTGCTTTCTATGGGCGGAAAGCGAGTTCGCCCCGTGCTCATGCTGCTCGCTTATAATATGTATAAGGAGAATCCTGAGAGCATACTCTCGTCGGCATGCGCGCTCGAAACATACCATAACTACACGCTTCTGCACGACGACCTCATGGATAACGCCGACCTGAGACGCGGACACGAGACGGTGCACCGCAAGTGGGATGCCAACACGGCAATACTCTCGGGCGACTCGATGCTGGTGCTTGCATACGAGCGTATGGCTCAATGTCCCAAGGAGAAACTTGCGGAGGTGCTTCATTTGTTCACCGAGACGGCACTTGAGATAGGCGAAGGTCAGCAGTATGACATGGAGTTTGAGAATCGTACCGACGTAACCGAGGCAGAATACATAGAGATGATTCGTCTCAAGACAAGTGTATTGCTTGCATGTGCCGTGAAGATGGGTGCCATCCTTGCCGATGCTTCTGCCGAGGATGCAGACAATCTATATAAGTTTGGCGAGCAGATAGGACTCGCGTTCCAGTTGCAGGACGATTTCCTTGACGTTTATGGCGACCCTGCTGTGTTCGGAAAGGCCATTGGAGGCGACATCACAAGCAACAAGAAGACTTTCATGTTGATAAACGCGTTTAATCATGCTACGGCAGAACAGCGCGAGGAACTTACGCGATGGATTACCGCAGAGCAGTTTGACGCCGCCGAGAAAATTGCTGCAGTTACTCGCCTTTACAACGAGATAGGCATCGACCGCATGGCAAAGGAGAAGATAGAGTATTACTTTGCCCAGAGCACTCAGTATCTTGCACGTGTAAATGTGCCTGAAGAGCGCAAGCAGGAACTTATCGCCTACACCCACGATATGATGAAAAGAGAAAAGTAGGTAAATATATAATTGAAAATTGACAATTGATAGTCGCGCAAGCGCGATAACTCGTAATTCAACCTTCGTAATTAGAAATGCCTTACCGACGACTCCCCAAAACCGACTCCGCACGTCTGAAAGCATTGAAGACGGTGCTTGAGAACAATAATGTTTATACTGTTCAGAACCGTTTCATCGACTGGAAAACGCTGAACCGTGCTCAACCAGCATACGACAAACTGCTGACGGCATCCGAACAGTATAAAATGAGGATGGCAGCACAGACGAGAAACGCTCCTAAGATGGACCGTCTGATGCGTAATGCCACTATTTATGTCAGTCATTTCATTCAGGTCCTGCTGATGACCATTGAGCGTGGAGAGATGAAACGCACAATGCTCTCATATTATGGCATGAACGAAGACCAGACGGCTGTGCCCTCGCTGAAGTCGGCAGAGAGCGTTATCTCTTGGGGAGAGAAAATCGTTGAGGGCGAGAAACGCCGCGTGAAGGCGGGTGGCAGGCCGATATACAATCCTTCTATAGGCATGGTTTCTACGCATCTTGACATTTTCCGAGAGGAGTATAACTCGCAAAAGGCGTTGCAAGAACAGTCGGCTAAGGCTCTTGAGAACATACAGATGCTGCGCCCTGAGGTGGATGACATATTGCTTGATTTGTGGAATCAAGTAGAGAAGCATTTCGAGAACGAACCTCCTGAGGTGCGTTATGACGAGTGCCGAAAGTATGGTGTGGTTTATTATTACCGTCGTCATGAAGAACACCTTTATTAATTTCATAGACACTCACGCCCATCTTGATGGTGAGGAATACGCGGAAGACCGCAAGGAGATGATTGAGCGCGCTCGTGAAGCGGGCGTCTCAAAAGTTTTCTTGCCTGCTATCGACCTGCCCTCGGTGGATAGGGTGGTGGCAATGAGTAAGGAATATTCCGGCTATTGCTATCCTATGATAGGTCTTCATCCTGAGGAAGTGCGTGCCGACTATAAGGAAGTGCTAGTCGAGATGAAGCAGATACTTGATTCTTCGCTTGCGTCTGATACACGTTTCATTGCCGTTGGCGAGGTCGGCCTCGACTATTATTGGAGCCGTGAGTTTGCCGATGAACAGTTGGATGCATTCGAGGAACAGGTCAAATGGTCTGTCGAGACACGCCTTCCGTTGATGATTCATTGCCGTAAGGCACAGAACGAGATGGTTCATGTGTTGAAGAAATACGCGTCGGAACTCCCTGGCGGCGTGTTCCATTGCTTTACGGGGAACGATAAAGAGGCAGCAGAACTGTTGCAGTTTGATGGTTTTGTTCTTGGCATTGGTGGAGTGTTGACGTTCAAGAAAAGTCATTTGCCCGAGGTATTGCAGACCGTTCCCTTGTCGCGCATCGTGCTTGAGACCGACAGTCCGTATATGGCGCCAGTTCCAATGCGCGGAAAGAGAAACGAGAGTGCATACGTTCTTTATGTTCTTAAGAAACTGGCAGAGAGTCTAGGCGTTACAGAAGAGGAAGTTGCCCGTCAGACAAACGAAAATGTAAAGAGAGTGTTTGCTATTGACATTTAACTTGTTTTTATCTGGTGAAAACAAAAAAATCTCCACATTCGTTATGTTTTTTGAAAGATAAACAGTAATTTTGCACCACAAAACAAAAGGAGAGATGCTCGAGTGGCTGAAGAGGCACGCCTGGAAAGCGTGTATACGTCAAAAGCGTATCCGGGGTTCGAATCCCCGTCTCTCCGCAAGTAATCATTAAAAGACTTCCCTCAGCAGGAAGTCTTTTTTGCCAAATTAATATTATGAAGATAGTTGTACTTGACGGTTATACTGCTGTTCAGAACGATTTGTCGTGGAAAGAGATAGAGACGTTGGGCGATGTCACGGTTTATGACCGTACATGTCCCGAGGAAACAGTTGACCGTTGCGCGGGTGCAGAGGCGGTGCTTACGAATAAAGTAATAATGTCTGAAGATGTTATTAATCATCTGCCAAGTCTGAAATACATTGGTGTGCTGGCTACGGGATATAATGTCGTGGATATAGAGGCGGCGCATAAGCGCGGAATAGTGGTTACTAACATCCCGGCATACAGTACACAGAGTGTGGCGCAAATGGTTTTCGCTCATATTCTTAACGCAGCGATGCAAGTGAACCATTATGCAGAAGAGAACCGCATGGGGAGATGGGCACGTTCAGAAGATTTTTGCTGGATGGATACTCCTGTCATGGAACTCTGCGGGAAGACACTTGGCATCGTGGGGCTTGGTAATATTGGCAGTACTGTTGCGAGCATCGCCCATGCGTTTGGCATGAAAGTGATTGCCCAGACATCAAAAGCGCAAGAGCAACTGCCTATATATATTAATAAGGTAACGGATGAAGAACTATTTCAGAGTTCAGATATTATAACGCTGCATTGTCCTTTGACTGATAACACACGCGAAATGATATGCGCCGAGAGCATCGGAAAGATGAAAAAGGGTGTGATTGTGGTTAATACAGGTCGCGGTCCCTTAGTCAACGAGCAAGATATGGCTGCAGCCCTTAAAGAGGGTAGGGTGGGCGCATTTTGTGCGGATGTGCTTTCTGTGGAGCCACCATCTGCAGACAATCCGCTGTTCTCTTGTCCTAATGCCTTTATCACTCCTCATATAGCATGGGCATCGCATGAGGCGCGTGCTCGACTTATACATGTTGCTGCTCAGAACCTCTGTGCTTTCATTTCAGGGCAGCCGCAAAATACTGTGTAAAGTTTAACAATGTGATTCTTATATACTTAAACGGATAGGAATGGCGAGGATGATCTAATGATAGTCACTTTCTTTCCATTCATATTTTACTGTTTCAGGAACAAGGTACTTGCCTATCTTATAGTCGATGTTTGCCTTGTGGGCTTGACTTAGTTGGTAGCACCTCGGCACACGATACATCTTTCCGTCCTTTATGAAATGTGCACCCGTTTGGTGAAAACGGAAGGCAACATCTTTTGATACACATTGCTCTCTAAGTGCCAACACCCAGTCGTAGTTGCATGGTCTTGCATAAACCCCTGACTCCCCACCTACCGACACTTCCTCTATCGTTTCATTTAGATATGGGGTAATGTCTAAGGCTGTAAGCATAGGAGCCACGATGATGCTCTTATGCTTTATAGGGAGAGAAAGGAAGATGGGTAAACGATAGTCCGCCATCTCCTGATTTTCAACCGTACATCCCACGATGACATTATCATATCCGTCACCCCAGTCGTTGGGCACGCATTCCATGAAACGATCGATGCGTTTAGTAAAAAAGAAAAACCAGAGGTCACTTCTCTGCTTTATCATCTGCCAACATTCCGGACGCCACGGGTCGGCATCCTTTAAGAGAAAATCGGAAGTGAAGCAGGTAAATACAATCTTACCGCTCTCTATTTTCCATGACTTGTCACGTCTTCTTTTTATTGGCAAGTTGAAGTTTCCTGTCTTTCTGCATACGCTGCTCGATATCTCGCTACCGTACATCTCATCCTGACGATAAACATAGCAATACTTGCACCCAGGACTTATCTTGGTGCAGCCGTGCCATGGATTCCAGTCGGCGTATATTTCCCAATGCTCAGACATAATAAGTTTTCATTTAGGAATCCCATTAGAGTTCTAGTCTCAAAACTCTTATGGGGCGGTCTTTGCCTTGATACATGTTTTCGTCGATGCAAGTCTCACCTGTGGCGATGAAACCGCATTTCTCCATAACGCGTCCAGAGGCTGGATTGTCAATGAAGTGACCGCTGATGAGGGATTTGATATCTGTGGTCTGACGGATGTGGTCTATCATCATCCGCAACGCCTCGGTGCATATGCCTTGATTCCAATAAGGCTTAGCCACCCAATAACCCACAATAGGTTCTCCTTCCCGAGCTGGTAATTTACATTCGCACGACGGACCATAACCCATGGCCCCGATAGCCTCCTTTGTCTCTTTCAATTCAATGGCCCAGGTGTTTGTGATATCATTAAACACAGTTCGAATTACCTCACGACTCTCCTCAACACTCTTATGTGGAGGCCAGCCTGCCCGTGGTCCCACATCAGGGTCAGAAGCATATTTATAGAGCGTCTCAGCATCACTATCATGCCATGGACGCAATAGTATTTTGTCTGTTTCCATTTTCTGTTATATTCTCTTTATAACCCTTGCAGGATTGCCTGCTGCTACAGAATTGTCCGGGATGTCGTGAACAACTACACTTCCTGCGCCGATGGTCACATTATTTCCTATATTTACTCCAGGCAGAATGGTGACACTACCACCAATCCACACGTTGTCACCGATATTCACGGGCTCAGCCCATTCCTTGCGTGTGTTACGTTCCACAGGATCTGTGCTGTGACAAGCTGTGTAGATGCTTACGTTAGGTCCCACAAAACAATCATCTCCTATGGTTACCAGCGCCTCGTCGAGCACGGTGAAGTTGAAGTTCGCAAAGAATCTTTTGCCAACGCGGATATGTTTGCCGTAGTCACAATAGAACGGTTGGTTTACGAACACGTCATCGTCGCATTCTCCGAGAATCTCTTTTATCATCGCCTTGCGCTCGTCTAACTTCGTAGGTTGAATGTTGTTATATTTCCAGATGAGGTCTTTGGTTTGATTCAACTCTAAAATCAACTGCTTGTCAGTTGCCTGATATGTCATGCCTTTCAGCATTTTTTCTTTCTCTGTCATAATCGTGATGCGGTAATTGTTTTTGCAAAGATAATAAATAATACGTAAACAGCCATTCTTTTTTGTATTGTTCATAAAAATATATATCTTTGCAACATAAACTGTAAACACTAAACGAATATATGAAAAAGTTCCTGGTATTTATACTTTTCTTGGCTGTGATTGTTGTAGGACTCGTATTCACATGTCCCACAAAGCAGCAGCATGTGGATGCTGTGATGAATGAGGTGAACGGACTGATGAGCGACGCTGCCTCTGACGTAGGTCTCGATACTGACTCTGGCTGGGGCATGGTTGGCAAGATGGCCATTGGCTCACTTGCACAAAACTATCTGGAGTCGCAGTTGTATTACAACAATTATTTTGTGTTCAGCACTTGTCAGATTACATTCAACGGTAAGACATCTACAACTTCTGTTGGTGTTTTCAACCATGTTTTCACTACCGACAAGGAAAAGATGAAGGAAAAACTCTTCAGTTTAGACTTTCTGAAGAAGTAGTTTATTCTTTGTTTTTCGGTGCTCTTTCTGCAGAATAACTTATGCGGAGGGCATTTGCACGGCGAAGCGCTTGCTTTACGTCGATAATTGTTCCCATGTCGGCATTGCGGTCAGCCTTAAGGTTGACCGTCATTTGTTGCCTGTCCTCAGGCATCATGCGGCTGCGTTCATCTATAACATAGTCTGTAATCTCGTCAGGTGTGACATATTTGTCGTTCATCTGCACCTTCACAGCCGTTCCTTCACTTTTTTGCAATTGTTCTATAGGTTTTCCTATATAGATATATGTTGCGGCTGACTTCTTCGTAAGTTTCTGCAGTTCTGTTCCTTGTGGAATACGGTATTCCACCTTCGGTGCATCATGACGTATATGCGTCACGATCATGAAGAAGAACAGTACGGTGAATATCAGGTCTGGCAGCGATGCGGTATTCAGTCCTGGCACCTTTTTTTTATGTCTGCGAAACATATATTAATTATCAATTGTCATTTGTCAATTACCTCCATATCCTTCTGCGATGCGTTGTGGATATAGTTGTCTGAGCTTCTCGCGTTGCTCTTTCGAGCATTCGTCATATGAACGATGGTAATATTGTTTAGCTGCATGGTTACGCATAGCCCGGTATGCTGCTACTATCTCGTTTTGAATGTTGAAATATGCTTCATAGGTGGCATCGCGGTTAGCTTTCAGAGAAATGATGTGGTGCTCGCGGTCGCGGCTGTTCTCAACGAAATCGATAACCTTTTGTCTCAGTTGTTTTGTTGATGATGTTTTCTCATCGATTATCAACTGGTTGTCTGCTGTTAGCTCCAGTTGAAGTATGTTTCCCTTGCTTACATCAACGGTTGCCTCTTCGCGGTTGTCCATCGGTGGCAACTGCCTCTGCAGTCCCTTGTCGGCATCCATTGATGTTGTGACAAGGAACAGAATAAGCAACATGAACGATATGTCTGCTGTTGCTGTTGTGTTTAGTGAGGGAACCTCGCGTTTTCTCCTGAATAAGTGCATCTTTTATCGCTTAATGTTTAAAGATGTGTATGCCACCGCCACAATTGCCGCAATAAGCATTATTAGCGCGGTGTATATGAACATGTCGGCCGTCTTCAACCACAATGTCTGGGCATATTGCACTCCATTGATGGTCATTGGAGCCGATGAGCCGAGCAGGAATGTCAGTACGAGCAGCAACACCACACTTCCAGAGATAATATATGCTATGCGTGCAGCAGGCACATTGTTGACCACCGCTGCACTTTTGTTGCGGTTGCGGTAAGCCATAACAAGCGAGAAGACGGTGAGTCCTATTGTGCCGATGATGAGCAGATAGGTGATGATGAGTATGATATTCGTCAGCTTCGGAGCATTGAATGCGGGGTTCTCCTCATAAGGGTTGTCGTAACCTATGAGGTAGAAGGCGCCGAATGCTATTGCAATGATGCCTACAAGCACCATCAGCACGCGTGACGATATGACTTGTGTCTTCATTTCTCGCTTAGTGTTTGTTGTTCCTTAGTTTATACTTCATGATTATGTCGAGCATCGTTATTGCCGACTCTTCCATCTGGCTTACCAGATGTTCAATCTTAGAGAGTATATAGTTGTAGAACACTTGAAGAATCAGCGCCACGATGATACCGAAGATGGTGGTGATAAGTGCCACTTTCATTCCCGCTGCCACAAGAGTTGCATTGAGGTCGCCCGCCATTTGTATCTGGTCGAATGCCATCACCATACCTATCACCGTTCCGAGGAATCCCAACGATGGTGCAATGGCGATGAAAAGAGTAATCCACGAACATCCCTTCTCAAGATTTGCCGACTGCACAGAGCCGTAGGATGCTATCGAGCGTTCTATCTCGTCAATACTGTCGTTGATGCGCATCAGTCCTTGGTAGCAAATGGAAGCAACGGGTCCTCGTGTGTTGCGGCATAGGTCTTTAGCCCCTTCGATGTCGCCTTCCTCCACTTTTTTGTCGATGTCGGCCATCAGTTTCTTTGCGTTGATATGACTAAGGCTGAGGTAGATTATCCTCTCGATGCAGAATGCCAGACCGAGGACAAGTGCCAATGCCACGAGTGCCATGAAACCAGCGTTACCTTCAATGAACTTCGTCTTCAGTTGCTGGTGTAGCGATTTGGGTTGTGCTGCTATGTCGGCATAGTCGCTGTCAACACCAATCATCAGTTGCTCGTTGGCAATTGAGTCAAGGCGGTCGGTAATCGCCATACTGTCTGTCTGTGCCATGCTGACATTAAGAACGAGCGTTAGCATCATCAGCACAATCTTTATTCTTCTCAACATAATTATGTTTAGTGTTTAATGTTTAGCGTTTCGTGTTTGCAAAGGTAGTGTAAATCGTTGGGAATACAAAAACATTTAATTCTTTTTTATTATATTGAAACCTTAATAATATTGTCTATTTTTTGTAAAGGTAATTATAATTATTCTGTTTTTCATGACAAAATGAGAAAAACTTCAATAAAATTCTTGTAAAATCGAATATTATTGTTATCTTTGTCGAAAATTAAACGAAAACGAAATGGGACATCACAGTTTAGATTCATTAGACAAGAAGATTCTGCGAATGATAGCAGATGATGCTCGCGTTCCTTTCCTTGAAGTAGCGCGAACATGTAATGTTAGTGGTGCTGCAATTCATCAGCGCATACAGAAACTTACTAACCTTGGAGTGATTAAGGGCTCGCAGTTCATCATCGATCCAGAGAAGATTGGCTATGAGACATGTGCTTATATCGGACTTAATCTTAGAACTCCAGAGACTTTCGATGAGGTTGTTAACGAACTGAGGAAAATTCCTGAGATTGTGGAATGTCATTACACCACAGGTGATTATGACATGTTTATCAAGATATATGCGTTGAACAACCATCATCTGCTTACTATAATACATGACAAGCTGCAGCCTCTGGGACTTGCTCGTAGCGAGACCATCATCTCGTTCAACTCGGCTTTCGACCGCCAGTTGCCAGTAGTTGACATTCCTGTTGAGGAAGACGAGGAATAAATCAATGCTTATATTTGCATACAAAGAATTTCACGAATTATACGAATCTTGGCAGAGCGGAATGCAATGCAATTAAGATAATCGTATAATTCGTGAAATTTGTTGTGCTTATAGTAACCTGTGGTTTCCTCAAAAGTATATCAATCGCGTTCCCATTAGGCATCAATGACACTCTCATTAGGCATCAATGGGACTCTCATTAAGCATCAATGACTATCCCGTTCATAGTCAACGAAGGCGTAAGAGTGTTCATGGCGCTCATCCTTCTCATGTTCCTCGCGCCACACTTCGTGCCATTCGCTATAGTCAGGGAAGAAAGTGTCAGCATCATTAGGCGTGTCTGCAATTTCTGTAAGGCACAGACGGTCGGCCACTTCCAACGCCTGAGCATAGACACTCGCTCCACCTATTATATATATGTCTTCATCCTCGCGGCAGTTCTTCAACGCCTCTTTCAGCGAACGGAACGTGTCGCAACCGGGGAATGTGGCTTGTGAGCGAGTCAGAACGATGTTGCGTCGGTTAGGCAGGGCACCTTTGGGCAGACTCTCAAAGGTCTTTCTGCCCATGATAATGGTGTGCCCGGTGGTCAGTTGCTTAAATCGTTTTAGGTCGTTTGGCAACCAGTAAATCAGTTTGTTGTCCTTTCCGATGGCGCGGTTTTGCGCTACGGCAGCAATGATAGAAATCCTCATACCGACACCTCCGCTTTTATGTGGTCCCAAGGGTCATATCCTTCCAGTTGGAAGTCTTCATATTGGAAGCTGAAAAGGTCCTTAACATCGGGGTTCAACTTCATTACCGGCAGTTTTCTTGGCGTCCTTGTAAGTTGCAGTTTGGCCTGTTCCAAGTGGTTCAGATATAGGTGTGTGTCGCCTGTGGAGTGTATGAAGTCGCCTGCTTCAAGTCCTGTCACTTGCGCCATCATCTGCAACAGCAGGGCATACGATGCGATGTTGAACGGCACTCCGAGGAATGTGTCAGCCGAGCGTTGGTATAGTTGCAGCGAAAGTTTGCCGTCTGCTACATAGAATTGGAACATCGTGTGGCATGGGGGCAGCGCCATCTTCTCCACCTCGGCCACGTTCCACGCGCTGACAATCATGCGTCGAGAGTCGGGATTATTCTTTATCTGGTTGAGAACGTTCTTTATTTGGTCGATAGTTCCACCCTGATAGTCGGGCCATGAGCGCCATTGGTGACCATAAACAGGCCCTAGTTCTCCATTCTCATCAGCCCACTCGTTCCATATCCTCACGCCGTGCTCTTGCAGGTATTTCACGTTGGTGTCTCCGTTGAGAAACCACAGCAGTTCGTAGATTATTGACTTCAGGTGCAGTTTCTTTGTTGTCAGTAGCGGGAATCCGTCTTTCAGCGAGTATCTGCTCTGTGTTCCGAAGATGCTCAGCGTTCCCGTTCCCGTGCGGTCTTCTTTCTTCACGCCTTCCTTAAGGATGCGGTCGAGAATGTCAAGATATTGTTTCATATAACTTTGAACTTTAAACTTTAATCTTTGAACATTGTTTTTAACTCCTAACTTCTAACTCCTAACTCCAATTCGGTATGTGCGTAGTCTTTATTCTCCATTCAGCAGGGTAGAGATTGTTTGCGCGGTTGCCTAAGTTCTTCACGAAACCGAGCGGCATCTGGCGGTAGGTGAGCAGCACATGTCCTCGCGGTGTGTCGGCAGGAAGCATGATTGCTTCTTTGCGCAGGTATGCTATTGCTGTATGCCAGTCAACCTCTGACGTTGCGAAAGCATCGCTTTTGAGTTCTGTAGAGAGTGCAAGACATTGGTCGGGTATGATGTCCTTTCCTTTCACGGTGCCGAGCCGTATGCCTGCATGAATCACTCTCAGTTCATTTGTGAGATGCTTCACCAACGGCAGCCAAGCCTTTGGCGTCGCCGATACCGTTTGTCCATTTTGCTCAACGATATATTCTTGAGGGCTCGTTAACCATTCGGTGGTGGCTTTTTCTTTGTTCTGAGGCTTCATCTTAGGCATCCGCTGGGTGCATTCGCCTTTCTTTCGTATCGCGCACATGAATAGTCCCTCGCCTCGAGCGTGTCCAGGGATGAAACGATACACAGGTTTGTCGAAGCCTTCGAGCAGCGAACCTGTGATGTTCCACTCCTTTTCTATCGGTATTTCGATAATTTCTCCGTCGAGATTGTCGCAAATCCACTTCACGTTCTCCTCGTTCTCGTGGGTGTTGAAGGTGCAGGTGGAATAAATCATTATGCCGTTTTGCTTGAGGCATTGCCACGCTTCGCTTACTATCTCGCGCTGAAGCGCGCTGCATTTCTCTACGTTCTGCAGGCTCCATTCGCTGATTGTAGCCTCGTCTTTACGGAACATGCCCTCACCAGAGCATGGTACATCACACAGCACAATGTCGGCAATGATGCCCGTGCGGCGCAGGTCGCGAGGGTAGTTGTTGGTAACCACCATGTTTGGCATTCCCCATTTCTGTACGTTCTCGGCAAGAATGCTTGCGCGTTGAGGCACCGGTTCGTTGCTCACCAGCATGCTTCCCTCGGGCAATATCGAACAAGCGAGTGTCGATTTACCACCCGGAGCGGCACACATGTCAATCATCAGAACAGGCTCTTTGCCAACAACGTGCTTCAACACATGATGAAGAAACATCGACGATGCTTCCTGAACGTAATATGCTCCGGCATGCATCAGAGGGTCGAAGGTGAACTGTGGCCGTTCGCTGAGGTAGAAGCCATCGGCGCACCATGCTACTTTCTCTTTCTCATATACAATCATGTCGGCAGCCGCTTTCCTCCTGTTTAGGCGTATGCTGACAGGTGCCGGCACGTCGAATGCACCAAGATATTGCTCCCACAGCGCCTTGCCGAAGGTTGCTCTCGTGCTTTCTATGAAATCCTTTGGTAGCATCAACATTTCTCTTTTTGCCTCGCAAAGATACATATTATAGATGTAAGAAACGAAACTTTTTAGTAAGTTTTAGAAAAAATGTTTATCTTTGTGCAACTTTTTGGAAACAACTTACGTCTAACAGTTGTGTAACAAAAAACAAAACAGAAAAGAAATGAAGAAATTTATAGTGTTTTTCATGGCGCTGCTGCTACTGACAGCACCTGTCACAGCAAAGAAACGCCATCATTCAAAGATGAAGAATCATCCAATAACGATGATTGATCAAGACACCGCAGGAGTAGTGGCCTATAGCGACACCACATCGCTCGCAACCGACTCACTTGCCTTCGACTCGCTTGCCAACGGCAACACCTACTCGCGAACGGTGCATTTTACTCTCGACGATCAGGACATCAGCAGACTGATGGGACCTCTGAAAGACCTAATTGGCATTGGCGTGCTCGGAGTGTTTATTGCTATCATTGCAATAGTTGCCATAATTTTCCTTTCGATTATGCCATTTGTTATTTTCGGTCTGTTGATTTTCCTTATCGTGAAACATCATAATGACAAGCAACGGTTGGCGCGTGCCGCGTTAATGTCAGGACAGCCGATACCGCAAAACATCGTGAAAGAGCCGGTGGAGACTGATGATGAGATGTGGCGCAGAGGACTTAAGAATGTCTTCCTCGGACTCGGAGTAGCTGTGCTTTGCTACTGTCTCGGTGCCAACTCGCTGGCAGGCATCGGATGGCTAATACTCATCTGCGGAGCAGGACAGGCTGTGATTGCGAAGACAACAAAGAAGAAGAGCAACAACATCGAGCCTCCTGCCTCTGAACCGGGTGCTCCGTCATCATCAGACAACAGCACACCGCCGCCTCCACCTATGGAAGGATAAACCAATCTCGTTCAGTATGCTGCGATAATCATCGCAGCATACACAACATAAACTATAAACCATTTAAAACATAAATATAAAAATGACAAAGAAACTTTATCGTTCCGACGACAAGATGCTGGGCGGCGTATGTGCTGGCTTGGCAGAGTATCTGGACACAGATCCAACAGCTGTGCGCCTGCTCTATGCAGGACTCACATTCTTCACCGCGTTTAGTGGCGTGATTCTTTATCCAATATTGTGGATTATAATGCCCGAAAAACGACTGAATGGATAATCTGAGCGACATATCTCTGGTGTCACGGGTGGCTGTATTCCAAGACAGGCGCGCTTTCGACGCGCTTGTGAGGAAATACCAGTCACCCGTGAGGAGGTTCTTCCTCGCACAAACCATCGGAGACGGGCAGCTCAGCGACGACCTGGCGCAAGATACTTTCATCAAAGCATACACTAAGATTTCTTCATTTCAGAGCCGGTCATCGTTCAAGACGTGGCTCTTCAGAATAGCATATAACGTGATGTACGACTATCGACGCGCGCATCACATCACAGATGAGATAGACAATATTGCAGTTTCAAGCCTCTCTTCGGTGGAGCGTGACACGCAGTTGAGTCTCGATATATATAACGCTATGGGGCAACTGAAGCCTACTGAGCGCACATGCATAGCCCTGCAACTCATCGACGGCTATCCCGTCGACCAGATTGCAGACATAATGCAGATGGCGGAAGGCACGGTGAAGTCGCACCTCTCACGCGGAAAGACAAAGCTGGCTAACTACTTAAGACAAAATGGATATGGAAGAAGATAACAAGAAAATGATGATAGACATGAACGACGACGACCAACTGCTCGCCTCGTTCTTCACGGAGAACCCCATTAATGTTCCCGAAGATGATTTCACCGAGAGTGTGATGCAGCACCTTCCAGAGCGCAGCAACCGTCTGGCACGTATCTGGACATGGCTTTGCGCTATTGCCGGCGTGGTGTTCCTCATAGCCACCAAGTCGTGGCTCACCATATACATGCTGCTCAAGAACATGCTCCTCGGCATCAATCTCGAACATCTCTCACACATCAACCTCGCTCCGTATATCCTCGCAATGCTCATTATCAGCGCCCTTATGGGCTATTCATTAGCAAAGGAGAGAGGATAAGAACCGCCATAACTATCTTTTTAAGATGCCAGAAGTGCTTCCTGAGGTTGTCAGGAAGCACTTCTGGCATCCTCAAGTGTATACAAGTGAGATGGTCAGGAGGTACAAGTGAGATAGTGGTTAGTACCTGTTCACTCGCCCATAAGGCATAAGTGGTAATGCTGGAAGAATATTTTATTGCTCCTACTACTATTGTTTTTTAGAACGAAATTTAGCAGGGTTATGCTTCTCCATTGGTTATAAATGAAATAACTTTTTTTGCGGTCAAATCTATGTCTGCTTCGGCATGAATAGGACCACCGTCTTGCATATCGTAAACATCTTGCTTCAAAGCAGTATAGGCAATACTCTTGTTTAAATAAATATATTTATTTAGAGTTATTCTTACATATAAATGCCCTTTCTCAGTATATGATACATATTGACGGATGTATTGATCAAGCGGATAGGCATCATTATTACCATGATTTTTTTCAAGCGATCCATCAGTCATGTATTGTCGTAACAATTCTCTAGCCTGAATCATTTCAGCCTTCGTAAGACTATGATAAAACTTTTCTTCTTTTAATTCTTCATTGAGATATTTAAAGTAATCCCAAACCAAAAATGATTTAACAATCACATCTAAAGAGTCTTTAGAGATATTAGATACATTGCAAGTTTCTGGAGGGAATGGTCCATTATTAAAGTCGAGCACTTTTTTATAGGTTATCTCTTTATCAAATCCGGCAATATTCGATAAAGTTAATACGCTATCATGAAGTTCCTTGATAATGCATATAGATGGATGATTTAAACCATCAGTCAACAACAATGTGTCGCCGTTAACCGCAACTTTCTTGAAATAGAATATGGTATCATTGACAACAGGGTCAATCCAATTATAATCCCCTTTGTCCATTAGAAGTTTATTGTATTGCGGTCCATCCTCTGTGGATTGTTTTTGCATAACCCATACTCCATAAATGTCTTCTGAAACTATTTCTTTTTTGCATGAAGAAAGAAACAGAATACATATAAGTAAAATAATATATGAACTGAATTTCGTTTGTTTTACTCTTAGACAACCCGGATGTTTAAGCGGATTTGCAATTCGCTTAAAAGGAGTATAAGCATCTCTGAATGCGATGAACGAGCGTTTTGTTTTCATAGGTCATAGGTAATTTAGCATTTAGAACACTATCTCGAAGCCGTCATCATCGTCCTCAATGTCCTCCTTTTGCTTTGGCTGTGGCGGGTTCTTGAGGTTACCTTTGTCGTCGAACATGCCGTAGGTGGTGCGCAGAACGATGAACTCGGTGCGGCGGTTGAGTTGGTTGCATATCTCCTGCTCTTTCTCGTCGCGGCTCTTGATGAACTCCTCGCTTAGCACGTCGCCCTCCTTGAGCCATTTGTATTTCTCGGTGAGTTTCTTGCGGATGGTCTTGGGCTTCTCCTTGCCATATCCCATCGGTGTGAGACGGTCTTTGGGAATGCCGTGTGCTATGAGGTAGTTGACCACCGACTCAGCCCTTCGTTGTGACAGGTTCTTGTTGTATGCCGCCGAACCGCGGTAGTCGCAGTGGGCGCTAAGTTCGATGGTTACGTTGGGGTTTTCGTTCAGCAGTTTCACGAGGTCGTCGAGCGCCGCTGTCGATTCTGGTCTCAGAGTTGCCTTGTCGAAGTCGTAAAAGATGTTATCGATGAGCACGGGCACACGGATAGATGCCAGCGGGAACTGCAATGTATATTCCTCCGACTCCTCAACAGGTCCCACCATCAGTTCCTCCTTATGGTTGAGGAATCCTCGGCAGGTGGCAAGCATGATGTAGTTGACACCTGGCTCTATCACCTCTGTGAACGACCCGTCGCCCTTAACGCTGAGTTTCTTGTTTGTTCCGTCGTTACCCACGAGATATACCTGTGCCGCAGGGAGTTCGTAGCCGTCCATTTCATACACCCATCCTTTAACTGTCTGCACAATCTCAGGTTTCTCGAAACTATATATGTGGTCCCATCCACGCCCGTCACCACGGTTCGAGGAGAAGTAACCTCGGTTGTGCGGGCCTTCGAAAGTCATGCCGAAGTCGTCGCCTTGCGAGTTAAGTGGATATCCAGGATGCTCCAATGCTATTTTGCCGTTCTTCATTGTGGCAATGAAGATGTCAAGACCACCCATTCCAACGTGTCCGTTGGACGAGAAATAAAGATCTCCGTTAGGACGGAATGTTGGGAACATCTCATCGCCTTCGGTGTTGATTGGCTCGCCGAGATTCTCCACACCACCAAGTCCTGCAGGTGTGATGCGTGCGCGCCAGATATCGAAGCCACCCTTTCCGCCCGGCATGTCACTTGTAAAGTATAGCCATCGCTCATCTGGCGATACCGCAGGATGGGCATAACTTGAGAGCGTATCGCGTGTTATGTTGAGCATACTTGGTTTTCCCCATGCCGCATCCGAGCGATTGCTCGTCATGATTGTGGCATAGCGGGGATATGAAGGGTCAACGGCACATTGCGTTAGGTACATCACACGCTGGTCTGCAGAGAAACTGCAGGCACCTTCTTCGAACGCACTATTCAGTCCTCCCGATACAGGCTCTGGCTTTGTCCACTTGCCCTTGTCATCCTTTTTCGAGAAGAATATATCGGCAGGCTTTGCTCCTGTTATCCCGCTCAGCTCGTCTCCCTCTGCTTCGTTGCGAGTTGAAGTGAAGTAAAGATATTCGTATTCATCGCCCAACAGCATCGGGCTATATTCCGCACGGCGTGAGTTAAACACGTCCATCTTCTTCACCGTGTACCGTGAACCGCGTTTCTTCGTGTCGGCTGCTGTCTGTGCACTCTTCAGACCACTCTTTGCCAACAGATTATCAGGCATGGAGTCGAGCACAATCTGGTATTCCGCAGCCGCCTCTTTATAGTTGCCGTTAGTGAGCAACTGCCGTGCCAGGTCGAGATGAGTCTGAAGGTCGTCTTGCTTGTAACGTATCACGTTACGGTAGGCTGCGATGGCTTTCTGAGAACTATTTATACGGTCGTGAGATGTAGCTAATTTCCTTGAAATCTGTCCTCGCTTCTCACGCTCCTTTGGTGGAGTCATCTGATAAGCGCGTTTGTATTGTGTTGCAGCATCGAAATACTCTCCAAGTGCGAAATACTTGTCTCCTTTTTTCAATGCACGGTCGGCGCCGCAGGATACTAATAAGCCGCATCCAGCACCCAACACCATGCACCACAACAGTACAACAATGCTCTCTCTCTTTCTATTATTAATGTAATTCATTACTAAATAAACGCACAAAATGGCAGTTTATTACATTGAGTTTTACTTTTTGAGGAGGAAGAAGGAGGAGGGAGGAAGGAGGAGGGAGAACACCATCAAGAATATGTTACCGTGTCTCAGGACTGTTCTCCCTCCTCCTTCCTCTCTCCTCTCTAAAACACTTTTCGGAACTGGCACGGCTCCTGCGGGTCATTCCAACGTGAGCAGCCGTAGGCGGTCTTGCCTTTGATGACTTTTCCCTTTCCGCAGACAGGACACTTCATGCCCACGCGTATACGCTTGGTTTTCTGTTCCGTTGTCTTCTCGCCTTTTTCGGCACCTTTCTTTTTCTGTTCGGCAGGTGCAACGGCCACATGCCGATTGCTGTTGTCTGAAAGAACTTGGCGAACTATCTGCTTCACCTGCTCTTTCAGTCCGTTGATGAACTCCTCAGGCGAACCGCCGTTGCGCTCAATATCACGCAAGCGTTTCTCCCATATACCCGTTAGTTCAGGACTCTTCAGCAGTTCCTCGTGAATAATATCGATTAGTTCTATTCCAGTTGGTGTTGCCACGAGGTTCTTCTTCTCCCTACGGATGTAATGCCTCTTGAAGAGTGTCTCGATGATTCCGGCACGCGATGATGGTCGGCCGATGCCATTCTCCTTCATTGCAGAGCGCAACTCCTCGTCTTCAACGAATTTTCCTGCCGTCTCCATTGCACGTAGAAGTGATGCCTCGGTGTAATGCTTCGGCGGAGTAGTCATTTTCTCGGTTAGAGTAGGTGTGTGAGGACCGCTCTCTCCTTTGGTGAACAGCGGCAGTTGCCCTTCCTCCTCCTTGGTTCCGTCGTTGCTTGTGTCGCTTTCTTTCTGCGATGGGGTGGGGGCGGGCATCACTACGCGCCACCCTGGGTCGAGAATGACTTTGCCCGTAACCTTAAACTCTACGTCCTCCACCTTTCCAAGCACCGTTGTCGTGGCGAACTTACAGTCGGGATAGAACACGGCGATGAAACGACGTGCCACGAGGTCGAACACATGTTGCTCGGCATCGGTGAGGTTATGGGGTGGCACTCCCGTGGGAATGATGGCGTGGTGGTCGGTAACCTTGGATGTGTCGAACACGCGTTTCGACTTCTTCAATGGTTTTCCTCCCAGCGGTTTTACTATTTCTGCGTATGGTCTTTGCCCTGCAAATGAGGTTTGGAAGAGTCCGTTCATAATCTGCGGGCACTTTGGATATACATCGTCAGGAAGATATTGGGTATCCACACGCGGATAGGTGGTGAACTTCTTCTCATAAAGACTCTGGATGAGGTTCAGCGACATCTCTGCTGAATAGCCATACTTACGGTTCAAGTCCACCTGAAGCGAAGTGAGGTCGTAGAGCTGTCGTGGTGCTTCAGTTCCGTTTTTCTTCTGCACATCAGTCACGGTGAACGGTTTGTCGGCAATGGTTTGGAATGCCTTCTCGCCTTCCTCTTTCGATGTGAATTTCCCGCTAGTGGCGGTGAACTGCGTGTCACGATAGATGGTAGCAAGCACCCAGTAAGGCTCAGGCTTGAAATTGTCTATTTCCTTCTGCCTGTTCACTATCATAGCTAATGTCGGTGTCTGCACTCTTCCGATGCTGAGCACTTGACGGTTCTGTCCGTATTTCACGGTATACAGGCGTGTAGCGTTGATGCCTAAGAGCCAGTCGCCGATGGCACGCGACAGTCCTGCCAGATAGAGAGGTTGATATTCTGCCTGGTCCTTAAGCGTAGCGAATCCCTCGCGTATCGCTTCGTCGGTCATCGATGATATCCAAAGACGTTTCACAGGGCATGTGGCACCTGCTTTCTGCATCACCCAGCGCTGAATCAATTCTCCCTCTTGTCCTGCGTCACCACAGTTTATTATGCCGTCGGCAGCCAGCATCAGTTGTTGTATCACAGCAAACTGTTTCTTTATGCTGTCCTGTTCAATAAGCTTTATACCGAAGCGTTGAGGTATGATGGGCAGCGAGGCAAGGCTCCATGCCTTCCACATAGGCGAATAGTCGTCAGGCATCTTCAACTCACACAGGTGTCCGAAGGTCCAGGTCACCTGGTAGCCGTTGCCTTCCATGTAACCCTGCTTCTGTGATGTGGCGCCAATAATGCGTGCGATGTCACGAGCTACGCTCGGTTTCTCTGCTATACAAACAATCATATATATTCTTTTAGTTGACGTGCTGTTTACTTTGCCAACTTTAAATCTGTGCAAAGGTAATAATTTTTACGGAAAGATGAATAAAAATCAGCAAAAGCATTGCGATATGAAATTATTTTTTTATCTTTGCAGAGTTAACTTTAATTAGAAATCCTTTTTGTTACATATTAACAACTTATATAATTATCAAATTAAACATTATGAAAGTAGGTTTGTTCATACCCTGTTATGTTGATGCCGTATTCCCTGAAGTGGGTGTGGCAACATACAAGTTGCTAAAGCACTTGGGCGTCGATGTAACCTATCCGCTAAATCAGACATGCTGCGGGCAGCCTATGGCCAATGCTGGCTTCGAGAAAATGGCGGTGCCTTTGGCAGAAAAATTCGAACTTATGTTTAAGGGGTTTGACTATGTCGTTGCACCTTCTGTTAGTTGTGCGGCATTCGTCAAGCTCAACTATCCTCGACTGCTGAAAGGGCGCCATGAGTGTCTAACTGCAGATATGGTTATGGATGTCGTGGAGTTTCTGCATGATGTGCTGAAGGTGAACCAACCCCTCGGGAAGTTCGAGGCAAAGGTGAGTCTTCATAATTCTTGTCACGGAGTGCGCGAACTCGGTCTTTCGTCTCCATCGGAGCATAACGAACCGAAGTTCAATAAGATTAAAGACCTCCTCTCTCTCGTTGAGGGACTCGAGGTTGTTGAGCCAGAACGTCCCGACGAGTGCTGTGGTTTTGGCGGAATGTTCTCTATTGAGGAAACCGCTGTCAGCGAGCAGATGGGTTACGATAAGGCTAAGCGCCATCAGGATACTGGTGCGCAATATGTCACTGGTCCCGACTGTTCTTGTCTCATGCACATGGCAGGCATCGCTAAGAAACGCATGATGCCTATTCAGTTTAAACACGTAGTAGAAATTTTAGCAGCAGGATTATGAGTACATCACATTCATTAGCAGCAGAGCAGTTTCTGAAGAATCAGAAATATGCAGCGTGGCACGACGCAACATTCTGGTCGGTGCGCACAAAGAGAGACAAAATGGCATTGGGACTCGATGAATGGGAACAGCTGCGCGAGAAAGCTTCTCAGATAAAGCGTCACACTATAACCCATCTGGACAAGTATCTTGACCAGTTCGCAACCAATGCGGAGAAAAACGGTTGTATCGTTCACTGGGCAAAGGACGCACGTGAGTTCAACGAGATTGTCTATGGCATTCTGAGCGAGCATGGCGTGAAGAAAATAGTGAAGTCGAAGTCGATGCTCACAGAGGAGTGCGAGATGAACCCATACCTTGAGAAGCACGGCATTGAGGTAGTGGAGACCGACCTCGGCGAGCGCATCATTCAGTTGAAGGGACAGAAGCCCAGCCATATCGTGATGCCTGCTATCCACCTTAATCACGACGACGTGGGAGAGCTGTTTGAGAAGAAACTCAACACCGAACCAGGCAACCACGACCCAACATACCTTACTTATATGGCGCGACTCAGCCTGCGCAACGAGTTCCTTACAGCCGATGCCGGTATGACTGGAGCCAACTTCGGTATTGCCGAGACTGGCGACATCGTGGTTTGCACTAATGAGGGCAACGCTGACATGAGCACATCGTGCCCCAAACTGCACATTGCGGCAATAGGCCTTGAGAAGGTAATCCCTAATTACGACTGTCTTGCCGTGTTCCAACGTATGTTGTGCCGTGCTGGAACAGGTCAGCCAACGACTACATTCACCAGTCACTTCCGCAAGGCACGCCCAACGGCACAGCCGATGCACATAGTGCTTGTTGACAACGGGCGTTCGGAGTGGATTGCCGACCCAGAGCATTGGGAGGTGCTGAAGTGCATACGCTGCGGTTCGTGCATGAACACCTGCCCCGTATATCGCCGTTCAGGAGGTTACAGTTATAGTTATTTCATTCCTGGTCCTATCGGTATCAACCTCGGAATGCTTCGCAACAAGCAGATACATTCGGGCAACGTTTCTGCATGCACGCTATGCTTGAGTTGTCAGACCGTATGTCCTGTTAAGGTAAACCTCGGCGATCAGGTATATCAATGGCGACAGCATCTTGACGAGTACGGCACCGCCAACAAGGAGAAGAAGTTGATGTGCAAGGGTATGTCGTTCCTTTATGGCAACACAGGAATCTACAACACGGCGCTGAAGTTTGCCCCGATAGCCAACTATGTGCCGTCGTTCATACTCGAATGCGGAATCAATCCTTGGGCTAAGGGACACAAGATGATGACCTTCCCGAAGAAATCGTTCCACGATATGTTCAAGAGCGGAATGGTGAAATAGGTGTCCTTGAACTTTGATTTTTGAACTTTGAACTTAAATACTCACAAGTTTATGAGCAAGAAAGAAGATATTCTGTCACGTTACAGAGCAAATATAAAACAGCAGTTCGACATGCCAAATCTTGACGACATCAAGGGCATTACCTATCCCGACCCGCTGGTGCAGTTCATTTCGATAAGTGAAGGCGTTGGTGGCAAGGTGGTTGAACTGGAACCAGGAAAAGACATTAACGATCTGATTCGCGAACTATATCCCGAGGCAAAGGAGATAGCAAGCAATCTGCCTGAGATAACCATTGCCACGCGCAATCCCGATACTATCGGTTCGCCCCAGGCGCTTAACAACACCGATGTGGGAGTGATTCGAGGTATGTTCGGCGTTGCAGAGAACGGATGCATCTGGATACCGCAGCAGATGGTTGAAAAAGCCGTATGTTTCATCTCTGAGAATCTTGTCATTCTATTGAAGAAATCAGAGATTGTGAACAATATGCATGAGGCTTACAAGCGCATAGAGTTCAACGACTACGGCTATGGCACATTCATCAGCGGTCCGTCTAAGACTGCCGACATCGCGCAGGTGCTCGTAATGGGAGCGCAGGCAGCGCGTAGTGCCACAGTAGTGCTAATGCCGTAAACGGCAGGCGACAGGCACAGGTTGCACGGAAAAGACAGATGGTCGACATTGCTGTTTGTTCTCATCCGTGAAACCTGTGCCTATGTTTTTTATTTCTCAAAAGCGCTCTTTTCCTTTCTGAAAGACCATAAGTGGGGATGCCATTAAGCACCTTTTGGGAGGCGAAAAGCCATCTCTTGCATCCTCAAACACCCATAGTTGGCAATCGAATCGACCCTTTTAGTGAAAAAAAGAAAAAAGTTTGTCTTCCGATGCAAGATTTTATGAAGTGACGTGTTATTATAATGTAGGCATGAATGAAACTTGGGCATGTCACTCGTAATGATATCATTAAAAGAGGAATAAATGAATAAGGCATATAAAACATATTTCTTATCACTCTTTACGGTTGTGCTGGCATCTGTGATGCTCGTAAGTTGCTCTGTTGATGACGATACTCAGGGGGACAAGACGATAGTATCCGATTATAATTCTAATAACGTTACGATGAAAAACGGTTATTGGATTGTTGACGGAAGCGATGCTGGCGGATGTGCTGTGACCATCAGTAGCGGAACCTACACATCGTCTAATGATGTGCTTGGTGCGTTGAGCATGACTTTCTCAAATGTTCCTTGGCTTGACATCTGCAACAAACTGCTTGCTGACAAGGTGCTTCAGAGTGCTACACTCATGAATGAAAGCGACGCTAATCAGACAGAAAACCTCACTCTTGCACTCTCTGTTCTGGGCTACACGAACAACTATGCGTCTACATATTACGACGTAGAGCCTGCTGGCCACAGTTTCAAGGTGGTCATTGATGGTGAGGAACATATCATAACGGCACAGATTACGGGCTCGGTAGTGGTGACTGTCACGCCCAGCCATACTATAACATCAAACCTCATGATTGCGAAAATCAACGACAACGGAGTAGAGAAAGCGCTCAAGTCGCCTCTAAAACTGGTGTGCGTGGCTCAGTTGTAACCCCTAAGCATCAGTATCATACAGGCAGTGGGCACGGAAGAGCAGATTCTGCGAGACATAAAGGACGGCAAGAAAGAGGCGAAGCGACGCCTTTATGACCGTTACTCGGGCATGGCGATGTCCGTGTGCATGCGCTATATGGGTAACAGGGACGATGCTGCTGATGTGTTGCAGGAAACTTTCATCAAGGTGCTGACACGCATAGGTGAGGTAAGTTATCGCGGTGAGGGAACACTTAAAAGTTGGATATTGCGGGTTACTGTTAACGAGGCGCTGACCGCCTTGCGCCGAAAGGTATATTTCGATGATGTTGAGACAATGGCGGATGTTCCCGAGACAGAGGAGCCGGATGTGGAAAAAGTTCCGCTGCAGGTCATGATGAATATGATAGCACGACTCCCCGATGGCTATCGAACGGTGTTCAACATGTTCGTCATGGAGCGAATGGGGCACAAGGAGATAGCACGGCAACTGGGTATAGGCGTCAGTTCGTCGGCATCACAACTGCTTAGGGCGAAGAGGATATTGGCTAAGGAGATTAACGACTATATAAAACGAAACAACTGATGAAGCAGGAAGACTGGACATCGAGACTTAGAGAGAGGCTGGAAGAGCATGAGACTCCGGCCCCCGAGGGCTTGTGGCAGCAGATAGAGCAGTCGCTTCCTGCTGAACGCAAGGCTAAGGTGAGACCGTTGAGGCGATGGAATGCCGCTGCTGCCGCTGCTTTGCTTGTCGGTGGAGTGGGGCTGGGATTGCTGTGGAATAAAAGTAGCGTTGACGATGCTGTACATACAAGCGATGCTTCAAATATTATAAATAATGTGTCGGAGAGTGCTTCCAATGACCTTCAAGAAATAAAAGAGACTGCAGACGAGAGTGAGTCTTTGGTGGCACAGGCAACGTTAAACGGCACGGAGGATTTCCACTTCAGTCTTGGCAATAAGAACTATGTTGTTACAAAGCAGGTTGTTGACGGCGAACCTGTTGCGGTGTCGATAAAGGTGGAGGAAAAGATTAAAGAAGAGTTGCCAGCGGCAAGCGAACCTGTAAGAATGGAGCAACGTAATGAGGCTATGATGACATCGAGACGTGCGCAGACAACTGAAAACCATCAGCAAATATATGTTAGGAAACCCCATTTCTTCCAACGTTTCTCGGCAGGAGTGATGGCAAGCAGCCTGGCAATGGCTAACAGTAAGAGTGCAGCGGGTGTCCTAGTGCCGCAGGTGATGCTCAGTCCATCCGGTCTTAGCACTATGGGCAACGGCGGGAACATGATAAAACAGGCACCGCAATATCTCCCTGACTTCGAGGAGCGTACTGAACACAAGGCACCGCTTACGTTCGGACTTAAACTAGGATACAGCATAACGCCGAGAATGTGGGTTGAGTCAGGCGTTCAGTACAGTAAGTTGTCATCAACTTTCGTGCGCGAGATGCGCGGTAGCGAACTCACTTCCGAGCAAGCGCTGCATTATGTGGGCGTTCCGTTGGGCGTGGGCTATAGGATTTTTGATGTCGGTCCGTTGTCGTTCTATGGCATTGCAGGTGCTCAGGCAGACTTCAATGTGAAGGCTAAAAGCAGTACAGAAGGCGTGGAGACCGAAGCTGTTAAAGACGATGTGCAGTTCTCCGCCAACGCCGCACTTGGCGCACAGGTGAAACTGACGCCGCATCTAGGCATTTATGTCGAGCCCGGCGCCCGTTATTATTTTGATAACGGGAGCAATGTGCAGAACTATTTTAAGGACAAGAAGTTGAACTTTAACCTGCAGGTAGGTGCCCGCTGGAACATCGGAAAGAAGTGACCCTACACACAAAAATGGGAGAGAATTTCTCGTGTAAGTGTAGAGAATCTCTCCCTAAAAAAAGTTATGTAAGCATACTTGTCATTCGCCCCAGAAACGTATCTTCTTGCGGTCTGCGCGATATTTGTTCAGTCCGCTTTTCATTTGCTTGATGGTACTGCCATAATATTTGACTGTGCCGGCATCGACAAGTGCTTGATAAATGATGTTCAGCTGTTGGTCCATCTCTTCCACCGAGGCATCGGCATAGCGAACCATCTTTGCGAGGTCGCGTGTTGACTGGCGCCTCTGCTTGTAATGGTTGAGTGTTGCCTGAGCATTGCCAATTAGAGTGCTATATTCCGTGTAGCCGTTCTTGTGCAACATCTTCTTAGCATTTGCCAATTCACCTGACATTACAGCCACCTGCCCATCAAGATAATTCAATAGGTTCTCGATGTCGGCATAGTCAACATCTTCATACTTGACACCGGAAACAGAACCGCCTCCTTCGCTTTCTTCGTTGAGGCTGATAGAACCGCCTCGCCGGCTGTTCATGTCCACGTCATTCTCTTGTTTAGCACGGTCTTTCTGTGCATCGTATTGTGCTATCTCAAGATTCTCCAGTCTTTTCTTGATTTCTTTTCTTGTTAACTGACTGCTTTCCGAAAGCGTACCCTTTGGCACGTTTCCTTTTGCCATCCAGTTCTCGTCGTCAGAGTCAAGCCAGTTTTTTATATCTTGCTTTTCTGGTTTGTCACGACCTAAGAAGTTGCCGGTGTTGTCCTTCCAGATGTAGCACTTGCGCTCTTTGTCGTACTCCTTATGAACCCAGCTGTTATTCTTGTCTCCATTGAAGAAAACGTTTTTGTCTATGTCGTGTATGGGTTTCATGTTCTCATCGCGACATATGTAACTGCCCATGCTGTTCTTCCACACAACTCCTCCATATTTGGCGTCATATTCTTTGTGAACGCCAGGAGCCTTGGTGTTCACATATACCGTGCCGCCATCGTCACCTTGCTTGTAAAGATCCTGGTTGTAACCTTGTGCCAACATGGTTATGAATGGTATGACTAATGCCAGCATCAGCAATAGATGCCGACGATAGTTGGTGTTTGAATTGTATTTTTTCATAGCTTATCTCTTGCTTTCGTTTGAATCGTCATCAGCCCACGCGGCTGTGCGGAAGGTTTTTCCTGCCATGTAAGTAAGGGCCGAATTTGGTTTGAGACTGTAAATAACGTATTTCACCGTTTTTTCGTTTTTACTTACGATGCCTTCAGAGGTCCTCACACTTGTTGTATGCACTAAAACAACAAAGTCTTCGTTACGGTCGAGTTTCCACTGTCCGCTAACAAGGACTTTCTTTCCGTCGCTGGTCTGGGTGTAGTTCTCGTAGTCTCCATTCCCATAGAAGCACTCTATGCCCTCCGGCCATGCAGATTGCTCGCCTTCGTTGGCGTCTTGATAGTGCCACGAGCCTATGAGCCAGTAGTCCCAAGAGGAATCCTTGGCAACTGATTGTTCAGGACTCTTTTTGG
Organism: uncultured Prevotellaceae bacterium; assembly: GCA_900315095.1. Classification (GTDB taxonomy): domain Bacteria; phylum Bacteroidota; class Bacteroidia; order Bacteroidales; family Bacteroidaceae; genus Prevotella. The sequence continues at coordinate 50,260 of OMXS01000010.1, read as the reverse complement.
GAAGAAAGAAACATGAACACATCAGTAGTGAACAGAATGTAATCAGGATAATATTCTTCATAATGTTTATAGATAGGTTTAGTATGTTGCGCAAATATAGTATAAATAGCGAAAACACACACTACCAAAAAATGAAAAACGACTCCCAATTCATGAAATGAGAGTCGATTCATGTTATTTATACAGGGACTTGTTGCTTAGTTTTTGGGTTTTAGTAGCACGTAGTTTTCACTACGCCATATTTCTTCGTATGGTGAGAATGTGGAGAGAACGGTGCGTATGTGACTGAAGCATTCGCTTTCCTTTTCCTCATCTACAAGCAAGAACGGCAGTTGCTTGCCGTCTCGGCTGCGCTCGTATGCTGCATGCAGATATCTCTCGGCACGTTCAGGAGTAGAGTACCCGTCAGCAAATATGGCGTATGGCTTGCAATCCAGCACCGAAATCATGGTTATCGAGAAATTGCAGATGAGGTGGCTGCCCTGAGGTATCAGCGGCTTTACCTCGTGCACCATGCGGTTGTGTATCGCGGCGTTGTCCTCGTTTGTCAACAAGAAACCCGTGGCATGACTGTCAATTGTATATCTGCACTGTAGTCGGTTGCCGTCTTCCATCATCGGGCGGAGCACGTTTGTAACGGTCATTCCTATACAAATGGCGGCTATGATGTATATCCCTGCGAGTTTTCCGGTATGGAATGAAGGATTGTCTGAACCTTTCATTAGCGCCGCTACAGCTATAGGCAGAGCCACGATGCATATCATCTGACCATAGAATTGATTTGTTCCATTACTTCCAATGGGGAAAACGAGAGGGATGAACATCGCGAGGGCGAAGAGTAATCCTCTCTGGGCGTCAGATGTTGGGAGTTCTTTCTTCGTTTCGCTATTCAAGCGCCACTCTGAATATAAAGAGGTGTTTCTTTTTGGATGCTTGCGTATGAGTTTTTGCGTGAAGAAGTCGAGCAAGAATACCGCAAGACAGAAACCTACGGCAATGTTTCCAGCTTTGCCGTCACGATAGACAACGTAGGCGATGATAGCCGCCAGTAACGCATAAGCGACATGAAGGAGTCGTCCGCTTACCTGCATGCGAGCCAGGATGAAGCCATACATCACAAAGGCAACGAAGAGTGCCATCTTCACTTCTGCCAGTACATCATAGAGGTAGAACCTCGCAATCATACCGAAACTATGCTTGTCGGTCTTGTCGGTGCTTATCGATATGAGGTCGGTGAATGTTTGTTGCAACACGCTGAGCGTTCCGTCTGCCCACGCTATGCCCAAGACAAGAAGACAACCAACGACGACACCAAGGAAGAAGTAAACCAACTGTCTCCACCATGACACTCTTACATTGTATACCTTACATGCTATTATCGCAGCGAACGGTAGGAGAGTAAATGTCAGATTAACCATTCGCATGAAGAATGAGATGCCTATGAGGAGACCTGACAGGAGGATGAGTGTTGGGTGTTCTTTGCAAGCAAAGCGTCCTTTAGGGTCGAGCGGGGTGTTAGAAGTTAGTCCTTTGTGATATAATAGAATGGCGCATACGAGCATAAAAATGGAGAGGTCGTTATAGTTGATTTCGCTATAGGCTCCATATTGCGCCAGCGTAGTCATTGCCATGCCTGCAATAATGTATTTTGTCTTTATGCTCTTGCGCAGATATAAGTAAATAATGGTTTGAAAAACGAGCAGGAAAATAGTGCGCAGGATGCGCAGGCCAAGATAGGTATCTATGCCAAGAACATTGCAAACGAAGCCTAAGAAGCGGAATGTAAGATACCATTGTGCCAAGAAGTAAGACGCGAACGGATCATCGTTGAAGTACTGATAACCAGATAGATAGAAGCCAATGTCATAATACGATATGCCTTGCAACGATGTGACCGTGAGAAACAATGCTGCCACTACGAGATAAGTGACAAACCATCTCGTTCCATGCACCTCCACATTGGCGCTCTCGTTGTTGTTAAATAGTCTTAGCATGGTTTCCTCCTTATGCTTTTTATCGTTATTACATAACAACGTTATAACGTGATAATGACATTGTTATTATAATGTGGTGACGTTGAAGCTATTAACCGCCGCCACCACTTTCTCCACCTCTGCCTCAGTCATTGCTTGGTTACATGGCAGACTTAGTTCTTCTCGGTGAATTCTTTCTGTTATGGGCAGACTCAAATCATTCCATTCGCTATAGCATTGCTGGAGATGAGGTGGGATAGGGTAGTGTATCAATGTCATCACTCCTTGTTCCTTTAAACATTGTTGTAGCATGTCACGCTTGTGGCATAGAATTGGGAAAATGTGATGCACGCTACGTTCGCAATAATCACGCGAAGGCACTATGACCGCGTCGTTGTTGATATGTTCTTGATAGTAATGTGCTATCTCTCGTCTCCTCTTGTTTTCTTCATCGAGATATTTGAGTTTCACGCTGAGTACTGCAGCCTGTATCTCGTCCATGCGGCTGTTCCTTCCCTTATATCTGAACACGTACTTCTCAGATGAACCATAGTTGCCCAGCGCTTTCACAATATCGGCAAGCGCATCGTCGTCTGTAGTGACAGCACCGGCATCACCCAGTGCCCCGAGATTCTTTCCTGGATAGAAACTATAAGCTGAAGCGGATGGAATAGACAGGTGTTGTGTGATTCTCTTTAGTCCGTGAGCCTGTGCGCAATCCTCAATAAGTGCCAGCCCGTGACGCTGGCAGATGTCTCCTATCTTTTCCGTGTAGGCCTGATTACCGTAAAGATGCACTATCATTATGGCGCGTGTGCGTTTAGTGATGGCTTGTTCTATCTTCTCGTCGTCAATCTGGAACGTGTCTATGCGCGGCTCCACAAGCACCGGGCGCAGACGGTTTTCCGTAATCGCAAGTATGGAAGCAATGTAGGTGTTTGCCGGGACAATCACTTCGTCGCCCTCGCTCATCACACCCATCTCAATGTAAGCGCGCAAAATAAGCGTCAGCGCATCCAGTCCGTTAGCTACGCCGACACAGTGTCTGCTTCCCACATATCGCGAAAAGTCGTGCTCGAACTGCCTTACGCTCTCGCCTCTCAGATACCATCCGCTCTTGACAACACGTCTTACGGCATCTTGTATCTCGTCTCCGTGCATTGCGTTGATGCGCTCCAGTGATAAGTATTCTATCATGGTTGTTTTATTATCTTGTCGTAATCAATTCCGTCCATTATGATGCGCTTGCGCTTCTTGTCATATTTCTCGCTCAGCGGATTGTCCTCTGGGCGGTAATATTCGGTAGATATGCCACCCAGGAAAACCAGAAGCTGGTCAATGTTGTCGGTCATAAACGGCAGGTTGCGCGCCTTCTTTATTTTCTCGAACAATTCTTCGTGTTGCTCTTTGAACATTGGCGAGCACCAAATCCAGAAAGGAATATCGAATTGCTGCGTTATCTCGTTGCGTGTTTTGGGGTTCAGGTTGCGTGCATATTGGTCGCAGTTGTCGTAAACCATCTCACCATGGTCGGGCATGAAGATGACAACAGCATCACGGTCGGCGAAGCGTTTCACAATCTCCGCAAGCACCTTGTCGTTATAGAGCACAGCATTGTCGTAGTGCGACAGGTTGTCCACGTCGAACTCGCTCAAGTCAGGACGCTTGTAATGGCGAGGGTAGAATCGCCGCTGGTCCTTGGGATAGCGCACATCATACATGAAATGCAGTCCATAGGTGTGGAACACCGTTAGGTTATGGTCTGTCTCGAATCGCTTCAGCGAGTCGTAGTCCTCCAACAACCCCATGTCGTATGGGTGCTTTTTCGTGTTGCGATGTGAGAATTGGCGTTCGCTCAGTTCGGGAGTGTTCATGAAACGGCTCCCGTTATAATCCCATATCACAGCCTTGATGTCATTGACATATTGGTTTGTGATGAACGTCACGTTATATCCCGACTGCTTGAACAATTGCAGCAGCAAAGGGTAACTCTCCCATTGCCCCTCGCACCCTGTGGCATAGAGCGAGAACGCAAGGTGGAACGACTGCGACGTGTTGTTGGCTGGGCTTATAACATTGGTGAAAGCAATCAACTCGTCCTTCTTAGCCAACTCTTCCTGAAGAGGTGTGGTCTTCAGCGGGTAACCATAAAGTGACGAGTGGTGGCGGTTGTACGACTCTCCCACGATGAGCACGATGTTCGGTACGGTATAGGCGCATCGTCCCACTTTCACTCGCGAGGAATTATCTATCAGTCGTCGAATCTTCAACTCATCGATATTCATTGCCTTTGAGGCATAGAGGAATCGGTAAATGGGAAGATAGAATCCGCCGTCATACGGCAACTGAGCCTGTCTCTCCATATCGTCGCCGTCGTATGCAAGCATGTTTCTGACGATAAACCACTCGTTCTTAAGGCTCAACACGCCAGAGAAGAGCAATAGCGGAGCAAGGCACAGCAATATAACATTATTCAGTTTATGAGGTATTCGGAACTCCTTTATGTTTATGCGGTAGGAAAGCAGATGCAAGGCAAGTATAACCAAGAACAGAAGTACCGGTGACATTATCGAGTCCCATGTGACATATGACTGTATTGCCTCGCTTGCCTCCTGCTTGTTGGTCTGCAAGCAGAGTCTGAGAAATGCAGGGCCGAGCGGAAAGTCAAGTCGGTAGAACACGAACATGTCAACAATGCCCAGCACATAAGCCAGCACATAGCACACGCCCTTAGTGATGTTGCTCAGCCAGCGTGGGAAGCAACTCACCAATGCCGTTAGAAGATAAGTCTCAAAGAATAACTCGAAAACGCTGATGTGCCGCATTCCGCGATGAACCACCATCACCGACAACAGTCCGATGCAGAACATGACGATGAAAAACCTGCTGTTCTTAAGCAGAGGTTTCATCAACACCGCAGATATTTTCTTTATTCTTTCAACGACGGTCATAGGCATTTAAGGTTCCCATTCATATTGGTCGAAGCATATACATCGTCCCCCGAAGCCTTCTTTCTGGAAAACCAGCGATTCGTTGATGACATTGGTGTGTCCTACTGCTGATGTGCCAAACTCGAAGTAGGGGAATCCGCTGTAATCGTGATTGATGATGCGGTCATAAATAACGTCAATGGCACCCAACTGCTTGCCTAATGGTGTTGCCGAACTATACTGCGCCCGGACGACCTGAGAAGAAACATATATTACGATGCCAGCAAGTATCTCGTCGCCCTTCTTAGATACATAAAGAACTATATTGTCGGGAAAACGAGAATGCAACAATTCCATTTCCTGTAGTGTGTGTACGGGCTTAGAACCGTATTTTGTTTCAAGGTTATTTTCGAGAACATGCCAGAAACCGGCATAGTCTTCCGACTTCTCAACTACAAGCCCTGCTTCTTCGGCCCTTTTCAGAGCGCGGCGCCTAACACGCTCCCATCTTATGGTGTTTCGTTGTATAATAACTGTGCCTAAATCACGGCTTACGAGTCGGGCGTTGCAAGTTCTTGACATTGCATAAAGATCTTCCTCGGACGCCATCTGATGGTAAATCCAAGGCACACACTTATACAGCACTTTGCTGAAACCATGCTGTCGCAGATAATCGTTTAACTCATTAAACAATGATACCGTCAGGGCAGCGGTGGTCTTTGCGTCCATGACCAGCCCTCCGTAGGTAAGTCCCATGTGCGACTGCAATCTGTCTTCTTTTTTGTTGGCAGGCAGCAAAGCATAAAGCCTGCCACGCAAATAGAACATCAGGGAATAATCCTCGAAGCGGTCGCTATGGTAGTCCATGTAATGGCGGTCAAAGAGGAATGTCCCGTTCTTTGACTGCGCCACAAACGCATTCCATTCGTCAGCCTTGTTGCTTGTGTATCTTACAATGTCAAACACTCTTTTTCAGCCTTATGAACTCATCGTAATCGTAAATATACTCTTCTTCGTCGAAAAACTCAGAGGCCAGCACCAGACATACGGCGCCGCTGGAGAAATCCTCAAGCGTACGCCATACTCCTGTTCCTACATAAAGTCCCTGGTAAGGGTGATTCATGTGGTATGTCTCTTTGTTGCCCTTCCCGTCATCAAGTATCACGTCAAACGAACCGCTGACGGCAATGATAAGCTCCTCGCAGGTACGGTGAGCATGACCGCCACGCCGTTCACCAGAAGGCACGTCGTAGGTCCAGTAGACACGCGCAATGTCGAAAGGCACATTCCTCATCTGCTCCGTGACGGTCAGATTACCGCGCGGGTCAACAATCTTTGGCAGGTCGATAATTTTTCCTATCATTTCTTCATGTATGGTTCTGTGCCTAGCACGGTCTTTGCCAGGCGCTTTGCCTTGTCGCGAAGTGCTGTGGTGTCTTCGTCAATATCACCATAGCACAATACCACTCCCATGCGGCGGCCGAAGTGTGCCTCGGGCTTTCCGAAGATGCGGATGCGGGTGCGGTCTTCTTTAAGAGCATCCTCGAAGTTATAGTCCAGCTGGCCCACCTTGTCCTCTGGCGAGAGGATTACGGCAGAAGCGCCAGCATGTTCCAGGTGAATGCCTGCGATGGGAAGTCCCATCACGGCGCGGAAATGCAGTTCAAACTCCGAGAGGTTAGTGGTGTGCCCCAGTGTCACCATACCCGTGTCGTGCGGACGTGGAGACAGTTCAGAGAATATCACCTCGCCCTGTCGTGTAAGGAAGAACTCCACTCCCCAGATGCCGTAACCTGTAAGGGCGCGTGTCACCTCGTCGGCCATGTGTTGCGCCTGCTTCAGAGCCTCGTCGCTAATCTTGTATGGTTGCCACGACTCACGATAGTCGCCACCTTTCTGAACATGTCCGATGGGCGGGCAGAAGATGGTGGGGGCGTTCTTCTGAGTCACCGTAAGCAGAGTGAACTCCGACTCGAAGTCAATGAACTCCTCGATAATCACCTCCTTGACATCGCCGCGGCTGCCTTCCATAGCCTCGCGGAAAGCCTGCTCCAGTTCGTCGTCGTTATGAACGTAACTCTGTCCGTGGCCAGACGATGACATCAGAGGCTTCACCACGCATGGGAATCCTATCTCGTCGGCTGCCTTCTTGAACTCCTCAAAGGTCTTAGCATAGAAATATTTTGCCGTGCGCAGTCCCAGTTCCTTTGAAGCGAGGTCGCGTATTGCGCGGCGGTTCATGGTGAAGTTCACCGCACGAGCAGAGGGCACCACCTGCACTCCCTCCTTCTCGAAGTCGAAAAGACGTTCGGTGCGTATAGCCTCAATCTCCGGCACGATGATGTCTGGCTTGTGTTTGCGCACCACAGCCTCCAGGGCGTCGCCGTCGAGCATTGAGAACACCTCGCGCTCGTCTGCCACCTGCATAGCGGGAGCACCCTCATAGCGGTCGCATGCAATGACATACTGTCCTGCGCGTTTTGCCGCAATCACAAATTCCTTGCCCAGTTCGCCTGAGCCTAGTAATAATATTTTTTTCATTTATCCTCAGTTATTTCTTTTAATTCCGTAGAATCTTTATATAAGGAATGATACAATTTATATACTTGCATATCAGATAATTGCAGTCGTCGACCTCTTACTTTATCTTTTAGTCCATTCAGAATAAAGGAGGGATTTAATTGTATTTCTGGATGTCCCTCAATTGCTGAACTGAACATTTTAAGTGTCAGACCGTATACCTTGCCAATTATTTGCGGATTTATTGTTTGATGAGGAATCGTATTTATGTCACTTATTGTATCATTAAGAGACTCTTCCGCTCCCTCAAAAAAACTCTCGATATCATTTTCAGTTTTAATATAGTCCGCATATCCTGGAAAAACAACATTTGACATTACTATTCCCACAGCATACGACAAGGAATCATTATGTGTCTTCAACTCAATGTCTTGTGCATGAGTTGATATGCATGATATTAAAAGAAGTAATGATATTAATGGCTTCATCTGTCCTTATACATTTTCTCGTAATACTTCTGATAGTCGCCACTTGTTACGTTATCGAGCCACTCCTGGTTGTCCAGATACCAGCGAACGGTTTTCTCGATGCCTTCCTCAAACTGGAGTGAGGGTTCCCATCCCAGTTCTCTCTGGAGTTTAGAAGAGTCGATAGCATAGCGGAGGTCATGTCCGGCGCGGTCGGTAACGAAGGTGATGAGGTCCATGTCCTCGCCTTCCTTGCGTCCCAGCAGACGGTCAACGGTGTTGATAACCACCTTGATGATGTCGATGTTCTTCCACTCATTGAAACCGCCGATGTTATATGTCTCGGCAATCTTACCCTTGTGGAAAATGAGGTCGATAGCACGGGCGTGGTCCTCCACGAACAGCCAGTCGCGCACGTTCTCGCCCTTGCCATATACTGGCAGCGGTTTGCGGTGGCGGATGTTGTTGATGAACAACGGAATCAGCTTCTCTGGGAACTGATAAGGACCATAGTTGTTAGAGCAGTTGGTCACCACCACCGGCATTCCGTAGGTGTCGTGGAATGCGCGCACGAAGTGGTCGCTCGAAGCCTTCGCCGCCGAGTATGGCGAGTGAGGGTTGTATTTTGTTGTCTCGAGGAAGAACTTGTCGCCGTAAGCCAGATGATGCTCTGCCGATGATGCCGTTGTTGTGAATGGAGGCTCGATGCCTTCGGGGTGAGTCAGTTCCAGCGCGCCGTACACCTCGTCGGTAGAGATGTGATAGAAACGCTTGCCCTCATATTTCTCCGGCAACGACTCCCAGTAGAGCTTAGCGGCCTGGAGCAATGACAACGTACCCATCACGTTGGTCTGTGCGAAGGTGAACGGGTCTTTGATGGAGCGGTCCACATGACTCTCGGCGGCGAGGTGTATGATACCATCCACCTTCTTCTCCTGCATCAGTTTGTAGAATGCGTCGAAGTCGCAGATGTCCATCTTCACGAACTCATAGTTAGGCTTGTCCTCGATGTCCTTGAGGTTGGCGAGGTTGCCTGCATAAGTCAGTTTGTCCAGGTTGATGATGTGGTAGTCGGGATACTTGTTCACGAAAAGTCTTACCACATGACTTCCAATAAATCCGGCACCGCCGGTGATAACGATTGTCTTCATAATTATGTTGTTTTTATTAATAACGTGGAATATTAAAATAAATTGCCTTGTCCGCGTTCCGCCAGTTTAATTACTTCGGCATCGCGGAACATATTGCCGTCAATGGTGATGCGCACCAGCGTGCGGTCCCTTTGCCATCCCTGCATTCCCGCCGCCCCTGGATTGATGTGCAGCAGGTTAAGGTTGCGGTCGTATTGCACCTTCAGTATGTGTGAGTGGCCGCTGATGAACATTTGTGGCGGGTTAGCCATAATCTTCTCCCTGATGCTCGGGTCATATTTCCCCGGATAGCCTCCGATATGCTTCATCAGCACGTCCACCTCCTCGCATTTCCATCGAAGCACCTCAGGGAACATCAGTCTCAGGTCGCCGCCGTCGCAATTGCCGCACACCGCCCTTAGAGGTCTGAATGCCGCCAGTCGTTCCGCCACCTCCACCGACTCGATGTCGCCAGCGTGCCATATCTCGTCGCACGGCTCGAAGTAATGCAGGTACTTCTCGTCCCAGAACGAGTGGGTGTCACTTATTATTCCTATCTTCTTCATTCTTGATGAACCTCTTGATAAACTCAGCAGTGCCCTCGATACCCAAGACAGACGAGTTGATGCAGAGATGATAGTTCTCCGCGTTGCCCCATTTCTGTCCCGTGTAGTAGTTATAGTATGACGAGCGCTGGTCCTCCTTGCTTGTTATTATCTTGCGTGCCGTGGCGCGGTCGCATCCGTGCCTCTTGCACACCGCCTGAATGCGCTGGTCCATGTCGGCAGTTATGAATATGTTTACCACACCCTTCATGTCTCTCAACACATAGTCGGCGCAACGCCCCACGAAGATGCACGAGCCCTTCTCGGCCGCCTTCCGTATCGCGTCACTCTGAAACTGGAACAGACTCTCCTGCGAGAAATCGCTCTTGTAGAAGTTGTTGTCGCTGATGTGCGGCGCATGCATGTGGAACAACGAGCGCAGAAAACCCTTCTGCTCGTCGTTCTGCTCGAACACCTTCTCCGAGAAACCGCTCTCCTTAGCCGCAAGGTTCAGCAGCTCCTTGTCGTAGAGCTTGCATCCAAACTCCTCCGCAAGAATTCTCGCGATTTCTCCGCCGCCCGAACCGAGCTGTCGTCCGATGTTTATAATTATTTTTTTCTCCATATTTCTTTTTAAAAGTAGTTGTAAGGAGGTTAAAGCCCCCATATCACAAGAGTATGTGACCCAACCCCTCCCTACGGGGGAGGGGCAGGGGAGAGGCTTTGGGTTTAACTCACCTTCACCCTTCCCTTAAACTCTCTCATATATCTTATAAGTATCGCCAGCGTCACGAAGAACGAGATGGTGTCAGAGGCCGGCAACGACCACCACACACCGTCCACTCCCATCATCGGAGGCAACACAATCAGCAACGGCAAGAGGAATATCATCTGTCGCGAGAGCGAGAGGAACATGCTCACCTTCGCCTTGCCTATCGACTGGAAGAAGTTCGTCGTCACCGCCTGGAATCCTATCAACGGGAAGCAAATCATGTTGATGCGTATAGCATCCACCGATATCGCCAGCAATCCCTCGTCACTCGTGAACAGACGCGCGCAAGGGTAGGGCACCAGCTCGCCCACAAGCCATCCCGCGGTCATCACCAGCGTGGCGGCGATGCTGGCCAGTTTCAGCGCACGCATCACACGGTCCAGCTTCAGCGCACCGTAGTTATAGCCCACTATAGGCTGCATCCCCTGGTTGATGCCCATAATCACCATGAAGAACAGGAAACCTATGCGGTTGGCAATGCCGTAGGCACCCACCGCCATATCGCCGCCGTGTCTCACCAGCGCCGTGTTTATCAGAATCACCACGATGCACGAGCACGCATTCATCGAGAACGGCGACATGCCGATGGCAAGGATATTCTTCACGATGTCCAGGCGCAACTTGTAACACCCCTTCTGGAAATGCAGCATCTCACGCTTGTCCGAGAAGATGCGCAACTGCCATAGCAACGCCGTGGTCTGCGCCACTATCGTCGCTATCGCCGCACCCCTGATGCCCATGTCGAACACATAGATGAACAGCGGGTCGAGCGCCGTGTTCAGCATCACCGTGAATATCGTGGCATACATCGCCATGCGCGGTTTCGACGCCGCCCTCAGCAGAGCGTTAAGCCCGAAATACTGGTGAGTGATGACATTGCCAAGCAATATCACCGTCATATACTCGCTCGCGTACGGCAGAGTGTTGTCCGTAGCGCCGAAAAACCTAAGTATAGGATGCAGGAACAAGAGACATACAGCACCGAACAAAATGCCTATGACAGTGTTCAGCACCACCGTGTTTCCCAGTATCTGTTGCGCCGTCTTATAGTCGCGCTGGCCCAGCCGCACCGATAACGTAGTAGAAGCGCCCACGCCAATCGCAGCCCCGAACGCCGCGCTCAGGTTCATGAAAGGGAACGTGATGGCAAGTCCCGATATCGCCATCGCTCCCACGCCCTGTCCGATGAATATGCTGTCCACCGTGTTATAGAGCGATGAAGCCATCATCGCCACTATCGCCGGCGTCGCATATTGCACCAAGAGTTTGCCCACAGGTTCAGTCCCGAGGGCCAATGTCGCTTTCTTGTTATCCATATTATGGTGCAAAGATAGTGCAAGCAGACCGAAAAACCAAATTTTTCAGCATTAAAAACATTATCTACGCAAACGCAAAAACAAACACAAACGACTCCCCGCCCCTGCTAGGAGGAGAAAAACCATCAACGTGTAGGGGCGCACCCCTGTGTGCGCCCGTTACACCAACATGAGGACTACATTGCGGGCGCATACGGGGGAGCGCCCCTACAATTTAAATCGTGGGAGGAGGAAATGTTCCGTGTTAATCTGCGTAATCCGTGCCAAAGAATGCGGAAGCCCCTACAATTTAAATCGGGTGCTGAAGGGGGCTAAACAACGAAAAACGGGATTATTCTTTGTCTATTGGCGGATTATTCTTATCTTTGCAGTTGATAATGATTAAACCAAATGAAGAAGAGCGCAACTATTATACTGCTTTCGTTGTTTGTCATGTGTTGCTCGTCGGCAATGGCGGGGGGCACGGGGCATAAGTATCTGTACCGACTGACGCTGAAGGACAAGAGGGGGACACCGTTCTCGATAGGCAAGCCGCAGGCGTACTTGTCGCAGAAGGCGATAGAGAGGAGACGCAGGCAGCATCTGGAAATCGACTCCACGGACTTGCCCATAACTCCTTCTTATATAAAGAGTATTGAGGCGACTGGGGCGGAGGTCATAGTGAAGAGCAAATGGAACAACACGGTGCTCGTGGGCATCGACAGGGCGTCGCAATACAAGGACATTCAGGACTTGCCCTTCGTGGCTTCTGCAAAGAAGGTGTACACGGAGCCCGAGGAAAAGAAGGACAACGATGTGCGCGACCGCTACCACACCATACTGAACCAGCTGGACACCGTATATGACAACAACTACGGCGTGGCGCGAGAGCAGATAGAAATGGTGGGCGGACTGGGTCTTCACCGCCGTGGATATACGGGCAAGGGGATGACCATCGCGGTGTTTGACGCTGGATTCATGAACGCCGACCGCATTCCTGCCTTGACGAAGATAAAAATCGAGGGAACGCACGACTTCCTCTCAAAGGACAAGGAGGACATGTACCGAGGGGAGTCGCACGGCACGATGACGCTCTCGGTGATTGCGGTGAACGAGCCGGGGCTGTTCATAGGCACCGCGCCCGACGCCACGTTCTGGCTGTTCCGTTGTGAGGATGACGCTACGGAGACAAGCGCCGAGGAGGACTACTGGACTGCCGCCGCCGAGTTTGCCGATAGCGTGGGCGTGGACGTGATAAGCAGTTCGCTGGGGTATCATGACTTCGACGACAAGACCACGAGTTATCACTATTACGACCAGAACGGGCACACCTCGCTAATCTCGTGCACCTCGTCGATGCTGGCTGGGAAGGGCATTATACACGTGAACAGCGCTGGCAACGACGGCATGGGAACGTGGAAGAAGATAAACTTCCCGAGCGACGCCGAGGACATGCTGAGCGTGGGGGCGGTGACTCCGCAGGGTGTGAACGCCTCGTTCTCGAGTCTCGGTCCTACCGCCGACGGCCGCGTGAAACCTGATGTGGTGGCTCTTGGCTCGCCTACGGCTGTGGTGAGTGGCCGCGGAACGCTGACAAGCGAGACGGGAACATCGTTCTCGACACCCGTAATAAGCGGTATGGTGGCGTGTCTGTGGCAGGCATTGCCCGACAAGACGGCACGAGAGATAATAGAACTGGTGCGCCAGAGCGGCAACAACTATGAGCATCCGGATAATGTATATGGCTACGGCTTGCCCGACTTCACCAAGGCATTGAAACAAGGAAAACATGAAACAGACGCTATCGCTCCTTGAACTGAACCAGCTGCTCGCCGAGGTAATCGAGGTGGGGATGCCCCGAGAATACTGGGTGGAGGCAGAGATTTCGGAACTCCGTGAGGTGCGCGGACATTGCTACATCGACCTCATAGAGAAGGCTGAGGGCACGAACACTCCTGTGGCGCGCGCCTCTGCCAAGTGCTGGGCAAGCACATGGAGCACCGTGGGACCGCTGTTCGAGAAGGTTACGGGGCAACGGTTGCACACGGGGATGAAGGTGCTGATGCTCGTCGGCGCCAATTTCCACCCCGCCTATGGCTTCTCATGGATAATAAGCGACATCGACCCTACCTACACCTTGGGCGATATGGCGCGCAAGAGACAGGCCATCATCGACCAGCTGAAACGCGAGGGGGTGTTCGACATGCAGAAGGAACTAGAGATGCCGCTCTTCTGCCAGCACATAGCGGTGATAAGCAGCGCCAACGCGGCTGGGTATGGCGACTTCGTGAACCAGCTGGAGAGCAATGCCTACGGGTTCAAGTTCGTCACACAACTGTTTCCCGCCACGATGCAAGGCGAGGGGGTGGAGCAGAGCATCATCGACGCGCTGAACAAGATATACGCCTCAATGTCTTCCCCTCAACCCTCCGCTCGACCCGAAGGGGCGCTTTCAAAGCGAAGCGGAGAAAGAACCTTCAACCCTCCGCTCGACCCGAAGGGGCGCTTTCAAAGCGAAGCGGAGAAAGAACCCTCCGCCTTCGATTGCGTTGTAATAATAAGAGGTGGAGGCGCCACGAGCGACCTTTCAGGCTTCGACACTCTGGCACTGGCCGAGAATGTGGCTCAGTTCCCGCTTCCCGTAATCACCGGCATCGGTCATGAGCGCGACGAGAGTGTTCTGGACATGATAAGTCACACACGGGTGAAGACGCCCACGGCAGCCGCGGCATTCCTGATAGAGAACCTAAAGCGCGTGTGGGATTACCTGCAAGACGCCCAAACCATGCTTGCTGCAAACGCCAAGCAACGAATGGAGACGGAGCAGATGAGACTCATGCGGGCGTCGGAGAAGATACCGTCGCTTTTCTCCCTTGTGAGAGAGAAGGAGGAGCACCGGCTGGACCGTGTGTTGCAGAAGATTATAAACGCCGCGCAACAAGGCGTGAGCAACAACAGTCATAAGATAGACATCATGGAGGGCAATATGCTGCCGCTGGCCAGTCGTTTGCTGATGGAGCAGAAGCATCGGTTGCAGATGCTGGAGCAACGAGCTTTGGCTCTCGACCCTATGCTTTTGTTGAAGCGCGGGTATAGCATCACCACTCATAATGGCATCGTTGTGCGTGATGCCTCGCAACTGAAACCTGGTGACGTTTTAGAGACGAGAGTGGAGAAAGGAGTTGTTCAATCAGAAGTGCGTAACACGCTAAAAACCAAGCATTAACATTTAAACATTAAATAAAGCATGAAATACGAAGAAGCACTAAAGGAACTGGAACAGATAGTGTCGAAAATGGAGAACAACGAGGTGGGCATCGACGAGATGACCGAGCAGTTGAAGCGTGCGCAACAACTGATAAAACTCTGTCGTGACCGTCTCACAAAGACCGACGAGGAGATAAAGAAAATGCTGTAATCGGGGTGTTTGTATGGTCAAAAATGCAATTATACCAACAAGTAAAGAAAGGACAATGTTGAAGTCTTGTTGAAAGTTCCTTTCCCCTTCGGCCAGCGACCGTTGTTTCCCCGCCCCTGAAGGGGAGGGGCCAGGGGTGGGGACTGTGATGTCCTCTATCTCCTTTTATCTCCTTTTATCTCCTTCCTTTAATTACTGACCCCACCCCTTCCCCCAAGGCCTCACCCCTAACCCCTCTCCAAAGGGCGAGGGGAACTTATAGGGGCGGGGAAACGTTATGGATGGAGCAAAAGTAAATAGCTACTCTAATAAAAGATTCCGCATACAAGGGTGAGGTACTCGGGAATGAGTCCTTGCTCGCTCCATTTTATTTCCAGTCCCAACAGTTCCTTGGCGGTCTTGCTGATGTCGAAGCCGTAGGCCTCCAATGAGGGGCGCACCTTGTCGGGATGCTTGCACGGCTTGCCTTCTATTCTGGCGCACGGGGCACCGCCGCAATAAGGGCATGAACCGACAAAGCCGAAACACATGCCCGCTAACGATTTCTCGGTTTCAAGCAGTTCCTTGTTCATCTCGTCAATCACGGGTTTCATCAGGTCGTTAGCGGCTTCGAGAGGCAGGCTTTTGTCATTCGGCGTGATTTTAACTCCTAAAATCCGCACTCTTTCATACTTTTTTATATCCGCAAGGGTGTCATTGTCGAAGGGCGGGCAACCATAGCGGCGACCGTAGTTTCCGCATTGCTGGCAGAGCGTCACGAAATAGTCTGCATTGCGGAACTTCTCGATATATGTCTTCGCGTCAATCTCAGCCGTATATCTCTCTATGGTGCATTTCAAGCGGTCTTCCATAATTCTCCTTCTTGTACTTTCCGACGGCAAAGATACAACTTTTCCTTTTTATTTTGTAACTTTGCACCGTTTTTATAATCGCATGGATATGAACGAGAAGGAGAGCAAGACGGAAGCCATGAGCCCGATGGAGAGGATGAAGGCAGGTCTGGAATACACCTATGCCGACGCGGAACTGATAGCCCGCAAGACACAGGCAATAGAGTGGTGCGAGGAGTTTAACGCCATCGACGGAAGGGATTACGTTGCCCAGTATGCACACCTGAAGAAGATGCTGGGGAGTGTGGGCGAAAGGGTGTGGATATCTAAGACGTTCGGTTGCGATTGCGGCAAGAACATCTTTATAGGCGACGATTTCACGGGCAACTTCAATCTCACCATCCTTGACATTCGCGAGGTGTATATAGGCAATCACGTCATGATAGGGCCCAACACCCTCATCACCACCGTAGGCCATCCTCTCTCGCCCAAGGCCCGACGAGGTTATATGGCTAAGGCGGCACCCGTCCGCATAGGCAATGATGTGTGGATTGGCGGCAATGTGACTATCCTTCCTGGTGTCACCATCGGCAACAATGTGGTGGTAGCAGCGGGTGCGGTGGTTACTAAGGATGTGCCCGACAACTCCCTTGTAGGCGGTGTTCCCGCAAGACTTATTCGTGAAATAGAAAATGATGTGGATGAGTGATTTCTCGCCAACTAAAGGATATTAAGTTTTTTGTTATAAAATGGAAACATTAAAGCGTCTTAGCGGTGGACTGGCCAGTCATGCTTCGTTGTTTATCATCGTCGTGGCGGTGATAACATTCTTTGTTCCGAGTCTCTTCAAGTGGGTGCACGGCAACACGCAGACGGTGATACTCGGTCTTATCATGCTCACTATGGGACTGACGCTTACCACCCAGGACTTTAAGATTGTGTTGCACCGACCCCTCGATATCTTTGTAGGAGCCGTGGCTCAGTTCGTCATCATGCCAGGAGTGGCGTGGCTGTTGGTTCATGTGTGGCACTTGGAGCCCGCTTTGGCCTTAGGCATCCTTCTTGTGGGATGTTGTCCTGGCGGTGTTTCGAGCAACATCATGTCCTATCTTTGTCACGGCGATGTGGCCTTCTCGGTGGGTATGACGTGTGCTTCCACGGTGCTTGCTCCGGTGATGACTCCGCTTCTGATGCAACTTACCGCTGGCGCCATAATCGAGATAGACACCGTTGGCATGTTCCTGAACATCCTGATAGTGACCATTCTGCCCATCAGCATAGGATGTGTTTTGAATTACTACTATAGCAAGCGCGAGAGTTTCAAGACGTTGCAGGCGTTGATGCCAGGCACGAGTGTCATTCTGCTGGCGTGTATCGTAGGCGGAGTAATCTCGACGGTTCACGACCCTCTGGTGGAACGCGGTTTCATGTTGTTCATCTGGACTTTTGCTGTGGTGTTCTGCCACAACACTCTGGGGTATCTTCTGGGTTGGTTGTCGGGCAAGTTTGCTGGTTTCAACACCGCCAAGAAACGCACCATATCTATAGAGGTGGGCATGCAGAACGCGGGTCTTGCAACCGTCTTGGTCGGCACGTTCTTTGCTGCTCAGCCCTTGTCGGTTCTCCCATGCGCCATCTCGTGCGCGTGGCATAGTATCAGCGGCACCATTCTTGCCGGTATTTTCCGTTCGAGAGACAAGGATTCCATATGACACTACCCAAGTTTATCATCACTATGGACGGCTATTTCCGCTTGGGAATGGTCAACATGCACAAAGACCTCCTGAAACCCGGTGACGAGTGCATCGGCGGCGGGTATTACTACATCGACTATACGTCAAACAGGATTATCCTCGACCGCGCTTCTTACGATTACGGCCGCCCTAACTGGTATATGCTGGAGACGCTCAAAGTGCCTTCGGCTTATCGGGGTATGCGCATCGTCTATCTCTATGATGACAACATCCATGATGATTTCAACGTTAGCGATGAACTCACGATAGGGTATTACGACTGAATCATATTGTATAAAAAAACGTGGAAATAGTTGCATCAATGTGATATTTTTCTTAATTTTGCACCATAATAAGCAATTAAAACAATTATAGATATGAAAAACTTAGATTGGGCAAATCTGTCTTTCGGATATATGCCTACTGACTACAACGTACGTTGCTATTACCGAAACGGTGAATGGGGAGAAATTGAAGTGTGCTCTGACGAGTATCTGAAGTTGCACATGGCTGCCACAAGTCTTCATTACGGACAAGAGGCTTTCGAGGGACTGAAGGCTTATCGTTGTCCTGACGGTAAGGTGCGCGTGTTCCGTATGGAAGAGAATGCTGCCCGCCTCCAGTCAACATGCCGCGGTATCCTCATGCCCGAGGTTCCCACAGAGTTGTTCTGCGAGATGGTGAAGAAGGTGGTTCGCCTGAACCAGGAGTGGATTCCTACTTACGAGAGTGGCGCGACGCTCTACATCCGTCCGTTGCTCATCGGCACAAGCGCTCAGGTGGGTGTTCATCCTGCTTCTGAGTATCTGTTCCTTATCTTCGTTACTCCTGTGGGACCGTACTTCAAGGGTGGTTTCGCAACCAATCCTTATGTCATCATTCGCGACCACGATCGTTCGGCACCTCTCGGTACGGGTATATATAAGGTGGGCGGTAACTATGCCGCTTCGTTGTTCGCCAACAAGAAAGCACACGACCTCGGCTATGCATGCGAGTTCTATCTCGACGCTAAGGAAAAGAAATATATCGACGAGTGTGGTGCTGCCAACTTCTTCGGCATCAAAGACAACACATACGTTACACCGAAGTCAACAAGTATCCTTCCTTCAATCACCAACAAGAGTCTCATGCAACTGGCAGAGGACATGGGCATGAAGGTGGAGCGCCGTCAGATTCCAGAGGAAGAACTCGAGACTTTCGAGGAGGCAGGCGCTTGCGGTACTGCTGCTGTGATAAGTCCTATCTCTCGCATCGATGATGTTGAGACGGGCAAGAGTTATGTCATATCAAAGGACGGAAAGCCAGGTCCTATCTCAGAGAAGCTTTACACTCATCTGCGCAACATCCAGTATGGCGTTGACGAGGACATTCACGGATGGACAACGGTGGTTATTGAATAGAAAGCCTATGTACAAGACTCTCGTAACGGCGCTTTTCTTTGCTCTCTCATCGTTTGCTTCGGCGCAAACCAACGATGGCGGCATATCTCAAGATATGCTCAGGCAGATAGTGAAGAGCCAGGGCACTTCTCCTGCTGACAAGGCGATATTCAACGCTATGGCAGGAAACAGCATTGATAACCTTGCACGCAACTATATGACGGCTGCTGAGGCGGACACACACTTCAGCGTGGAGACACCATCGCAGAGCATCACCGACCAGAAGAGCTCGGGTCGTTGCTGGATGTTCAGCGGCTTCAATGTGTTGCGCTCTAACTTCGCAAAGAAAACCGACTCGCTCCGCGTGGAGTTCTCGCACGACTATCTGTTCTTCTATGACCAGCTGGAGAAGTCGAACCTCTTCCTTCAGGGAGTGATAGACACGGGTAAGTTGCCCATCAACGACCCTAAGGTTCAGTTCTTCTTCAAGAGTCCTATCGGTGACGGCGGAACATTTTGTGGTGTTGCTGACTTGACCGAGAAATATGGTCTTGTACCCAAGAACGTGATGCCTGAGACATTCAGTGCAGACAATACCTCTAAGATGCGCTCTCTGCTCATGAGCAAGTTGCGCGAGCAGGGATTGCAATTACGTGATATGGTGGCACAGGGCAAGAGCAAGAAACAGATAAAAGAGGAGAAGACAAAGATGCTCGGTGAGGTGTATCACATGCTGACACTCACTCTCGGCAACCCTCCGCAGGAGTTCACTTACGCCTTCAAGAACAAGAACGGCGAGACGGTGGGCACACCGCGCAAATACACTCCTCAGGAGTTCTATCGTGAGGTGGTGGGCGGTTCGCTCAACGGCACTTTCATCATGGTGATGAACGACCCGCGCCACGAGTATCACAAGACATACGAGGTGGAGTATGACCGCCACACCTATGATGGTCACAACTGGGTTTATCTTAACCTCCCGATGGACGAGATAGCACAACTCGCAATAGCATCGCTTAAGGACGGGCGCAAGCTCTATAGCAGTTATGATGTTGGCAAGCAACTCGACCGCAAGAATGGTGTGCTGGCACTCGATAACTTCGACTATGAGTCGTTGCTCGGCACCAAGTTCACCATGAACAAGGCTCAGCGCATTATGACTTTCGATAGCGGTTCCACACACGCCATGACGCTTACTGCTGTTGACCTCGATGCCAACGGTAAGCCTCTGAAGTGGAAGGTGGAGAACTCATGGGGTGCCGACTACGGAAAGCGGGGCTGCCTCATAATGAGCAACGAGTGGTTCAACGAGTATATGTTCCGCCTTGTCGTCGACAAGCAATATGTACCGGAGCAACTACTTCGTGAGGCTCAGCAGAAGCCTACGATGCTGACGCCCGACGACCCTCTGTTTGCAGAGGATGAATAGATGGGGAATGAGAATAATAGAACATTCTATTATAGGAAAACAGAGTGACGATACTTGTGAGGACGGTATCGTCACTACTGTTAATCACATAGCCGTTATTGACGGTAGCACAAGCAAGACACCCGAGCGTGTTAACCCTAAGATGCAGAACGGGCGTTTCGCTATGCAACTGGTGAGCGATGTTGTGTCGTCGCTTCCCGCACAAACAACGATGCTTCAGTTCTGCCGTATCGTCACCGATGCCATAGACGAGGCATATAACTATTATCAAGAAGATCCGGATGTAATACGGCAACACCCCGAACGACGCCTCACATGTAGCGCCGCTATCTATAGCAGGTATCATCGTGAGGTGTGGCTTGTGGGCGACTGTCAATGCCTGGTCGGCGGTAAGTGGTATGATAATGCCAAACCACAGGAGGCTATTAATGCGGAGAAGCGTAGCCGATACATCATAGAGCATCAACTCTCGGTAGAAGAGGTGCGCCGTCATGATGAAGGGCGCGACCAGATTATAGACGACATCATCGCTTCGATGCACAATCAGAACAAGACCTATGCTGTGATTGACGGCACACCTATTTATATTAATGGTGTTAAAGTCATCTCCGTGCCCGAGGATGCTGAGGTGGTGTTGGCTACTGATGGTTATCCCTTCCTTTGCAACACACTTGCCGAGAGTGAGGAAAGGTTACGGCAGTTGCTCGTTGACGACCCGTTGCTGATAAGCCGATACAAGGCTACAAAGGCATATATGGAAGGCAACCGTAGTTTCGACGACCGCACATACATCCGTTTCCGTGCATGATTCGCTTTTAGACTATTATCATATATGAAAGAGATTTATTTGGCAGGAGGGTGCTTTTGGGGCACCGAACATTACTTCAAGCAGATAAATGGAGTGGTGGAGACCGAGGTGGGTTTTGCTAACGGCAATACCGAGAACCCCACTTACAAGGAGGTTTATACCGATACCACGGGCTTTGCCGAGACGGTGCGTATCAGGTATGATGAGAATGTTGCCGACTTGGAGTTCCTTCTTAACATGTTCTTCCATGCTATCGAGCCTACAAGTCTTAACAGACAAGGCCACGATGAGGGCACCCGCTATCGCACGGGAGTATATTACACCGATGAAAGCGAACTGCCCGTTATCAGGAAAGTGTTTGCCGAGCAACAAGCGTTGCTCGATGAGCCAATAGCTGTTGAGGTGTTGCCGCTGAAGAACTTCTATACGGCAGAAGAGTATCATCAAGACTATCTCGACAAGAACCCTACTGGTTATTGCCATCTGCCACAAGCATTATTCGAGTTCGCGCGTAAAGCCAGGAAATGACGAACAACGGCCCAACAACAGAGAAAGAGAGATTTGCCATACTCGACATTTTGAGAGGTATGGCACTTCTCGGTATTGCTCTTGCAAACTTCCCCGAGTTCGGTTTGTGGACATTCCTTTCTGCTCAGGAACAGACGGCTATGCCTACCGGCGACATCGATAGGGTGGTGAGGTTCCTTGAATATGTATTTGTGGAGGGCAAGTTTTATTCCATCTTCTCTCTGCTTTTCGGAGTAGGTTTCTCGTTATTCCTCTTTCGTCATGGCACTTCGCGCTTTCTTCGCCGCATGCTAATTCTTGCTCTCATCGGTCTCGTGCATCTGCTTTTCATTTGGAACGGCGACATACTGTTGCTCTATGCCGTCGGCGGAATGTTGCTCACGTTGTTCATTAAGATGAAAGACAAGGTGTTGCTTTGTGTTGCAGTTCTGCTTATGATTCTCCCGATATTCCTTAATATGATAACCCAGTTCTGCGGTATCGACTTTGCCAAGCCTTTCTATGATGCGTGGTGGGCAGAGGCAAGCGCACAAGGCATCAACGAGGATAATTTCGCCTCGTGGCTTCGTGATGCTCAGACATATCCCGAGATGTACTCTTTCCTTCGTCAGGGGGCTATAGAGCGGATGTGGGAGTTGGTCAGCGGTCATCGTTTGCCCAAGGTCTTGGGACTCTTCATTCTGGGATTCCTCATCGGTAAGCATCGTCTTTATGCGCGTCTCGACACTCTGCCTTTGAAGAGACTTCTCCTCTGGGCATCAGTCATTGCGCTTCCCACCTCCCTTGTTTATGCGTGGAGCGCGACACATAGCCAACCTTGGGGGCTTGTCATTCATTCTTTGTTCTATACCGTAAGTATTGTTGCCCTTACTTTTGCATATATTTGTGGCATTTGTTTCCTGTATCAGAAATCTCAGAGAGCAGGGTGGAACAGGGCGCTTATGCTTCTTGCTGCGCCAGGACGTTTGGCACTCACTAATTACATCGGTCATTCGCTCATTGGCATCATATTATTCTATGGTGTGGGCTTTGCTCTTGGCACCTCATTCGGGTTCATCTATATCGAATTGACAGCCTTTGCCGTCTTTATCTTGCAAATCCTGTTGAGTCATCTTTGGTTAAGCCGTTTCCTCTTCGGTCCACTTGAATGGATATGGCGCATGCTCACCTACGGCAAGTATTTCCCCATAACTCGTAAACTTTCTGCTAAATAATTGTAAAATCTTTGTATTATTGTTGCTTTTTTGAATAGAATAATTTATCTTTGCGGTAACTAATCAAGATACTTTACTTTTAAGTTTAACAATAAAAATCTTACTATTATGACTTACAAGATTGTAGATGTTGAGGGCATCGGCCCAGTTTATGCAGAGAAACTCGTTGCTGCAGGTATTGACAACACCGAGAAACTGCTTGAGAAGTGTTCAAAGCCAGCAGGCCGCAAGGCTCTCGAAGAGGAGACAGGCATCAGCGGAAAACTTATTCTCACATGGACAAACCATTGCGACCTCATGCGCATCGACGGCATTGGCCCTCAGTTCTCAGAACTGCTCGAGGCTGCAGGCGTTGACACCGTTAAGGAACTGAAGCACCGCAAACCAGAGAACCTTCAACCGAAACTTGAGGAAGTGAACGAAGAGAAGAAACTTGTTCGCCGTGTTCCCGCTCTCAAGGAAGTTGAGAAGATGATTGCTCAGGCAGCAGAGCTTCCAGCAGTTATGGAATACTAAATAATAATTGGGTTGTTAAGCCATTGCTTAGCAACCCAATTTTACTTTGTAGATATAGTTAGGAAGTCTTTTCTTTGCTTGTAACAACTCCTCGCTCGGCTCTGCCGCTTTTACCAAGGCGTCAGCCGACTAAAAGAACTCCTAACTCCTAACTTCTAACTCCTAACTAAACCAGATGCTCCACAAGGTCTGCGCGGTCGCCCGGAAGCAGGTCGATTACAGGAATCTCTATCATGGTGTAGCATCCTGGCTGCTGGCGCATTGAAGCGCGAGCCACATTCACAAGCACCTGACCGGTTAGAGCAGGGTTGTTGATGCTCATATTGAATTCTATACGCTGGTTTTGAGTCTTGCCGCTCACGCCCTTGCGCACGAGGTTGACGCCGTGTCCCATGTCCTGAACGTCATCTACCGAAGCAACGGCAAAGACATGAGTCTCGTCATTAGCGAAGTAAGGGTCAGCCTTGATAGCGGCGGTAACATCCTCGAGTTTCGCTCCGTCCTCCAGTTCAACGTAAACCATGCGGCGGTGAATACCCTCGCCGAGAGGAATGGTCATAGAGAGCGCGTTCTTCACGCCTGCCTTAGAGCGCACGCATACTGAGTGGCCCATCGACATTCCCGGTCCGAAGTTGGTATATGTAAGTCCCTTTGGCGCAAGGCTTTGCATCATGGTGCGCACAACGCTGTCCGAGCCTGGGTCCCATCCTGCTGCTATCACGCTCACCGTTCCTGTCTTCTTGTTCAGTTCCATCAGTCGCTCGCGGTAACCACGAATGTTCGTGTGTATGTCGAACGAATCTACGGTGTTGATGCCTAAAGGCAGAATCTTGTTTGCATACTCTTCGCACGAGCGCGTAGGCGTTGCGAGAATCGCCACGTCAACATCCTTCAGTTCCTGGATGTCCTTCACCACGTCATACTGTGCCAGTTCTGCCGGCTTGTTCTCTGCTCCGTTACGGCGCACGATGCCTGCCACCTCGAAGTCGGGTGCTGCCTCGAGAGCCTCGAGAGCAAATCGCCCGATGTTACCATAGCCTACTACGGCTGCTCTGATTTTCTTCATATCTTTTTTTCCTTGGTTTTTGTCCTTTTGATTAAATCGTTTGCAAAAGTAAACAATTCTGCTTAAATAAGCGACAAAATGCCAACTTTTTTGCTAAAATATTTTCTTTTGTCATTAAAATGACGTTTTTTCTTCCTGTTTGTTACATCTTCTTGAAACCAAAATCCATGTTTTTCCACTCCTAATAATCAAGTAAATTTAGTGCTAAAAACACCCTTTTCCGACCCATCTTGCAACTTCTTGATGTTCAAGAAGATACAAGTAGGGCAACAAAGTTAATAACATTGTTCAACAAAGTTAATAACTTTGTCTCCTCACTTATATACATCTGACACCCTCACTTGTGCCTTCTTGCATGCTCACTTGTGCCTTTTTGCATCTTCATTTGGCATTTTTCCTATTATAAATTGCACCCTAATGCAATAAAATGGGCGTGAAGTGCGTTTAATAAAATGTATATATACAAAAGGAAAACGTAAATGATTGAATATGTAAAGGGTGAACTCGTTGATGTCACCCCTGCTTTTGCTGTGATAGAAGCCAATGGAGTGGGCTATGGACTGAACATATCACTTAATACTTATAGCGCCATTCAGGGCAAAGCATCCTCCCCTCAGACCTCCGGTCAGCTCCCCTCGGACAGGGGCGCAAGCGTTCGTCTCTGGGTTTATGAGGCCATTCGCGAGGATGCGTATGTGCTCTTCGGCTTTGCCACAAAGAAGGAGCGCGAGATGTTTTTGCTG
This sequence comes from uncultured Prevotellaceae bacterium, assembly GCA_900315095.1. GTDB lineage: Bacteria > Bacteroidota > Bacteroidia > Bacteroidales > Bacteroidaceae > Prevotella. The sequence goes on along the minus strand of OMXS01000010.1, from coordinate 24,964 downwards.
CTCATCACCGTCTCAGGTGTGGGTGCAAATACCGCCCGTATGATACTCTCAGAACTCTCGGTTGCCGAACTTTGCAACGTCATCGCTACCGGCAACGAGCGCATTCTGAAAGGTGTGAAGGGGATAGGCCTGCGCACCGCCCAGCGCATTATCGTGGACCTGAAGGACAAGTTGCCCGAAGGCGAATGGCTCATGGGCGGCACTTCTGTTCCCAACACCCAACAACCAGCCTTCAACACCCAAGTGCGCGACGAGGCAGTTGGCGCGCTCACGATGCTTGGCTTTGCTCCAGCACCCTCATCGAAGGTTGTTGTGGGCATACTGAAAGAGCAACCCGACCTGCCTGTTGAACAGGTGGTGAAGCTGGCTCTCAAACAGATAAAATAACCCCCTTCCGTCTCCCCGAGGGGGAGGGCGTTTTTTTGAGTTTGTAATATTTAAAAGTTAGATATAAAAGTGGGTAATCTGAAGAAGATATACATATTATTATTGGCGGCGGTAAGCATTAACATGTTTGCATGGAATGTTGCGCCCCTTCTTCAGGACGACCCTACTAGAAACCGTAACCGTCAGCAGAACCAGACTCCTGACGACAAAGACAAGAACAAGCAGACAAAAGACGACAAGAAACCTGTGATTCAGGAACTGGTTATTGACGATGAAGACTCTATCCCCGACTCGCTCCTCAACCCTCGATGGGACGTTCAGCGCATCACGCCGATAACCTTTGACGACCTTAGCCGTAATCCTGCTGACCTCAACCTGCCTGATAACCTGAAGCAGGATGTGGTTTATAATGACACGCTCGACCGCTACATCATCGGCTCGAAGATTGGCGACACATACGTCAATGCCCCGATAATGATGACTCCCGAGGAGTATCGCCAATGGAGCGAGAAGCAAGAGCGCGACCGTTTCTTCCGTTCTAAGAACAGCGAAATACTGCAGACGGAAGGCAAGGAGAAGTTCGACTTCACCGACATGCACTTCGACCTGGGTCCAGCCGAGAAGATTTTCGGTCCTGGAGGCGTGCGCATCAAGACTCAGGGAACGGCAGAACTCAAGTTCGGCGCTACGTTGAAGAACATCGACAACCCGTCGTTGCCTATACGCAACCGTAAAACCACGACGATGGACTTCGACGAGAAGATAAACCTTAACGTAAACGGTAAGGTGGGAGACAAGGTGAACATGAACCTCAACTACAACACCGACGCTACGTTCGACTATGATGCGCAGAACATAAAACTGAAATATGAGGGCAAGGAAGACGAGATAATTAAACTCGTGGAGGCAGGAAACGTGTCGTTCCCAAGCAACTCCTCGCTCGTTAGAGGTGCTTCTTCGTTGTTCGGTATACGCTCCGACTGGCAGTTCGGAAAGTTGAAGTTGCAAACCGTTTTGTCGCAGAAGAAGTCGTCATCGAAGAGTGTTTCTTCTCGCGGCGGCGTGCAGATGACGCCTTTCGAGATAGACGCTGCCAACTACGAGGAGAACCGTCACTTCTTCCTTTCATTCTATTTCCGCAACCGCTATGATGCCTCGATGCGCACTCTGCCTAACCTTACCACAGGCATTAAGCTCAACCGCATCGAGGTGTGGGTGACAAACAAGACGGGAACAACCACAAACACGCGTAACATCATTGCCCTGCCAGAACTTGGAGAGGGTGCAGCGGACGTGACACCAGACAACAATGCCAACGGACTATACTCTCAACTAACCACCACTTATAATGCTGCACGCGATATCGACCAGTCGTCAAGCGTGCTTGATGTGGCATTCACGGGTGGCACCGATTATGAGAAACTTCAGAGTGCACGCCTTCTTACATCATCAGAATATAGCGTCAACCAGGCACTTGGCTACATCTCGTTGCGCACGACGTTGCAAACCGACCAGGTGCTTGCCGTCGCCTACGAATACACTTACGGCGGTGTGACCTATCAGGTGGGCGAGTTCGCCAGCGACATCACCGATGTGTCGCAGGCACTTTTCGTGAAGTCGCTTAAGAACACCAGTAACAACCCGTCGCAAGCCAACTGGGACTTGATGATGAAGAACGTTTACTATCTCGCTTCTACGGTTGAGAAAGACAGGTTCCGACTTGATGTCAAGTTCCAAAGCGATACCGCAGGTGTTTATCTCACTTATCTACCTGAACCTCAGGTGAAAGACCAGATATTAATAAAGGTGCTGGGTGCCGACCGTCTTGACAACAATAACAGGCCACACTCTAACGGATATTTCGACTATGTGGAGGGTTATACCGTTTCTAACGGCCGTGTGTTCCTGCCGTCGGCAGAGCCTTTCGGAGATTACCTTTATAAATATCTCGTTCAGAAAGGTGTCGATGCTTCCATCGCCGAGAAGTATTGCTTCATGGAACTCTACGACTCTACGAAGACCGTTGCAAAGCAGATAGCTGAGAAAGACAAGTACATGCTGCAAGGACAGTTCCGTGGGACATCGGCAAATGTCATCTCTCTCGGTGCTTTCAATGTGCCGCAAGGTTCTGTGAAGGTAACAGCTGGAGGCGTGGAGCTTGTAGAGGGTTCCGACTATAGCGTGGATTATTCTGCTGGCGAGGTAACCATCCTCAACCAGAGCATTATAGATGCCGGCACCAATGTCAACGTAAGCCTCGAGAGTCAGAGTGATTTTGCACAAGAACGGAAGACGATGGTGGGTGTCAACTGGCAGTATGATTTCACGAAGAACTTCCAGTTGAGCGGTACGTTCCAGCATCTTTCAGAACAGGCACTTACAACTAAGGTGTCGATGGGTAACGAACCGCTTAACAACACCATTTGGGGAGTGAACATAAACTGGAAACAGGAGAGTCAATGGCTGACAAACATGCTCGACAAGATACCTTTCTTGCATTGCACCCAGCCGTCGCAGATATCCTTCACTGGAGAGTTTGCGCAACTCATTGCAGGCAAGGCGCACGGCACTCAGGACAATGCCTCTTATCTGGACGACTTCGAGAACACCAAGAATGCACTCGATGTGAGCACTCCGACATCGTGGGTGATGTCGAGCGTGCCTACGATGTTCAAGGAGTATGGCGACAAGACATCTCTGCAAAGTGGTTTCAACCGAGCTCTGTTGTCGTGGTACACCATCGACAAACTGTTCACGAGCCGCAACTACTCGCTCACTCCAGGACACATCAAGAGCGACCTCAACCAGTTGTCAAACCACTATGTGCGTGAAGTTTATGTTGACGAGCTCTATCCTAACCGTGACCAGAGCACCTATAGCGGTGCTACGAACACGTTGCCGATACTCAACCTCGCTTATTATCCTGCCGAGAGAGGTGCTTATAACTTCGACCCTAACCTGAATAGCGATGGAACTCTGCCTAACCCAGTTCAGCGTTGGGGCGGTATGATGCGAAAACTGGACACCAACGACTTCGAGGCTGCCAACATAGAGTATATCGAGTTCTGGATGCTCGACCCGTTTATATATAGTAGAGAGGAAGGAACGGCTTATCGTCATAGCGGCGACCTCTTCATCAATCTTGGTGAGGTAAGCGAGGACATCCTTCGAGACGGAAAGAAATTCTATGAGAGCGGAATGCCAGTAGATGGTTCGCAGAGTTTCACCACAACGCAATGGGGTAAGATTCCTACACAATCTACTGTGACATACGCCTTCGCCACCACCAGCGGCTCACGTCAGTTGCAGGATGTGGGATATAATGGTCTCAACGACCAGGAGGAAAGTCAGTACACCACTTATCAGGACTTCCTCAACGGAGTGAGGTCGAATGTTACGGGAGCAGCACTCGACAGCATTATGGCCGACCCTGCCAACGACAACTACCACTATTATCGTGGCGGCGACTTCGACCAGATGGAGGCTTCAATCCTTCATAGATACAAGCGCATAAACATGCCTCAGGGCAACTCTCCTGACAACGACATGCGCAGCGAGAATTACGACACGTCATACAAGACGTCGCCAGACGTTGAGGACATCAACCAAGACTACACGCTGAACGAGTATGAGAAATACTTCCAGTATCGTGTTGCCATACATCCCGACTCACTTGTGGTGGGCGAGAACTTCATTGTTGACAAGCGCGAAACAACCCGTACACTTCGAAACGGAAGTCGTGAGACGGTTAACTGGTATCAGTTCCGCATCCCGATACGAGAGTTCACCAGCCGTGTGGGCAACATCACCGACTTCACCTCTATCCGTTTCATGCGTATGTTCCTCACGGGTTTCGAGCGTCCAGTAGTGTTGCGCTTCGGAAGCCTCGACCTCGTGAGGGGAGAGTGGCGCGTATATCAGCAGCAACTTGGTTCAAGCGGTTCTGGAAGAATGGCTGTGAGCGCTGTGAACATTGAAGAGAACAACGACAAGACACCTGTCAACTATGTGTTGCCTCCAGGTATACGCCGCGAACAAGACCCCACTCAGCCACAACTCACCGAGAGCAACGAGCAGGCACTTGCCATACAAGTGAACGACTTGTCAAACGACGAGTCGAAGGCAGTTTACAAGAACACCACCATTGACCTTCGCCAGTATAAGCGATTGCAGATGTTTGTGCATGCTAATGCCTTCGAAAATAACGTTACTGACCTGCATGACAACCAGTTGGCTGTGTTCGTGCGTCTCGGAAGCGACTATAAGAGCAACTACTACGAATATCTGATACCTCTGAAACTTACTCCTGCAGGACGTTATGACCGTTATTCGCTGGCCGACTGCCGTGAGGTGTGGCCAGAGGAGAACATGCTTGACATCGACCTTAATGTCTTCACAAACATCAAGAAGGCAAGAAACATTGCGAAGGCAAGCGGTACAGCTTCTTACAATCGTGAGTATAGCGACTACGACCCTGACCGTCCTAACAATCGCATCACCGTGATGGGTAATCCTACTCTTGGCGAAGTGAAGACTATGATTATTGGTGTGCGCAACCTTGACATTAACAATAAGTCGGGAGAGGTGTGGATAAACGAACTGCGACTGTTGGAGTATAACAACGAAGGAGGATGGGCGGCACAGGCAGCACTTAACGTTCAGCTCAGCGATGTCGGTACATTTAATGCTTCGGGCAAGTACATGTCGGAAGGTTTCGGAGGTCTTGAGGAAGGCGTAATGGACCGTTCGCAAGACAACTACAAGACTTATAGCATCACTACCAACGTCGAACTGGGCAAGTTCTTCCCCGACAAGGCGAAGGTTTCGGCACCTCTTTATTATTCGGTGACGAAAGAGGAGACGCGTCCTAAGTATAACCCTCTCGACTCCGACATGCGTCTCGATGATGCACTTGATGCCGCAGGCAGCAAGCATGAGCGTGATTCCATCGAGAACATCGCCGTAACGAAGACCACGAACACCAACTTCTCGCTCTCAAACGTGCGAGTTGGCATTGCCACGAAAGGTCATCCTATGCCTTATGATCCAGCCAATTTCTCGTTCTCGTATAGTCATAGCCACCGATATACATCAGGTGAAACCACCGTTTATGATAAAGAGGACAACTGGCGCGGAGCAATGAGTTACAATTACACGCCGGTATATAAGCCGTTTGAGCCTTTCAAGAAACTCATAAAGAGCAACAGCAAGTGGTTCGACATACTTAAGAAGTTCGGTTTCAACTGGTTGCCGCAGAACGTTTCGTTCAATACCGAAATCACCCGTCACTATCACGAGCTGCAAGAGCGCGATATGGAAGACTTGGGTGGTTCGCAACTGCCATTGATTTTTAGTGAGCAGTTCTTGTGGAACCGTGATTTCTCTATACGTTGGGACCTCACAAAGAACATCCACATGAACTTCCAGAGTGCCACTCATGCCGAGATAGAGGAGCCATATACACCGATAAACAAGGACCTGTATCCCGATCAGTACAGCGCATGGAAAGACTCTGTGAAGACATCGCTGCGTCATTTCGGCACGCCTCTGGACTATAACCAGTCGTTCAAGTTATCATACCAGTTGCCGTTGAATCTCATCCCTATCTTCGACTGGGTGAATGCAGATGCTAACTACACGTCAACTTATAGATGGATTCGCGGTACCGACCTTGATGACGGCACCTCTTTGGGTAACACTATCAGCAACAGTCGCGACTTGAACATCAACGGCGCATTCAATATGGAGCGTCTTTACAACCAGATTCCATTCCTCAAGAAGACTAACGAGAGGTTTAACAAGGCTCCGAAGAAGACTCAGCCGAAGAAAACTACGGCAAGCAACACTAAGAAAGGCAACGACGACAAGGGCAAGGAACAAAAGGAACTGCCAAAGAACCAACGTTCTTTCGAGAAGGAAATAACGCTTTTGCCTGATACTACGATATCAGTAAGTCACGGAAGAAAGTCGAAACGACTCATTGTTAGTGCCAAAACGAGCGACGGAAAGACATTCCGCCTGCGTTATAGGACTGACGGCCAGGACAAGATAAAGATTATTTCTAAGGTTGACACGGCGACAAAGGTGAAGATTACCGTTACCGCCAAGCCGTCGCTTGAGGACAAGGGATGGTACAAGACGGCACAATGTGTGGCACGAGTGCTCATGATGGTGCGCTCGGTGAACGTCTCCTATCGTAACCATTACGCTATGAGCTTGCCGGGATTCCTGCCGCAAGTTGGTGACATCTTCGGTCAGCGGCGAGGTGATATCATGTCGCCAGGACTCGACTTTGCCTTTGGTCTCATTGGCGATGGTTATCTTAACAAGGCCGTAAATAATGGTTGGCTGCTGATGGTCGATAGCGTGGCGACGCCGGCAACGACCAACCAGAATGTCGATTTGCAAATCAGAATGACTCTCGAGCCTATAAGAAACTTGAAGATAGACCTCAGTGCCACGCGAACAGACAACAAGTCGCGCAGCATACAGTATATGTATGACGGTAGGCCAACAACGCAAAGCGGTACATTCACTATGACTACAATCTCTCTGAAGAGTGCATTTGAGGGAATAGGGTCAGCAAACAGCGGTTACCACTCGGCTACTTTCGAGCGTTTCTGCAGGTCTCTTGAGGGATTCCGCAACCGTGTTGAGACACAGTATGAGGGCGCTCCATATCCTGCCAACTCGACATTGGCGGGTGAGACTTATTCATCTGCCAACGAGAAAGGCCGTCTCGGTATCTATAGTGCCGACGTTATGATTCCTGCTTTCCTGTCTGCCTACACCAGCAGTGGTGGTAAGGCACTGAGCATTTTCCCGAAACTGGCTCGATTGTTGCCTAACTGGACAATCAGGTATAGCGGTCTTTCACAGCTGCCTTGGTTTAGTGATGTGTTCAAGAGCGTCAACCTTAACCATGCATACAAGAGTGTTTATTCGGTAGGCTCGTACAGTACCTACAGCACGTTCCAAGAATACATGAACGGACTAGGCTTCATCAATGATGCCACTCAGTCGATACCGGTGCCGTCGTCTATGTTCAACGTTTCTACGGTGAGCATCACCGAGGCGTTCTCTCCTCTGCTTGGAATCGATGTAACCTTGATGAACAACATGACGTGCAAGCTGGAGTATCGTAAGACTCGCAACCTCTCGCTCTCAATGACGAGTGTGCAGATAAGCGAGGCTTACAGCAACGACTGGGTGATAGGTATGGGTTATAAGATATCCGACTTCAGGTTGTTCGGCGGAAGGAACCATCGTGCTGTCAAGTCGAACAAGAAAGGCAATGACGAAGACCAACAGAACAATACTCAGAGGCAAAATACATCGAAGTCAAAGGGCATCAGTCACGACCTGAACCTGAGACTCGACCTCAGTTATCGTCGTCAGGCGTCCATTGTTCGCGACATTGCTACGATGACAAGTTCGGCATCTTCGGGCAATACAGCATTCAAGTTGGCGTTCAATGCCGACTATACTCTGTCGCGACTGCTCACCATGAGTTTCTACTACGACCGTCAGACAAACACTCCGTTGCTGACATCGAGCAGTTATCCTACTACAACTCAGGACTTCGGACTTAGCCTGAAGTTCTCGCTGACACGATAGTGCACATAGCACAGACATTGGTAGAGTATGCTGCGATTCCATTGCAGTACCAACAAAGAATAACAACTATAAAAGAAAGAATATGAAAAACAAACTCTTTGCTCTGCTTATTGCAGCGCTTTTCGTGCTCCCAACGTTCGGAGCAAACAACGGTAATTTCCGTCCGAAACTCATCGTTGGCATCGCCGTTGACCAGATGAGATGGGATTATCTCTATCGTTTCTATAACGAATACACCAATGGCGGTTTTCGGCGTATGCTTAATGACGGTTACACTTTTGAGGACTGTCAGATTAACTACATTCCTTCTGTGACAGCCGTTGGTCACACATCTCTCTATACTGGTACGGTTCCGAGCATTCACGGCATTGCAGGCAACAACTTTTTGCTTAACGGCAAGATGGCATATTGTGCAGGCGACGCCACCGTACAGACAGTTGGCAGCAAGTCAAAGGCTGGACAGATGTCACCGCGTAACCTGCAGGTGACCACTATAGGCGACGAACTGAAAACCGCAACCAACTGGAAGTCGAAGGTATATGGCATCTCTTTCAAAGACCGTGCTGCCATCCTGCCTGCCGGACACTCTGCAGATGGTGCGTTCTGGTTTGATAAGGATGAGTTGTGTTTTGTCACATCAACCTATTACATGCAGTCGCTCCCATCGTGGGTGGAAGATTATAATAAGGTAATAGCACGCGAAGTGAAGGAACTGAAACCCATTGACGAAGGTTCAAAGCATTTGGACAAGCCTGCTGACAGGGTTCGGTATTCTCCCTATGGAAACCTCATCGTAAAGGAATTGGCAAAGAGTGCCATCAAAGGTGAAAAACTAGGGCAACGCGGAGAGACAGACATGATTTGCATTTCGTTCTCTTGTCCGGATGTCGTTGGTCATGCCTTTGGCACTCATGCAGAGATAACCCACCGCCAATATATCGAACTTGACAAGCAACTTGCTGACCTCTTCGACTATCTTGACAGTACATTGGGCAAGGGAGAGTATGTCGCTTTCCTCTCGGCTGACCACGGAGCAGCCAACGGAATCTTGCAAAACCAGGCGCACAAGATACCTTCAGAGGGATTCTTTGGCGACCGTGAGGAACCCGCTGTGAATGAGTTCCTTGCAAAGAAATACCCAGGTCACGATAAACTTGTTAGCAGAATAATGGATTACAAGGTGGTAATCAACCCTCAAGACGCTGCAGGTCTTGATATGTCTCAGTTGCGTAAAGACATCGTTGACTACTTTAAGACTAACCCGCTTGTGATGTATGCTGTTGACCTTGAGGACATCGCGTCAGCTAGTGTGCCATCATACATCCGTGAAAAGATATACAATGGCTATAATCGTGAGCGTAGTGGGGACATCCAGTTGATACTGAAGCCTGGTGTGTATGGCGTTTGGAAGGAGATAGGCGGCGGCACAACTCACGGTTGCTGGAACCCATACGACTGTCACATTCCGTTTGTGCTGATGGGGTGGGGTGTACCTCACGGCTCTTGTCCTGAAGAAGTTCATATCACCGATATTGCTCCAACGATATGCAATCTCGTGCATATCCAGATGCCGAATGGCTGCATCGGAACTCCAAGAGCAATGAAATAGATTTTCAATTGTATATAAACGGGGTTGCGAAACACCATCAAATGGAATGCGAAACGTGCTTAATCGGAATGCGATTAAGCACGTTTCGCTTATTGAATGATATACCTTTGGCAAATAAAGGCAGACACTTTACTGCATGTCATATACTACCTGCATAATCTTCTTGCCCAAAGCGTCGGCCTGTTCCATTGTTGAGGCCTCGCTATAGACGCGGATTATTGGCTCGGTATTGCTCTTGCGGAGGTGCACCCACGAGTCGGCGAAGTCTATTTTCACGCCGTCGATGTCGTTCACTTGCTCGTTGCTGTACATCTCCTTTACCTTTTCCAGAATCTTGTCAACGTCTGTTTCCGGTGTCAAGTCGATGCGGTTCTTCGCTATGAAGTATGGAGGGAATGTCTCGCGGAACTGAGAAACCTTCATCTCCTTGCGTGCCAGAGCGCTGAGGAACAAGGCGATACCCACCAAAGCATCACGTCCATAGTGGCTTTCAGGATAAATTACTCCGCCGTTTCCTTCGCCGCCAATAACAGCACCCACCTCTTTCATCTTCGTGGTGACATTCACTTCGCCAACGGCAGCGGCAAAATACTTGCCTCCGTGAGCCTCTGTTACATCGCGAAGGGCGCGTGTGCTGCTGAGGTTGCTCACCGTTGTAAGTCCCTTCTTGCCGTCTTCCTCCATGCGTGATAGAACATAGTCGGCAACAGAAACAAGTGTATATTCCTCGCCGAACATCTCTCCGTTCTCGCTGATGAATGCCAGACGGTCAACATCGGGGTCAACCACGATACCAAGGTCATAGTGCTTGCGCTTCATCTCGTCCATTATGCCAGTGAGGTTCTTCTCAAGTGGCTCTGGGTTATGTGCGAAGTCGCCGTTCGGTTCGTTGTTGAGGAACTTGAATGAAACGCGAAGTTTCTCGAGGAGTTTAGGCAGAATGATGCCGCCAACAGAGTTGATGGAATCCACACAAACATTGAAGCGGGCATTGCGTATTGCCTCCTTGTCGACGAGTGGCAACTGAACCACAGCGTTGATATGTTTCTCGTCAAAGGAATTGTCCTTTACATACTTGCCCAGATGGTCAACATCTGCATACTCGAACTTCTCCTCTTCAGCCAGTCGGAGCACCTCGTTGCCCTCCTCTTTGTTAAGGAACTCGCCCTCGTTGTTAAGCAGTTTTAGTGCGTTCCATTGTCTTGGGTTATGGCTCGCGGTAATGATGATACCGCCGTCAGCGCCCGACATGCGCACAGCAAGTTCGGTTGTAGGTGTCGTAGCGAGCCCGATGTTCACCACGTCGTAGCCGTATCCCATCAGAGTTCCGCATACAACGTTCTTCACCATCTCGCCAGAGATGCGCGCATCCCTGCCCACAACAATCTTGCCTGAACCTTGTGGACGGTTTTTCTTGATGAATGTGGCATAAGCGGTGACAAACTTCACAATGTCCAGAGGATTGAGTGTATCGCCCGTTGGTCCTCCGATAGTGCCGCGAATGCCTGAAATTGATTTGATAAGAGTCATTGTTATATCTTAAATTATGTTTTTAACGTAGTTATATGGAGATAAAAGAAGATAAAAGGAGATAGAAGACGTCAGTCTTTGAGTCCCTTGTTCTCAATTACTCCTTTAATATACGAGTTTAGCATGTAACTTGTGTCCAATATTTTTTGCAGAAGTTGCGTATAAACTTGTTCGTTTATGAACCCCAAGTCCCTTGACAAAATACAATAATATCTGCACTCTTCAATGCTGCCTTGTGAGATGTTGAAGAATCGAAGTTTGTCTGCTTTGCTCAGTTTCTTGTATCCTTCTGCAATATTGGCGGGAATGGAAACTGCTGCTCGTTGGAACTGAGAGCATAGTCCGAACCTTTCATAATCTGGGAATGTCTTGGTGATTCTATATACAAGTATAACCAGAGAGTGAGCGTTCTTCCATGCAATAATGTCTTCAAAGTTCCGAGTCATAAAGCATTTGTCTTCTATCTTCTTCTATCTTCCTCTACCTCCCTCTATCTTCTTTAAAATTAAATTCCCCTTTCGTATGTTATTGTATAGAAGAACGGGATTACTTCTGACGAAGCGTAACTCTGTCCTTGAGTGTGCGGCACGATGAGATTGACTTTTGCTATCTCGTCTTCCGCTTTCTCTGGTCTACCTATTTTAATAAAGGTCATAGGTGTAAGCCAACCGGCAGGAACCGAAGCACTTCTATATGTCTCGTACATCAAGCTGCTCATAGGGTCGAACGATGCAGAGAATGTTCCGCTGGTGTTCTTTACAGACATTTTGTCTGGCAATGTGGCGTAATAATAACTATGAGCATTGTCCAGCACCTCTTTGTCCTGCATGATATTTGTCTCCGTGAAGCGGCAAATTACCGTTACGGTCTCTCCGTTCTTTATCTTCTCTCCACATCCCTTGCGCACAATCTGCATGTATACGCCCGAGGATTTTATCAGAACATACTCGTTCTGTGACACGTCGGTGGTGGAGTCCTTCTGTGCAAACTCTGTCTCACTGATAACCTTTATGCCCTTATCTTTAATGAATTTGTTGATGGCGTTGTTCTCTTTCTTAATCTGTTCAGCATACGTTTCCACGTGGTTGCAACTTGTAGAGAGCAACATCACAATAACAGACATCAGGGCAAATAACGTTTTCTTCATATATAAATAAGAAATTAATTCATGCATGCAATGCAACGAGATTCTCACGCCTCATTGCTAAACCGCCGCAAAATTACAAAAATAGTATGAAAAACTCTAATTTTTTTCGCACTTTTGATTCGTGTTATATCTATTTAAGATATTTCTAGTAGGTTGCGTGCATGTTGCCCGACAATGCGAAAAGGATTTGATAGCAAGCAAATAAGTTGCACAAAAAGTATGTTTTGTGCACATTTTGGTAATAAATGTGCATTTTTAAATACTTTTTCTTTGTGACACGATAAAAAAAGTGTACCTTTGCACCCTCGAAAGAATATCTAATTGTTTATTGTATATCATTTATGAAATTGAAAATCGTTGTACTTGCTAAGCAAGTTCCCGACACACGTAATGTCGGCAAGGACGCTATGACTGCCGAAGGCACTGTCAATCGCGCCGCTCTGCCGGCAATCTTCAATCCTGAAGATTTGAATGCTTTGGAACAGGCGCTCCGTTTGAAGGAGCAGAATCCTGGCTCAACGGTAGGAATTCTTACCATGGGTCCTCCACGTGCTGGCGAGATAATCCGCCAGGGTCTTTATCGTGGAGCCGATACCGGATGGCTTCTTACCGACCGTCTTTTTGCCGGTGCCGACACTTTGGCTACCAGTTACGCACTTGCTACGGCAATAAAGAAGATTGGTGATGTGGACATCGTGCTTGGCGGTCGTCAGGCTATCGATGGCGATACAGCACAGGTGGGTCCTCAGGTAGCTCAGAAGCTTGGTCTCAACCAGGTGACTTACGCAGAGGAAATCCTTAAGATTGAAGACGGAAAAGCTACAATCCGCCGTCACATCGATGGTGGTGTGGAGACCGTTGAGGCTCCTCTGCCAGTTGTCATCACCGTTAACGGCAGCGCTGCTCCATGTCGTCCTGCTAATGCTAAGCTAGTGATGAAGTTCAAGCGTGCCACATGTCCTATGGAGCGTCCACAGGAAGGCACAGCATACGATTATCTATACGAGGAACGTCCTTATCTCACTCTCAACCAATGGAGTGTTGCCGATGTTGACGGCGATGCAAACCAATGTGGTTTGGCAGGTTCTCCGACAAAGGTAAAGGCAGTGAAGAACATTGTGTTCCAAGCAAAGGAGTCGAAAACTTTGACGGCTTCTGACGCTGATGTTGAGGGTATGATCAAAGAATTGTTGGAAGAAAAGATAATAGGCTAGTTTATGAGTCAGTTGGTTTAAGGCCGTGGGCATGCCCCGTCTTATAAACCGAATAACTCAAAACTCAATACTGACAATATGAATAATGTATTTGTATATTGTGAGATAGAAGGTACTCAGGTACAAGAAGTGTCTCAGGAGTTGCTGACCAAGGGTCGCAAACTCGCAAATCAGTTGAATGTTGAGCTCCATGCCGTTGTTATCGGCACGGGAATCAAGAATAAGGTGGAAGACCAGATATTGCCTTACGGCGTAGACAAACTCTTCGTTTTCGATGGCGAAGGTCTCTTCCCATATACCTCTGCACCTCACACAGACATCATGGTGAATCTCTTCAAGGAGGAGCAACCGCAGATATGTCTCATGGGTGCTACCGTAATTGGTCGTGACCTCGGTCCTCGCGTTTCTTCATCACTTACTAGTGGACTTACCGCTGACTGCACCGAGCTTGAGATTGGTGACTTCGAGGACAAGAAGGCAGGCAAGACCTACGAGAACCTTCTTTATCAAATTCGTCCTGCTTTCGGTGGAAACATCGTTGCAACCATCGTTAACCCTGAGCACCGTCCACAGATGGCGACTGTTCGCTCGGGTGTGATGCAGAAGGCTCTTTATGACGGCGAGTGCAAGAAAGAGGTGGTTTATCCAGAGGTTTCTAAGTATGTTGACATGTCGGTTGCAGGCGTTGTGAAGGTGCTCGACCGTCATGTTGAGGCAGCAAAGCACAACCTTAAGGGTGCTCCTATCGTAGTCGCTGGTGGCTATGGCATGGGTTCTAAGGAAGGATTCGACATGCTGTTCCAGTTGGCAAAGGAACTTCATGGTGAGGTAGGTGCCAGCCGTGCAGCCGTTGACGCAGGTTTCTGCGACCATGACCGTCAGATTGGCCAGACAGGTGTTACCGTTCATCCGAAGGTTTACATCGCTTGTGGTATCTCAGGTCAGATTCAGCATATCGCGGGTATGCAGGATTCTGGTATTATCATCAGCGTGAACAGCGACCCAGATGCTCCAATAAACAAGATTGCCGACTATGTAATCGTTGGTACTGTTGAGGAAGTGGTTCCGAAGTTGATAAAGTACTATAAGCAGAACTCAAAGTAATATGAGCACCAAGACTTTGAAGATCTTAGCCGTTATTGCATGGATTGGAGCCACATTCGCATGGGGATTCCTTGGGGGCTTCAACAACAACATACTAAATATTATAGTTTATGCTGGCCTTGTAATAATTGGTTCGACTATTTTAAATTGGGTCTTCGGTCATGGTTTTACAAAAAACAAAGATAAAGAATAATTATGGCAAATTATTATAGTGACCATCCAGAATTAGAGTTCCATCTGTCACACCCACTCATGAAGAGAGTGGTGGAACTCAAGGAAAAAGGATATGCTGACGCAAAGCAGTTCGATGATGCTCCTGTTGACTATGAGGACGCTATCGAGAACTACAAGCAGATTCTTGATATCACTGGCGACATTGCAGCCAATGTTATTGAACCAAACTCTGAGGATGTTGACCTTGAAGGTCCACACCTTGAGAACAAGCGTATGATATACGCTTCAAAGACCTACGAGAACCTCGATGTTACCCGCAAGGCAGGTCTTTGGGGCATCTCTATGCCACGCAAGTACGGCGGTCTCAACATTCCTAACACCACCTTCTCGATGCTTAGCGAGATTATCTCTGCTGCCGACGCAGGTTTCCAAAACGTGTGGAGCCTTCAGTCATGTATCGACACTCTCTATGAGTTCGGTAGCGAGGAGCAGCGTGCTAAATACATCCCGCGCATCTGCGCAGGCGAGACAATGTCAATGGACCTTACCGAGCCGGATGCAGGTTCTGACCTCCAGCGCGTTATGCTTAAGGCAACCTACGACGAGGAGAACCAATGCTGGCGTCTGAATGGTGTGAAGCGTTTCATCACCAATGGTGACTCAGACATTCACCTCGTGCTGGCACGCTCTGAAGAGGGCACACACGACGGACGTGGTTTGTCAATGTTCATCTATGACAAGCGTGACGGCGGTGTTGATGTACGTCACATTGAGCACAAACTTGGTATTCACGGCAGCCCTACATGCGAGCTTACATATAAGAACGCTAAGGCAGAGCTTTGCGGAAACACCCGCCTTGGCCTTATCAAATACGTTATGGCACTTATGAATGGTGCGCGTCTGGGCATCGCAGCACAGTCGGTTGGCGTTGAGCAGGAGGCTTACAACGAAGGTCTTGCTTATGCAAAGGACCGCGCACAGTTTGGCGAGAAGATTATCAACTTCCCTGCTGTATATGACATGCTCAGCCGTATGAAGGCAAAACTTGATGCTGGTCGCTCGCTGCTTTACATGACAGCACGTTACGTTGACATTTACAAAGCACTCGAGGACATTGCTCGCGACCGCTCGCTCACACCTGAGGAGCGTCAGGAGATGAAGAAGTACCAGCGTCTTGCTGATGCTTTCACTCCTCTTGCAAAGGGAATGAACTCAGAATATGCCAACCAGAACGCTTACGATGCTATCAGCATTCACGGCGGTTCGGGCTTCATCATGGAGTATAAGAGCCAACGTCTCTATCGCGACGCACGCATCTTCTCTATCTATGAGGGAACTACTCAGTTGCAGGTGGTTGCTGCTATCCGTTACATCACTAACGGAACAATGCTACAGAACATCAAGGAGATGGCAGAACAACTGAACATCAACGACGCGAAACTGGCTGCTTTGGCAGAGCGTGTTAAGAACCTCATTCCTGTCTACGAGGAGGCTATGGCGAATGTCAAGGCTCTCGGCAGTCAGGATGCACAGGACTTCCTTGCTCGTCGCCTGTATGACATGACCGCAGAGTTGGTTATGAGCCTGCTCATCATCGATGATGCATCGCGTGCGCCAGAACTCTTCGAAAAGTCTGCCAATGTCTATGTTCGCATGGCAGAGGAAGATGTTTGCGGCAAGGCTGCCTACATCAAGAACTTCAAGGTGGAAGATCTTGAGAGCTTCAAGGCTTGCAACGGCGTTGAGGAAGCATAAGAGGAACATCATTTCATGATAACTAAATCCGGAGAAAATTATTTCTTCGGTTTTTTTTTGTCATAAAATTAGTGTATTTCTGACAAAATTATTATCTTTGCAGCACTAATGA
Source organism: uncultured Prevotellaceae bacterium (assembly GCA_900315095.1). Taxonomy (GTDB): domain Bacteria; phylum Bacteroidota; class Bacteroidia; order Bacteroidales; family Bacteroidaceae; genus Prevotella. The sequence continues at coordinate 8,315 of OMXS01000010.1, read as the reverse complement.
CGATTATCATATGAAACCCATGCTCGAGGCCTTTTATAATGATGTGTATAACATCGTGAGTCAGATCCCGGAAGGACGGGTGATGACCTACGGCGTTATTGCCGATCTCATGGGTTGGGGAAAGCACCAGCGCATGGTGGGAAAGGCATTGAAGGAGGCTCCTTCAGAGCTGAACTTGCCTTGCCATAGAGTGGTAAGTTCTAATGGGCGCACCGTTCCTGACTGGACAGAGCAGATTGATTTGCTGCGTGCGGAGGGTGTTTCTTTCCGCAATGATAAATGTGTTGACATTAAGCGTCATCTCTGGCATCCGGAGAGTATATAATGGAGAAAATCGTAAGTTTAGTTGAACACCTGATTAATGTGTGCGGCCTTACAGGCGGTGCAGTTCCTGTTGTGCGCCATATTCTATTGGTTCTCATTGCTGTTTTCCTTGCTGCTGCCGCCGGATTCCTATGCAAGAAAATCATAGTCCCGCTCATTCTGAAAGCCACGAGAAGGACAAAGGCGACCTGGGATGGCGTCATTTTTAACGAGAAAGTGCTCACTTCGGCCTGTCACATCGTGCCTGCGATAGTGGTATGGATGCTTCTTCCCTGGGTGTTCTATCAGTTCCCGATTGTGCAAATGATAATAGGACGCATCACAGCAATATACATTACCGTGATGACCGTTATCACAATAGTGACTTTCATCGACTCTTTCAAACTCTTTGAAGGTGAGAAACGCACGGCAACACAACAGTATCTTTACACCTTTTGCGGACTTCTGAAGATAGTGATAATATTCATTGCCGTTATTGTTGTTGTCTCCATTGTAATCAACAAGAATCCTATGGTGCTTATAGCCGGCCTCGGCGCCACCTCGGCAATTATGATGCTGGTGTTCCAAGACACAATAACGGGACTTGTAGCAGGCGTTCGGCTTACCAGCAACGATATGATGCGAAAGGGCGACTGGATAACGGTTCCTAAGGCTGGTATCGATGGAATCGTGGAGGAAATGACGCTTACAACCGTTAAGGTGCGCAACTTCGACAACACGATAATGACCATCTCGCCGAAGACTCTTGTCAACGACTCGTTCCAGAACTGGAAAGGGATGGAGGAAAGTGCCGGCAGAAAAGTGGAGAAACGCATCTATTACGACTTCCGTAGCATCGTTGTTGCCGACGATGAGATGCGTGATGCTCTTGCGAAAAAAGGCTTCATAACAGATAAGGACATTGAACCTAAGGCGGTGAATATCACCTTGTTGCGCCGCCATGTTGAAGAGTGGTTGAGCAAGGACGATGCCGTTAACCCCAATATGACCATCCTCGTGAAGCAGGCTGAGGCCACACAGAACGGTCTTGCCGTTGAGTTCGTATTCTTCCTAAAGGAAAAGGGAGGCATACCTTTTGCTCATGAGGTGTCGAGGATAATGGAATACATCATCGCAATCACCCCAGAATTTGGCCTCAGAATTTATCAACAGCAAAATAATTGATTATTGAACATTTCTCATTGTGGCGAAGTGAGAAATGCTCCACGTTTGTTATCGAACATTAGTAATTAGAAATGAACATTATTGTTACCGACAAGATAAGCGCAGTTTGCCCGGAATTTGTAGGTGCAGCCGTTGAGGCGCATGTGCAGAACACCACATTTTGTCCTGAATTATGGGACGAGATAAATGCGCTTTGTGAGGATTACCGCTCGCGTTTCACTACGGTCAGCATTAAAGAGATGGCCGCCATCGAAGCCACTCGTCGTGTTTATCGTGCCTGTGGCAAAGACCCTTCGCGCTATCGTCCTGCTGCTGAGGCTCTCATCCGCCGTGTTGTTCAGGGCAAGGAACTCTACCAGATTGACACACTCGTCGACCTTATCAACCTCGCAAGCATGAAGTACGGTTATAGCATCGGTGGTTTTGATGCCGATAAGTTCGTGGGCGACACGCTCGCACTTGGTGTCGGCGAGCCTGGCGAACCATACGAGGGCATCGGGCGAGGCATGCTCAACATCGAGGGAATGCCCGTCTATCGCGACCAGAAGGGTGGGGTAGGTACGCCAACAAGCGACAATGAGCGCACCAAGATAGACATCACCACTACTCATGTGCTTGTTCTCATCAACGGTTACGATGGCAATACCGAAACCGTAAGTGCCAACGCCGACTTTGTGAAGTCACTTCTCGAGCGATATGCAGGTGCCTCAGATGTCGTAATAAATACTTACAAAACGTGCGATTTGTAACTTCTTGGCCTTCAAGAAGATACATGTGGGGTAGCAAAGTTAATAAGATTGTTGAACAAAGTTATTAACTTTGTCTCCTCACTAAGCACAAGTGACACCCTCATTAGGCACAAGTGACACTCTCACTAAGCACAAGTGAGACGCTCATTAGGCATTAATGACGTTCTCACATGTGGTGAATGAGATATTAATATGCTTAGTATTGGGTGTTTAGTTGTTTTTTATTATCTTTTCATCGCTCTGCTTGTCAAGATAGGCTGCACTCCGCTCGGCGACGAAGGAGACGCTTTCTTAACGTAGCGATGAAAGAACAATAAAAATAAAAGGATTTATTTTGTATTGTGTTCGGTTTGCACTATCTTTGCACCATAATCATGTTGAGCATCATAATACCTATATATAATGTGGAACAGACGCTGGAGAAGTGCCTGCAAAGCATTGTGTCGCAGGGCTTGGAGGACTGCGAGGTGATAATGGTGGATGACGGCTCGCCTGACAAGTGCGGTGAGATATGCGAGCGATGGGCGGCAAGTGACAGCCGTTTCAAGGTGGTGCATCAGCAGAACAGCGGACTTAGTGTCGCCCGAAACGTTGGCATCGGCATCGCAAAAGGAGAACTGCTGACGTTCGTTGACTCTGACGATTACCTAGAAGAAGGCACGTTGAAGCCTTTGGTTGAGCGCATGATGTCAGACGAGGGCATCTCTATATTGGAGTATAAAGTTGTGAAACACGTTGCCGGAGGTGGTTCCGTTTCACTCGGAATCTATGATGCGGAGTGGCAAAATGTTGATGATTATTGGTTCAAAGGCCATGCATACGCCCATACATACGCATGGAACAAGATATACAGACGCGAGGTCTTCAATGGCGTATCCTTTCCTGTGGGCAGAAATTTTGAGGACGTTCACACTCTTCCGTTGCTGCTTCAGAATGTGAGGGGCAGGGTGGTGACTACTTCAAAAGGCAGTTATCACTATGTGGAAAACCCCAAAGGAATCACCCAGAACAGCAACGCTGACGACCACGAGAGCCTGCTTGACGCACACATAAACTATCTTGAGACCCATCGCACGGAGATGATGCGGCAGCCTCTGCCGTTAGTTGCAGAATATTATGCCCATGTACTGAACATCCAGATTACCGCCACCTCGCGTTACAAGGTGCCTGTGCGCCTGCTCGGAATGGACAGATATGCCGGACGTTGGTGCGTAATGGGTGGCAACATACCGTTTCTCACGCGTTTGAAGATGCTTTTTGCTCGCGTGTTCGGCATGAATTCTTTGTTGAAAATGTTAAGCGTTTAACGTTGATGGTTGAGCGACATTTGTCCATGTTATAGTACTGTTGTCGCTCAACGTTCTTCTCTCAACATTATGGTCGGCACAGCGCGGCGCATACCTGGTCTTGGAAGTTACGTCCTGTGGCTGCCTGACGTATTCCCATGTTTATTATTGAGAAACAGATGAAGTGGTTGTTTGGCGCATCAAGATAGCCAGCCAATGAACTAACACCTGTTACTGTGCCAGTCTTTGCATGCACGTTACCTTCGGCATGTGTTCCACGCATTCGCTTTTCCAGAGTGCCGTCAACGCCAGCAATGGGCAGAGAAGGATAGAGATGTTCAAAGATTTCCTTGTGATCATAAGCATAGCGAAGGAACATCACTTCTTCGTGAGGCGAAACATAGTTGTAGAGCGACAACCCACTACCATCGGCAACATAATAGTCAGACGGGTTAAGTCCCACTTTCTGAATGATAGAATTAACGTAAACCTTGGCTTGTTTTGCTGTTCCTCCCAACTGGTAGAACATTGACTCCGCATAAGTGTTGTCGCTATTCTTCATCATACGTTTCAGAATGTGGTCTATGGAGTGTGTCACGATATACAACTGCCTGGCCGTATGTGGTGTGTCTGCCTCGCCTGTTGACCCGTGGATTACTATTCCTCGTTGTCTTAGCATAGAGGTGAAACGCTGCAGGAAGTTGTCTTTCTTGGCAACCATAAGTGGAGTAAGGGTTGGGTTGTCGTCATCCCAGCACCATCCTTCTCCTAGACGGCCGTCGTCTTTAAAGTGCAGGTCGGCATAGACGCCGCCTCTAATGGTATCTATTCCTGCTTCTGCTACGGCAGAAACGAACGACTCGAGGTCTTCGGCATTGAAAGCAGGGTCGAATCCTCCTATGCAGTAAAGGTCTCCATTAAGGACTCCATCTGCTATTTCGCCATCATAATAGAGACGTGTCTTGAATTCATAGTATCCCCCAAGACGGTCGAGTGCCGTCACAGCGGTTAGCACTTTCTGCGTGCTTGCCGGTCGCATGGTCTGGCTTTCATTATATGTGTATAGCAGTTTGTTTGCTGTTATGTCATATACCTCGATGCCAACGGTTGAAGTCTTGAAGATGCTGCTTTTCAAGAGTTCGTCTATTCGGTCAACAATCTTGTCCTCCCATGCAGGTTCCGTGTAGTTGTTTTCTTGGTAGTTAGGTGCTGTAGAGTCATTAACCCAATACCCTTGTGCCTTGGCGTTCAAAGCTGCCAAGCACATGCAAACTGCTAATAGTATGTTCTTTGTTTTCATTGTTCTTGTTTAGTGTTTATTGCCTTGATAAAAGCGTCTTCGTTTATTGTGCTTATTGCGGCATGTTTCATGCCTGAGTATTCAACCAGTACATAATGAGTGAAAAGAGTCTTCACCTTCTCCACGTTTCCTATGTCGCTGATGTTTATTGACTTCTTGCCTCCAAAGCGCCCCTTTTCTATGGTGAGCACGCCATCTTCGATGATATAAGAGGTGTGAAGCAGTCTGTCGATTACCAGTATCGTTATTATGGTGAACACCACTCCTGCCAATATGTTTATTGGAGTGGGGTGCCACAGAAACCAAAATGCCACCGTAGCAAGCACTACAGTACCTGCTATTTCTGCCCATGAAACCCGATGTTCAAAACTCCTCTTAGTCATATTCGAGTGCAAAGATACAAAAAAAGAAACTTTTTCTTGCGTTATTACAAGTTAATATATAATTTTGCAGACATAAAATGCTAAACATTCTATACTATGGTTTATAAATACGACTTTCTCGTTATTGGTGCTGGCGTGGCAGGTATGAGTTATGCCCTTAAGATTGCCCGTGCCAAGAAGGGTAAGATTTGCATGATATGCAAGACTGCCCTTGATGAGGCTAACACTTCATTTGCTCAAGGCGGCGTTGCATCCGTCACCAATTTAGCGGTTGACAATTTTGAAAAGCACATCGAAGACACTATGGTTGCAGGCGACTATATCAACGACCGTGCTGCTGTGGAGCAGGTGGTTCGTAATGCGCCAGAACAAATAAAAGAACTCGTGGAGTGGGGTGTTAACTTCGATAGAAAAGAAGATGGCTCCTTTGATCTTCATCGCGAGGGAGGTCACTCTGAGTTCCGTATCCTGCATCATGCAGATGATACGGGTGCCGAGATTCAGCGAGGTCTAATGGAGGCTGTACGCAACTGTCCAGACATAGAAATCAAGGAGAATCACTTTGCCGTTGAGATTATTACTCAACACCATCTTGGCGCGCGTGTTACTCGTCGCACTCCATATATCAACTGTTATGGTGCTTATGTGTTGAACCCTGATACTCAGAAGGTTGATACGTATCTTTCAAAAGTCACTTTAATGTGTACTGGCGGTTGTGGAGCGGTATATCAAACAACTACAAACCCCATCATTGCCACAGGCGATGGCGAGGCTATGGTCTATCGTGCAAAGGGTACGGTACAGGACATGGAGTTCGTGCAGTTCCATCCCACAGCACTTTATTCGCCAGGTGAGACACATCCCGCTTTCCTCATTACCGAGGCAATGCGCGGTTATGGCGGAATCCTGCGACTGCCTAACGGAGAGTCGTTCATGGAGAAATATGACGAGCGTTTGTCATTGGCGCCGCGTGATATCGTGGCACGTGCCATTGACAAGGAGATGAAGATTCACGGACTCTCTCATGTCTGTCTTGATGTCACTCATAAAGACCCTGATGAGACACGTCATCACTTCCCCAATATCTATGTGAAGTGCAAGACTCTCGGCATAGACATCACTAAGGATTACATCCCCGTGCGCCCGGCGGCCCATTACATGTGTGGCGGCATCAAGGTAGACCTCAACGGATGCTCCAGCATCCAGCGTCTCTATGCCATTGGCGAGTGCTCATGCACAGGACTTCATGGTGGCAACCGTCTGGCAAGCAACTCGCTCATCGAGGCTGTTGTTTATGCCGATGCTGCAGCAAAGCACTCCATTGAGCATGTTGACCTTTACGACTTCAACGACAAGATACCCGAGTGGAATGACGAAGGAACTATGACCAACGAAGAGCAGGTGCTTATTACGCAGAGTGTGAAGGAAGTAGGCGAGATAATGTCCAACTATGTTGGTATCGTGCGCAGCGACCTCCGACTCAAGAGAGCGTGGGACCGTCTCGATATGCTCTATGAGGAGACTGAGAATCTCTTCAAGCGTGTGAAGGCAAGTCGCGATATCTGCGAACTCCGCAACATGATTAACGCTTCACTATCGACTATCCACTACATGCCTACGACGAGAAATAACACATACTTCTGCAATATGAAACCGGCGGTTGGGGTCTCCTAAACCGCCGGTTTCGTTTTTTAGTAATTTAAGTCTCGGAAGTTATAAACACCCTGAATTTAACCCAAATCGGTCATTAGGATTATTTAACAGGCGAATTTTAGTCATTTTGAGCTTTTGGCAACTTTGATGAGCAAAGACTAGACTTTTTGCCAGTCAAAAGAGAGAAGATAAAGCTTTGCTCTCCGCTTATCCATCCATTGATACAAGTGCAATGGGCTTCCCTCATGGAGAGCCGCTATGGCAATAACTTTATTTCTCACTTCTTTGTATTCTGCTGAATTCTGTGCCTTGTGGAGCGGATGGCCTCTTGAGTGACACCCATGATGCGACGCACGTCCTTGTCGTTCATGCCCATCTCGTAGAGGATGAGGAAGAAGGTGTTGTGGGCTGTCTGAAATAGTCATCATGCGATACAGTTTCTTCTCGGCACCCTCCAGATTATGATGCTCAATGTCGTATTGCAGCAGATGATACAGGATTTTATGCTTCGGCCAGTTGTCGTTTATCGCGTTCGCTTTCAATCTGAGCAAATTGGCATACTCCTCGTCACCTTTCTTATGATAAATCCATGCCAAGTCCTCGTAAGCGGCAGCGGTCAAAAGCCTACATCACGCCCCATATCGCCTGGGCTACCCGCGAAGCCCGCTGCCGTCTTCTCGATGTCGCCATCGGGAATGTCAAGGCTTTCGTCCAAGGCCATCCGCAACATGTAGTGTAATCGGACACCAGCAGAGTCCTACCATCGAATGCTGAAGCATCTTTCCGCACTGCTGCCTTATGCCACAGAGAAACAGATTGCCAAACTACCTAAATAACAGGCATTTAGGAGCCGTAAAGAAGAAAGGTGTGGAGAATGTGGAGGAAGCAAATGCAACTTTCCCTATAGGAAAACATTTACCCCCCTACCCAAATGCTTTTCCTATATAAAAAGTTACTATATTATCTTCCACATCCTCCACACTTGCTTTCTCAAGGCGGCAGAATCCTTCCAAAAAGAGCTGGTAATCAATCGGTTAAAGAAGAAATACACGCTCGACCTTTTAATAGCTTTATACAATCTTTTTTATTTATGCGCCAGTCTGTCGAGGTATGCCTCGGAAAACCTAAGGTTTAACTGTCGAAAATCGCAGAAATAATTCTGTAAGTATGAGAGATAATTATTGGAAGTATGAGAGATAATTTTTGGGAAATAAGATATTTCTCAATTGTCTACTTTTGTCTCGGAAACTTTTCGTACTTTTGCACCGAAAGTAACGACAGACTGACGATGGAACAGAAATTCGGGAAAAACAGTATTGACATCAAGGCGCTGCGCGAGTTTTGCGAGCGCGAGGGCAAGGAGGTGACTTACCGCAAGGGCGACCAGCTGGAGCGCGAGGGCGACCCCGCACGGTGGTTCGGCTTCGTCACCGAGGGGTGCTTCAAGTATGTAACG
>OMXS01000036.1 GCA_900315095.1 uncultured Prevotellaceae bacterium | reverse complement strand
CGCCTTCATCAGGTTTCTAAAAGTAGTATGTTCAGGAAAAGAATAAATGCAGAATAAAATGAGGGAGGTGTTAGGTGAGGTGTTGAGTGACCTCTTTGCCAAACACCTCCCTCCCGAAAAGTCCTTTAAACAAAGTGGTTTCGAAAGGAAAAGTGAGGTGGTGAGGTGTCTTTTCGATTTTTCTTTTTTTAGGGAAGTATATACTATTAGATTTCATTGCTAACGACTCCCCGCCCCTGAAGGCCGAGTGAAGCATTACGCATTATGAATTATGAATCACGCATTACGAAGTATCACCGACCCCGCCCCTATCCCCGCCCCTGCATGGGTGGGGAACCAACGGTCGCTGGCCAAAGGGAAAAGCAATTGCGGACAGGACAATTCACAGAATACCATAAGTGGGACTAATAGCATATAATTGCTTTTTTACTTATATGTAATCGTGATGCAAGTAGTATATGAATGAGAAGCGAAAGATATATCAATTGACACGTCAAAGTTCCGCCTCTGGCAAGCTCTAAGTAAGCACTAAGTAAGCTCTAAGCATACTGTTGGGTATGCCTAGAGCGAGAGAAGTACGAGAGAAGAAGGAGAGAAGAGCGAGCCTGTTCCTTGGGTAGAGCGAGAGTTGGATATCTGAAGAGTGAGCAAAAAGATGGCCGATGTGGAAAGTTTCACATTGAAACATAAAAAGTGGGACTCATGCGGCATTGTTGCACGGGTCCCACTTATTGGTGTCGCAGTCTTTTGTGACTTTTACTTCTTTTCTGCTTCTTTCTTTTCCTCTTTCTTGGCAGCAGCCTTCTTAGCTGGTGCCTTCGGCTTTTCACCTGCCTTGTCAAGCAGTTTCTTCAGTTTCTCTTCTGCTACCTGCAGTTTCTCCACCTTAGCCTGCAGACGCACGATTTCCTTCTCCTTCATGGTGATTTCGTCGCCTTGGTTCTTGATGGTGGTGAGCAGCGAGTTGAGTTCTTCGTTGTCAATCTCCTCTGGATAGAGGCTGTTGACACGGTTCATGAAGTCACCAAGCACGTTCATATAGTTGGTGAATGCATCGAACGGCGAAGAGTAGATGCCTCGGTCGAGACCCACGTTGCTCGGTTTGGTAGTCATGAAGCGGAAGTTATTAGATGCCTGCAGATAATCCCAATCCTGGTTTATCTTTGGATCGTTAGCGATGCGCACGCGGTCGGCCACGCTATAGAGCTTGTTGAATGCCTCACGCTGCATTGCGTTACCAAGCCAGCAAGAAACGTCGCGCTCCTCGTCAACCCACGACAGAGTGTCGGGCACATCGAGGTTGCCCACGCTCTTCATCTTACCGATTATTTCAGAAGGTGTAGAGAAGTTGATGCCTTTCTGCTTTGCACATACCGGAATGGCACGCAGGAACTCAAGGATGTTCGACGACAGCGGCTGAGCGATGCCGAGAGCAGAGAGTTCCATGAAGATATTGATTACCTGCTCTTCTTCTGGCAGACGTGCTATGCGGTCAACGTAGTTGTCGGCAAAGAGTGGATAACCGTCCCAGTCGCTGTTATTGAAGCGCAGCGAGATGTCGTCAGAGAGTTCAACGTCGCGAAGCAACAGTTTGAGACTTGGAGCAAGAGCGCAGTTATACACATAGTGTGGCGACTTCCATCCGAGCACATGCTTTGCACCCTCGGTGAGCATTCCCTTGAAACCAAGTGCTGATGCCTGCAATCCGATGTCATCGCTATAGATGAGTGAAGAGTTGCGCAACACTGTCGGCTTCTTGCCGAAATACTCCTTTATCTTTGCAGCCTGCTTCTTCACGTCGGCAGCGAATGCCTGCTCGTTGGCAAGTGAAGAAAGTCCGTGACTGTAAGGCTCAGCAAGAAACTCCACACATCCCGTGGCATTGAGGTCTTGCAGTTTCTCGAGCACCTGTGGCGCATGCATCTCGAGTTGTTCCATTCCCACACCAGAGAGTGAGAATGCCACCTTGAAATATCCATTGCCCTCGCGAATCATCTGTTCGAGAGTGTTGAGGGCAGGCATGTATGAACGCTCGGCAATGTCGCTGATAGAGCGTTCGTTCTCGTAGTCGTCGTAATAGTAATGGTCGGTACCGATGTCAAAGAAACGGTAGCGCTTGAGATGTATTATCTGGTGAATCTCAAAATATAAGCAAATTGTTTTCATAATAGAACCCCCTCTCTTATCCCCCCGAGGGGGGAAGACCGTGCAGGGAGTATTGGGTCTTTTGTTAATGAATGTGTACTATTCCTCCCCCTCGGGGGAGGACGGGAGAGGGGTTACTGTACCCAGCCTAATGTTCTCATATAAAGTGTGCGAATCCATGCGCCCACTTTCTCCCATGTAATCTGGTCAACCTCGCGTTTGCCCTCTTCCTGAAGATACTTGAAGAGGCTTTCGTTGTTGCATATAGAATACATGGCGTCTGCGAGGGCGTGGATGTCCCAATAGTCAACCTTGATGCAGTTGGTGAGAATCTCGGCGCAACCGCTCTGCTTAGAGATGATTGACGGTGTTCCGCACTGCATTGCCTCAAGCGGCGAGATACCGAAAGGCTCACTCACCGAAGGCATCACATAGACATCAGAGTCCTTGAGACACTCATACACTTGCTTGCCGCGCATGAATCCAGGGAAGTGGAAACGGTCGGCGATGCCGCGTTCTGCCGCAAGGTTTATCATTGCCTCCATCATGTCGCCCGAACCAGCGAAGCAGAAACGAATGTTGCGGGTACGATGAAGCACCATATTGGCAGCCTCAACGAAATACTCTGGTCCTTTCTGCATTGTGATACGGCCGAGGAATGTCACCACTTTCTCTTTTCCTGTATGGTCGGGACGAGGGATGTCCTGCAACTCCTGACGCAGCGGATAAACGGCGTTGTGCACGGTGAAGCACTTGCGCGGGTCTTGATGATAGTGGTTGATAACGGTCTGACGTGTGAGTTCCGACACACACATGATGCAGTCGGCATTGTCCATACCGTTCTTCTCTATGCCATAAACCGTAGGGTTAACGTTACCGCGTGAGCGGTCGAAGTCGGTGGCATGGACGTGGATGCACAAAGGTTTTCCGCTCACATTCTTTGCATGTATGCCAGCAGGATATGTCAGCCAGTCGTGTGCATGAATGATGTCAAACTCCTCGGTACGAGCAACCACTCCCGCTATGATGGAGTAGTTGTTTATCTCCTCGTGCAGATTACCAGGATATCCTCCTGCAAACTCCATTGCTCCAAGGTCGTTGACGTGCATGTAGTTGAAGTCTGCGTAGATATTGTCACGAAGTCTGTAGTAATAATCAGGATCCATGATGTTTCCAACGCGACTCTTGACGTAGTCGTAACTTACGTCGCGGTATGCGATGGGGACAGCATTCATTGCAATGATACGCGCCGCATGCTGGCTCTCGTCGCCAAAGGGATGAGGAAGACAAAGTGCGATCTCGATGTCGCCCTGTGCCTTCAGTCCTTCTGATATTCCGTAATTTGCTGTGGCGAGTCCTCCGAATACGTGTGGAGGATACTCCCATCCAAACATTAATACTTTCATACTTTTGTAAGTTTCTAAGTTTTTTAGTTCTTTGTTTTCAAGTTTTTTAGTTCTTCGTTTTGGCTTCTTTGCAGAAACTCAAAAACTCATCAACTCAAAAACTCATCAACTTATTTATTATAAGTATATTTCTCGAGCATCTTGAGGGTGCGCAGAATCTCGGCAACGTTCATTGCGAACGACATAGCACCGCGAGCACGGAATGGCGGGTTGCCATCGCTCATCTCTGGTATGGTGCCGAGGCAGTTGAGTACCATCTCGTCTTCGTATCCGACCATCTGACGCTCCACGAAACTCAATCGTGTGAGTTTGTAAAGCTTCAGGCAGGCCTCCATATAGAATCCGCCGAGCCAAGGCCATGCTGTTCCCTGATGGTAAGCATAGTCGCGTTGTGACTGCGGGCCGACATACATCGGGTTATATCCTCCGCTCTTTGGTGAGAGCGAGCGCAGTCCCTTAGGCGTTAACAGTTCGCGTGTACAGATGTCAAGCACAGACTTCTTCTGCTGACGGTCAAGCGGCGAGTAGTCGAGAGCGATGGCGAAAATCATGTTCGGACGAACGCTCCAATCCATCATGTTGCCATCGACATAGTCGAACAGGTAACCGTAATCGTTAAGGAAGGTGTCGATGAAAGACTTCTTCGCAATTTCCGCACGTTCCTCAAGGCTTGCTGCCTCTTTAGGATCGTTGTTATAGTTGGCAAGTTTTGCCGCGAATTTCAAGGCGTTATACCACAGAGCATTAAACTCAACGATGAATCCTGTACGTGGAACCACCGGACGGCCGTTGGCTGTAGAGTTCATCCATGTAACGGCCTTGTCTCTTCCCTCGGTGCGCAACAGCCCGTTGTCCTCGAGAGTGAGGTTGGGGTGCTTGCCCTGCTCGATGTATTCCACGATGTCACGAACCAGTTTTCCGTACATCTTGAAGCACTTGTCGTCGCCAGCCTCCTTAGCATATTGCTGTATTGCCCATATTGCCCAAAGAGGAACATCTGGTTGTTCCATCTCATATATCTTCACGGTTAGCGGCTTGCCTTCCATGAACTCGCGCAATCCGCGCTCTGCGGTCTTCATTACGAGTTCAAAATAGTCTTGCTCCTCTATGGCGAGGGTAAGTCCAGGCAGCGCGATGAAAGTGTCACGCGCACGGCACTTGAACCAAGGATAACCTGCAAGAATGTAACGCTCGTCTTTCTTCGTACGGTTGTGGAACTGATGGGCGGCGTTGACAAGGCAATGGAAGAAGTTGTCACGCGGCGCGCGCTCGTCCACTTCTTTGTCGAAGAGAGCCTTCAGCGTGCGTGTCTTTATCTCGCTTGTAGAAGCGGCGAAGACAACACTCTCGCCCTTCTTGATGTCCATCTCGAAATATCCGGGAACATAGAGGTCCTCATTTGAAGCGTAGCCTCGCTCCTGCTCCTTGGGGTACTCCACGCCACGATACCAGTCGGGCGTGAATATAAACTCGTTCTTCTTTGAGAACTGCATGTAAAGGTCTGGATAGCCGGCATACATGCATGTGCGTATTCCGTTGTCAACATTGTGATACTCGCGGCTTGCGGTAGAGTTCTCGTGCGTGAACTGCCTTACACTGCGGAAAGCGAGGAACGGACGGAAACGAAGTTTCGTTGCCGAATGGGCATCCTCCAATGTATAGCGGATGAGGATGCGGTCCTCATAGTGCTGGAACACCACTTCCTTCTTTAACACCACTCCTCCGACACGATAGAGTGTCGTTGGAACCTTGTCACAATCGAACTCCCGAATGTATTTATGACCTTTCGGGCTGTAGTTGTTGCCCTGATACTTATGGAGTCCGAGGTTGAACTCTGCACCATGCTGCACGACCGTGACATCAAGCGAAGAAAGAAGGACGTGGTTCTCGTCATCCAATTCCGGAACGGGCACCACGAGCAATCCATGATACTTCCTTGTGTTGCAATCGACAATGGTGGAGCAGGAGTATGCCCCCGAGCGGTTTGTACGCAACAATTCGCGGGGCAGCGCCTCTTCCAAGTTTGTCATCAGAGCCTTTTCAAATCGAAGATAACTCATAGTTACTCTGTTTTAAGGTTTATTTTAAGTTTAGTAGTTTCATAATGCTTAAATGGAGCCGGTTAGGAGCACCATTGCAAAATTCATCTTCAAAAGTAGTAATTTTTACCTACACGGCAAAATAAAAAGGTCTATTTTTTAACAAAACACACATTTTTTGTGTTTTGTATGTAAAAAAAGGCCCTTTTACTACCCCACTTCCGTATTACACTCTACTAGTGGAAACGATTTCGGGGCAAAGCAAACAAATAATGACTCCTCCCTTCTATAACACTAATCGGGCATGATGAAGTTTATCACTTCTTGTTCAACCTCAACACGGAACCCGCCGCTGATGTTGTCGAGAGCACGTCCGTCAACATTCACAGGTGCATGTGGCGCCTCGCGGAAAAACACCTCACGGGTGCGGAAGGGATGGACGCTCTTATGGTTAAGTATCTTGCCGGAGATGAAAAGATAGAAACCCTCGAACAACTGCATCACTTCGGGATGGTAAACCACCGACACATCGAGGAGTCCATTGTAGGGAACAGCATTAGGTGTCTGTCCATAACCGAGTGTGTTGCCCACACATACGGTCATAACCTTGCGCTTCACCACATCAGAGTTTATCTTTATGTCCATCTTATAGTCCTTGCGTCTGAATAGCATAAGCACGAATGAGAAGATGAACGATAGTATGCGGGAGCCAAAGTAGTGGCGCATCTTCTGACGCAGGTTCATGATATCGGAGAGAAGTCCCACGTTAACGCTGTTCATGAAATAGCGATGACAACTCTCGCCTTGCTTGTCGGTATAGCGAATGCATCCGAGGTCTATCTTGCGCACACGTCGTTTGATTATCCAATCCACCTGCCGCTCGATGTCGCCCTCCTCCATTTCCCAGAAGGAAGCGAAATCATTCATCACGCCATTAGGTATAAGTCCCAGCACTATCGAATCTCTCACGCTCTTTTCTGCGTTCATCAGGCAGTTGGCAGTATCGTTGAGAGCGGAGTCGCCACCCACCAACACGATTGTCTTATAACCGTTGTTGATGAGCATCGTGACAAGTCGCTCCACGCTATTAGCGTTCTCGCTTTGCACGAAATCATACTCCACACCCTTGTCGAGGAGACAGCGTTCCACCTTCTCCCAGAACTTATGACGGCGTTGCGTCATGTATTTAGGACAGTAAATAATGCCCCATCTTGAAGTTCCCTCTCGACCTCCCGCGGAGGAGTTGGTACTCTCCGTATGTTCTCTTTCCTCTTTCATCGTTAGTAATTAAGAATTTGTTCTATCTTCTCTTCCATCGGCAGACTTGCATCTATCCAATGTATCACGGTGCCGCGCCGCTCCATGCCTCTGAACCACGTCATCTGCCGCTTGGCGAACTGGTGGATGGCTATCTCAAGCGAGCGGAACATCTCGTCATAAGTGGTTTTTCCTATGACATATTCTGTGACATATTTATACTCTAAGCCATAATAGATAAGGTCTTCCGGAGCAACACCGCTGTCTATGATTGAGCGAATCTCCTCCACCATACCGTTATCGAGACGCTGGCGCAAACGCTTTGTGATTTTCTCACGACGTGATTCACGGTCGATATTCACCCCTATGACAAGCGAGTCAATCTTCGGCATCTGCCTCTCTTCTGTGGGGTGTTCCGCATTATAAGTCTCTATCTCAATGGCACGGATGGCTCGTTGAGCCGTGTCAACATCGGTTGTGTTGTGCATTACCGAACCGTTCTTCTGCTTCAAAATCACAAGCATGCCTGTAAGTTCTTCAAGACTCTTCCCTTCGAGACGTGCTCTCAATTCAGGATTTTGCGGTACCGGCGAGAGAGCATATCCCTTCAACGCCGCCTCTATATAAAGACCTGTGCCACCACAAAGAATCGGAGTCGCTCCCCTTTTCTTAATATCGTTGTATGCATCATGGAAATCCTGCTGATACTGGAAAAGATTATACTTCGTGCCTGGCTCCGCTATGTCTATCAGATGATACGGAATCTGCTTGCCGTCAACCACATAGTCGTCGAGGTCCTTTCCCGTCCCGATGTCCATACGTCGGTACACTTGACGGCTGTCAGCAGAGATTATCTCTCCGCCGATGCGTGCTGCCAGATGTGCAGCAAGTGTAGTCTTCCCGCTTGCTGTAGGACCGAGTATCGTAATCATGGTTGCAAAGATAGATATTTTATTTGAAACAAAGAAATAAAAGTGATTTTCTCGAAATATAAATCATATCTAATGGTGAGCAATACATGACTGAACGCAATGTAAAAAAGGCCATTTGGGCAAGCCAAACAGCCTTTTTCGCTATGTCAGATGTGCTTAGTGAGCACATCAAATGTATATAAGTGGGAAATCAATTACTTAGTGTAAGGTTGCAACTCCTTTGAGTCGGGAGTGAAGAGCAGACCTTTAGCGGTTATATCGGGCGATGAAACATATGTCTTCCACTCGAGTTTGCTCCAGTCAATGTCACCTGTATGCTGGGCAACGGGCACATGAGGAATGGCAGAACCGTCGCGCACAAGGATAACCGCTGGTATTTCACCTACCGTAATTGTCTGATAACCTCCGTCATAAATCTTGCCCGTCTGATAGTCGTGCCACTTGCCCTTCGGCAGATAGCACATGCGGCTGTCGCCACTCTCAAGAAGCGGGGCAACAAGGATTTGCGAGCCGAACATATACTCATCCTCAACGAGCCAAGCACCAGCGTCTTCAGGGAACTCAACAAACAGGGCACGCACCATAGGAAGTCCGCGCTCGGTGCAATCCTTCGCCTGTGCATAGACATAAGGCATAAGACGGTATTTCATCTCTGCACTCTTGCGGAACGCCTCTGTGAAACTCTCGCTTATCAGCCAAGGCTCTGTTGGAGGAGCACCATGCGCGCGAGTGTGACTGCTAAGGAATCCGAACGGCAGCCAACGACGATAGATGTCCTCTGGAGAAGCGGTAACGAAGCCGCCCATGTCGTGACTCCAGAATGCAAAACCGCTAAGACCGAAGGAGATACCACCACGAAGGTCGCCAAGCATACCGGTATTTGTGGTGGCTGCATCACCACCCCAATGCAACGGATAGCGCTGGGAACCCGCCCATGCGGAACGTGCCCAGATGACGCCATTTTGGGCGTTGGCAGAGCCGTCGCGCTCATCAGCATATTTCTTAACGGCCTCCCAGAGAGCCTTGTTATAGCGAACAGGATAGAGGTTGTGTTCATAGAGGCCTGTCTTGCCGCTATAGTAAATGCCGTTATAAGGAGCGGCCTCGCCAAAGTCGCACTTTATGACATCTACGCCTTGCTTTATGAGACCGCCAATCTTCTCCTGATACCACTTCACCGTTTTGGGGTTGCTGAGGTCGAGCACAGCATCCTCATAGGGCATTCCTCCATTGGCATTTTTAACATGCATTCCGCCGTCAACCAGTTCACGGAAATAGCGGTTCTTAGGAGTGAAATACGGTAGTTGCCACAGACAAGTGTGGAATCCCATATCGTCCATATCCTTAAGCATTTTCACAGGATTCTTAAAGCGATTCTTTGAGAACTCATAGTCACATTGCCAGTCAACGTCAAACCATCCTGTATCGAAGTGGATTACATCACACGGTATCTTGTTCTGACGAATCTTGCGGGCAATGTCCATACCCTCGTCTTGCGAGAAATAAGTGATGCGACTCATCCATGTACCGAAGGTCCAGAGAGGCAGCATCGGCGACTTGCCCACGATATCGGTGTACTCGTTCAGAATGTCCTTAGGCTCTCCGAAGAAGATGAAGAAGTCCATCGTCTCGTCTGCCATGAAAAGACGGTCGGCCCCGATGTAACTTGCGCCAAAGTCGCAGGTCACAGGTGCAGAAGTGTGCATGAAGATGCCATAGCCGCGGTTGCTGAAGAAGAACGGCACAGGCTTATACATTCCGTCGGTCTCAGGTCCTTGCGGGTCGGTAACAGACAAGTGCACCTTCTGCCCCACCTTGTCAAGTTTCGTGAAACTCTCGCCACATCCATATATGCGTTCTCCTGGAGCAAGTGTAAATACAGGATTGATGCTTCGCGAGTTGTCGCTACCTCTCTTTATAAAGGCAAACGGCAACAGTTTCACTTGGCTTGAATCGTTGTCGATTATTGAGCGCGACTGAGTGAGAATCTTCCCTTTCGCATCCTTGATGACTATGCGCCAGGGATACTTCTGTATCTCTATGGTGCCAAACTCGCTATTGTAGCTTATAACATTGGATGTTTGCGACACCCGCCACGAGTTATCAGTCTTTGGAACTCCTGCCAGCATCACATCGTTGGCATCGTCTTCCTTAGGTTCTATAGGTGATGTAAGCATCGTCACACGTACCGTTCTAGGTGTGACAAAGCGCAGTTGAATCTTCAGTTGAGGGTCGTTGTCATAGGCAGCATCGGGAAAGTCGAGCTGCTTCAGCGGCACCGGCCAGTATCCGTTGAGGTTGAATGCCTGACGCGGAGCCAGTCGATAGCGTTTCCACATTACCGTTCCCGTTGCATTGGAGGTGTTGAACGACGCCAAACTGTCAGCAAAGAAATAGGTATTCGACAAATCGGAGAAGTCGGTTGACATATCCTTGGGCATGCATTGTAAATACTGTATCCCTGCATTTGTTTGTATCTGCGCCTGCATTGCCATAACGCAGCATAGCAAAAGCAATAAACTACTGATTCTTTTCATATTCGTATTCTATTTTTTAATTTATTATCAGATGACAGTCCTCCATTCCCATCGCTCTTGCTTTCAGCATTCCTGTGCCTTTAAGTACAACAAGACACTTGCCAAAGAACGCCGAACGCTTGTTGTCCTTGAAACGTTCCATCGATGTCTGACAACCGTTGTCAACACCAAGAATCTCAAGCCCTTCAGGCACATCAAAATACACCTTGTCTGTAGCCCACGGACATAGATTGCCGTCCTTGTCAACAACCTCGACGGTAACAAATGTTGTGTTGCCGTGCTTATCAGGTGTCAGACGCAAATGATGGGCTGTGCCTGCGGTGCGTATTGTCTGCTCGCCGACATTCTTTCCATCTTTACGAGCCACTACCTTCACCTCTCCTGGCTGATACTCCACACGCCACATCACATGATAGGTGTGCTCGCCCTTAGTCCTCACGCCTTGACTCTTGCCGTTAACAAAGAGTTCCACCTCGTCAGCATTATTATAGTAGCACCACATGTCGATGGTCTGACCCGGCAGCCAGTTCCAATGAGGGAACAGGTGAAGCACAGGCTTTTGTGTCCACTCGCTCTGATACATATAATAAACATCCTTCGGGAAGCCTGCAAGGTCTATTATTCCGAAATAACTGCTACGGGCAGGGAAGCCATAAGGCGTTGGCTCGCCGATGTAGTCGAAACCTGTCCAGATAAACTGTCCGCCCACAAAGGGATTATGCTTCACCACATCCCACGTCTCCTCATGCGTTGAACTCCACGATGCATGCATATTGTCGTAGGCAGAGCACATGTACGATGGGTCGGTATAAGGCAGCCACCACTCTTTGGGGGCGACATAGATAGAGTCGCTTGGCATCATATAATAGCCGCGCGTTTGCAATGCCGAGACGCTCTCGCTGAAGATGAACGGCTTTCCGGGAAAGTTCGTTGGCACATCCTTCACCCATTGGTGATGATAATTGAAGCCGATGATGTCTATCGCACCACTCTTAAAGAGGTGATTGTTGGGCGATGGTTCGTTGCATCCTGCCGTTATAGGACGTGTGTTGTCTATTCGCTTCACTATCTCTGCCAGATGCTGGGTAAGCAGGGAGTTGACGCTCAACTCGCCGTCCTTTGCAAGTGTGGAGGCATCGTGACCGGCATTAAGAATGAGGTTTGCCTGCTCAAGAGTTAATGTGTCTGCCTCTGCCGACGACCATTGCTCTAGCACCTCGTTGCCTATGCTCCACATCATCACAGAAGGATGGTTGCGGTCGCGAAGCACAAGGTCGGCGAGGTCACGCTCATGCCACTCGTCGAAGAATCGGGCATAGTCGTTCTGCGTCTTCTTGCGTCGCCACATATCAAACGACTCGTCCATAACGACAAAGCCCATAGTGTCGCAAAGCGAGAGCAACTCAGGTGCTGGAGGATTGTGGGAGCAACGTATGGCATTAACGCCCATCTGCTTCAGTATGGTCAACTTGCGATGCATGGCATCCTCGGAGAAGGCAGCACCAAGACATCCAAGGTCGTGATGTTCACATACACCATTGAGTTTAAAATTCTTTCCGTTGAGCCAGAAACCTGTCTCTGCATCAAACTTGAAGTCACGGAAACCTGTAGTTGTCTCGTATGTATCAACCACTTTACCACCCTTCAGCACCTCTGTTCTTACGGTATAAACATAAGGATTCTCAATCGACCAAAGCGTGGGATTCTCAACTCGAATAGTTGACCATACACCTCTTTGCACTTTGTCTATCACCTTGCCGTCAGCATCGAGCAATGTGTTGCGAACCTCAGCATTGCCACTACCGCTAGCAAGTGTTACATAAATGTCAACACACCACCAGCTTTTACCGCCCATAGTAACAGGTATTGTTTTAACTCTTGTGCCCCAATGGGCAACACGAGTCTTATTTGCCTTCGTGAGCCAAACATGACGGTAGATGCCGCATCCGCTGTACCAACGGGAGTTTGGCTGGTCGCTGTTGTCTACTTTTACAACCACCATGTTCTCGCCCTTGCGAAGATAAGGAGTGATGTTATATTCAAACGAACTATAACCATAAGGACGGGTGCCCACTTCCTTACCGTTGACATAAACGGTGGAGTTCATATATACGCCATCAAACTCAAGCAGATATTCTTGTGACAAATCGTCGATACTGAACGATTTCTTGTACCACCCCACTCCGCCAGGCAGAGCACCTCCGCCAGCACCACTAGGGTTGCCAGCATGGAAATCGCCTTCGATGGCCCAGTCGTGAGGAAGGTCAAGCACTCTCCATCCCTCTGCCTTGAATGCCTGCTCGACTGTCATCTTCTCGTCGAGAGTAAACCGCCATCCTTTATCGAAGTTCTTACGTTCGCGTGCCGCTAAGGGCAATGCCAGAAGCACGGCAACAATTACGATTAGTGTTTTCCTTATGTAATTCATTTTGTCGAGTGATATTTTAAGGATAAAAATATAGCGGCGGCATCCTTCGTTTACCGCCGCTATCACCTACGTTTATATTATGTAATATCAGAGTTTCACGCTCACTTCCTTGCCGTTATATTTAACGGTCTTGCCGTTGGCAGGCTCAAAGGTCAGTTCCTGAGCCTTGTCCTTAGTACAGTAAACGATAGTGAAGTTACGAGCCTTAGGCATTCCGTTGTAAGAGCCAACGGTCTTGCCGATGGTAAGAGTGCGCGAAGCATCATTATAAGAGATGTCTATGGTGGCGTACTTTCCCTTCTCATAGTTGTAGTTGGTGCCCTCGTCCTCGTAAATCTGGAACTTGCCGTCAGCGCCAGCATAAACGTAGAGGATGATGTTGTCGGCAGGCTTCTCGTCGCACCACTCCATCTCAGGACCGTAAGGAATCACAGAGCCCTCGCGAACGAATACTGGTATGCGCTCAAACGGAGCATCCACGATGAGCGACTGTCCGCCCTGAATGTAATCGCCTGTATAGAGGTCGTACCATCCACATTGCTTAGGGAAATATACCGAGCGGTTGCGTGCTTTATAAGTACCCACAGGACAAGCCATGAAGGCAGGACCGAACATCCATTGGTCTTTAATGTCATATACCTGACGGTCGCCATTGAAGTCCATTACCAGAGCGCGCATCAGAGTGTAGTCGTTCAGATGTGCCCAGCCAGCCATAGAATAGAGGTAAGGCATCATGCGATAACGGAACTTGTCGTACCATACGATGGTCTTGTAAGTAGGATGATACTCGGGAGCGATGTTCCACACCTCGCGCAGAGGCCACTGGCCATGAGCACGATAGAGAGGGATGAAGCAGCCAAACTGGTTCCAGCGTGCCTGCAGCTCGCGCCACTCGGTAAGGTCAGCATTCTCGTTGCCTGTCTTGTCAAACTCCTGCTGTGCAGCCACATAACGGTTCTCGACACAGAATCCGCCTTGGTCCATTCCCCAGAACGGGATACCAGACATCGAGTAGTTGAGTCCTGCTGTCATCTGTGCACGCATGTCTTCCCAACGCGTGCCAATGTCGCCGCTCCATGTGGCTGTGCTGTAGCGCTGCTCGCCAGCAAAGCCCGAACGGGTGAGCAAGAACACACGCGGTTCGTTGGCCTTACCGTTGAACACCGAGCGTTGTCCGTTATATATGGCATCAGCATTAACCGTAGAGTAAGCATTAAAATATTCTGTAGAAGAACCGAGTGCAGTAGGTCCGCTTAGTGCCTTACGATACCACATCGGGGTGCAGTCGCGCACATTGGGCTCGCTGGCGTCCATCCACCATGCATCTACGCCGTGATTATACTTTGTGTAAAGGTTCTCGTCCATCTGTCGCCAGAACATCTTGCGTGCGCCGGCATCGTAAGCGTCATAGAATGAGCCGCGATAGCCCAGCCAGTCGTGGATGTCATCGGTAATCGCCTGATGGTAAATCCAGCCCTTGGCGTCGAGTTCTTTGTAGTTTCCAACGGTGTCATAGAACTTTGGCCAAACGCTTATCATGAAACGGCCGTGCATTTGATGAACGTTGTCTAGCATCTGCTGAGGGTTAGGATAGCGCGAAGCCTCGAAGGTGTGGTCGCCCCAGGAGTCGAGTTTCCAGTAGTTCCAGTCCTGCACGATATTGTCAACAGGAATATGGCGCTTGCGGAACTCAGCCAGAGTCTCCTCAATCTCTGCTTGCGACTTGTATCTCTCGCGGCTTTGCCAGAAACCGAGCACCCACTTAGGATAAACAGGAGCCTTGCCCGTCAAGGTACGATAGCCTGAAATGATATCGTCGAACTTCTCGCCAGCAATGAAATAATAGTCCATATCACGGCTCATCTCACTCCAGATGCACAGTTGCTCGCGCTCGTCGCGGGTACGTGGCTCTGAGACGCGGAGTCCGCAATAAGACACATCGCCATCGGGCTGCCACTCCACGCGTATCTGAGTCTTCTGACCTTGGCGCAACTGCTTAGTGAATTTCCATGAATTGGGGTTCCACGCTGTGCGCCAACGCTCTGGCACCACTTCCTCGCCACCGATATACACCTTCATATAGCCGGCATAGTAGAGAATGAACTGATAAACCTCTGTTGTGTTTGCCTCGATGAATCCTTCATAAACAACATTGGCTCCGTTGAGGTTGAAACCCTTAGGCAGGTTCTGAATGCCACCCTTATCTGTGCGGTTGCACACCTCTGAAGCCTCGGGCATAGCATATTCATAATAGAGCGAATCCTCGTCGCGGACAAGCCGTTTGCCATCCTTGTCAACATAGGTGCCAGTCAAATGACCTTCCTTGCCTCTCTTGTCATAGAGTTTGAACACGCGGTTCAGTTGCATATAATCGTGCGGATTGCCGAAGCGGCAGTAGCTGTAACTGTCCCACAGGATTCCATAACCGGCATTACTAAGCACGAAAGGAATACTCACCTTGGTGTTATACTGGAACAAGTCCTCGTTCTTTCCGCGCATGTTCAGTTCCTCTGCCTGGTGCTGTCCGAGGCCGTAGAACTCCTCCGGCTGGTTCTCAAACTTCAGCGTCCACGAGAGGCCGTTGCGCTGTTCGTCGGTGATAGTGCCTATGCCTATCTCTCGCTCTGGCACTTGGAACGGGGCGAATGTCTTGCCGTCCTTTGTCTCCTTTGCCAGGCGCTTGCCATCAGCATCAAAGAACGTTATCTGGCCTGTTTTCTTATCCACTTGGGCTGTTACGTTCTTTGCCTTCACCTCCACGATGTCACCCTTTTCTGATGTGGTGAACTGCGGCTTAGCCGTCTGCTTCACTATCATCAGGCTCTCATGCTTCTTCGGCAGAGCGCTCTCAGAAGTGGCACGTACGCGGATAATGTTATCGTTGATTACTTCCAGGCACACCACACGCGCACCATTGGCTGTGGGTCTCTCCACGTCAACAGTCACGCAGTTGCCTTCAGTCTTCACGGCTGCATTGGTGCTTAGAGCCAACAACAGCAACATAGCAGATAGCAAGAATTTCTTGATTCTCATGTCTCTTTTGATTTGTTATGTTATTATGATTGTTAGTAATTTCCTAATTGACTGCAAATATAACACTTTTTCGGCAAACCACATACATTATACTCGTATAATTTATTTTTTTTATCAATAACCAGATATTCACGTTGCACTAAACATGCACACAAATCATAAGAAATTGCATCGCCACTTGAAACCTGTTGAAAAAAGTGGTATTTCCAGAACACGAAATTTTCTTGTAATTGCTTCCGCTAAATGTGACAATTGGCCCTTGTTACCCCCACTTTCTGCAACAAGATTAGCCATTTGGCCACAAAGTTCCTTCCAAGTGAGGTAAGGGTATTGAAATTCAGAACCACTTACATGTGCGCCAAGTATAGGGAAAAGCATCGAAACGAGGGGTTCGTGCATGCTTTTTGATACCTGCGAGAGCAGGATTTTGATACATTCTGTGCCCTTACCGAGCTTTGGCATCACGGGCGCAGATGGTTTTGTGATATCGTATTTCATTGTAAATCAG
>OMXS01000015.1 GCA_900315095.1 uncultured Prevotellaceae bacterium | reverse complement strand
TTGTGAAAACCAATCTTTAATCTGTCTGTTCTCAGAACGCCTATCCGGTACAATCAACATTATCAGGCTGTAAAGGCACCTGTACAATCATATCCCGGCACCAGCCGGGTCGACGGTTTCCTATACACCAGGGACATCAGGCAAAAAGCCCGACACCCCGCTTCTTGTACTACTTCTCTGTCTTATGAAATCTGTCAAAGAACTCTTTCTTTTATGTTTGCCTCGACACCATTTTTAGGAGCGAAGCGAGTGCAAAGGTACAACAAATAACAATACGCTCCAAATATTTTGAAGGGAAATTTTCAAAAATAACATTTTTTTTCATTTCGTCATAATAGAAGAGTTTTGCATACGTAAAAACTCTTTACGACTTTAGCTATAATAATATATAATGTACGCGTGTACATTAATATAATGTTTAGAATTTTAGACGTAATTGCAATTCAAGATCAGTCATTGATGAGTGACTAATCTTTTGATGTGAGGTGCCAATAGTATTTCTGTCGAAATAATTTGTGGTTGCAATCCTGGCTATCATCATCACCTTTCTTGAGAAATCGGCACGGGCAAAGAGTGAATAACGAATGCCTTCACCATAGAATGACGGGAAATTGAACGTATAAAGAGGTCCTTTCTCATAGGCGTAAATGCGAGCCTCATAACTATCGGTATTGAAATAACCAATGTTTCCGACTATTGAGAGCCACTCCAATGGCCTTACAGAAACTCTCTCGCTCACCATCCATCCGAAATCTTTTTCCTTGTATGACACATAAACGACATCGGCCTGTGTGGTTGTGCTCCACACTCCTCCATCGTATCCTATCGCCATTCTTCCCCGTTGCTCAGCCCTATTGATTAGAGCAGTCTTTTCTTCGTTATCTTTCTCCCGAATTTTTAATCTATATCGGGCCAACATACTCCACCCTCCACGTTTGTATGTTGCCTGCAAGAATCCATCATAGGCATGCGAGGCAATGGCAGCCTGATACTTTGGCCATGGGAAGAACGCGAAATCGAAATATCCAAGCAGACGGAATTTTTCAGACGGATGCCAATTCATTCCTACATAGAACCCACTTTCATCCTGCACTCTCCCACCCTCGCTGAAACTCTCAGAATAGAGAGAATAATATTTCTTAGAATAGAATCGTTGGAGTGCACAGAGATCAAGATCACCCGTGGCTCGGTAAGAGAGTGTGTTAATTGTAGCCAGCGCACCGCAATCACCCGTCGCCGTTTCACCTGACAACTGCAGTTTTTTGGAGACATAACCATAATTCATACTTACATTCCACAGATTATTGCCTGCAGCATAGTACATTCTATATATAGCGGAAGTATTCGGATGAATATCACGCGAGAGATGGGAGAATATGCCGGTGGCACCAACGTGGAACCCACCATACCTATAGTTAATATTCATTCCACCCATTGTCACCGAAGAATTATTCTTCTTATCCATTTCTGTTTGGGTACGATGATAGCCGTCATCAAGAATTGTGGCTATGGTGGAATCCTTGTTCAGAGTGGCATCTATATATCTGTACGAGACGAAAGCCGTAACATCAAGTCCATGAGCAACGTTTATCGTAGCTGCCGCACCTTGCAGATAGTTGCTTTCCATACGCGAAGAATGTGCCCTGACATTATATTCTGTGCTTCCCAGTTGTTGCAATGATGCTATCTTTCCAAGCATAAAGTCGTTGTTGAGTACAAGTCCCATACCAAACTTCGCTTTATATCGCCCCACCACAAGATTCTTTAACCGTCCCATCTTGCGTAGTTGCAAATAAAAGGAATAGAAATCGTAGCCAAGCGTATTGCCTTTAGTGAAGAAAGGTTCACCTGCATCTTGAGACCCAAGAATACCAGCTTTAACATACTGCCCGTAAGTGAAAGTATATTTCAGAGAATGCTTGTATGGCGAACCCAAATAACCATCATCATCACCTTTCCGCTTATAGAAAGGTAGTTTTGCCGTTGCAACCACTTCATGTCCACCATATTTCAAAATGTTCTTTACGGAAGGGAAACCTGGTTGTTTAACCTCACCAAGCACGACAAAATGTCGTAGCAACTCACACTGGTAATAATCAAGCGATTCAATCATTGCAAGTTCTCCAAGCGACCTCATAGGAGCGTACTTGTAAAGATATTCACATATATCCATAACCTGTTGCGCCGTAAGGAACGGTATTGCCTCAAGATCCTCGCGTGTGGCATTGTTAAGGTCTATTGGATGTTGCTCCAATTCGCAAAGAATGTCATATGTCTCTTGCCATGAAAGACTTTCCCCATCCTCTAAAGCCATAACATCGTTTAGCAACAACTCCCATGAATGCTGAGACTCCTGTGCGTATGTCATCGACACACACAGAACAAAAGACAACACAAGCAAAAACCTTGTTTGAAGTATATGAATAATAGAGTCTTTCATGTGCTTTCCAGTATGGGAATTCGGGATATGTTATTAATTACAAATACAATGCAAAGATACAAAAGATAAATTAAAATGCAAAAGAAAATAAGGTTAATAATCAAAAGCGCACATTTGAATTACCAAACGTGTTCAACGAGGGAACTATGTTATTAACATTGTTGAACAATCTTATTAACTTTGTTCAACCAGATATAGCTCATTATCTATCAACATAACATAAAGGGAATTCCAACAGTCAGAAACAATGGCCATGAAAACACAATACAGATAGAATATGATTCCATTCCTGAGATTATAAGAATAACAAACAGAAAAAGGATTTCACATCATAATGGATGAGAAATCCTTTCTTCGTGGGCGTTGACGGATTCGAACCGCCGACCCTCTGCTTGTAAGGCAGATGCTCTAAACCAGCTGAGCTAAACGCCCTCTTCCCTGTAAAGCGGTGCAAAGGTACTATCTTTTTTTGTAATCACAAAACTTTTAGCGCATTATTTTCTTTGATTCAAAAAAGAATAACAAACAAAAGAAGTGCTTCCTCATGCAAGGAAGCACTTCAATTATTGTTTAACTAAATGTAGTCAAGTGATTACTTTGTAACCTGAACAGTTGCACGACGGTCGTAGCTGATAGGTGACAGAATCTTCACACCACCCTTAGCTTCCTTGCGGATCTTGCTCTCAGCGATACCCATTTTAACGAGCTCACCAGCTACGCGGTCAGCACGCTTCTCAGACAGCCACTGGTTGTGCTTTGGAGTACCTGTTGCGCTGTCAGCATAACCTGTAACGAGGAGGTTGCTGTCAGTTTCCTTAGCGTAGTCAGCAAGTGCACGTACGTTTACGAGGTCCTTCAGCTCAGCAATCTCGGTCTTGTCGAGGTTGAAGAATACTGAAATAGGAGTAGCAACGAAGCGCTCTGATGCTGGATCGTGAATTGTGATTGTCTCAGGCTTGATCTTCTTCAAGCTGTCGATTTCAGCGTCACGGTCGCGGATGATGTTGTTGAGGTCAGCGATACGAGCCTCATAACCACGGCGGATAGCGTCAACATCGGGTACTGGATCCCAACCTACCTTACCAACGTTGATTGTCAAACCAACTTCAGCATAGAGTACGTTATCGTGAGAATCCCAACCACGACGACCCTCGTCAAGGTTCTGGTAAACACCATCAAAGTCAGACTCCCAACGGTTCCAACCAAGTTCGAGGTTAAGAGCTACGCGCTTAGAGATGTTGAACTCGTTCAAGATACCAACGCCGAGACCCATTGAGTAACGGTTAGCGCTGCAGTTACGAGCGATACCACCACCAGCGAATGGAATGAAATTCCAAACACGGTTAGGATTGTAGCCCAGCAACATGTTGCTCAGGTTGAACAATACCTGACCCTGACCAGTCCAGAACTTGAAGCCATGGCTCTGCTCCTCATCAGGAAGCTGACCAGCAACGCGCTGTGCATAAGCATAAGGAAGACCTACGGCGCGACCCCAGATACCAGAAGCCTTAACACGGAGTCCGAGACCCGGTGTGAACCACTTACCGATAGCTGCAGAAGCCTCGAAGTTACCACGGAAGTTCTTAAAGAGAGCAGAGTTAAGGTTGCTACCATGCTCCTGTCCTGAGTAGAATACGTCATACTGACCGCCAAGCTGGATGAACCAGTTGCTCCAGAATGAGTTTGTTGCAACGCTGTACTTAAGGTTAGCGTCTGTGTCCTGTGCATAACCTGCTACAGAAACTGTGGCAAATGCCAGTGCAATTAAAAACTTTTTCATAACTAATTAAAAATTATTATAGATAATAACATTAAGTCCTCGTAAGGATTCCTCTCTTCCAATTTTGGGTACAAAGTTAGTAATTATTTTTAAACTGCAATACATTTTTTGTAGAAATTTCACTTTTTAACTAAAAAAACATAATCTATATGTATTTTTTGAGTGTTTTTTTAGTAATTATCCAAGCATTTGTTCTATTTCTTGTTGTTTTAGAATGCATAGGATAGATTTACCATCTGGAGTGTAATTCACATTAGATGTTGTGAAAAGTTCGTTAACAATCGACTCCATTTCGTCATTGCTTAGCACTTGACCTGGCGGTATTGCCGCACTGCGTGCCAAACTCAAGGCAAGTGAATGATTTATTCCGTCGGTGTTAAGCGATCCACTCTCCATTGCTGAAGTTACCATGTCCTTAATCAGAGTGTCAATTTTCACGCCCTCGATGCCAGAAGGTATTCCGTTAACAGCATAACTTCCGCCCCCAAGATCGGAAAGATCGAATCCAAGATGTTCCATCTCAGGCATCACCTTCTGCAACATCACGATATCCGACGGAGGGAACTGCACCACTTCTGGGAACAGCATCTTCTGTGAGCAATGGCCGTTGGTTGACATTTGCTGCATATACCTATCATATAATATACGCACGTGCGCGCGTTCTTGATCTATTATCATAAGACCAGACTTCACAGCGGTCATAATATAACGACCCTTATACTGATAATGAGTTGGCGCTTTTTCCTCTATTATCCCTTCTGTATCGGACGGGACCTCTTCAAAAATCGCTTTTTGTTCTGAAGTGTCTGGTTTAAGTCCTTGATATACACTTTCCCAGTCTTTGGGCACTTCATTACGACGGTATACCTGCTGGTCGCCTTCCTTGAACGGATTGTACTGAGGATTATAATCCACTTTGGGAGCATTGAATCCGCTACTCGTGGGTGTGAACACAGGAATGTCAGGTCTTCCCTCAACATCGAAATCAATAGCAGTTACATCGCTGAAACGTCCCAACGCATCTTTCACAGCTGCTGTCAGAATCTGCCATATGGCCACCTCATTCTCAAACTTTATCTCAGTCTTTGTTGGATGAATATTCACATCTATATTCTCTGGTTCCACATTGAAATAGATGAAATACGGTACCTGATCACCTGTGGTGATAAGACGTTCGTAAGCCTGCATCACCCCCTTGTGAAAGAAGCCATGTTTCATATATCTGCCGTTGACAAAGAAATACTGATGAGCTCCCTTCTTACGTGCCGACTCTGGCTTGCCAACAAATCCTGATATGCGACAAACGGTAGTATCAACACTTAACGGTAACAGTTCTTGATTGATTTTTTTTCCGAAGACATCTATTATTCGCTGATGTGTGTTACTTGCTTTAAGGTTAAACACCTCCACCCCATTGTTATGGAACGTGAAACTAACCTCAGGGTAGACAAGCACAATGCGCTCGAAAGCACAGAGAATATTATTCAACTCTGTGGTGTTCGACTTAAGGAATTTCCTTCTAACTGGCACGTTGAAAAAAAGGTTCTCAACAGAAAAATTGCTTCCCACAGGACACGAAACCGGCTCCTGTGCTACCACTCTCGAACCACTGATTGAGAGGTGCGTGCCAATGTCATCACCTTCCATCCTCGTTTTCAGTTCTACCTGAGCAACGGCAGCAATAGAAGCCAAAGCCTCGCCACGAAATCCCATCGTTTGCAATGCAAAAAGGTCATCTGCCTTGCGTATCTTAGATGTAGCATGGCGCTCAAAAGCAAGACGTGCGTCAGTCTCCGACATTCCACGTCCGTTATCAATAACCTGTATTGAAGTGCGTCCAGCATCAACCACAACGACATTTATCGCTGTCGCTCCGGCGTCGATGGCATTCTCCACCAATTCCTTGACCACCGAAGCGGGTCGCTGAATCACCTCGCCTGCAGCAATCTGATTTGCCACGCTATCTGGAAGTAACTGAATTATATCACTCATTGGAGTTAGAAATTATGGGGTTAAGAGTTTAGAAGGTAGAGAATGACGGCAATTAACGCCAACAATACAATTCCCATGAACATGAAACTGTGTGCCTGCCCCGTCTCTTTGCGGCGCAAATGCGATGTCTCACTGGTGAATGCTGCATGAAAATCAGGAGCAGTTGTTTTCTTCTCGCTCATTCCAAGTTCTCCTTTTGCTCTTTGTTCAAGTTCGCTTAGGAATTTCTTCCTGTCATCCGCATAAATCATACGATGCTCAAAGCGACGAGGCTTGCGCTGACGGAACCACATCATAGTTTTATCTCCTCGCCTTTCATTGTCTCCATCTTACCGTCTCTTATCTGTTGCAAAGGTGCGGCATGTCTTGTTTGCGGTTTCAGCACCTCCTCGGCAGTCTTGCCCCGCCAGTTGAATATATCATATTTGTCAACAGGACGGATACGTTCGAACCAAGCAAATCCGTCGAGTTTCTCCATCCTCGGTGGGATTTGGGACATCGGATAGGCAGTCGCCTCTGCCTTTGAAGTCCATATCTTATCCAATTGTTTGTTCACAAGGAACATTCTCATAGTATCTGTCTCTAGATAGTTGAGAAGTATCAGCGAACTATCTTTCTCCTCAACAGGATAAAATATGGTGCGCACATTGCCTATTGCCTCGGTTTTCCTGAGTTCGCCTTCATTAAAATAAGCAAACATTTCTCGTGAAGACACCTGATTATAATGAATGCTGTCGTGAAGCATCTCGATGGAGAACGCCTGTCCTATGACATGGGCACGCTCAACAGTGGAGTCCTTCATGAAAACCTCCATTTTCTCGCCCACCATTTGTCTGCCCATGTTCCACACAATCGGATCCTTATACATTGTCATGCACGAGTCTTTTGTGTTATACACCAGCGAGTCGCACACAGCTTGGATATCTGTTCTATACGCGCGTACCTTATTATAACAATGGGCAATACGATAAACGCTATCGGTGTTCAGGTTATAACTATACATGCGTATCGTGTCGGAGTGTACATACAATGTGTCTTTCTGTGAAAACTCCTTCAGCAATGCCCTGTCAGTTGCCAGCGCCTCGCCCGTGCTATCGTTATACCAGAAATAATCACAGTCGAGAGAGTTTTTGTTCTCCTTGTCCACATATACCACATTATTATACCCCTCGCTAACACCCGTTTTCTCGTTATAGAAAAGGCTGTCAGCAGTCATCTCCTTTTGGTCGTTCACCACCTTGCTTCTGCCGTAAAGTTGTGTCTGGCCAGTGTTGCTGTTATAGTAACCAGACTCCGTGTTGATTGTGTTCTGTCCCGAAACGATACGCGAAGGGCCTACTACATGAGCCAGCGAGGTGCGAGTGTCGTAGTGAAGAGTGTCAGTATATATGGTAAACTGGTCATTACGAAGCGTTACTTCATAATTGAATATCGCCTCGTGAGTTTGTGTGTTATACTCTCCCCAGTCGGCCACGAGCGTGTTCTTCTTGTCAACCATTCGTCCGCCCTCAAAGAAATAGCCCACATTATACAGTCGGTCGAAATTCAAGCTGTCTGTGTAAAGAGTTGTACCACGATGCTTCAGTACCACATTATAACGAGCCTCTGCCATCTGGTCGTTCCCGTCATAATAAGCCTCCTCGCTTGTTAGTGTGAGAGTGTCGCCCTGTGTCATCCTCACATGGCCGTAAGCCTCAAAGGAATTATCCTTCTCATAGTAGAAAGCGCTGTCACATGAGAGTGTGGCACCCTTGTGTCGGAATTTCACATTGCCGTTAAGCACCTGGGCACCAGGAGCAGTTGAACCGTATTGGTCATAATGGAGAACATCGGCATGGATAAGATAGACCCTCTCATCGGTGGTCTTGCGCCTCTTATGCTTCTTCGGTCCCTTGCTCATAGCGCAAAGACCGAACAGGCATAGAATCACAACGAAAATGATTCTATGCCCGCCGAACATCTGTCGTATCTTATTCAATGCGGTCATTTTATCCAACCTTCATATTCAAACTTACAGCCGCGGTAACGGTCGTTCATCCTGACATAGGTGTTTTTCAACTTGTCTTTCACCCACGACTTGAGGAACTCCTCCTTGCGCTTTGCAAGCACCACGTCCTTCATTACCTGGAAATCCTCGGTGATAGCAGCACGGTGTCCCTCCACTCTTGACTTGAGTTTCACTATAGCACACACCGTCTTGCCCTTATCGTTCACCATCTGGAATGGTTTAGAAATGTCGCCCACTTGCATTCCCTCTACAGCACGCGCCACCTCAGTAGGCAGGTCCTGCATGCGGAAACGCGATGTACGTCCCGACTCAGAGAAATTAGCCATAAGACCGTGATTGTTCTTCGTGTCCTTGTCATCGGAAATATAAGAAGCTGCCTCATCAAAGGTGAACTTCTCGGCACGGATGTCTGTAGCAAGAGAATCGAGTCTCTCCATTGCCTTGTTAATAGCTTCGCGGCTCACATGCGGCTTAAGTAAGATGTGTCGGCATTTCACCTTGTCGCCTCTCTTGTCAATAAGTTGTATGATATGGAATCCGAACTCCGTCTCCACAATCTTGGATATCTTCTTAGGATCGGTGAGGTTGAACGCCACGGAAGCGAAAGCCGGGTCGAGCATTCCTCGTCCCACATAGTCCATTTCGCCACCTTGACGAGCAGAACCGGGGTCCTCTGAGTAGAGGCGAGCAAGTGTTGCAAACGTTGTTTCGCCCTTGGTTACACGGTCTGTGTAAGAACGCAGTTGGTCCTTCACTCGGTTCAGCTCTTCCGTTTCTATCTTCGGTTGTTTCGTTATGATCTGCACCTCCACCTCAGTAGGCACAAATGGCAAGCTATCTTCAGGAATGTTCTTGAAGTATGCACGCACATCGGCAGGAGAAACAGAGACATTACTCACGAGTTTGTCTTTCATTTTCTCTATCAACTGGCGGTCGCGGAACTCGTCACGCATCTGCACTCTCATCTGAGTCAGAGTCTGATTGCGGTACTCCTCCAGTTTCTCTTGTCCACCGGCAGCATTAATCATATAATTCAGTTGCTGCTCGACTCCCTGTGTTATCTCGCTTTCCGTCACCTCGACACTATCGATAGCCGCCTGATGCAGATAAAGTTTCTGCACGGCAATCATCTCCGGAATGGCACAATCAGGGTCACCATTGAGTTTCACGCCTTCCATCTCGGCCTGCAAACGCATCACCTCAACGTCTGACTTCAATATCGGCTCATCGCCAACAACCCATATCACCTCGTCAACCACAGATGGTTCGTAGAGCGGTTGTTCCTTTTGCTGAACAGCAACGGTATCTTTCGCAGCAGTATCTGCTACGCTAACATCGCCGCGGTTGCCTGTCATGAACAATCCGGTGCTCGCCGTGATGCTTGCCGAAAGAGCCATAAGCCCCATTACAGCAAGTGTTATTCTTTGTGATGTTCTCATCAATTATGTTTGTTTACGGTGTCCAAAACGTCATTGTTCACCACAACTGTATATCGTTTGCGGAGTTCGTTGACCCATGCCTTCTCCATTTCTTCCTGATAGTCGGCAGTCACCAGGCCTCGAACATCCTCATAACTCTCGGGGCCTTTCTTTAGCAGTTTGCCAAAGACTGCATCGATAGGATAGTCCTTCATTGGAGTCAGCGTGGTGTCTTTCTTGAACACCATCTTGTCTATAACTGCATTGTCGCCCTCCTTGAATATGCCCTTCTCCACGCGGATGCGTATAACTGAGTCGGCATTGAAAGTGGTGCGCAGCTTGTCTGCCCATTGGTCGAACGCCAATCCCTTGACACACTTAGCCACAGCCTTCTTGTCTGCTTCATTCTTAACATGATAAGCCATGCCTTTATAGCGAGGCTTGTCCCAGTTGTAGCGTTTCTTGTTCTTATTGAAGAAGTTGCGAAGGCCTGCCTCATCATTAGAAGCTTTCTCCCATACGTTGCGGTTACTGATTTCATAAAGCAGCAATCCGTCGTGATATTCGCGGATGAGGTTTCTCATGTCAGAGTCGGTTGCCGAAAGCTCTTTTGTGCGCTGGTCGAGTAGGTTCTTAACCTCTGCGTCGACCTGTGCCTTTTGTGAAGCATTGAGATTTTCGATGCTGTCCTTCAATCCCAACTTCTCGGCTGCAAGTTCCTTTACGCGTCGTTCTGCAACGGCATCGCGAAGGTTGTGGCTTTCCATCCATTTCATGATATCAACACGTTCCTCCTCGTACGGGCGGAGGAAGCGATGCTGGTTCATCTTCACAATGAGATAACCCATAGGAAGAAGGAACGGCTTGCTCATCTCGCCGTCTTTAAGAGCGAACACCTGACTTGCCATATCTTCCTGCAACTGAGAGCGAGTGACAGGAGGCATCATGCCGCCACGCTGAGCGGTACCTTGGTCTTCAGAATGCTTGCGTGCCAACTCTGCGAAATCGGCACCTGCGAGCAACGCGCTGTAGATAGAATCAATGCGTGTTTTCTGCCTATTCTGCTCTGCCAACGATGCATCAGGACTAAGACTGAGCAGGATTATCGATGCCTGTGCTTGTCCGTCAGGACCTATTTGATTGTATGTGGCATCGTATACATTACGCGCTTCCTTCTCCATCGCTTCATCGGTGGCGAACGACGGACGTACCTGCTGGTCGCGATATGTAAGGAACTCTTCCTTGAACGAGCTGAGAGTGTCGAGGTGAGCATCAAGAGCCGCCTGCACCTTCAGCTTGTAGTTCACGAAGAGGTCAACATATTCCTTCACCGACTTCTTGTCGATGACGCCCTCTGCATTATTCTTGTTGTATGAATACTCGAACTCTGAGCGGTTTACGGGTGTCCCCGCGATGGTCATTATCACGGGATCGTCGCTCTGTGCAAAAGTCACGCCCCATCCGAGGAGCATGGTTGCCAAAAGAAAAACCTTCTTCATTATTTGTTATTCTATATTCTATTCTTATTCTGGACGAGAGTAGTTTGGTGCCTCGCTTGTAATAGTGATGTCATGCGGATGGCTCTCCATCACTCCGGCATTGGTGATGCGGGTGAACTTAGCGTTGTGAAGCGCCTCGATAGTTCCAGCTCCGCAATAGCCCATACCTGAACGGAGACCGCCAGTAAGCTGATAGATAACCTCCTGCAAAGTGCCTTTATATGGCACGCGACCAGCGATTCCCTCCGGCACAAGCTTCTTAACGTCTTTCGTACCTGATTGGAAGTAGCGGTCCTTTGAGCCGTTCTCCATTGCCTCGAGCGAGCCCATTCCGCGATAACTCTTGAACTTACGTCCGTTGAAGATGATGGTGTCGCCTGGACTCTCTTCGGTTCCTGCCACCAACGAGCCAATCATTACCGAGCTGCCGCCTGCGGCAAGAGCCTTTACCACATCGCCTGAATAGCGCAAACCGCCATCTGCAATGAGTGGAACACCTGTTCCCTGAAGTGCGCTATAAACGTCATAGACAGCGCTCAACTGAGGAACGCCCACACCTGCAACAACACGTGTGGTGCATATTGAGCCAGGACCGATGCCCACCTTTATACAGTCGGCACCATTCTCAACAAGCATCTTGGCAGCCGCGCCCGTAGCAACGTTGCCCACAACGATATCAACATCGGGGAAAGAGGCCTTTGCCTCGACAAGTTTCTCTACCACCGACTTCGAGTGGCCGTGAGCAGTATCGATTACGATAGCGTCTGCACCGGCATCAACCAGCGCCTGCATGCGGTCGAGAGTGTCAGCTGTGACACCTACGCCTGCAGCCACGCGCAATCTGCCTTTTTCGTCCTTGCAAGCCATCGGCTTGTCCTTTGCCTTCGTGATGTCCTTGTATGTAATAAGTCCCACGAGGCGGTTGTCCTTGTCAACAACAGGGAGTTTCTCTATTTTGTTTGCCTGCAGAATCTCTGCTGCGGCATTAAGGTCGGTTTGCTGGTGTGTTGTCACGAGGTTTTCTTTTGTCATCACCTCGTCTATTTTCTTGTCAAGGCGACGCTCGAAGCGCAGGTCACGGTTTGTTACGATGCCCACCAGGTGACCTTCTTCGTCAACAACAGGAATACCGCCAATATGATATTCGGCCATCATGCCGAGCGCATCGCTTACCGTGCGGCCCTTCTGAATTGTCACCGGGTCGTAAATCATACCGTTCTCGGCACGTTTCACGATAGCCACCTCACGAGCTTGCGCATCGATAGACATATTCTTGTGGATAACGCCGATACCGCCCTCGCGTGCAATAGCAATAGCCATTGAACTCTCGGTCACGGTGTCCATTGCCGCCGTCACGAACGGAATGTTCAGTTGTATGTTCTTTGAGAACATGGTTTTCAACTCTACCGTCTTTGGCAGCACTTCTGAATAAGCTGGAATTAAAAGGACGTCGTCGAAAGTCAGACCGTCCATCACGATTTTATCTGCAACAAATGATGACATATAATTAGTGTATCTTAAAATTTATTGCGTGCAAAAATACACATTTTTTTCCAAATAGCACACGCTTTTCAACATTTTATTGGCAGATTAATTCAATTTAACGTGTCGGCGCCTTATTTCAACCATAAAAGACATTGCATTTTGACTATAAAACGAGTGATGAGCATTCGTTTCCCAGTTGTATATGAATCGCATTCCCATTAGGCACATTTGGCAATGCCATTAAGCACAAGTGACGATGTCAGAAGGCATCTTTGGCAATGTCAACAGGCATGTTTTGCGTTTCAAGGCATAGATTATCGCTCATCGCATCATAAAAACAAGCACCTTACCACATTGTCTGCGATAAGGCGCTTGCCATATTTTTCGGGGAAGGAGTTTAGAGATTGTCCTTCTCGATGTCCTTAAAGTACTTGTATGTGCTCACCTTCAGTTCGTCGGTTGCTGGCTCGTCGCAAACGATGATGCCGTGACGGTGTGTCTGGAGCGCGCTTATTGTCCAGGCGTGTGTAACTGGTCCTTCAACAGCTGCCTGCAGGGCGCGTGCCTTGTGGTGACCGTTAACGAGAATCATAACCTCGTCAGCGTCCATAACTGTTGCAACTCCTACTGTCAAGGCGCGTGTTGGCACCTTGTTCACGTCATTGTCGAAGAAACGTGAGTTGGCGATAATGGTGTCTGAAGTAAGAGTCTTCACACGAGTGCGAGATGCCAATGACGAATAAGGTTCATTGAAAGCGATGTGTCCGTCAGGACCGATACCGCCGATGAACAGGTGGATTCCGCCTGCCTCAGCAATCATCTCCTCATAGTGAGCGCATTCTGCCTCGAGGTCGGCAGCGTTTCCGTTAAGAATATGGATGTTCTCCTTCGGGCAGTCGATGTGGTCGAAGAGGTTGCGAGCCATGAAAGAGTGGTAGCTCTCTGGGTGGCTTTCAGGCAATCCCACGTATTCGTCCATGTTGAATGTAAGCACATTCTTGAACGAAACACGTCCCTCTTTATAAGCTTTTACAAGTTCTGCGTACATTCCTTCGGGCGAAGAGCCAGTAGGAAGTCCAAGAACGAAAGGTTTCTCTGGAGTAGGTTTGAATGCGTTAATTCTTTCAATAACATGATTGGCAGCCCATTCTGACAATCTCTTGTAATCCGATTCGATGATAAGTCTCATAACAATTTCATTTTAAAATTCGGTGCAAAAGTAATATTTCTGTAAAAAACTCGCAATAATTTGAACATTTTTTTATAAAAAAAATTGCTTCGACCTCTCGTCGAAGCAATTCCCTTGCATTTTTGAATGTCTTAGCAGTCTGTTTTATTATGTAGCATGTAATCTGAAAATTCGGATTTCACGAGTGCAAAGGTAATAGATTTATTGACATAAGTCAAATAAAGATGCGAAAAAATTGAAAAAAGTTACGCAAACGTTTACAAGATTACGGCGTTCAAAGCAGTAATTTTGACAAGAAAAACACGGCATTTTTTGGCACTTAGGATATTTATTATTACTTTTGTGGCGTAATTATAATATATTATTAATGAAGGAATTTGTCATCTCCGAGGTCAAAGCCGAAACCGCAGTACTTGTTGGTCTTATAACGAAAGAACAAGACGAGGCGAAGACTAAGGAATATCTTGACGAGCTGGAATTTCTCGCCGACACGGCAGGCGCCGTCACCGTGAAGCGTTTCACACAAAAAGTGAACGGGCCAAGTCAGACAACTTACGTCGGGAAGGGCAAGCTCGAGGAGATAAAACAATATATCAAGGAACAGCAGGATGCCTACGACGAGTTTATGGAACAGTCGGAGTTCTCTGAGATTTCACAGATGCCCGAGGACACCGAGATTCCGCAACCTGTGGGAATGGTGATTTTCGACGATGAACTTTCGGCGAAGCAGATACGCAACATCGAGCAGGAACTGAAGGTGAAAATACTCGACCGCACGTCTCTCATTCTCGACATCTTCGCCATGAGGGCGCAGACGGCAAACGCTAAGACACAAGTAGAACTGGCGCAATACCGTTACATGCTGCCCCGTCTGCAACGATTGTGGACTCACCTCGAGCGTCAGGGCGGTGGTTCCGGCTCGGGTGGAGGCAAGGGAAGCGTGGGCCTTCGCGGACCTGGAGAGACTCAGTTGGAGATGGACCGCCGTATCATACTTCAGCGCATCACACTTCTGAAACAGCGACTCGTGGAGATTGACAAGCAAAAAACCACGCAACGGAAGAACCGCGGACGACTAATCCGCGTGGCTCTCGTGGGATATACCAACGTTGGAAAATCCACTATGATGAACCTGCTCGCAAAAAGCGAGGTGTTCGCAGAGAACAAGCTCTTCGCCACTCTCGACACCACGGTGCGCAAGGTGGTTGTGGAGAACCTTCCGTTCTTGCTTGCAGACACCGTAGGCTTCATCCGCAAACTGCCCACCGACCTTGTCGACTCCTTCAAATCGACACTCGACGAGGTGCGCGAGGCCGACCTTCTGGTGCATGTGGTGGACATCTCGCACCCTGATTTTGAAGAACAGATAGAGGTGGTGAACAACACCCTGAAGGACCTCGGCGCCGCTGACAAGCCCCAGATGATTGTCTTCAACAAAATAGACGCGTACACTTGGGTGGAGAAAGAGCCCGACGACCTAACACCACCAACAAAAGAGAACATCACACTCGACGAACTGCAGAAGACTTGGATGGCTAAGATGAACGATGACTGTCTGTTCATTTCGGCAAAAGAGAAGCAAAACATCGACTTGCTTCGCGACACATTATATAAAAAGGTGAAGCAACTGCACGTCCAGAAGTATCCCTACAACGATTTCCTTTATGAACAATATGAGGGTTGAAGGTCGAGAGATGAGGATTAATCGGAATTACCATAGGATGCCGTAAAAACAACTTAAGTTCTGCAATTCCGTACTCCTGCACCCATTAAAAAAGAAATTAACTAAAAAAATAACAAATATGATTGATTACCGCAAACTAACTGAGGAAGAGATTGAGATCCTGGAGAATAACAATTGCTGGGCGGAAGACTGGTCGGCCATTGAGGTGGCAGACGACTTCATCCCCAAGTATGTCAAGAGAACGACATTCTACGGCGAGATTAGGCTGGGAACGTTCGAGAAAAACATAGAGGTGAGCAAGGACTTCTTCAAGCACTCGGGCGTATATAACGCCACTCTTCGCAACGTTTCAGTAGGAGACAACTGCCTGATAGAGAACATCGGCAACTTCATAAACAACTACACCATCGGCAACGAGTGCTACATCTCTAACGTGTGCACTATGGAGACCACCGAGGGCGCAACCTACGGCGAGGGCAACCTCGTGTCGGTGCTCAACGAGGTGGGCGACGGCAACGTGGTGATTTTCAGCAATCTGAACTCTCAGTTCGCGGCATTCATGGTGAAACACTTCCGCGACAAGGAGGTGAAGGACGCCATCCGCCGTCTTGTTGACGAGGACATCAAACTCAATATGCCCGAGCGAGGAATGATTGGAAACGGTGTCAAGATTGTGAACACCAAGGAAATCACAAACACCATCGTGAGAGACGCGGCGGAGATTGACGGCGCTTCACGCCTCAGCGACTGCTCTATCATGAGTTCGCCTAACAACAGCGTGTACATCGGAACGGGTGTTATCTGCGAGAACTCCATCATCAGCGACGGCTCAAGCATCATCAACAGCGTGAAAATGCAAGACTGTTTCGTGGGCGAGGCGTGCCAGATAAGCAACGGCTTCACAGCCTCGGCAAGTGTATTCTTCGCCAACTCATACATGTCAAACGGCGAGGCATGCGCAGCCTTCTGCGGACCGTTCTCGGCAAGTCACCACAAGTCGAGCCTGCTCATCGGCGGACAGTTCTCATTCTACAATGCTGGCTCTAACACCAACTTCTCTAACCACGCTTACAAGATGG
This sequence comes from uncultured Prevotellaceae bacterium, assembly GCA_900315095.1. Lineage (GTDB taxonomy): Bacteria > Bacteroidota > Bacteroidia > Bacteroidales > Bacteroidaceae > Prevotella. The sequence goes on along the minus strand of OMXS01000015.1, from coordinate 126,443 downwards.
GGCCGATGCACTACGGAATACTCGAGCGCGGAACAAAAACCGCAAGTGGCGCCTACCTCTTGATGCCGGCCAACATCGGTACTTTCTCCGTATGTATGGGTAAGCTGATGCACCACCCCGACACCCGCGACCTGCCGTTCTCATATCTCATTTCATACAACGACGACATGTATCTAGTGCCTGGCCGAAACATAACAACTGTGGGTCTCTACCGCGACATCCGCAAATGGCCGAAGCGTGACATGCGTCCAAAGGACTGCCAGAAGAGCATCGTTAACTTCGACTGGCTCTCTCCGTTCTCCGTTGGAGGAATCCTCAGAGGAAAGAAAATCTTGGAGAACCTACAGGAATCAACAGGAAAGGATGTGTCAGAATACATCTATCACGAGTATCTCATTAAAGGCTCTTCGCTCCGCAAGGGTATCAAATACTATGACATCGCCTTGCGCATTTACATGGGAGCGGTGATGAAACGCGTGCTGAAGCGCGGCGCTTTCGGAATCCCAACGACAACCGTTGGTATCGGCAAGTGGAACGACCTTTCAGGTCTGCTTCTCCCCGAGAGCGAGGAACAGCGTCTCATCGACGACATCAAGAACGGCACGCTGTCAGACATCCAGCAGGTAATCGACCGTTTCACCGAGATTGACAACAACTACCGCGAATATCAATGGGCTTGGACCTACCGCATGATTCTCGATTACTATGGTCTCGACCACATCACAGAGGCCGACATCGAGCGCATCCGAGAGGATTATATCAAGGCGCGCCGCGCATGGATTGCCGAGATACGCAAGGATGCAGGCAAGGAGTTTGAGATGGGCGACGTCGAGGAGGAGGTTTATGAGAACTTCATCAACAGCCTCGACCACGAAATAGACTACGAAAAATAAAACAAATAAATAGACTAATGAAAAAGACATTCGGTAGGATACTGCTTTTCTACCTTCTTACTTTTTTACCTTTGTCCTTATCAGCAAAGGATTACAAGTATGCAACCGTGCCGGGCGACCTGATGCAGACTCGCATCTACACCCTCGACAACGGCTTGAAAGTGTACATCTCTGTCAATCAGGAGAAACCGCGCATTCAGACGTTCATTGCCGTTCGCACAGGCTCTAAGAACGACCCTTCAGAGACAACAGGCTTGGCGCATTATTTGGAACACCTGATGTTCAAGGGCACCAAGCAATTCGGCACGAACAACCCACAAGCAGAGGCACCGCTTCTCGACGAGATTGAGAAGCGATATGAAGAATACCGCCTCGTAACCGACCCCGAACTGCGCCGTCAGAAATACCACGAGATTGACAGCATCTCGCAACTGGCTGCACAGTACTTCATACCCAACGAGTATGACAAACTGATGGCAGCCATCGGTGCAGAAGGCTCTAACGCATACACCAGCAACGATGTGACTTGCTACACCGAGGACATCCCGTCGAACGAGGTGGAGAACTGGGCAAAAATACAGTCAGACCGTTTCAAGAACATGGTGATTCGCGGCTTTCACACCGAACTGGAGGCTGTCTATGAGGAGTATAACATCGGACTCAGCAGCGACCAACGCAAACTCTTCTACACCATAAGCAAGATGCTGTGGCCCAACCACCCTTACGGAACACAGACCACCATCGGCACTCAGGAGCACCTGAAGAACCCGTCGATAGTGAACATCAAGAACTATTTCAACAAATGGTATGTTCCTAACAATGTTGCCATCTGCATGGCGGGCGACCTAGACCCCGAAAAGACCATTGCCCTTATCGACAAGTATTTCGGCGACTGGAAACCGGGAGACGATGTAACACAACCCACATTCGCTCCGCTGACACCGCTGACGACACCGAAGGACTCAACCGTTATCGGACAAGAGGCAGAACAGGTGTGGATGGCATGGCGAACAAAGGAGGCCAACGCGTTGCAGGCCGACACCCTCCAACTGCTGGAGGACGTGCTGAGCAACGGACGCGCAGGACTCTTCGACCTCAACCTCAACCAGACAATGAAGGTGCAGCGTGCTATAGGCACCAGCGAACTGATGCACGACCACGGCGGCTTCTTCCTTATGGGAACGCCAAAGCAGGGACAAAGCCTCGAAGAGGTGAGAAGCCTGATGCTTGCCGAGATTGACAAACTGAAGAAGGGCGACTTCCCCGACAACCTGCTGCCAAGCATCATCAACAACAAGAAACGAAGTTACTACCAGTTGCTGGAGAGCAACGGCGGACGTGCCGACCAGTTCGTCGATGCCTTCATCAACGAGATTGACTGGAAACAGATGGTGGGCCGCATCGAACGCATCGAACGCATCACCAAGCCTGAGTTGGTGGCCTTTGCCAACAATTTCTTCACCGACGGCTATGTCACCGTGTTCAAGAAACAAGGCATCGACTCTCTGCAGAAGAAAATCGACAAGCCAATAATCACTCCTATCCAGGCAAACCGCGACCAGATGAGCCAGTTCGTGAAGGACATACAAGACTCGCAGGTGGAACCCATACAACCAAAGTTCGTAGATTACAAGACAGACTTCTCTTCCTCGCAGATGAAGAAAGGCATGCCGCTCTACTATGTTAAGAATACCACCAACGGATTGTTCAACCTTGCCTACCGATATGAGTTCGGACAGAGCGCAGACAAGCGGTATGACATTGCAGCCGACTACATACAATACCTCGGCACCGACCGCATGACAGCCACCGACATCAAGCAGAAGTTCTATGAACTGGGATGCGACTGGAGCATCAACGTGGGAGAGGAAAACCTCACCGTAAGCCTTTCAGGACTTAGCGAGAACATGACACAGGCCATGACATTGCTTGACGACCTGTTCATGCATGCAAAGGCCGACAAGGAGGCATACGACCAGCTGGTGGACATGACATTGAAGAAACGCGACGATGCAAAGAAGAGCCAGCAGTCTTATTTCGCATACCTCTATGCCTACGGCACACAAGGCGCTCACAACGCCTACCGCGACCTCGTGACGGAACAGGAACTGAAGAGCGCAAACCCACAGGCGTTCATCGACCTGCTGAAGAATCTGTCTCAGTATGAACATAGCGTACTCTACTACGGACCTGCAGACGAGAAGACCGTTGCAGACAACGTCAAGAAACTGCACAGCACGGCGAAACAACTCGCCAGCGTTCCGCAGAACAACCCGTATCTCGACCAGAGGGCCGACAAGAACGAGGTGCTGCTTGCTCCATACGACGCCAAGAACATCTACATGCGCATGTATCACAACGAGGGGCGCGACTGGAACCCCGACGAGGCAGCCATACGCGCACTCTTCAACGAATATTTCGGTGGCGGCATGAACGGCATAGTGTTCCAGGAGATGCGCGAGACACGCGGACTTGCATACAATGCCTACGCCTTCTACTCTCGCCCCAGCGTGAAGGGACGCAAGGAGTCGTTCATGACACATATTATCACGCAGAACGACAAGATGATGGACTGCATCAACCACTACAACGAGATTCTCAACGAGATGCCTGCCAGCGAGAACGGCTTCAACATTGCCAAGGACGCCCTGACAAAGCAGCTGGCCAGCATGCGCACCACTAAGATGAGCATCATCTACAGTTACCTAAACGCCAAGCGTCTGGGCATCGACTACGACCTTAACGGCAAGATTTATCAAGACCTGTCGAAGGTGACGCTAAAGGACATTGTCGACTACGAGAAGAATCTCATGGCCAACAAGCAGTACCGGTACATCATCCTTGGCGATGAGAACAACCTCGACATGGATGCTCTCGAGAAGATTGCACCCGTGAAACGCCTCACCACAGAAGAGGTGTTCGGATATTAAAAGGATTATAGATAATCTAGATTGGCTAGAAAAACTAGATATTCTAGAAAGACTAGAAAGGCTAGAAATAACACCTACAAACAAACCAAATAAAAAGAAACATTATGGCAAACAAACCTGAATTTAAGTACGCTCCGATGTTCCAGCTCGGCGAGGACAAGACGGAGTATCGCCTGCTCTCAAAAGAAGGAGTAAGCACAGGCGAATTTGAAGGACACAAGATTCTGAAAGTATCAAAGGAAGCACTCACGCTGCTCGCACAGCAGGCGTTCCACGACGTGGAGTTCATGCTCCGCCGCGAACACAACCTACAGGTGGCTGCTATACTCAGCGACCCAGAGGCTAGCGAGAACGACAAGTATGTTGCTCTCCAGTTCCTCCGCAACGCTGAGACAGCATGCAAGGGCATCCTCCCGTTCTGCCAGGACACCGGCACCGCCATCATACACGGCGAGAAGGGACAGCAGGTGTGGACAGGATTCGAGGACGAGGAGGCTCTCTCGCTCGGCGTCTACAACACCTTCACCGAGGACAACCTGCGCTACTCGCAGAACGCTCCGCTGAACATGTACGATGAGGTGAACACCCGTTGCAACCTGCCTGCACAGATTGACATCGAGGCCGTGGAGGGCGACGAGTACCGCTTCGTAATGGTGGCTAAGGGCGGCGGCTCGGCCAACAAGACATACTTCTACCCCATGACAAAGGCAACAATCCAGAACGAAGGCACCCTGCTGCCGTTCCTCGTGGAGAAAATGAAGAGCCTCGGAACAGCGGCTTGTCCTCCATATCACATCGCTTTCGTCATCGGCGGCACCTCGGCAGAGAAGAACCTGCTCACCGTGAAGCTCGCTTCAATAAAATACTACGACAACCTGCCTACAACAGGCGACGAGACAGGACGCGCATTCCGCGACATCGACCTTGAGAACAAACTGCTCGCAGAGGCTCACAAGATTGGGCTCGGAGCACAGTTCGGAGGCAAGGCACTCGCTCACGACATCCGCGTGGTTCGACTGCCTCGTCACGGAGCATCATGCCCCATCGGCATGGGCGTAAGCTGCTCTGCCGACCGCAACATCAAGGCAAAAATCAACGCCGACGGTATATGGCTTGAGAAGATGGACGACAACCCAACAGAACTCATCCCCGAGGAGTTCCGCAAGCCGGGCGAGGGCGGCAAGGGCATCGAGATTGACCTCGACAAGGGCATCGACGCCGTACGCGCTGAACTCACCAAGTACCCTGTTTCAACACGAGTAAACCTCAAGGGAACAATCATTGTGGCTCGCGACATCGCACATGCAAAACTCAAGGCACGTCTCGACGCAGGCGAGGAGATGCCGGCATACTTCAAGGACCACCCCATCCTCTACGCAGGACCGGCAAAGACTCCAGAAGGCTATCCTTGCGGCTCTATGGGACCTACCACAGCCAACCGCATGGACCCGTATGTTGACGAGTTCCAGGATCACGGCGCATCTCTCGTGATGATTGCCAAGGGCAACCGCACACAAGAGGTTACCGACGCCTGCAAGAAGCACGGCGGATTCTATCTCGGCACCATCGGAGGCGTGGCTGCTGTGCTCTCGCAGTCGAGCATCAAGAGCATCGAGTGCGTCGAGTATCCCGAACTAGGCATGGAGGCGATATGGAAGATTACCGTTGAGGACTTCCCCGCATTCATCCTCGTTGACGACAAGGGCAACGACTTCTTCAAGCAACTGAAGCCCTGGAAGTGCAACTCATAACTGACTAACCGGCAAGTTAACAAGTAGACGAGCAAACAAGTCGACTTGTTAACTTGTCTACTTAATACATTAATAAAACTCAATAACTTATAGAAATGAAGAAAATCATCATCGCTGCCCTCGCAATCATCGTCTGCGGCGCGGCACAGGCAAAAGACAAGACAATCAAATTCAAGGTGAACGGACGTTGCGAACGCTGCGGACAGCGCATCACCACAACAGCCAAGGCCATCGACGGCGTGAAAACGGCTCAGTGGGACGAGGTGACCAAGGACATGGTGGTGACCTTCGACACCAAGAAAACCTCGAAGAAGGACATCCAGCGAGCCATCGTTGCACTCGGATTCACCGCAGGCAAGATGAAGCCCGAGGCAGGCAAGGAGAAGAAGCACGACCCCAACTGCGGCAAGGAAGACTGCAAGGACTAAGCGGGGCCTCTACCCTGCTCTCTTTTGAGAGGAATCGAATTCACAACACATATGAGTATTTTGAAACCGCATCTGTCCTAGGTGCGGTTTTATTATGTACACGCCTGCGGTTGAGCATTTGTCGCATCCTCTTCAGAGTGCTTTCTATGTACATTCCGGGTGCTTATTCGGCAAGCCCATGAACGCTTTTTCGCCTGTCGGGCGATTGATGCACCTCTCATGGTGCCGTATGTATACCATTGGGGAGCGAACGGTATATGTTTGAGGGGACGGAAGGTATATGTTCCGGGTGCCGGCCGGTATATGACTGGGCGGCGAATGGTATATGTTTCGAGGAGTGTGGCCGGGGGCGGTTCGGCATCTCCTCGCGGGAGGTATGGTGGGGGATTTGCTGTTACAAAGATACAACTTTTTCTCCAGTATGCGAAATTTCGAGCATCCATAACTCGTAAAAATATGTTAAAGAAATAATACAACTTTCTTAAAGATTGCAAAATCTGCCATAACTAACACGATGCCAGAGAGTTGCGCGATTATGCGTTGTCGCGTTTCAAGAAATGCAACTTTACAACATTACAACATTAAGAAATTACAGACATGCAGAGAGAAGGGTTGCCTACAATGGTTAATAATAATATATATTATAATATATATTATTATTAAATTATAATACTTATAATTTGTAACCTATTCTCTGACCCATGACCTGATTTTTACTCTGACATGCTACATCGAAATCCTTAATGTTGTAATGTTGTAATGTTACAATGTTGTAAATCCATGCCTAGATTGATTTCACTAACTGGAGTGTGTTCCTTGACACTTCGCTAACTTGCTAATAACGTGGGAGTTATATGGGATTTAACAATATTTATCGAATTATAGGTGGTTTGTTAACAGATTTTTACAAGTTGCAGACTCCCGATTTTTGGCACTTGGCGTTTTGTGTTGTATCTTTGCAATACAAAAGCGTCGGGATGACGTTGGGGGCAACAAAGGAGAAAAGAGGGGACGCGGGGCAGACCCTGACAGGAGAGCAAGACAAGGGAGGTGCAAACGACTCCCCTAAAGGGGCGGGGAACCAACGGTCGCTGGCTGAAGGGGAAAACGACTGCCGGCAGGGCATTTTACGGAAAACAATCCATAGTAGGGTAAAACAATATATAATTACAAAAAAAAGACGGGCTGAATGATTCAGCCCGTCTGACAAGTTCGGGAATCAGTCTTCCCACACCTTTGTGAACGATTTGGGGATGAAGTCCATCGGGTCGCGGCGGTACTTGATGATGCTGTCGGTTGGTTCTTCATCCTCGTCAACAACATCGTTGTGCCGCTTGCCCTCGGCGCCCGACTGGCTTTCTCCGCTGCCGCCAGTATCCACTGGGATGGTGGTTCCGATGTCTAGCAGCGGATTGCCAAAGTCGGTTACCTCTATTATTTCCGGTGAAATATATTTCTTTTTCATTGCTTATTTTATTACAACTTTCTTTCCGTTTATGATATAGATTCCTCGTGTCGGGTGGTCAACCTTCTGTCCCTGCAGGTTGTAGATGGTGCCATCGAGGTTAGGATTGGTGCGGTTGTCGTCTGCAGCAACGCCGTCGAGTCCTGTCACGGTGTCGTCGTCCCAGATGATGCCAATGGCATTGGCATTAGCCACCTCTGCGGTGAGCAGCGGCAGGTAAGCGCGGTGTGCGGGCATCATTACCGACTCGTCCTCCTCAAGAATCTTGACGAACCTTCCGCCCTTCATCATGAAGTTGGTGTAGAGTCCGTTGGTGGCTGGTATATGCTCCGACTCAACCACGGCCACCAGTTTGTTGCTCTCGTTGGTTGCTCCCGGCTCTGCGGTGTACTTCAGTCGGTAGGTCTCGCCGCCTGTTCCGCTCATCAGCATACCTGTATTGGCAGAAATCACGTTGCCGTCGATGCCGATAATCTTGATGGCCAGTCCCTCGTCCACCTCCTTCAAGTAGGTGCAGAAATGAGCCTGCAGTCCGTCGGGCAGTTCGAGGTTGACATCGGCAGAGAATGTGCCTACTCCCGATTCCGGTACGGTGTAGTCGTAGAAACTACGGCTCTCGAAAGTCACCGAACGAGCCTCGCTCCACGCGCCCTTGGAGTCGCCGCAACGCCACCACAGAGTGTGCGTGCCTGCCTCCACGTCGCTGATATCGATGTCCATCGTGCCTGTGACCGAGGTGAGCGGGCCAGTCTTGAAGCCGTCCGTATCATCGTCGAACCAGTACATGTAACGTGTGATGGTGGCCTCCTCCACCGTCTCATCACCCTTCACGATGAAATATTTCGCCACCTGCGAACTCCACACTCCGGTGTTGTCCTTCACGCGTACGGTGAGCGAATGCAGTCCTTGCTTCAGTCCTTCGATGTCGATGACGTCTATCGGGTCCTTCTGATTCAGAGTCACTATGGCATCCACGTTGCCGTCAATCCAGTACTGGTGTTGAACTATCTCCTTGTCTTCCACGCTGATTTCGGTATACGGCTTGATGAAGTACTTGGCCACCTGCGAACTCCACACTCCGGTGTTGTCCTGCACGCGCACGGTGAGCGAGTGCAGACCAGACTTCAGTCCTTCGATGTCGATGAGTCTTATCGGGTCGCCCTGAGTCACCTGTGCCTCCAGTTTGCCGTCAATCCAGTACTGGTGCTTCACTATTTCCTTGTCGCCAACGCTGATTTCGGTATAAGGCTTGATGAAGTACTTGGCCACCTGCGAACTCCACACTCCGGTGTTGTCCTTCACGCGCACGGTAAGCGAGTGCAGACCGGGGTTCAGCCCTTCGATGCCGATGAGCCTTATCGGGTCGCCCTGAGTCACCTGCGCCTCCAGTTTGCCGTCAATCCAGTACTGGTGCTTCACTATCTCCTTGTCGCCAACGCTGATTTCGGTATACGGCTTTATGAAGCATTTTGCCACTTGCGAGCTCCATGTGCCTGTCTGGTCCTGCACGCGCACTGTGAACGTGTGGAGGCCTGCGTTCAGCGAAGAGACAGAGATGGGCTGTGGCTTCGAGCCCGAAGTGACCGCTGCTTGCAGATTACCGTCAATCCAGTACTGGTGTTGCACTATGCTATTGGTGCTTGCGCTGTTGTCGGCATATGGCTTGATGAAGTACCTTGCCACCTGTGAGCTCCACAAGCCCCCAGCGTCCTTCACACGAACGGAAAGCGAGTGTATTCCCGGCTTCAGCGCCGAGATGTCTATGCTGGCGTGGTCAGGTGCCAAGTCCTGTGCTTGGGTGATGTCTCCGTCCAGCCAGTATTTCCGTTCTACAATGTCGTTTGTCTGTGCTGCCGCCGCGGTGCTTATCAAGGCTGCCGCCGCTATCAGCAAATATCTTATCCTTTTCATAAGTCTTATTCTGTTGGAGGATTAGTAGTTCTTACGCCAGCCTCGTATGAAACGTTGAGATCAGTGCCGCTGACTGTTGCATTCAGATCCTTCACGTATGGTATTTCAGGCTGCTTATACCAGGGATAGGTACCGCCAACAACTCCAATTGGCGTTCCGTCAGTTCCCTTGTAAGTATCTGGATCTGCTATGGTAAATGTCCGATCGGTGGTATAATTGGCATTTGTAGCACCATCACTAAAAAAGGTAGAGAAATTAACACCGAACTTGTTGTTTTCAGAAGTAACACTTTCTGGGATAGTGCCTATAGCAAATGCATTATTGGCAGCATAAGAGTTATCTGCTACTCCCGAACCATACCATCCTTGACTTAGTATAATATTATTAGTATAAGACGCGCAAGCATGTGCATATCTATCACGGCCGCCATAAGAAAGAATGTTATGATCAAACAACACTTGGCTATCTGCCGATATTCTCCCTATCTCTCCAGAAATATAGTTGTTCTTTAAAGTAATACCCTCTATCTGGTAATTACTTCCATCGAAATTTCTGAAATAACACTGACGCACTAGCATGCCTCCAACACCGGTTCCTTCGATTACCAAATCAGTGAACTGGCATTTGGCAATAGTGAGATTTTCAGAATGGTTCACATAAATACTGCTATTCACATAAACACCTTCCAACCTAGCATTCTGCACAGTGTTGCCATCTGCATCTGCCTTAAAGCCTACCATTCCATTTATAATAGTTCTTTGCACTCCTGGTGTGGCATCGTTCTCAAATCCAACACCATATATTGCCACCGATTTCTTGATATCCACAGAAAAGTTAAACTGTCCTGAAGTCAGTGTTATCACGCTACCGGTTTGTGCAGCGGCATTATATGCGCTCTTCAAAGCATCTGCTCCATAAAACTGTGTAGTTTCATCATCAGTCTGGAGTATTGCACTGACAATCTGCGACGAGTTCTGCGCCCCTGCCACAACTGTGCAGCAAAGCGCGATGATTGATAATAGAATCTTTTTCATGTCATTATAGTTTTTATATTATTATCTTACATCTGCTTCGTAGTCAACATCGAGGTTGGTGCCGTTGACTGTAGCGTTCAGGTCCTTGACGTAAGGTGTTGAGGGCACCTTGTACCAGCCAAAACCGCCCGACGGACCGATAGGAGTGCCGTCTGTGCCTTTATAGGTGGTTTCGTCTTGCAGTTTCCATGTGCGGTCCTCTGCATAGGCGGCATCTGTGCCATCGGCAAAAAGATTGGCGAGGTCTACATAATAGCAGTTCTCGATTATATTATTGTCGCGAATTCCTCCGCCGCCATTGACAACGATGCAGTTTTTCACCGTAGCGCAGTTACCTGTTGCCATACGATAGTTTGGACCGCGGTTGAAGATGATGCTGTTCGTCCATAAGAACTGCGCATAATTGTTATAATCATTATAATCATAGTAAGTATTGTATTGATACCCTATGAAAGAATGGTCTATGTTCACAATGCTCTCGTTGCTGAAATAATTTATCAGTCCCCACACATAGCAATTAGTGATTAGCAAACCATTGGCCAAAACGGTCTTCGAACCAGACAAGTCACCTCCAACACGGCATTGCTTCACTCTCACGCTCTCTATGTCTTTCGCGAAAGTCAAGTGGCTCGTAATGTAGCATCTCTGTACCGTGGAGTTCTTCAGTTTTTGAGTGAACGCCAGATTGCCGTTAATTTTAACGCCCTCAATGTGAAAACCTTCGATGACATCGTCGGCCTTACCCACGTTTAATGTCGCGTTGATGGTGGTTATGTCTGTTTTCGTTTCTTCGTTAGCCTCGAAACCCGCGCCGTAAATGGTCAGAGACTTTTCTATGTTTACTGCGTAAAACGTGCCTTTGCTCAGGGTTATCACGTCGCCATCGGATGCAGCGGCATAAGCCTGCTGGAGGCCAGTGCTGCCTTTGTATACACTCACTTCTTCCCCATGCTGAAGAACGGCACTGATTTCGTCTGTGCCTTGCGCACTCACCGCCATTGTGCAGCAGAGCGCGATGATTGATAACAGAATCTTTTTCATATTATTTTAGTTTTTATTTTTATTCTTATCTTACTACTGTATCGTAGTCTACTTCAAGGTTTTCACCGCTAACCGTGGTGGTCAAGTTCTTCACGGCAGGAATTTTCGGCACCTTGCTCCATCCATAGCGAATGCCTATCTCCTGGCCGTCGTTGCCTATCCATGTTGCAGGCTGCTGGATTTCGAAGGTTCGTGCAGCAGAATAGGTGGCATTTTGCGCATCAGAGAAAATGCTCTTTATGTCAACAGCAAAGCAATTTTGGAAATCATTCTTGTCCTGATTGTTATAATCGAAATTCCTGAAGATACAGTTGTGAACAACCGCTCCTTCTGTGTTGGCAAATGCCGCACGGTCATAATATGCACCGACCCAATAATACGTGAAGATGCTGTTAGTACAGAAGTAAGGCCCCACGAAATTGCAAGTGATGCAATGGTCTATCTTGACGCTGCTGCTCACGTTAAATGTGTTTATGGCACCTCCTACATAGCAGTTTTGTATGATACAGTTGTTGGCCATTTTGTCGCCTCCAGCGATAGCCCCTGTAATGACACAGTTCCTTATCATCGTGTTCGAGTTTTCACCTACGTTGACGTTGCCGTTAACGTAGCACTTTTCCATAAAGAACCCCTCCAGCGGCACATTAGTGTTGACAGCGGCACCGAAACTTATCCCTTCCAAGTGGATATTGGCGAGGGTTTCGCCTCCTGAGACTCCCAAATTCAACTGACCGTTGATTTTTGACACCTCAGTACTGGTGTTCGCGTCCTTTTCAAACCCTGCGCCATAGACGGAGATGGATTTCGTGATATCAGAAACATTAAATGCACCTGCTGAAAGTGTAATAACATCACCGTCAACTGCCTGGGCATTTGCATTGATAAAGGCATTTGCACCCGTGAAAGTGCTCACATCGTTGCCATGCTGAAGCACAACGGTCATAATCTCGTTCTGTGCTCCCGCTACCAATGTGCAGCATAATGCGATGATTGATAATAGAATCTTTTTCATATTGTTGTTTTTTTATATTATTCTTATCTAACCTCTGCATCGTAGTCAACTTCAAGGCTGGCGCCATTGACAGTTGCGTCGAGGTTCTTGACTATCGGCGTGCTCGGAATCTTGTTCCATCCTATTCCTCCCGATGGTCCGATAGGCTTGCCGTCGCTGCCTATGTAGGTAGTTGGGTTTTTCAATTCAAATGTGCGTTCTTCACTATAGGTGGCGTTGTTTATGCCGTCGTCAAAAACGTCTGCAATACTTATGAAATAATTATTGGCAGTTGCTGAATAACCATTAAGATTGCTGACACCGGTCATTATGCAGTAGTTGTATGTCTGAATATTCATAGGTCTGGTGTTAGTTACAATGCAGTTGGAGCAATTGTAACGCATTCTATTTGTATAACTCATATAGGTATCATCATAATTTCTTGTTAAAATACAATGGTCAAGCCGTATGTAACTCGCGTCATCCATAACCATAACACGTTCTTTTACATAACTGTTTTGCACATAAAGGTCAAAACCGTCGATAATCTCAGCCCTGACATACGACTGCGTTATCACGCAACGGGTGGCAGGAGCATCGAAATCAATGTTGTTGAAACTGCTCTTTGACAGCGTGAAGCCGTCTACGGCTGACTTAACATTGATGTTTCCTGTTACCCAGATGCCCTCAACAAAAATTCCATGGGGTGCGGAAATGCCTTCTGGCAGGTTAACATTGATATCGCCACGGATACTGGTCGTGAAGACACCTTTCTCGGCATCGGTCTCGAAACCGGCACCGTAGATAATAACGTCCTTGGTGATATCGGCTGCATTAAACTGCCCTGAGGTGAGCGTGATGACACCACCATGATCAGGGGCTGCCTCAATAGCGCTCTTCAGAGCACTGGCGCCAAAAAAGACTTGTGGCGTTTGGTCTTCTACCTGAAGTACGGCACTGATTTGGTCGGAGTCCTGTGCACCCGCCATAAGCGTGCAACATAGTGCGATGATAGATAATAGAATCTTTTTCATAGAGTGTTAGTAAGAATTAGTTATGTTATTTTTACAAAGGTAAACACAAAACGCCATTAGGCCACTCCCATAATACGAAAAACGACTACCAATTCATGTTTTGGTAGTCGTTTTCTATATAAAACGCCCTAAAATAGGAGATATTCAAGACATTGTCATGCCTCGCCTTTATTGTTCTGCGCTATCCATTCGCCTGGTGTAAGACCCGTGAAACTCTTGAAAATGCGGAAGAATGAAGACTCGCCAGAGAATCCGGATGCAGAAATCACTTCGGTCATCTTGCGGTCGGGCTGGCTGAGGAGCATCTTCTTGGCATACTCCACACGATAGCCGTTGACGAACTGTGTGAACGAGCATCCGCGCTGGTTCTTGATGGCCTCGGATACATAGCGGCTGTTGGTGGAGAGCATCGCCGAGACATCCGAGAGTTTAAGGTCACTAAGCAGATATGGCTGTTCGGTGTCCATCAATGTGCAGATGCGCTGAACAAGATGTTTCTCCGTCTCGTTGCCATCGGATGCATCGGACGGTTCCTCTACGGGAGCCTCCTCTTGCTTCTTGCGGAATAGAACTTTATAAAGCACGGCGGACAAGAGCAACAGAGCCCCCAGAACAATCCAGGGCAAATATCCTGCCGACCTTGTGAACGCCGCATTCTTGCCACTCAAGCAGAGCATGTATGCAGATGACTTGGGATAGAAATTGGAATCGGTGATGCCGCCAGCAATAACGATGTTACCGTCATCGGTAAGCACTGGCGTCGCACAACCGGCATCTTCGAGCGGGTCGGTATAATAAAGTGTGTAGGTAATGTCTTTCTCAGCGCGTACATTATTAATACATAGCACATAGAAGCGACTGTCTTTATCAATTCCCGTTAGATACCCCTTGCCGGTGTTCTTGTCAACCATTATCGAACTGGAATAGAATATCTCCTTGCCCCACTGGCTTTTCGTAGGTATCGAATGCTTTGCAGGAAGAAGCGAGAAGTCTGGCGCAGACTGGCCTTTCACGCTATTCATCTTGGCTATTGCATATTGTCCGTCATCATTCTTCACAGGGAAGAGATAGGCATAAACGTCCTTTTGCCTGTCACCAACAAAACTCTCGCTGTCGCTCTTCCTTTCAAAACACATATAAGGATGCCACTCGTCGAAAAGAGGCACGCTGAAAGACTCGCCCTTAATACGGTATGCAAGATTCTGCCTGCGTTTGCCGTAATTGTTCTGGTCGCCGAAGACCACTACGTCGTCTGCAGAAGTCTGGAAGATGTACGGCCTCACCATGCCCGAGTCTATGTCGTTGACAAGAGTGAATGATGCCTTCCCGTCGAAAATCTCTATGCCGTCGGTATGATACCAGTTGCCTGCAATGACCACATTGCCGTTGTCCATCTCCAGCACCTGAGCCAACGCACGCTTCTTGTCAAGACAACCGAAGCCCTCGAAACTATGGTCTGCAGGGTTGTAATACTCTGTAGGGAAGGTTTGGCCGATGCCTAGGCTCTTCTCGTGACCACCCGCTATGAGCACTTTGCCCGACTTCAAAACGACACCGAAACCGTCGTCGTGTTCGTATGCTGTCTTTACCAGGTGCCATTTGCCGTCTTTCAGATACTCGGCAGTGGCGGTTGGCACGAAGCCTGTGGTGTGACCGCCTACGAGAACCACCTCGCCATTCACAAAGAAAGCACAATGGCCGCCTCGCGGAACATTAAGGTCGGGCAGGCGCACCGCTTCAATCTTCTGCTGAGGACATGCAGTCACAGACAGCTTTTGCGCCATCATGGGCAAAACAGCCATGAGGAAGAAGAAAAGCAACATGCTTTTCGAGAGCAACAGCCTTCTATGATGCAGGAGATTTAATTTCATTCGTAAAACAACAGTTTTCATTACGTTTTGCAAAAATACATCATTTCGCCATATAAAACAAATTATTTGTATAAGATTTTTATTGCCTTGATGAAATGCACAAAATCTTTATGTGTCAGGATTTGGATATATTAAGATTTTTATATACTTTTGCACCCGATTTACAAAATGTAAGTTAAGGGGTGTCCGCCGTGGGCGGGCTGAGATTAGACCCTCAAACCTGATCCGGGTAATGCCGGCGTAGGGATGAACGACAGACTCAATTGGTATCACAATTGACACTCCCCTTTAAACATTAATTATTCTAGTTTAAGGTAAAAATGAAAAGGATTATTTTTATGACTGCATCACTTGCAGCAATTGCTCTTGGTACGCAGAAGGCACAGGCACAAACCGACACCGACTCGCTGAGAATGGAAGAACTGCAAGAGGTGGTGGTGCGCGGCGTGAAGGCACAGAAAGGCGCACCGTTTGCTGTTGAGAACATCAAGCGCAAGGAACTCACCGACTTCGCCAAGACTGGCAAGGAACTACCGTTCCTCTTTGCACAAACACCAGGCGTGCTGGCATGGAGCGAGAACGGAGTGGGAACAGGCACAACATATATGCGCATCCGCGGTGCTGGCGACTCGCGCATCAACGTCACTCTCGACGGTGTGCCACTCAACTCTCCTGAAGACCAGTGCGTGTTCTGGGCAAACATGAACTCTTATGCTTCGCTCCTCGGCTCGGTGCAGATACAACGCGGCGTGGGAACATCGACAAACGGCGACGGCGCTTTCGGCGGAACGATTGCGCTATCATCTAAAACTCCTGCGCAGACACCGTCGTTCGAACTGAAAGGTTCATACGGCTCTTACAACACATTCAACGTTGGTGCCTCGTTCTCTACAGGCATGCTATGGAACCACTTCATCTTCGACGGCGCCTATAGCGAGACCAACACCGACGGCTTCATTCACGGAACTCAAGGACGCTCGGGATCATACTACGGCGGACTTGCTTGGTATGACCGCAACTTCGTTATCCGATACAAGAACATCGGAAACTTCGAGAAGACAGGTCAGGCATGGAACGGAGTGACAGCAGGCGACGATGACCTAAGTCTGATGGACGGAACATGGGGCGCAAACACGGGCATCAAAACCTACAAGGATATGTATAATGTGGGGCTCGGCCGTTTCAACTCGCTCTACGAAGGTCTTGTGTATGACGAAAGCGGCAACTTCGCGAAAGATGCCAACGGCAACTACATCACTAAGAGATACACATTGAACGACGGCTCGACATGGCGCAAGACAACCGATAACTTCTGGCAGAACCACAACATACTGTCAGCGGCATGGGACATCAGCGACAACTGGGTAATGAGCGGCTCGCTACACTACACTCACGGATATGGTTACTACAACGAGTTCCGTCCGAACAACAAACTTAAGAAGTTCGGCCTTTCATTCACAAAGGCTGACGGCACCGAACTGGGAAGAACCGACTTCGTAAGACAGAAGGGACTTTCGCAAGACACTTACGGAGCGGTTTGGAACATCAACTACAAGGACCGCGACTGGGACATCATTGGAGGTCTTTCGGCACAGCAGTTCGATGGCAATCACTTCGGTTATCTTACCTATATTGCTGACAACGAACTGAACAACGCAATCATGAAGGACGGTAATTATAAATACTACGACTCTGACGCAAAGAAATTTGACGGCAACGTTTTCCTGAAGGCTTCTTACCGCATCAACGAGATGTTCAATGTCTTCGCTGACATGCAATACCGCCATGTGGGATACAAGATTGACGGCATCAACGACAAGTTCTATGAGGAAGGCAGCGGATACTATAACCAAGAACTCAACATCGACGAGAAATACGATTTCTTTAACCCGAAGGCTGGAGTTAGTTTCCACAAAGGGCCACACAGCGCTTACGCATCTGTGGCTTTGAGTCATCGCGAGCCAGAGCGCAACAACTTCACCGACAACGGCAGTTATCCAGCACCAAAGGCTGAAAGCCTAACCGACTTCGAAATGGGATACACCTTCAACGAGGCTGACTATCATTTGGGCATCAACCTCTATTATATGGATTACAAGAACCAGTTCGTGCAGACTGGTGAGCAGAGTGACATAGGCGAGAACCTAACCACAAACATCAAGGACTCTTACCGCATGGGAGCAGAACTGTCATTGGGATGCGACATCACATCATGGCTGTCCTTGGAGGTAAACTCGGCGCTGAGCATCAACAAGATAAAGGACTTCGATGAGATGATTGAAGACTGGGACAAAGGCAAGAATGCTAGAACAACCATACACTATGACAACTCAACTCTCGCCTTCTCGCCGTCGAACATCAGCAATGCCTTCATCAACTTCCATTACAAAGGACTGCAGGCTGTGTTCCACTCACAATATGTAAGCCGCATGTATCTCGACAACTCGAAGAACAAAGACCGCTCGCTGCCTTCTTATGAGGTGATGAATGCCAACATAACATACACCCTGAATGTTGACCGCAAGTTCCTCGGACTTAAAGAGGTGGTGTTCGGCGCTCATCTGAACAATATCTTCAACAAGCGTTACGCTCAGAGCGGATGGGTTTACAGCGCATTGTGCGAGAGCGGCGGTCATCCCAACGACAACCGCTACTATCAGATAGGATTCATCCCTGCCGCTGGTTTCACGGCAATGGGAAGCGTTTCGTTGAAGTTCTAACATTCAAAAGTTATTCGTTATAACGTTATACCGTTGTTCCGACATACCGCTATTTCGGGATAGCGTTATAACGAATAATTGAAAAAAACATCATGACCGAATTTCTCTACGCCCACTGGCTTGATATGCTTACCACAGCATTAGGCCTCGCTTATATCCTCCTGGAATATAAGGCGAGCATCTGGCTGTGGGCTGTGGGTTTCGTAATGCAGAGTCTCGGCATCGTGCTTTACTTCCAGAAAGGACTCTACGCCGATTGCGGAATGGAGTTCTATTATCTGGCAATGACAATCTATGGGTACTTCCATTGGATAAAGAAAAAAAAGACTCTCACTCAACCCATCCCAGCGAATGAGAGGAGTGATAATTCTAAAGAAGAAAGTGACTCCGCTACCCTACTTCACAAGGATGAACAAGAAGGAAAGTCTATAACTCATTTCCCCAGGCGACTGGCGATAATATGGGGCGTCGCAACACTCGTCATCTGGGGTGCACTCTACCTCTTCCTTGCCTATTGCACCGACTCCCGAGTACCCGTTGCCGACTCCTTCACCACGGCACTTAGTTTCGTAGGAATCTGGGCTTTGGCACGCAAATATCTCGAGCAATGGATCATCTGGATTGTAGTTGACGTGGTGACATGCGCACTTTATTTTTACAAGGACATTCCTTTCAAGGCTTCGCTCTATGCACTTTATGTCATCATCGCCATACTAGGATACAGGAAGTGGCGAAGGATGATGGAATCTTCTAAGTTTTCATAGTCTATTCTCGCAAATACCCCGCAAGTAGGCTAACACGTCGAGTACGTAGAGGAGATACTTACGGTTGGCAAGAATAGCATCAAGAAATACATAACAAAAAGGGGAGGCTGGCATCAACTGCTAACCTCCTCCAAAAGATTGGAATGTAAAGTAAGGGATGAGTATTATTTCTTAAGTTTGAATGATTTTTCTATCTCTGAAATCTCATCGCTGAAATTGCGGTCAGTGGTGAGTCGCTTCTCCACCTGAGAGCAACTGTGGATAACAGTGCTATGATCACGGCCTCCAACGAGCTGCCCGATACGCGAAGCTGGCATCTTGGTGTATTTCTGAGTGAGGTACATCGCCACCTGACGAGCCATTACATGCTCGCGCTTACGGCTACGGCTGCTCACAGCGGTGGTAGAGACGTTGAAATGGCCGCATACCGTCTCTACGATTTCATCAACAGTAAGAGGACGGTCATCCACCTTAACAGCACGCTTGATAACACGCTCTGCCAAAGTCATGTCAATGTCGCGGTTATACACGATGCTGTATGCCATCAGCGAATTCACCACTCCTTCGAGGTCGCGGACACTGCCGTTGGCTGTCTGCGCGATGAAACGCACCACATCTTCAGGGATGTTCAGTCCGTCATGCTTAATCTTGCGGTTGAGTATGTCAATGCAAAGTTGCTCGTTAGGTTTCTCCAGTTCGGCTGTAAGTCCACATGAGAAACGAGTTAGCAGACGCTCATGCATTCCCTTAAGGTCAACCGGCGGACGGTCAGATGCAAGTATTATGCGCTTGCCGTTGCGGAAGAGATGGTTGAAGATGTGGAAGAAAGTGTCCTGTGTTTTCGTTGCACTCATCCACTCCTGGATATCATCCACGATGAGCATGTCTATGGTCTGGTAGAAGCGGATGAAATCGTTGAGCGAGTTTTTCAGCACAGCATTGGTGTACTGCACTTGGAAAAGACGTGCCGAAACATAAAGAACGCGCTTCTGAGGATACAGTTCCTTCGTGCGCACACCTATAGCATTAATAAGGTGTGTTTTGCCACAACCACTCGGACCGAATATGAACATCGGGTTGAATGACGTGGTGCGCGGGTGCTCAGCAATGGAAAGTCCGACAGTACGTGGCAGTTTATTGCTTGCACCTTCTACGAAATTGGCAAACGTGAGACGAGGATTCAGTTGCGAATCTATCTGCTGCGGTTGCACAGCATCGAGAATTGTCGGAGACTGATTGACGCCCGAACGCTGGCGCTGCTGGTCGATATTAGCTACTGGTTCAGACTCAATGACATTTGTCTTGCCGTGCTCTTTATCGGCAAGAATGCGGTAGTTGAGCTGGAATCCAGGGCCGAATGTACGCGTGAGAACCTTAAACAACAAGTCAGCATAGTGCTCCTCAACATATTCATAGACGAACATGCTGGGCAGCTTCACCAAGATTCTTCTCGAGTTTTCATCGAAACTCTCGAGAATCATCGGCTTAAACAGTGCGCTGAATTGCTGTTCCGAGACATTCTCCTTTATTAATCGGAGCGTTTCGTCCCAGAGAGCTTGGGTTCTCTTTGTCATTAATAATTTTTTTAAATGTTGGAGGTTGGCCTCCGCGGTTAGTCTTCTGTTTCTCTCGTTGATGCGATGTCGTTAATGATACATCGCTCAAAAGGCATGTAGAAGTTTTACGAGTGCAAATTTCGCAATTTTAATCGAATTGGGCAAATGTGTGTTTTTATAATTTATTTTGAATATTGCCATAAATCGTTTAATTTATTGCCTTTATGAAATTTGACGTTTTTGTCTCCACAAAAAACGCTTGCATATTTCAAAGTCTTTGATTTAGTGAGATTTATATCATACTAACACTAATTGCCAAACGTGATGTTAAAGTTCACTTAAGGTGACGAAAATGGCTGATTTATAATGCTTGAGAGAATTTTCCTAAAGTGTATCAATGACGAATTTTCTATTTAGACCAATTTTAATTAACGCTATTTTTTGCCCTAAAATATTATAGATAAAAAACGCATAAATACAATTCTCGTATGAAACAAGTCATTACTTATCCTTCTTCCCGAACAAAGAGAAGTGAACATAACGCTTCGGATGCTCACGAAGGTTGGTGAGCAGCGAGTCGGCAGACAACATCGTGGCGTTCAGATTGTTGTAGAGCGACTTGTCGCGCATGAGCAATCCGAGCGAGCCATTGTTGCTGTTGAGCTGTGCGGTAAACTGCTCCACGTTATCAAGTGTGGCGTTCACCTTGCGCATTGTCTGGTCCACATCCACCTTGTTCAGATTTGTCACCATTTCATTGGCGTTGTCCATCAGTTTGTTGGCACGTTGTGTCATGCCTGGAACATCATGATTGAGTTGTGCCATCAATTTGTTCAGCTCACGAGTGGATGTATTTAGGTTTGCCGTAACATGCTCCACGTTATGCAACGACTGTGCTATGGCTGGGTCAGCAAGCAGAGTGTTGACACTTACCATTATGGAATCGAGTTTCGGCAGCATATTTTCAATGGTGGGAATCATCTTCTTCACCTGACCGAGAGCGCCCTCGCTGGTCTCTCCCTGCAATGTTGAGCCAGGCTGCATAAAGTGTGTTCTGTCGTCTCCGAGCAAAAGATTTACCTGCACATTGCCCAGCATATCGCTGACAATCTCTGCCGTCGAGCCGTTAGGAATCTGAAGTTCCTCTTCTATATCCACAGCCACCTTCACGTCGTCGGGCTTTTTATAGTCGAACAAGACTTCCTTGACCACTCCCACGCGGAAGCCATTTGCATAGATAGGACTTGATTGTCCGAGTCCGCTGACGTCATTAAACTTTATATAATAGATGTTTTCTTGAGAGAAAAGACTCAGTCCTTTAAGAAAATTAAGACCGTAGAAAAGAACTACGAGCCCTATAATAGCCACGATGGCTATCTTCACTTCCTTTGTAAAAAACTTCATAACTGCTTCTTGTTTTTATTTGCCTTGAACTCTCTGACCGCCTCCCTGACATCCATTTTCACGCCATCGCGGAATGCGATGATAAAGGCCTGAGGGAACTTGTCGAGAAGATGCTGTCGCATACGGCTTATCTTATTGTAGTCGGTAGATTCCCCGTAGGTGTATTTCACGAGGTTATCCTCAACATAACTTTCAAAACCTGTCATTCCCTTAAATTGACTGTTGCCAGCAGGGAGCGGCCTGCTGCTTGCCAGAACCTGCACCTTGAACACCGGCATTCCTTGTGTTTCGTCCTGCACAGGTGCCGGAGCGGGAGTCTCCTCCACCTCTTGCACTACTTTGACTGGCTGAGGTTCTTCCACCGTCTGTGCCATATCCGGCATCACCTGTTCCGTTTCTTCGATGTAAGGAACCGAGAGTCCTGTGTTATACTTATTTTTATATTTTGCAAAAGCGTTGTAAATGCCACGAGCCAGGCGGTTGATGCCGTCCTTAGAGTTAAGGTATCGTTCCTCGTCGGGGGTGGTAATGAAACCCAACTCGATAAGACAACTCGGCATTGATGTAGCTCTCAGCACGAGGAATCCGGCCTGATGAACGCCCATGTTGTTGCGCCCTGCAGAGGCACATGCCTCCTTCTGAATCATCTTCGCAAGTTCCACGCTCTTCGACATGTTGCGGTCCTGAATGAACTCGAACATGATGTAACTCTCGCTACTGTTAGGGTCGAAGCCCTGATAGCGCTGCTTGTAGTTTTTCTCGAGCGATATCACGGCATTCTCGCGTTTAGCAACGGCGAGGTTGTCTGCCGCACGGTGCATTCCCAAGGTATACACCTCGAAGCCTCGCGCTATCCTACCCTTCGGCAGGGCGTTGGTGTGCACCGAGATGAAAAGGTCGGCCTTGTGGCGGTTTGCGATGTTAGCGCGCTCGTTGAGCGGGATGAAGATATCAGTCTTTCGTGTATATACAACGTTCACATCTGGGCAGTTGGCCTCAACAAGTCGGCCAAACGCCAGCGCCACATTAAGGTTGATGTTCTTCTCCTTGGATATTGCGCCCACCGCACCGGCATCGTGTCCGCCGTGACCAGCATCAATGACAAGAGTGAAAGTCTTCTTTCCGGCACCGGTAACATTAACCAATATGCCGAACAAAAGCACCATCACAAATGTCAATTTCTTGCGCATACCTTATTAATTGTGTGCAAAATTATATATTATAAGCGAAAAACCGATAACTTTCAAAAAGTTTTATCATTTATTAAGTAAAGCGAAACGGCGGCTCCCTCACATTGTCCGCCCATCGGAGGATTCACTTTCTGCACTTTGATACACATCTCGCTGATGCCTTCAATCTCGCTGAAAATGCATTTGCCAATCCTGCCTGCCAGGTGTTCCAGCAAGCAGGAAGGCTGTTGCATCTCTCTATTTACGATTTTGAATATTTCAGCATAGTTAACGGTATCATTGACATCGTCGGACAAGACGGCACCTGAGATGTCGCATTTCACGTCGAGTGAAACGACAAACTCGCCCCCCGTGACTCTCTCCTGAGGCATCACGCCGTGACAGGCGTGAAACCTCATCTTGTCTATCGATATCCAACACTCTTTTATTGTCATTATCTTAGGACTTTAGGGGTTCGGAAGCGCTATGTTTTATATGAGAAGTCAACTCTTATCCGCAACGTGAGGCGCCGCAGTTGGTGCAGATGAGACATCCCTCTTGATATACCAAAGTCTCCTGACCACAGTTAGGGCAGCGCTGTCCCTTGGCTTCTGTTCCATCAGAAACATACTTCTTCAAGGCGCGCTCCACGCCGTTCTTCCATGTGTTGATGCTCTCGCTCTTCAGTTGCAACGAACTTACGAGACGGATAACGTGGTCGATAGGCATACGATAGCGCAGCACTCCCGAAATGAGTTTCGCGTAGTTCCAGTACTCGGGGTTGAACTTCTCCGACAATCCTTCCACAGTTGTCTTGTATCCTCGTTTGTTCTCGAACTGGAAGTCATATCGTTTCGTGCCGTTCTCGTTCACCTGCTTGATAATCTTTCCTTTGGTAACCGACTTCGGGAGCATAATGCCCTCTTCGTCGTCTTGAAGACCTGTGAATATCTCGTATGGATAACCGTCGAGCAATCCGACAAAAGCCACCCACTTCTCTTTGTTGTTTTGGAATCGTACCACATCGCACTCGAGTGTCTGCGGACGCACTTCTGTCACCTCAGGATGCTTGCATGGAACAGGTTCCGCAGGCTTCTCCTCGGTTTTCTTCTTCTTTTCGTTCACCTGAATCATCACTCCCGAGCGCGAGCCGTCACGATAGATGGTGCATCCCTTGCACCCGCTACGCCAAGCCTCAACATAGAGTCGGTTAACGAGTTCTTCATCAACATCGTTCGGAAGGTTAACGGTGACGCTGATAGAGTGGTCTACCCACTTCTGTATTGCACCTTGCATGCGCACCTTCATCAGCCAGTCGACATCGTTAGCAGTTGCTTTATAGTATGGCGACTGCTCCACCAGCGCGTCTATTTCCTCCTGAGTGTATCGTTTCTCGGTGTCTATTCCGTTTATCTTCATCCAGTCGAGGAACTTCTTGTGATAAACAATGTACTCCTCGAAAGAGTCGCCCACCTCGTCAACGAAATCGACATGAGCGCCCTGGTCACCAGGATTCACTTTGCGGCGGCGCTTATATACAGGCAGGAACACGGGCTCGATGCCGCTCGTTGTCTGTGTCATGAGCGATGTAGTGCCAGTTGGTGCTATAGTAAGACATGCGATGTTGCGGCGGCCGTATTTCTTCATTTCCTCGTAGAGTTTAGGATCGGCGTCCTTGATACGCATGATGAACGGATTCTTTTCTTCGCGTTTGGCATCGAAAATCTCAAATGCGCCGCGCTCCTTTGCCATCTCCACCGACGAGCCGTATGCCGCGAGGGCAAGCGTTTTGTGAACATTCACAGAGAAGTCTGTAGCCTCCTGAGTGCCGTAACGAAGTCCCATAGCGGCTATCATGTCGCCTTCGGCTGTGATGCCCACGCCCGTTCGGCGTCCCTTAGAGCTCTTGTCCTGAATCTTCTCCCATAGATGATACTCGGCGCCTTTCACCTCCTCGCTCTGCGGGTCTTTCTTTATCTTAGCCATAATGAGGTCTATCTTCTCCATCTCAAGGTCCACAATGTCGTCCATTATGCGCTGAGCCAGAGCCACATGCTTGCGGAACAAGTCGTAGTCGAAGTACGCATCCTTGGTGAAAGGATTCTTAACGTAACTGAAAAGGTTTATCGACAGCAGTCGGCATGAGTCGTAAGGACAGAGCGGAATCTCACCACATGGGTTGGTAGAGACGGTACGGAAGCCGAGGTCGGCATAGCAGTCGGGGATGCTCTCGCGAAGAATAGTGTCCCAGAAGAGCACTCCTGGCTCGGCACTTTTCCATGCATTGTGAACAATTTTCTCCCAAAGCGCCTTTGCGCTGATGGTCTTCTTCACCATCGGCTCTTTGCTATCAATGGGGAACTGCTGAACATACTCCTTGTCTTCGGTGGCTGCCTGCATGAACTCATCGTCGATTTTCACCGACACATTGGCACCAGTCACCTTGCCTTCGGTCATCTTAGCATCTATGAAAGCCTCGCTGTCGGGGTGCTTGATGCTTACCGAGAGCATCAGCGCACCGCGTCTTCCGTCCTGAGCCACCTCACGAGTGGAGTTGCTGTAACGCTCCATGAAAGGTACAAGTCCTGTAGAAGTGAGTGCCGAATTGTTCACAGGCGTTCCCTTAGGACGTATCTGACTGAGGTCGTGACCTACTCCTCCGCGACGTTTCATCAACTGAACCTGCTCCTCATCGATGCGCATCACGGCGCCATAAGAGTCGGCATTGCCGTCAAGCCCGATAACAAAGCAGTTGCTAAGCGAAGCAACCTGGAAGTTGTTACCTATTCCCGTCATCGGCGAACCAGCAGGAACGATATAGCGGAAGTGGTCGAGCAACTCAAAGATATCTTCCGCCTTAATAGGGTTGGGATATTTTTTCTCTATGCGAGCCACCTCGTTTGCTATTCTCCAATGCATGTCCTCAGGACTCTTTTCGTATATGTTTCCGAAACTGTCCTTCATCGCATATTTGTTCACCCATACGCGAGCGGCGAGTTCGTCGCCATTAAAATATTTCAAGGACTCATTGAATGCTTCCTCTTGAGAGTAGGTTTTCTGATGTTCCATAATTGCTTTTAAGATGTTGATTTCAGTAATTCGCGGGTAAAGTCTTCCCTACATGTGTATTAAATTATGGTGCAAAGATAAAGTTTTTTTCTGAAACAAAGAAATACTTTATAGATTATTTACATATAAAAAATTTACTTTTCGGTTTTCCAAAACAGAAAACTTTTTCCTTCGCTACTTTTCAAAAGTTTCCCAAAACGGGAAACATCGTCCGCAGAAAAGGCTTTACTTATTGGACAAGAAGTAAGATTATGCCCGTCATTTTTGTTCGTCTTGTTTCCCTATAAAATGCAAGACAAGCGTGGAATGACATTATCGGTTTCCCAATGATATACCTTTGGCATCCTCAAAAGCCATCTTTGGCATCCTCAAAAGCCATCTCTGACATCCTCAAAAGCCATCTCTGACATCCTCAAAAGCCATCTCTGACATCCTCAAAAGCCATCAATCGCAAGACGAAAAGGCATCAATGAGAAAACAGGGGGTTATGTTTTTTGCTTCAAATAGGACGATTATTCAAAATAAAATATTAAATTTGCAAGCAAAACCCACACAACGAACGAAAGGGGAAACATGCAGACGAACATCCAAAACGGCAACAGCAAGACAGCAACGAGCAGGCTCAGCGAGACGCAGAAGGCAGTATGGACCTACTGTCATGTGCATCGCGGCACTCCCGCTTACCATATCTGCATGCGTTTCGGACCATTCCCCGACCTTGACATCCAGAGACTTAAGGCTGCAACGGAACTCGCCGTGAACAATCACCCTATAGTGAAAGCGAGGTTGACAACCGACAACGACGGCGAGCCTCTTATGGTGAGGCACGACGAGGAACCGCCCTTCGTGGAAACCGTAGTGACAACAGATAACAAGGAAAACGAGACGGTGAGCCGCTTTTGCGTTCCACTCGACTACGATGGAGGCCGACTTTACCGTTTGCTCATCCTGAAAACGGAGAGCGGGGTGTCGTTGCTCGCCAACTTCCACCATACCGTTTTCGACGGCATCTCGATGAACATACTGCTCGGCGACATTACAGATGCCTATGCAGGAATGCCGTTGCAACCCGAAACCGACGACCTCTTTGATGTTGCACGCAAGGAAAGTGAACGTCGAACGACCGCCGACTACGAGGCTGCACGCCAATGGCACGAGACCACTTTCCCGAAAACAGCACTAAGAAGCATGCCGCCCGCCGACAAATATGATGCCAGCGAGCCGATGCCAACGTTCGAGATATTCCCCACAAGCATAACTACAGAGCAATGGAACGCCATCTGCCAGAAGGCAGGACAAAGCGCTAACGTCGTGAGTCTCACCGCTTTCGCGCTATTCCTTGGATGTTTCACGGGCGAGGACGAGGTGCGTTTCTCCACCGTTTTTCATGGTCGTCACGGCAAGAGCATGCAACGCACGGTAGGCATGCTGGTGCAGACGATTCCCGTTGCTGCCCGATGGAACGGCGAGACACGCGTTTCCGACCTGATGCACGACATACGCTGGCAACAGGCTAGATGCATGGTGAACGACATCCACCCGTTCAGCGAGGTGCGAAAACTATGCGGCGGCTTCGGCGAAGTGAACTTCATATACCAAGGGAACACCCAACCGCAACAGCAGTTCTGCGGCTATCCGCTGAAGAAGAAGTTCATAATGCCCAACATGTCGGGCTCGGCACTCGCTATGGAACTATGGTTCGAGTGCGGGCGACTTGACCTTTATGTGGAGTATAACGCCGCCATCTACTCGCGAGAAATGGTTGTCGGGATGGCAAAATGCTTCGAGCATGTGCTTTGTAACATAGCAGAGGCAGAGACGGTTGGCGACATTCGCTTTGCCGACAATGAAACGATGGCCTTGCTCGACACATTCAACGACACGAAGAACGCGCCTAGTTCTCCGAAGAATATTATAGAATTGTTCCGCCATTGGGCAAAAGTGGCACCCGATGCGATAGCCGTATGCGACGAAAGAAACAGACTTTCTTACGCCGAACTCAACCTGCAGAGCGACCGCCTGGCGGCATTGCTGAAATCGTCGGGTGCAGGCAGGGGGAGCGTGGTGGCCTTACTTCTGCCGCGAGACGTCTCTATGCCTCTATGCACCCTTGCCGTTCTGAAGTCGGGTGCGGCATATCTGCCCTGTTCTGCGGCCTCTCCCGATGCCGTGATTAGTGAGCAATGGCTTGACGCCGAGGCCGAAATCCTTGTGACAACGAGCAACTTAAAGCATCGTACCGGGCAGTTCAAAGGCACCATTTTGACTCTCGATGAGAACGATTATCACATAGAACATCTTTCGGAAGAGGCTCTTTCAAACGTTGAAATCTGCCCGAACGACCTCTTCGCATTGTTCTATACCTCCGGCTCTACGGGCAAGTCGAAAGCCGTGAGGATAACTCATGGCAACGTGGCGGCCTACTGCCATTGGTATCGCGAATATTTCCAACCGCACGAGGGCACCGTAATCGGGGCATATAACGCCTTCGCATTCGATGCTTCCGTAACGGACATGTTCACTACCCTATCGTCGGGCGCAACACTTGCGATAGTTCCCGAACGGCTGAAAAACGACATCCGAGCGGTGGCGGAATATGTTGACAATCAGCAGATTGAGATAATCGACCTGCCAACGCAGATAGGACGGCTCTTCGCGATGCACGAGCGATGCAACACGTTGCGCCATATTGTGCTGGGAGGCGAGGCGGTAACACCATTCAAGGCTTGTCACGATTATAACATTTACAACCAATACGGACCTACGGAGACCACCGTTGCCGTAACCGCATATCACTTGCAAGGCAATGAGAAATATATCCCCATCGGCAAGGCGATAACGGGTACGCGACTCTATGTTGTCGATTCTCACGGCAGACGAGCGCCTATAGGAGCGCCAGGTGAACTCTGGATTGCGGGAAGTCAGGTGGCTGAAGGCTATCACAAGCGTCCAAAGGAGACGACGGAGGCATTCATCGAGAATCCTTTCTGCAAGGAACGGCCATTCGACCGTGTGTTCCGTACTGGAGACATCGTTCGCTATCGTATTGACGGAACGCTGGAGTTTCTTGGTCGCAAGGACGGAATGGTGAAGATTCGCGGTTTCCGCGTGGAACTCGGTGCCGTGGAAGCGGCTCTACGCAATTGCTCTGGTGTGGAGGAAGCCGCGGCAACAATATTCGCCGATGCAAACGGAACGATGCAAATAGCGGCATTCCTCGTTGCTCAAGAGCCTCTCGACTTCGCCGCGATTAGACAGGAGATGCTCGCTCGGGTGCCTTCTGCGATGGTTCCGTTGACGATGCAACAAATTGACACTCTGCCGCTTACGACAACTGGGAAGGTTGACCGCAAGGCTTTACCGAAACCTGAGATTGCCGTTGATGACGATTACACCGAACCTCAGAACATAACGGAAAGTATCATCTGCGAGGTGTTCGCCAACGTGCTTGGAAAGGAACGCGTGGGTGCCGAGACCGATTTCTTCGCGACAGGCGGCACCAGCATCACCGCCGTCCATGTTTTGATGCAACTGGAGAAGCATGGAATAGATGTGCAATATGCCGACATCTATGGTCATCCTACTGCCCGACAACTAGCTAAATGGGTTGATTCTGAGAATAAAGAAGAAAGTCACGACATTGCGGATGATGACTTCACAACACTTCAAAAGGCCATCGCGGAAGGCAATTCCGCATGCCTTGGCAGCAACGAGAATGTGCCCTTGCACGATGTTTTGCTAACAGGAGCGACGGGCTTTCTTGGCATTCACATTCTCGCGGAACTCCTCACGCGAAATATTAATAAAGTATGGTGCGTGGTAAGACGCACGGGCGAGGAGACGGCCAACGAGAAGTTGCTCGGTGTTTTGCATCATTATTTCGGCACGAAGCATGACACCCGCTTTGCCGAATGTGTGGAAACGGTGGAGGGAGACTTGACGATGGCGGCGACATTCCAGCGGCTTGAAACAATCGAGAGCCGCGACTTGACCGTCATCAACTGTGCCGCAATAGTGAAGCATTTCGCCCCGAAGGGCATGATGGAGCGCATCAACGTTGATGCGGTGAGACGACTCGCCGACTTCTGCTCTCGACATAATGCAAGGATGACACACATCTCCACGCTAAACACAATCATGCCGACAACGGGAAAGCAACATCCTGAAGGACAACACATTACGGAAGCCACATTCACTCCTCTGCCCTCAACCGCCAATCCCTACACAACGACGAAATGGGAAGCCGAGCGGCTGTTGCTGAATGATGCCGGCAGAGGCGCGAAAGTGAAGATTATGCGCATGGGAAACCTCTCCCCTCGCCTCTCCGACGGAATGTTGCAGAAGGGTTTCGAGCAAAATGCCGCACTCAACTGGATGCGTATCATTGCACTCACACGTTGCTGTCCACAATCATATATGGATGTTCCAGTAGAGTTCACTCCCGTGGATGTGGCGGCACAAACCGTTGTCTTGCTCTCCGAAACACCCGCAAGCGGCAATGTTTTTCATGTGTTCTGTCCGCCGAAACTTAGTGTCGCCGATGTCATAAGTGCCATGAAACAATGCGGAATCAACGTGGAGACGACATCAGAAGAGGCATTTGCCCAACGACTTCATGACCTTCTCAACGACGAAAGAGCAGGACAGTCGCTGGCGGTGGCAAGAGAGACACAATCGTTCGGTGCTCCTTCGTTCTGCTGGAACAACGACTTCACACTTAAGGTTATCGCTAATCTCGATCACAGCATGCCGAATTTGCCGCCCGACTATATCAAAGGGATAATCAAGCAACTTGCGGGCAACAGATTCTTTTAATATGAAGCATCGCGCAACAACTCATAATCAAAAACTCAACATTCATCATTCAAAAATATGGAATCATTAAACAAAAGAAGAAGTATAAGAAAATACGCCGATAAGGATGTAAGTAACGAACTGCTCACAAGACTTCTCCGAGAGGCAGAACGCACACAGACGATGGGCAACCTGCAACTATACAGCGTCGTGGTGACACGTTCTGAAGAGAAGAAACGCCAACTAGCACCCGCTCATTTCAATCAACCGATGGTGACCGAGGCACCCGTTGTGCTCACATTCTGCGCCGACTTTCGCCGCACATCACGATGGGCGGAGGAACGGAAAGCCGTGCCTGGATACGACAACTTCCTGTCTTTCATCAACGCCGCATCTGATGCTCTGCTCTACACCCAAACCTTCTGCAATCTCGCAGATGAGGAAGGACTTGGCTACTGCTATCTCGGAACTACGGTTTACATGCCTCAGCAGATTATCGATGTGCTCGAACTGCCTCGCCTCGTGATGCCGATAGCAACGATAACACTAGGTTGGCCCGACGAGAATCCACCGCTCTCCGACCGTCTGCCCATTGAGTCAATAATCCACGAGGAGACATATCACGACTACACTCCAGAACTCATCGACCGCTTCTACAACGCAAAGGAATCGCTGGCAGAGAACGAGGAGTTCGTGAAGATAAACAACAAGGAAACTCTTGCACAGATTTTCACCGACATCCGATATACGAAGAAGGACAACGAAGCGATGTCTGAAGGATTCCTCGAGGCCCTGCGCCACCAAGGATTCATGTAAAGTACATTCCTGTTGTTATCCATCTCACCGATGTAAAAACATTATTTCGAGCACAAGAAGGATGAAAGTATTCGTAATAGTATTATTGATTATAGTCGCTCTTTGTGTGATTATATATGTATGGGCAAGCATTCTCGAGAAGAAACGAGAAGCAGAAATCCTGGAAACGAGGAAGAATCGTTACAGGTCTTTTATCGCACGGTTCGACAAGAAATACGGAACATGCTCTGAAATCATAAAGAATCCCACAGAATACGAGTATGACACTCTGCGTGTATACAAAGAATCTGAGGTCTTTGTAATAAACGAGAAAGCCCTCAGATTTGCTGATATCATCAGCAGCAAGGTAGAACTCGACCACACCTCTGTGCAATATGCCGCAAAGTCTGTTGAGACATCAGATGTAGATATGACAAGTCTTCTCACAAGGTCGGCCATTGGCTCATTTCTCGGCGGCAATGTCGGGATGTTGATAGGGGGATTGTCCGCGAAACGAAAGAAAACCGTGCAAATGGTACCCGATAGCATAGCAAACAACTATTGCTTAATTATCGAAACCACACTAAATCAACATCCAACTAAAAAGTTCCAGTTCTACGACGACATTGATTTGGCAAGGCGTGTCAGCAAGACAATCAACAGGACATTGAATACATACAAGCAAGAGAAAAAGAGAATGAGTTGATTGCCCATGTAAACAAGGAAGGCAAAACCACCGTTGCGATTTGCGACACCCATTTCCAACTACAAGAAAAGAAAGCAGAATAACAACAAAAAGTAATCCCTCCCTCTGAATCCTCAGGGGAAGGGATTTTGCATCTTGTCTTTGTAATTAAGTATGATGCCGAAAAAAACTAAACTCTATATTATTACTAACCTAAAAAAAACGTAAAATGTATCTTTATATTATTAATCTCTTATCTGTTGAATGCTGTTTGTTACTTTTGACATTGCAAAGATAGATTGATTTTTGCCATGCTCATAACATTTTCATGTTTTTGTGCCTCGTTTGTTGCGACAATCAACCTTATTTGCGACAATAAGGGGAAACACACTTGAAATCTGTCGCAACACGAATGAAAAGAACAAAAATAATCCCTTCCCCAATGACGAGGAAGGGATTATCAATCACCTTATTATATATAAGAAAACTTTTTCATGTTTTTTACTCCACCACGATTGGCTTGTACTTAGGAACGAGAGCCTTCATGATGCACCATCCTACGAGATATGCAACGGCGCAGATGCAGAACACCACCATGTAGGCTGCCGGCTTGCCGTCGAAACCGAAGAACTGGAATGCTCCCTGCGGGTCAAGTGCAAGGCTGTGCTTTGAAGCCCAGTCGAAGAAGTTACCCGAACCAAGATTGATGAGATAAGAACCAACACCTCCTGCCATAGCACCGATACCTGTGATAGTGGCGATTGTGCTCTTCGGGAACATGTCACCGATGGTTGAGAAGAGGTTGGCCGACCATGCCTGGTGACCAGCACCGAGCAGACCGATGATTATTGCGGGCCACCATGCGCTGTATGCGCCCATCGGTTGTGCCAACAAGCCGAGCAACGGGAAGCAAGCGAAGATGAGCATAGCACGCATACGTCCCTGATAAGGGTTCATTCCCTTCTTCTCAACAAAGTATGTTGGCAGGTAACCACCACCGATACTGAGCAGAGTAACGATTGCATAGAGTGTGAAGATGAGGAGAATACCCATTGTAGAGTCGCTGGTGTAGCCGAACTGGTCAGAGAAATATGCCGGCGCCCAGAAGAGGAAGAACCACCACACGCCATCGGTGAGCAGCTTGCCTACGATGAACGACCATGTCTGCTTGTATGTGAAGCATTTCCAGAAAGAGATGGTCTTCTCTTCCTTTGCCTCCTGCTTGTCCTGTACGTCAGCGATATCGGTGTCTTGCTCGATATAGTTCAACTCTGCCTGATTTACGCGGCTGCTCTTGTGAGGTTTCTCGTAGAGCCACATCCAAAGGCCCATCCAAATGAAACCGAGCACACCAATGATGATGAATG
Source organism: uncultured Prevotellaceae bacterium (assembly GCA_900315095.1). GTDB lineage: Bacteria > Bacteroidota > Bacteroidia > Bacteroidales > Bacteroidaceae > Prevotella. The sequence continues at coordinate 92,771 of OMXS01000015.1, read as the reverse complement.
CCATCTCCCAACCCCATGCACGGGCGAGCAATGGAATGGTGGCAGGTGCCGCCAATGCTCCGACAGAAGCACCGCTATTGAATATAGAGGTAGAGAAAGCACGGTCTTTCTTGGGGAAATACTCTGCCGTCACCTTGATGGCAGCAGGGAAGTTGCCTGCCTCACCAAGTGCAAGAATCATACGGCAACCGAGGAAGAGGTACATCGAGACGGTTGCAAGCGCCACAGCGGCATCGCCGGTGAGCTGACCTAACTCTGCGATAGAGTTGTAGCCCTCCATATTCATTGCCACCCATCCGCATCCGGCATGCATACATGCGCCCAGCGACCATACGAAGATGGCGATGAGATAACCCTTCTTGGTGCCCATCCAGTCGATGAACTTACCTGCAAAGAGGTTTGCTATGGCATAGAAAATTGAGAAATAGGCCGTTATCTTACCATAATTGGCGTCGGTCCAGTGGAATTCTGGGGCGATGAAGTCTTTCCATGTGAGTGAAAGCACCTGACGGTCCATGTAATTAATAGTGGTTGCAAGGAAAAGCAACGCACAGATAATCCAACGGAAATTGGACATTTTAGCAGTTTGTAGTGATGCCATTTTACTTTGATTTGTTTTATGATTTAGATTTTGACGGCAAAGTTACGAAAAGTCGAGAGCAAAACAAAAGAATTCATTCTTTTTTTAGCCTGGACAAAGTAACTTCGCTGAAATTTTCAGCAAAGATACAAAAAATATCGGTAACTTGTCTAAAGCTACCGATATTTTTCTCTGAAAACGTTAACGTAAAAGCGTTAATCAGTCTTGAAAGTAAACGCGCTTGACGCGGTTGCTGATGCCTGTCAGCACCTCGTATGGGATGGTGTCGATGGCATCGCTGAGCACCGTCACGGGCAGATGGTCGCCGAAAATCTCCACGGTATCGCCCTCGCGGCAATCAATTTCTGTTACATCTATCATCGCCACATCCATGCAGATATTGCCTATGTAGGGTGCCGGTTTGCCATTCACCAGGCAATAGCATTTTCCACGCCCGAGATGGCGGTTCAGGCCGTCAGCATATCCTATAGGAATGGCTGCTATCACACTATCGCGTGTGAGCACTCCGCGGCGGCTATAGCCTACGGTCTCTTCCTTCGGAACCTTGCGCAACTGAAGTATTGTGGTCTTCAGGGTGCATACATTATGCAGAATGCGGTTGTCACGGCTGTCCACTCCATAGAGTCCGATGCCCAGACGGCACATGTCGAGCTGGCGTTCGGGGAAATGCTCTATGCCTGCCGAATTGTCTATATGTCGGAGAATCTTGTGTGTGAAGGCTGCCTGCAACTGGCTGCTTGCCTCATCGAAGAGGCGGAACTGCATGGCGGAGAAGTTGTCGAAGTCATCGCTATCTGACCCGACGAAATGGCTGAACACCGAGCGAGGGGTCAGTGCCTTCTGATGTTGCAGGCGGTCGATGAGCCGCGGCATGTCTTCCTTGGGGTTGAATCCCAACCGGTGCATGCCTGTGTCGAGTTTTATGTGAACGGGATAGCCCGTGATTCCCTCCTTGCGTGCGGCACGTATGAGTGCTTCGAGCAGTCGGAACGAATAGACCTCAGGCTCAAGTTCATAGTCGAACATCGTCTTGAAAGAGGTCATCTCGGGGTTCATAATCATGATGTTCGATGTGATTCCCGCCTTGCGCAGAGTCACTCCCTCGTCGGCAACGGCAACGGCAAGGTAATCGACGCGATGATCCTGCAATGTCTTCGCTATCTCCACCGCCCCGCTTCCGTATCCGTCGGCCTTTATCATGCAGACCATCTTTGTCTCCGGACGCAGGAACGAGCGGTAGAAATTCAGATTGTCCACCACGGCATTGAGGTTCACTTCAAGTATTGTCTCGTGCACTTTCTGCTCCAGGAGTTCGGTGATATGGTCGAAACCGAACTTTCTGGCACCCTTGATGAGTATTATCTCGTCATGCAGATTATCGAACACCTCGCTGTCGATGAAGTCGGAAGTGCTCTCGAAGAAGTATTTCTCGGCGATGTCGAAAACGTCTTTCTGCTGGCTTATCTGCTCTCCGATGCCTATAATCTTCTGCACTCCGCGCTCCTTGACGAGTGTTGACACCTCTCCGTATAATGTCTCTTGCGCCACTCCGCTCTGGTAGATATCACTCAGAATCAGCGTCTCTGGCAATTGTCCTCCGTGACTGGTGTCCTGGCGGCGTTGCATGAAGTCGAGAGCGATGTCGAGCGAGTTGATGTCTGAGTTGTACGAGTCGTTAATCAGGATGCACCCGTGCTGTCCCTGCTTCACCTCAAGTCTCATTGCTACTGGCTCAAGTCTCCGCATGCCGTCGGCAATCTCCTTGTCGGTGAGTCCCAAGTAACGAGCCACCGCGGCACAAGCTCCGGCATTCTCTTTCGATGCGCGGTCGATGAAAGGCATCTCGCCCTCGTATGGATGGAAAGGCACCTTCTCGCACTTCAGCATTCCGATGTTCGCCTTTATCGTCTCGTCGTCGGCATTATAGAACACCACCTTAGCATCATGGAATAGCCGCATCTTCTCTCGGCATTTCTCGTCCATCGAGCCGAAATTCTCCTGATGTGCCTGGCCGATGTTCGTGATGATGCCTATCGTTGGCTGAATGATGCCGCTTAGCGCTGCCATCTCTCCCGGCATGCTTATGCCAGCCTCGAAGAGTCCTATCTCGGTGCGCTCGTCAAGAAGCCACACCGACAGGGGCACGCCTATCTGTGAGTTGTACGAGCGAGGGCTTCGTGTCACCACTCGCGTGGGCATCAGCAGTTGGTAGAGCCACTCCTTCACGATGGTCTTTCCGTTGCTTCCCGTGATGCCTATGATGGGGATGTCGAACTCGTCGCGGTGTCTCTCGGCCAGCCGTTGCAATGCTTTCAGCGTTGAGGGCACCATGAGGAAATTGGCGTCGGGATAAATCACGGCATATTCCTCGGGCAGCTTCTCTATCACGAAGTTGCGCACTCCGCTACGATACAGGTCGTCAATGTATTTATGACCGTCGTTTCTGTCTGTCTTGATGGCGAAGAACAGCGTTGCCTCGGGGAAACACAGGCTTCGGCTGTCGGTCAGCAGCCACCCGATGTTTGCATCTGCCTCTCCATATCTGCGGGCTCCTATGAGAGTCGTTACTTTTACTATTGAATACATTTTCTTCTAATTTTTGGAGCTAACTCCTAAAACCTATCTTATATAAGTTCTGCAAAATTAGGATATTTTTTTGATAACGCCGCTATCTTTTCCCGTGTTTTTTGCATAAAAAGTCGATATTCCTCACTCTCGGCATTGAAAGGGCGATGGCCAAGTGCCTCTTTCAGCGGTCGCCACTCCTCGAGATAATGCTTCGCATCGTCAGAGAAATAGGTGTCAACAAGGCGTTCCCAGATATACTCCACCGCCTGGCCGGAGGGGTGAATCATGTCTTCGGCATAGAACCGGTAGTCGCGTAGTTCGTCGTTCACAATCTCGTAGGCGGGGAAATAACTTAGCGTGCCCTTCTGCTTGTTCTGCTCGAGAACCTTGTCCACCGCCAGCAGCAACGTCGCCTTGGACAACTGGCTCTCGTGGTAGCCGTACTTGCGATAGCGGATGGGGCTCACGGTGAAAACGATGTGTGTCTCGGCATCTCGTGCCGTCAGCGCATCCACCGAGCGCTGCAGCCACTGGGCACACTCATCAACCGTCATAGCGCGCTCCTCGAACAGCCGCTGCGGGCGTTTCTGACAGTTGTCCACCACCTCGCCCGTCTCCTTTAATATATATATGTGGTTGGTGCCAAGGGTTATGAACACCCATTCCGTCTTCTCTCCGGCATCGCCGTTCGCCAGCACCTTCTCCACCGTGTGCCACACGCTCACAGGGTTATACATAGTGCCGAAGGGGTTCACCGTCACCGGAAACCGCTCTTCCTCGAAGCGCTTGCCAATGCTGTCGGCAAAGCAACTGCCCACGAACAGCATCCTCGCACAGGGCGCTATCTGACTTGCCGAACGCTCGATGTCTATCTTTGTCCTGAATTCCATATTCATTATTTGGGGATGGCAAGTAATTTAGTGATAGAACACATTGGCGTTGGGCGCTTCGGTCTTGAATGCCAGACGCTTGGCGGAGGCCAGAATCTCTGCATGGTCGAAGGCAAGGGCAGGCAGTTTGGTCAGGGGGAACCACTTGGCTCGCCTTGCATCGTCCTGTCCAACCGCTTTCACCGCCTTGCCTATAACGGCGTAGAACGCCACCGTTATCACCCTGCCTCGCGGGTCGCGGTCGACCTTGCTGAAAGCGCCTATCTGCTCCACCTTCGTCAGTTCTATTCCGGTTTCCTCCTTGAGTTCTCTGACAGCAGCCTCTTCGGCCGTCTCGTCCATATTCATGAACCCTCCGGGAATGGCCCACATTCCCTTGCACGGCTCGTCGCCGCGCTCTATGAGCAACACTTTCACTTGGTCTTTCACCTGCGCGAACACCACGCAATCGGCAGTCACGGCAGGCCGTGGGTATTTGTATGTAAACATAATCTGTTGTTTTTCTCGTTGCAAAGATAAGAAAAAGATTTCATTGTTTCTGCAATAACCATGATTTTTGTTTCGACAAATCACGTAGAGCCTTAAGGGGCCGCATTGGCCACAAAATCTATTCGCCCCCAGATTGTCCCCGCTGTCCCAGCAAGTTTCCGCCCCCTTTGCGTCATCCCGACGTTTGTATTGCAAAGATACAAAATATTTTCTAGATTGCCAAAAAACACCCATCCGCAACTTGTGAAAATCCGTTAAGAAACCATAGTATAATTGTTAAATATTTTTAATTTTCTTATAACTCCCATGTTGTTAGCGAGTTAGCAAGAATCAGAGGATGAAGCACATAACTCAAACCATTTTTGACATAAACACTCATCCAGTAAAACGTGCAATTCGGCAGAATAGCACACGATGTGTTGCAGTGTTGCAGTGTTACAGTTCCAAAAAAGATGGCACAAAAATCAAAAGTAATACTTATATTTATATATATTATAATATATATAAATATAAAGAGGAATTTGGGTATAGGAATACTCTTTCCGACAACTGTAACACCGTAACAGCGTAACACTCCGCCTCGCAATTTTCTTGAAACTCTACGATACGTAATCGCGCAATGTACTGGCATCGTGTGAGTCATCGCAAATTTAATATTTTTTAAGAGTTCAAGGGCGGTTCCTTGGTGGATTTTCGCCAGTTTCAGCCAAGCGAAATTTGGAGAAATGAAAATTATTTTGTAACTTTGTAAAAGCAAATCCCCCACCATGCCTCCCGCGAGGAGATGCCGAACCGCTCCCGGCCATACTCCCCGAAACATATACCTTTCGCCGCCTTATAATATACCGGCCGGCGCTCGAAACATATACCTTCCGCCCCCTCAAACATATACCATTCATCGCCCAATGGTATACATACGGCACCGAGAGAGGTGCATCAATCGCCCGACAGGCGAAAAAGCGTTCATTGACATGCGAGGAAATATACGATGCCGCAATTCGGCGTTGTTTCCAGTTTTCCGTAAACTTTGCCGTTAAAATGGCGAACTTCTTGCTCTGAGCAAGCGAAACATGTTCGAATTCTGCATCTCGGCAAAAAAAAGAAAGAATTTCTTTTGTTATGCTCTCGACTTTCCGTAACTTTGCACCCGATTTAAAGAGAAAGAGAAGAATGCAAGACATTAGGAACATTGCGATTATCGCTCACGTTGACCACGGAAAGACAACACTCGTAGATAAAATGATGCTGGCAGGACACTTGTTCCGCGAAGGGCAGAACCTTAGCGACCAGGTGCTGGACAGCAATGACCTGGAACGCGAGCGAGGGATAACAATTCTGTCGAAAAACGTTTCGATAAACTACAAAGGCGTTAAGATTAACATCATCGACACTCCGGGGCACTCTGACTTCGGCGGCGAGGTGGAGCGCGTGCTCAACATGGCAGACGGCTGCCTGCTGCTCGTAGATGCTTTCGAGGGACCGATGCCGCAGACGCGTTTCGTGCTGCAAAAGGCATTGCAGATAGGTCTGAAGCCTATCGTTGTGGTGAACAAGGTGGACAAGCCTAACTGCCGTCCTGAGGAGGTTTACGAGATGGTGTTCGACTTGATGTTCTCGCTCGATGCCACCGAAGACCAACTGGACTTCCCTGTTGTCTATGGCTCGGCAAAGAACGGATGGATGGGCGAAGACTACTCTAAGCCCACCGAGGACATCACATACCTGCTGGACAAAATCATTGAGGTGATACCAGGACCGGAACGGCTGGAGGGCACTCCGCAGATGCTGATAACAAGTCTCGACTACTCTTCATACACCGGACGCATCGCCGTGGGACGCGTTCACCGCGGCACATTGCGGAGCGGAATGAACATCAGCATCGCTCATCGTGACGGCTCGATAGAGAAAACAAAGATTAAGGAACTGCACACCTTCGAGGGTATGGGACATGTGAAGACCGACGAGGTGAGCTCGGGAGACATCTGTGCCGTGATAGGACTGGAGCACTTCGAGATTGGCGACACCATATGCGACTTCGAGAACCCCGAGGCACTGCCGCCAATAGCCATCGACGAGCCCACAATGTCGATGCTCTTCACCATCAACGACTCGCCATTCTTCGGCAAGGAAGGCAAATACTGCACATCAAGACATATCAACGACCGCCTGCAGAAGGAACTGGAGAAGAACCTCGCGCTGAGGGTTGAGCCTTTCGAAGACTCCACCGACTCGTGGATTGTCAGCGGCCGCGGTGTGCTGCACCTCTCCGTTCTCATCGAGACAATGCGCCGCGAGGGCTACGAATTGGAGGTGGGCCAGCCGCAAGTGATATATAAAGAAATTGACGGTGTTCGTTGCGAGCCTATCGAGGAGCTAACAATCAACGTGCCCGAGGAATTCGCCTCGAAGATGATTGACATGGTGACAAAGCGCAAGGGCGAGATGACCTCAATGGAAAGTCAGGCAGAACGCGTGAACATCGAGTTCGACATACCTTCGAGAGGCATCATAGGCCTGCGCACCAACGTGCTCACCGCAAGCCAGGGAGAGGCGATAATGGCTCACCGATACAAGGAATACCAGCCGTACAAAGGCGACATCACACGCCGCATCAACGGCTCGATGATTGCAATGGAGACAGGAACGGCAGTGGCCTACTCTATCGACAAGCTGCAAGACCGCGGCAAGTTCTTCATCGACCCGGGCGAGGAGGTGTATGCTGGTCAGGTGGTTGGCGAGCATGTTCATGACAACGACCTCGTAATCAACGTCACAAAGACCAAGCAACTCACCAACGTGCGTGCATCGGGAAGCGATGAAAAAGCACGTGTGATACCGAAGACGGTGATGAGCCTTGAGGAATGTCTGGAGTACATCAAGGAAGACGAGTACGTCGAAGTGACGCCAAAATCGATGCGCATGCGCAAGATTATACTCGACCACGACCAGAGAAAGAAAGCGATGAAAGACGCATAGACAAGATAAATGATAATCCCCGAGAGCACCAAGCCCCCGGGGATTTTTTAAAGGAACATGAAGAAGACAGACAAGCAGATTCTCGACATCGCCGTGCCCAGCATCGTGAGCAACATCACCGTGCCCCTGCTGGGACTTGTCGACGTTGCCATCACAGGGCACCTGGGCGCCGCCTCGTACATCGGGGCAATCGCCTTGGGAGGTATGCTGTTTAACATCATCTACTGGATCTTCGCATTCCTTCGCATGGGAACGAGCGGACTAACATCGCAATCGTTAGGACGCGGAGACTCCGACAACATCATTCGCATGCTGGCACGGAGCATTGCCATCGCCTTTGCCATTGCCGTGATGTTGCTGGTGTTGCAGATTCCCCTGCGCGAACTTGGTTTGCTGATAATGCAGCCCACCGAAGAGGTACGCCAGCTGACAGTCACCTATTATAATATATGTATATGGGGAGCGCCCGCCACGCTCGGCCTCTTCGCCCTGACGGGATGGTTCATCGGCATGCAAAACTCCAAGATACCTATGATGATTGCCATAACGCAGAACGTGGTTAACATTCTCGTTTCGCTGGTGCTGGTCTTCGGCTTAGGCATGCGCGTTGAAGGCGTTGCATCAGGTACGCTCATTGCACAATGGTGCGGATTCCTCATGGGCTGCTTCCTATGCTGGCACAACTATTTCGGCAAAAACCCAATCACCGAGGACATACAACCGTTAAGATACTACCTATCGCCATCACCCCTCTACACCCATCGCTCAACCATCAACCATCAACCCTCAACCCTCAACCATCAACCCTCAACCATCAACCCTCAACCATCAACCCTCAAACCTCCCCTCTCCCCCATCACCTACAAAGCCTTTTTCCGCATCAACCGCGACATTTTCCTTCGCACGTTGTGCATGGTGTGTGTCATGATGTTCTTCACCAGTGCAGGCTCTTGGCAAGGCGAGGTGGTGCTGGCGGTGAACACATTGCTCATGCAGCTGTATCTTCTCGTGAGTTATATCATGGACGGCTTTGCCAATGCTGGCGAGGCATTGAGCGGAAAATTCTATGGCGCAGGCGATAACGATGCCTTGCGAACAACGGTTCGCCGCATCTTCTTCTGGGGAATGATTACAGCGGTGGCATTCACCGTGACTTACATCGCGGGCGGTAAGCACTTCCTGCGACTCCTCACCGACGAACCCTCGGTGGTGGAAGCCTCCACAAGTTATGTGTGGTGGGCTTATCTTGTGCCTTTCTGTAGTGTTGCGGCATTCATGTGGGACGGCATTTTCATCGGACTCACCGCCTCTCGTCAGATGCTTCTGTCGATGTTCGTTGCCGCCGCAACATTTTTCATAGTATATTTCATCGCCGCGAAACCTCTCGGCAATCACGGATTGTGGTTCGCCTTCATGTGTTACATGTTCATTCGAGGCGTTATTCAGACTTTCCTTTACCCTTCTATTATAAAAAAAAAGAGGAGTTAATCCCTAACTCCTCAATACTCAAATTCTCTCCAAGAATGCTTTTGTAACTCCAAAGGAGCCATTCGCAATGCGCTCCCAGAAATGGAAATACATAGCAGCATCGACATCCTTCAGCGGAATGTCGCTAATGATGCGGAACGAGATGAACGGCACGCCATATATGTGACAGGTCTGGGCGATGGAGCAACTCTCCATGTCAACCGCCATTGCCTCGGGGAAGTGGTCGAGAATGCTGCGCATCTTCTCCTTGGTGTCTACAAACCACTCGCCGCTAACCGTAAGTCCAGCGTGAATATGAGGCAAGCCACTGTCTAAATCGTTCAGCGACAACGCCTTGCCAACAAGTTCCGACGGAGCGGCAAAGCGTGCAGGCATGCCCAGAAGCTGCCCGTACTCGCAATCCTTTCCGCAATATGCATCGTGATAAACACACTCGCGAGCAACCACAACCTCAGTTATGTTAAGCTCGGTGGATGCTCCTCCTGCTACACCTGTAGATATGATGAGCTCTGGATGGTACTCATCTATCATCTCGACAGCACCGATGGCAGAGTTCACCTTGCCTATTCCGCACTGTTCCAAGACAATCTCGTTGTTTCCGATGGTGCCAAGGAAGAAGTCCATAACACCCCTCTTCTCTATTCTTTCATCTTTGAGAAGACCGCGCAATTGCACCAGTTCCTTCTCCATTGCAACTATTACACCTATTCTCATAACATAAAAGTTTGCTGCAAAGATAGTGCAAACCGAATACAATACAAAATAAATAACGATTTATTTTTATTGTTGAGGTGCAGCCTATCTTCGAGTAAGTGGCTCAAAGATAGTGCAAACCGAATACAATACAAAATAAATAACGATTTATTTTTATTGATAAGGTGCAGCCTATCATCGAGAAAACATCTCAAAGATAGTTATTTTTTCCACTACAGGGCCATTATCTCGGGAAAAATGTTTAATTTTGCGGTCGAAAAGACATATTTATCAAAAAGAGAGTGATGAAAATACTGAAAAAATATTTGCTAGACATCATCGTCCTGGTGTTGTTTGTGATAATCTCGTTCGCATATTTCTTCCCCGCAGACATCGAGGGAAAGATTCTCTACCGCCACGACTCATCGGCGGGAAAGGGACTTGGACACGAACTGACGGAGTATTACGAGCAAACGGGAGAGCATTCGCGATGGACAAACTCGGCCTTCAGCGGAATGCCAACATATCAGATTGCACCGTCATACAACAGTACCGACGGACTGAACCAGGCGATTAATGCCTACCACCTGTGGCTGCCCGAGAACGTGTGGCTCATCTTCGCCTACCTGCTGGGATTCTATATCCTTCTGCGCGCGTTCGATTTCCGCCAGTGGATGGCAGCACTGGGAGCCGTGATATGGGCTTTCAGCAGTTATTTCCTCATCATCATAGCCGCCGGCCACCTTTGGAAAGTGATGGCATTGGCCTATCTGCCGCCGATGATTGCGGGCATCGTGCTCGCCTATCGTGGCAAATTCCTTTGGGGTTTCATCGTCACGGCGATATTCACGGCATTCGAGGTGAAGGCAAACCATGTGCAGATGACCTACTACTATCTGTTCATCATCGCCTTCCTCGTCATAGCTTTCCTCGTGGAAGCCATACGCGAGAAACAACTGAGCCGATTCCTGAAGGCCACGGGAATATGCCTTGTGGCTGCATTGATTGGCATATGCATCAACCTCTCCAACCTTTACCACACATGGCAGTATCAAAACGAGTCGATGCGTGGAAAGAGCGAACTGGCGAAAACACAATCAGCCGACCAAACTGATAGCGGACTGGGCCGCGACTATATCACGCAATGGAGTTACGGAATCGATGAGACATGGACCTTGCTGATACCGAACACAAAGGGCGGCGCAAGCATTCCTTTGTCACACAACCAAACGGCAATGGACCACGCCGACAGCCAGTTCTATGAACTTTACCAGCAAATACCGCAGTACTGGGGCGAACAGCCAGGCACAAGCGGACCTGTCTATGTGGGCGCTTTTGTGCTGATGCTATTCATTCTCGGGCTTTTCATCGTGAAAGGTCCCGTGAAATGGGCGTTGCTGGCAGCCACTATTCTCTCTATATTGTTGTCGTGGGGACATAATTTCATGCCGTTCACCGATTTCTTCATTGACCACTTCCCGATGTACTCCAAGTTCCGAACGGTGGCTTCGATACTCGTTATCGCCGAGTTTACCATTCCGTTGCTCGCAATGTTGGCATTGAAGAAACTCGTAGACGAGCCGGAGACGCTGAGCAAGAAAATGAAATGGGTAATCGTGAGCTTCGCTCTGACAGCAGGAGCATGCCTCCTCTTCGCACTCGCTCCAACCCTCTTCTTCAGCGACTTCATATCATCGGCAGAATACAAGGCGCTGGCCAGTTTCCCGAAGGAGGCTCTCGACGCTCTGCTTCCTAACCTCCGCGAGATGCGAATGGCAATGTTCACGGCCGACTGCTGGCGCTCGTTCTTCATCATTGTTGTGGGAACGCTGATTCTCTTGTTGTTCAAAGCAAAGAAACTCAATGCCACCGTGATGACAATCGCATTGCTTGTGCTCTGTCTCTTCGACCTTTGGCAGGTGGACAAGCGCTACCTTAACAACGACATGTTTGTGAGTGAGTCGGAGCGCGAGGCGCCAATAGAAATGACACAAACCGACGAGCAGATACTGAGCGACAAGACTTCGCTGGGCAATTTCCGTGTGCTGAACTTCGCTACAAACACGTTCAACGAGAACAACACATCTTATTATCATAAGAGCATCGGTGGTTATCACGCCGCAAAATTGCGCCGTTATCAGGAGTTGATTGAGAACTACATCGCTCCGCAGATGCAAGCCACAATGCCAGCGATAGCCGATGCTATGGGCGACATGACTAAACTGAACGGCGACAGCCTGTTCCCGGTGCTCAACATGCTGAATACTCGCTATTTCATCATGCCTGTTCAGGGCGGTCAGACGGCACCTGTAAAGAATCCATACGGATACGGCAACGGATGGTTTGTTGACAAAATAACATACGCCGACAATGCTAACGGCGAGATGGAAGGCATAGGAAAACTCAACCTTCGCCATGAAGCAGTGGCCGACAAGAAGTTCGAGCAAGCGCTGGGACAATCGAAGGAACAGACAGGCGAAGCAACGGTGACTATCACCTCATACAAGCCGAATCGTCTGACATACGATGTGAAGTCGGAAACGGGCGGTATTGTGGTGTTCTCCGAGGTTTATTATCCTGGTTGGACTGCAACAATCGACGGCAAGCCTGCTGAGGTTGGACGTGCCGACTACATTCTCCGCGCTCTCCAGATGCCTGCTGGCAACCATAAGGTGGAACTGGTGTTCGAGCCGAAGTCCGTGAACAATACCGAAACGGTGGCATACATCGCATACGCGGTGCTCTTCATCGTCATTGCCGTCGGCATCTTTTTGGAGTATAGAAAACGTAAGTCAGCACCGCAAGAAGCAAAGGCCTGACAGACAATAGATATCTGATAATAATACGAAAGATGCCCTTTCACATTCTGAAAGGGCATCTTTCATTATCTAATTAGCCGTCTTTTACCGTGCGATTAGCCATATTTTGCAACTCAAACAAGCACCTTTCGCAAATTGAATAAAGGACTTTCGGGCAAATACACATCAAACCTTCAGTCTGACGAAGGTACGCCATCCATAGATAGCGATGATTGCAAAGCAGATGAATGGCAGGATGAACGAGGCGTTGGTGGCGGGGAATGAACCGAACACCGTGCCCATGTCGATGATGGCGGCCTGGAACGGAGGCAACACGCTTCCGCCGAGGATGGCCATGATGAGTCCGGCAGCACCGAACTTAGCATCATCGCCGAGACCCTTCAGAGCAATGCCGTAGATGGTGGGGAACATGAGCGACATACAACCGCTGGTGGCCACCAGGCAATACATACCGAGACGATTCTGGAAGACAATGACGCCCAGCGTGCAGATCATGCCGCCGATGGCAAAGGCTGCCAAAAGACGTGCAGGATTGACGTATTTCATCAGGTAGGTGGCCACAAAGCGCGAGCAGATGAAAATCAGCATGGCGACAATGTTAAAGCGCTGGGAGAGTACTTCAGCAGCCTGCTCGCCCATGCCTTCGGCCATGAACACGCGAGTACCGTACTGGATGATGAACGTCCAGCACATAATCTGGGCGCCGACGTAGAAGAACTGGGCAATGACTCCTTCACGATAGTATTTCAACGAGAAGATGCGCTTCAGCGTAGGCAAGAAATGAATCTCCTTGTTCTGGTCGCCGTTCTTCGGCATCTTGGTGAGCAAGATGATGATGAATAAGGCCACGATGACCAGTCCGATGGCCAGATAGGGCGAGATGAGTACCGAGAGGTCGGCTTCCTTCATCGCATCAAACTGTTCACCAGACAGATTGGCACGCTCGTCCGACGACATGGGATTAAGCCGCGCCTGGATGAAGTTCATGGCAACGTACATGCCTATGATGGAACCGCAGGGATTGAAGCACTGGGCCATGTTCAATCGTCGCGTGGAGGTTTCCTCGGAGCCCATCGTTAGGATGTAGGGATTGCAGGAAGTCTCGAGGAAAGAGAGCCCGCAGGTCATTATGAAATAGGCAATAAGGAAACAGCCATACACGCCCACCATCTTGGCCGGGAAGAAGAGCAGCGCTCCCGTGGCATAGAGTCCGAGACCCATCAGCACACCCGACTTATAGCTGAACTTGCGGATGAACATAGCGGCTGGGAAGGCCATGCAGAAATAACCGCCGTAGAAGGCAACCTGCACCAGAGCGCCTTCGGTGACGCTCATGCGGAAAATCTTGGAGAAAGCCTTCACCATCGGGTTCGTGATGTCGTTGGCAAAGCCCCACATTGCAAAACAAATGGTAATCATAGCGAATGGCAGCAAGAAACTTACCCCATTATGCCTTAGCATTCCATCTTTTTTAGTAGTCATAGGTATTGATAGATGTAATTTAGTGATGCAAAGGTAAGAATTTTCCGTGAATAATTTACAATATTGCGGAATAATTAGTAACTTTGCCCTTGCTTATTTTAAATTAATGGAGATGAAAAAACTACTATCTCTACCGCCAAACCTTACAAACTGCTTTCACGACATCACAGGACTTGACTCGAAGGAGTGGTTCTGCACTAACGACCCTGTGGGCAAGAAACTGGGTTCGGGAGGCGGAACAACATGGCTGTTGTACGAGGCTTATAGAAGCGAAAACAAAGAAAAACGCGATGGAAAGTCGTTCGACGAATGGTTAGGAAGCGAGAAACGTCTGCTGCTTCATGCCGGAGGACAGAGCCGACGATTGCCAGCATACGCACCATCAGGAAAGATTCTTACGCCGATTCCTGTGTTCCGATGGGAACGAGGACAACGACTCGGCCAGTCATTGCTCGACCTTCAGGTGCCACTCTACCAGCAGATAATGGAGAAAGCACCCGAAAACATTCACACAATGATAGTGAGCGGCGACGTGCTAATACGCTCTACACAACCCCTGCAACCTATTCCTGAGGCCGATATTGTATGTTATGGGCTTTGGCTCGATGCAGACATTGCGAAAGACCACGGAGTATTTGTTTCTTCACATCATTCGCCCGACAAAATGGAGTGTATGTTACAGAAACCCTCACTAGACACTTTGGCGAAACTTCAACAGACACATTACTACCTTACTGATATAGGAATTTGGTTGTTGAGCGACCGTGCGGTAAAGTTGCTAATGAAGAAAAGTATGACCAGCGACACCATTTCGGCCGATAGCATCAGGAACTATGACATGTACACCGACTTCGGTCGATGTCTCGGAACGAAGCCTACAATAGAAGATGAGGAAATAAGCAAACTCTCGGTGGTGATACTTCCTCTGCCAGGAGGAGAGTTCTACCATTACGGAACGACACACGAGGTTCTTTCATCTACGCTCGCCGTACAAAACCTTGTTGCCGACCAGAGGCGCATAATGCATCGCTCGCGCAAGCCACACCCTGCGATGTTCGTGCAGAACTCATTCACCGAAACCTCTATAACCGAAGCAAACAAAAACTTGTGGATAGAGAACAGCTGGGTGGGACTTAAGTGGCAATTGGCTAAGAAAAACTTTATCACAGGCGTGCCGGAGAACAATTGGGACATCACTCTTGACGAAGGCCAGTGCATAGACATCGTTCCGATAGGCGAAAACGGTTATGCCGTGCGGCCATACGGTTATGACGACCGATTCCGTGGTGCTCTCAGCGACCCTAATGTCACATTCATAGGCAAGCCATTTGCCGAATGGACAAAGGAAAGAGATATCGAAATAAACGACATCGAAGGAAAAGAAGACCTGCAATCGGCACGCATCTTTCCTGTGGTTGATAATGTTCGCGACATGGGACTCGTATTGCGGTGGATGCTCGGACATACGGAGCTGATGGGCGGAAGAGCGATATGGCTTGACAGTAAGCGACTTAGCGCTGATGAAATTTCCGCCTATGCCAACCTCAAACGGCTCACCGAACAACGTCAAATGTTCCAAAGGGAAAACTGGATGCAACTGGCTCGTAACCACGAACATAGCGTGTTCTACCAGCTGGACTTGTCAGACGCGGCTCAACATTATGCCGACGAGAATATCATGATACCGTTGCCACTCAAAGAAGAAGCGCCTCTAACGAAGCGAATTAGCGATAGTATGTTCCGCTCTGAGGTTCTTCGCAAGCAAAACAAAACATTTGACGAATATGAGAGAAATGCCTTCAGATTGCTCAGCAACGGCATTCTTGACAGCGTTCTGCAGGACAAGCAACAGCCGAAAATGGCGGTTTGCCACGACCAGATAGTATGGGGAAGATCGCCAGTGCGCATAGATATCGCTGGCGGATGGACCGACACTCCACCCTATTGTCTGATAGAAGGCGGGGCGGTGG
Source organism: uncultured Prevotellaceae bacterium (assembly GCA_900315095.1). Lineage (GTDB taxonomy): Bacteria > Bacteroidota > Bacteroidia > Bacteroidales > Bacteroidaceae > Prevotella. Next base: position 76,795 of record OMXS01000015.1, on the reverse strand, counting down.
TAAACCTTGCTATAGAGCTTAACGGTCAGCCACCTTTGCAAGCATACATCCGCCCGTCGAAAGAACCGCATATCGTGTTGCGAAGCATCGACCTCGGAGCCGCCGAGAAGGTAGAGACCTACGAGCAACTGGCCATGTTCAACCGTGTGGGAAGTCCGTTCTCGATACCCAAGGCAGCACTGGCACTGGCGGGATTCCTGCCCGAATACTCACAAACACCATACGCCTCTCTACGCGAACAACTCGAAGATTTCGGTAGCGGAATAGAACTCACGATGTTCTCTGCTATCCCTGCGGGCAGCGGATTGGGTACAAGTTCAATCCTCGCGGCCACCGTTCTCGGAGCGCTCAACGATTTCTGCTCGCTTGCATGGGACAAGAACGAGATTGGCACACGCACACTAGCGCTGGAACAACTGCTCACTACGGGCGGGGGATGGCAAGACCAGTTCGGCGGATTGCTTCATGGCGTGAAACTATTGCGCACGGAGAGCGGTTTCATGCAATCGCCATCGGTTAGTTGGCTGCCCGACACCATTTACACACAACCCGAATATCACGCCTGCCACCTATTATATTATACAGGCATCACGCGCACCGCGAAGAGCATCTTGTCTGAGATAGTGCGCCGAATGTTCCTCAACCAGCACGAGCAACTGGCTCTCCTGAGGCAAATGAAGCAACAAGCGGAAGACATGAGCGAAGCTATTCTTCGCAACGATTTCAACCTGATGGGCACGCTGATACGCAAGACTTGGGCACAAAACCAGGCACTTGACAGCGGCACCAACCCCGAAGAGGTAGCTCGTCTGACATCGATGGTTGATGACCTTTGTCTCGGTTATAAACTGCCAGGTGCTGGCGGTGGCGGCTATCTCTATATGATTGCCAAAGACCCCGAGGCAGCCGCAAGGATAAAGCAGATAATCACGGCCAGCCACAAGAGCGAAAACGCACGCTTCGTGGATATGACTCTGAGCACCAATGGATTGCAAATAAGCAGGAGTTGACGGCAAGAAAAACGGCGCAACTTAAAGATTCATGCAAAAATAGCTGGCAAAAGTTTGGCAGTTAAAATAAAAAGCAGTACCTTTGCACCCGATTTTCAAATTTTAGTTTAATTCATTCACATTATTAATCGCTATGTACTTAGACAAAGCAAAGAAAGAAGAGATCTTTGGACAGTACGGAAAGTCTAACACTGATACTGGTTCAGCTGAGAGCCAGATAGCATTGTTCTCATACCGTATTTCCCACTTGACGGAGCATCTGAAGCAGAACCGTAAAGATCATACTACCGCACGTTCTCTGACAAAGCTGGTAGGTAAGCGTCGTGCATTGCTCGATTATCTGAAGGAACGCGACATCACTCGCTACCGTGCCATCGTTAAGGCACTTGGTCTTCGTCGATAATCTAAGGCATTCACGCCGAAAGGCTTCAAGAAAAACCCCGCCCTTCACACCGAAGAGCGGGGATTTTTATTATTATCACCACTTATTAATAAGCGACAAAGCACCTTTTCACTCCTCAAACTTCACGAACATATCCCGAAGGTTGATGGTTGTCTTGCGGAAACGGCGAATCAAGTCCATCCCCATGCGCCCGTCATGATGGTGCAAACGGTCGTCCGATTTTGGCAGAAGGTATATCTCGTCGATGTTGACAGGTGTGGAACCCACCTTGAAAGACACTCCGTTATTAAGGAACAGCGTCTCGATGGTGGAGACATTGCCGTAACTGCCCTTGGTGATGCGGTCACGCACGGCATCAGCCTCTACTTCTTTGCGGAACTTTTCATAATAAGCGGCGTACAATTCAGCCGTTGTATCGCCCGTATCGAGAGTGAACTGAAGCATGTGACCATCCTTCGTAGCCTTCATCAACATGTCGTTTGTGAGGTTTCTCCCCGTTGCGGGCATCGGTGTCTGCACGTAAGGGAACTTCAACTGCCACTCGTCAAACAATATCTGCGTCTCTCCGATGGCATTAATGAAATCCATTCCCAGCACGGCTTCAATGCCGCTGACAACACCATCCAACGCATTAGGCAGACCGACATAGGCAATCATGTTGCGAACGGTGACCTCTCCCACCTGAAGGCTGTCGATGTAGGCCCTTAAGCCTTTCTGGTTGCCATTGAGAATAATGGTGTCGGGCAATATGCGGAGCCCTAAGTCTCTCGCCGTTTTCTCCATGATGAATGTGCTGCTGGCCCCAGTATCGAAGATGAAAGGCAACTGCTTGCCGTGAACCGTAACGGGAATGGTCATCAGATAGCCTTGAAATCCCGTCCTGCCAGGCATCATCCACGACTCTCTGCTCGGTGCTCTGAATCCCTGAACCGTAAACGGGACGTATGCATCCCTATTTGGACGGCTAATAGACATCGGCGGGATGTCGCGCAAGGAATTATACTGAGCGTACACCGACCGCAATGTCTCCAAACCGCCAGGACCAGCATCGCTCAACTGACTGAGCAACTTCTTGGCACCGTCTGCCGCCTCGGCATATCTTCCCAGCTCACCCAGCAGCCTAAGCCTCATCATTGCGAAGTTAGTCGCTGCCTGACTTCCAATCTCTGTTTGATGCTTGCTCAGTAACTTCTCCACAGCATCCAGGGCATCGTCCTTTCGATTGAACTTCCATCCAATCATAGCCTCTGCCACCAGTTTCATGAAGTCGGAATGGATAGAGTCTTTCAAAGCAGGATATTCCTGTTCGAGCGCAAACCATTGCTCAGAGTTGACAAGTTCTGCCACTCTTTTGTCTGCGTGTTGTGCCGGTTCCCCTCTTGAAACAAGGACAACGAGAACGAGAAGCGCCAAATTAAGATATTTCATCCTAAAGAATTCTGTCTGAAAGTCATAAAATTCGGTGCAAAGATATGAATTTCATTTAGAAAAACAAACAGGCGTCTTGAAAAAAGCACCCCCGTCCCTGTCTCTCCGCTACATGTGCAGGGATTGATAGGGATGGGGGTTGTATGTTATGTAACTCCCTTATGAAATGAAGTCTGTTATTTCTTCATGCGGTTGCGCCAGAGGGCGGTCATATCCTCGAGAGTCTTGCCCTTTGTCTCAGGCACAAGGCGCCAAACGAAGATGGCTGCAATGACGCAGATGATGCCGTAGAGACCGTATGTGAACCAGTGACCGAAGTCATCGCCCTCGGTGAGGTGCATGTTGAACATCGGCACGAAGGTGCTTGACACGATGAAGTTGAAAATCCACTGGAATGCCACGGCGATTGCAACGGCACCGCCACGAATGGTGTTGGGGAAGATTTCCGCGATGAGCACCCATGTGATTGGTCCCCAAGAGAACATGAACGAGGCGCTGTAGACGAGCAGCGACGCAGCTGTTACGAGCGCAAGACTCTCGTTACCGAAGGTGAGGGCCACGCCGAAAGCACCCAGAGCCATACCGAGCGAGCCACAGATAAGCAACGGCTTGCGTCCCCATTTCTCCACGGTGAACACAGCCACAAGCGTGAACGAGATGTTGATGATACCCATGAACACGGTAAGAATCATCGGGTTATCCATACCCATATCACCGAAGATGCGCGGAGCATAGTAGAGCACAGCATTGATACCCACAGCCTGCTGGAACACGCTGAGCATGATACCGATGAAGATGCACATGAAGCCGTAGGTCATCAGCTTCTCTGTCTTCACAACCATAGTGTCCTTGATGTCCTGCAGAATCTGCTGAGCCTTGCCCGAGCCGTTGATTTTCGACAGGATACCAAGAGCCTTCTCGTCTTGGCCAATTGAAACGAGGTAACGCGGTGTCTCAGGCACGAAGCAGATGAGCAGGGCGAAGAGTCCTGCAGGCACTGCCTCCGAACCGAACATATATCGCCATCCGGTGGTGACAGTCCATTGTGCAGCCGGGGTGATGGCGGCAATGCCCTTGCCCATCTCCTCAACTAACGGCTGGATATGGTCGCCCAGGATGAAGAAGTTCACGAAATAAACGACAAGCTGGCCGAAGATGATGGCAAACTGGTTCCAAGAAACGAGCATGCCTCGAATGTTCGACGGCGCCACCTCTCCGATATACATCGGGCAGATAGCAGAAGCAAGTCCTACGCCGATACCGCCAATGACACGGTAGATGTTGAACATGATGAGCAGCGAGAACTTAGGCTCACCATAATTGAAGAACAGGAACTCAGGATCCATAGACCCCAGAGCGGAGATGAAGAAAAGGATGCCCGCGATTATAAGCGACTTCTTGCGGCCAAGGTTTGTGGCCAGGAAACCAGAAAGTGCCGAACCGATGATACATCCAATCAAGGCGCTTGCCGATGTGAATCCATGCCAGCCATCAGTGTATGCAAAATCCTTTGCTTCCATGAAGAACGCCTGAAGACCTTTTTCTGCACCCGAGATAACGGCGGTGTCATAACCGAAGAGCAAACCGCCAAGCACTGCCACCATCACGATGGAAATGAGATAGGCTCTGCTGCCTGTTTCGTTTTGTTTCATTTTAGTAATTGAATTGTTTATTGTTAATAATACCTTGTAATTTTAGGCGATTAGGAAATGCTTTCCATGTGTCAAATTCCCGTATTGGTAATGCCGAAATACATGTTACATTGTAAATCGATTGCAAAAGTACAAATTTAATTGACAATCCGACAACAATAAACTGATTTTTTTACTATTTTGGAACAAAAAAGCGAAATAACGGCCCCTTCCCTTCTTAATTGTCCCTGCTGTCCCAGCAAAGTTTCCGCCCCCTTGCGTCATCCCGACGTTTGTATTGCAAAGATACAAAATATTTTCTAGATTGCCAAAAAACAGCCATCCGTAACTTGTGAAAATACGTTAAGAAACCGTAGTATAACCGTTAAATACTTTTAATCTTCTTATAATTCCCATGTTATTAGCGAGTTAGCAAGAATCAGAGAATGAAGCACATAACTCAAACCATTTTTGATATAAACACTCATCCTATGACAAATGACAGGGGCTATTAGTAGTACGGGAATTTACACATTATTTAGTAAAACGTGCAATTCGGCAGAATAGCACACGATGTGTTGCAGTGTTGCAGTGTTACAGTTCCAAAAAAGATAGTACGAAAGTCAAAATGATAGTTATATTTATATATATATTATAATATATATAAATATAAAGTAGAATTTGGATATAGGAATACCCTTCTCGAGAACTGTAATACCGTAACAGCGTAACACTCCGCCTCGCAATTTTCTTGAAACGCTACGATACGTAATCGCGCAATGTACTGGTATCGTGTGAGCTATCACAAATTTAATATTTTTTAAGAGTTCAAGGGCGGTTTCTTCGTGGATTTTCGCCAGTTTCAGCCAAGCGAAATTTGGAGAAATGAAAATTATTTTGTAATTTTGTAACAGCAAATCCCCCACCATGCCTCCCGCGAGGAGATGCCGAACCGCCCACGGCCATACTCCCCGAAACATATACCTTTCGCCGCCTTATAATATACCGGCCGGCACTCGAAACATATACCTTCCGCCCCCTCAAACATATACCGTTCGCTCCCCGCTGGTATACAAACGGCACCATGAGAGGTGCACCAATCGCCCGACAGGCGAAAAGTGCTCTTTGAAAAAGTGTCTTATGAAATCGCGTTGTTTGAAATGATGCTCCCGAAATGGAATCAATAGGAAGCGGTGCAAGGAATGCCTGCGGCTATAACACGGTCGCGGATGTCATCGAGCACCTCGCGCGGCGCCTTCTGCAGCCCATGGTCAGGCGTCTCGCGGTCGATGGTGTAAATCATTACGCTCTCAGGTACTATCTCCTTTACCTTCTCAAGCCACGGCCCTACATACTCCTCTCCGGTGTTGTCAACGCTCGCTCCCCCGCTCTTTCCGCGCATGAACATCGTCTGGATGATGGCGTGGCCGCGGAAGCGCTTCATCCCCTCGATAACCTGCCCCACGTCATACCACTCTCCGCTGGGGCGGTCAACCCGGTTGATATATTCAGGGCTGACGGTATCTAGCTTCACGATGTTGTTATCCACCCGCATCAGAGCGTCGTGCACCTTCTGAATGTGCAGCAGGGTGGCGTTGGTGAGCACGCTTACCTTGGCATTGGGGAAATATTTGTCGCGCAGGCGCAGCGTGTCGTCGATAATCTCCGGGAAATGAGGATGGCATGTGGGTTCGCCGTTGCCCGCAAAAGTGAGCACGTCGGGTGCAGGACCGTTCTTCTGCATGTCTCTGAGGCGTTCCTCCAAAGCCTCGGCCACTTGCTCCCGCGAGGGGAAATGATGCTTCGGGCGATGATCTTTGTTGAAACCACACTCGCAATAAATGCAATCGAAAGTGCACACCTTGCCGTCGTCGGGCAGCAAATTGATGCCCAGACTTACACCGAGGCGCCGGCTATGAACAGGCCCGAAAATGGGCGAAGGATAAATTATTGTGCTCATGGGGGCAAAGTTACTGAATTAAAATGAAATGTGGTGCATCAGAAGGAGAAAAGGAATTTTATTGTGTTAAGAGTGGTTAAACATTTCCCTTTTCACGTTTTTTTCAGTAATTTTGCGCCAAATTAGGTGTATTATAGCCGAAAAGCAATGGGAAAAAGACGGAAAAAAGCCAGCAAACGCAGTAGTTTGCAGGTAGTTACCTTATGCATAAGCACTGCTCTGGTGCTTATTTTGGTGGGACTGGTGGTTCTTTCTGTGCTCTCCGCCCGCAATCTCTCGAAGGTTGTGAAGGAGAACCTCACCGTCACTCTGGTGCTCTCTGAGGAAATCACGGAGCCCGAGGTGGCACAGATGAAGAAATCGCTGGAAGGCAAGAGATACGTTCAGCATGTGAAATATATCAGCAAGGAGCAGGTATTGGCAGAAGAGACAAAGGCTCTGGGTTACGACCCTACGGAGTTCGCCGGCGTCAACTTCTACACCGCCTCGCTGGAACTGAACCTGAAGTCAGACTATGCCAACCGCGACTCGATGAAATGGATTGGCGCCGAGCTGAAGAAGCACCAGAAAGTGAAGGAGGTGGACTTCCAGCAAGACTTGATGGACCAGGTGAACGACAACATCGGCAAGGCAAGCATCGTGCTCATCGTGCTGGCGGTGCTGCTCTCCATCATCTCGTTCTCGCTGATTAACAACCACGTTCGCCTTGGCGTCTATGCCAGCCGTTTCAACATACACACGATGAAACTGGTGGGAGCTTCATGGGGATTCATCCGCCGTCCGTTCATCTGGCGTGCCATCGCCATCGGACTTGTGGCCGCCATCATCGCCATACTGGTGCTTGGTGGAGGCGTATATGCGTGGTACTCCAAGTTCCCCGACATCATGGTAGTCATTACATGGGAGGTGCTCGCCATCACCGCGGGCGTCATCTTGTTGTTCGGTCTCATCATAACCACCTTCTGCAGCTATGTCTCCGTGAACAAGTTCCTGAAAATGAAAGCGGGAGACCTGTACAAAGTCTAATTTAATTGATAATTTACAATTTATAATTGATAGTCGCTTTGCGCGACAACTCAAAACTCGTAATTCAACATTCGTAATTATATAATGGATAAAAGAAATCTTGCCTTTGGCAAAATGAATTTCATACTGCTTGCCATCGGCGTGGCAGTAATCATCCTCGGTTTCCTGCTCATGAGCGGGTCGGGCACAACAGAAGAGACATTCAACCCCGAGATTTTCAGCGCTATGAAGATTAAGGTTGCTCCGGTGGTGACATTCCTCGGGTTCATCTCAATCATCGTTGCAATCATCTACAAACCGAAGGACAAGGACACATCAATTAAAGAAAACGACTGATGGACTGGTTAGAAGCATTAATCTTAGGAATTATTCAGGGACTGACAGAGTATCTGCCAGTGAGCAGCAGCGGCCATCTGGCCATCGGCGCCAACCTCTTCGGCATTGAAGGCTCGGAGAATCTTGCATTCACCATACTCGTGCATGTGGCCACGGTGATGAGCACCCTGTTCATTCTCTGGCGCGAAATAGTGTGGCTTGTCAATGGCGTGCTGAAGTTCAAGATGAACGACGAGATGCGCTATTTCATCAACATTCTCGTCAGCATGATTCCCGTGGGCATCGTGGGTGTGTTCTTCAAGGACTATGTTGAGGAAATCTTCGGCTCGGGCCTGCTCATCGTGGGCATCATGCTGCTCGTCACGGCGGCGCTACTCACCTTCTCATACTATGCCCGCCCTCGTCAGAAGGAGAAGATAAGCATGAAAGACGCCTTCATCATCGGCATTGCGCAGGCATGTGCCGTGATGCCTGGACTTTCGCGCTCGGGCAGCACCATCGCCACAGGCTTGCTTCTGGGCAACAAGAAGGAGAAACTGGCTCAGTTCTCTTTCCTCATGGTGATACCGCCGATACTGGGCGAGGCTCTCCTCGACACCATGAAGGCGGCAAAGGGCGTTGACGTGTTCGGCGATATCGGTGTCGTTCCGCTCGTTGTGGGCTTCGTAGCGGCCTTCATATCGGGTTGTCTCGCGTGCAAATGGATGATAGACATCGTGAAGAAAGGCAAGCTGATATACTTCGGCATCTACTGTGCCATAGTAGGCGTTGTGACCATAGTGTGCTCGATGCTATAAACTATAGAAGCTTAAGGACCTGAGAACGGAAAGAACTCAAGGTCCTTGGAACTTTAAACTCATAAACTTAGGAACTAAAACGTGAATTTCCGCGAAGGAGAGATTCTATATATCGACAAGCCATACCGCATGAGCAGCTTCGGTGCTTTGGCTCATATACGCTATGTGCTTACGAAGAGAATGGGATACAAGGTGAAGGTGGGTCATGCTGGAACGCTCGACCCGCTTGCCACTGGCGTGCTGATACTATGCACCGGGCGCGCGACGAAAAAGATTGAAGAGCTTCAGCGCCACACCAAGGAGTATGTGGCCACGCTTCAGTTCGGTGCCACCACCGCCAGTTTCGACATGGAACACCCTGTGGACGCCACCTATCCCACCGAGCACATCACCCGAGAGAAACTCGAGGAGGTGCTGACTCATTTCATTGGAGACATCGAGCAGGTGCCCCCAGCATATAGTGCGTGCAACGTGAACGGGAAACGGGCATACACGCTGATGAGAAAGGGCCGCGAGGTGAAGCTGGAGGCAAAGCCGATACGCATCGAGGAAATAGAACTTCAAGAGTTCAACCCCGAGAAGATGCAGGCCACCATACGCGTGGTGTGCGGCAAAGGCACCTACATACGCTCGCTTGCCCGAGACATCGGCGAGGCTCTCGGAAGCGGCGCCTATCTCACTTCTCTGCGCCGAACACGCGTAGGCGATGCCACGATAGACAAGTGCCACACATTCGACACTTTCGAGCCTTGGCTCGACCAGCAAACGCTCGAGGGCTAGCATCTTTCCGCCAAGTATGTTGCGACGCCGTAGCAACCCCCAAAACAGTAAAAACCAGAAATATAAATATGAAACTATCGCAATTCAAATTCAAACTACCAGAAGAGCAAATAGCGCTCCAGCCATCGTACCACCGCGATGAATGCCGCCTTATGATTCTGCATCGTAAGTCGAACAAGATAGACATGTACAAGACCGACGAGAACGGCGAGCCCCTCAAGGACGAGGAAGGCAACCCCGTGTTCTTGGACTTCCGCAACGTGCTCGAGCACTTCGATGAAGGAGACACATTCGTGTTCAACGACACTAAGGTGTTCCCGGCACGACTCTTCGGAACAAAGGAGAAGACAGACGCCAAGATTGAGGTGTTCCTCCTGCGCGAACTGAACGAGGAGATGCGACTATGGGACGTGCTCGTGGAGCCTGCACGCAAGATAAGAATAGGCAACAAATTGTTCTTCGACGAGAGCGGAACAATGGTGGCCGAGGTAATCGACAACACCACAAGCCGCGGACGCACACTACGCTTCCTCTACGACTGCCCTCATGATGAGTTCAAGCGCGAACTGTTTGCGCTCGGCGAGGCTCCGCTCCCTCACTACATCGTGGACCGCCGTGCAACAACTCTGGAAGATATGGACGATTTCCAGTGCATCTATGCCAAGAACGAAGGAGCCGTTACGGCACCGGCATCGGGCCTTCACTTCAGCCGAGAGATGATGAAACGCATGGAAATCATTGGCATAAACTTCGCTTACATCACCTTGCATTGCGCTCTTGGTAACTTCCACGAAATTGAAGTGGAAGACCTCACGAAGCACAAGATGGACTCAGAGCAGATGTTCATCAACGCCGAGGCTTGCCGTCTAGTGAACGAAACGAAGAAGACTGGCCACCACATCTGCGCCGTAGGCACCAGCGTGCTGAAGGCCACAGAGACAGCCGTGGGCACCGATGGATTGCTGAAAGAATATGAGGGATGGACCAACAAGTTCATCTTCCCGCCATACGAGGTGAATCTTGCCGACTCGATGATAGCAAACTTCTATCATCCCTACTCCACCCTGCTCATGTCAACAGCAGCTTTCGGAGGTTACGACCTCGTGATGGAGGCTTACGACATGGCGGTGAAGAACGGCTATCGATTCGGATGCTACGGCGACGCAATGCTAATTCTCAACGATTAATGCACACCGTATATTTTAGTCTTGGCAGCAACCTCGGAGACAAAGAGGAGAACCTGCGCAAAGCAATAGAAGAGATAAATAAGTTGGTTGGCGATGTCACTCGCCAGTCAACTTTTTATGTCACCGAGCCTTGGGGATTCCAGTCGGAGCATCTGTTCGCCAATGCCGCCATCTGTTGCACCACAGAGCACACGCCAAGAGAAGTGCTCACGCTGACGCAAAAGATAGAACGAAAGATGGGGAGAGGCAAGAAGTCGGTGGGCGGACAATATCACGACCGCATCATCGACATCGACATCTTGCTCTATGACGACATCACCGTTGACGAGCCCGACCTGAAGATTCCGCACCCGCTGATGCGCGAGCGGGATTTCGTCATGAAACCTCTGCAAGAAATACTCCCTTCAGAGGAAGAGAAAAATTAAAATTTCTCGCAAATATTTGGTTATATCGCCAAAAGTCTATACCTTTGCACATGATTTCAGCCACACCCGTGGCTCATCAATAACGGATCGGGATTTCACCCGTGGCTCATCAATAACGGATCGGGATTTAGCGCAGTTGGTAGCGCACACGTCTGGGGGGCGCGAGGTCGCTGGTTCGAGTCCAGTAATCCCGACCAAAAGAGGGTGGAAACGCTTTGAATGAAAGGGTTTCCACCCTTTGTCGCCCGAATATGGTCGGACGAAATTCGGACGCACCCGAGTATGGTGATTTTTTTGAGTAATAAGAACGTGGTTTGTGTCTTCAAGAAAATTTGAAGATATGAACAAAAAAAATTTATCTTTGTCAGTTCGGCGCATACCTGTAATAGAATGGACTGCGCCGATGTTTCACCAAGGTAAGGAGAACTACGTGGACTTCTACGCCTTTGACCCTGCTGCCGGCAGAATGCGGCGCAAGAAGGTGATGGTTGACAAGTTCCACACCAAGAAGGCGATGTGCAGTTACGCCAAACAAGTTATTGGCGAACTGACTCAGAAACTGATGCGCGGTTGGAATCCCTGGGTGGAGTCGAAGAGCGCTGCACAGTTTGTTCCATGGGAAGAGGTGTGCAGCAGATACCACCAGTACGTGGTGAAGTTGAACAATGACCATTCGTTCCGTGACGAGACGATGCGCGACTACCTGTCACGTCTGAAGGTTCTTCAGGAGTGGGTGGCCACGTCACACTTCTCTGTGTATTACACCTATCAGATGGATGAGTTTGTTGTGCTTCAGTTCCTCGACGAGATGTTCGTGGAGCGCAACTGGTCGCCCCAGACATACAACAACTATGTAGTATGGCTGAAGGGCTTCTGCAGATGGCTTATTGAGCGTCGGTACATCCACGATGACCCGACTGTAGGCATCAAGAGGGTGCGCAAGACCACGTCGAAGAACCGCACCGTAATTCCGGACTCGGTACTGACTAACGTCAGGGAATACCTGGAGGAGCACAACAAACATTTTCTTCTTGCGTGTAACATTCTACACTATATGTTTATTCGTCCACACGAAATGTCTCTGCTGAAGATAGGCGACTTCCATCTGCAGAAGAAGACACTGGTGCTGCATGACGACCAGACGAAGAACCGTCAGAGTGCCGTTGTCACCCTGCCCGACCATATAGTGCGTCTGATGGTGGAACTCGAGGTGTTCCGCCATGCCGACTCCGACTACCTCTTCTCAGATGGTTTTGCACCAGGCAGAAAGTGGCGCGACTCGAAGCAGTTCCGCGACTACTGGAACCACCATGTCCGCAAAGAGCTGAAGCTGCCTGCCGAATACAAGTTCTACAGTCTGAAGGACACTGGCATCACCAATATGCTGCGTGCCAACACCGACCCGCTGAGTGTCCGTGACCAAGCACGTCACTCATCGCTGCTCATAACCAACACGTACACGCCGCTTGACATTAAGGATGCCAACCCGCTTATCCTTCGCTACCGTGGTGTACTCTGAGCCATGCTTGACTGTCGCTGCATATGTTACTTTTTTGCCTTTTCTTTACCATGATGAAGCGGATATGTTACCTTTTTAGCGTTTTCATGACCATGATATAATGTGAGATATTTGGCAATTAATTGACCTCTCCTTCACATTTTTGCCTTTTCTGTCATCATTCTGTGCGGATTGCGGTGGGTTGCCCTGCTGCTTTCCGCACTCTTTTTTTCTCTCTCTGTCGATATCGTTGATGTTGTTCCGATGTTTCAGTTCTTCGAGGCGGTGTCCGTGATGGGCTTGTTGCCGTCATGTTGTTTTTCCGTTTTTGCTGCGTCAGGCGGTTTGATTTTTCCTTTGCAAAGTTAGCACAGCCCACGAACGTCAAGTACCGCGTGGCTATTTCTGCAGATTTATTTCCGACACGCTTTCCCCTTTTCGATGAAAAGAGGTATTTCATAAAAAATCTGCGAAATTCCTTGTCTTGTTGTTTTCCGCTGCATGCAGACAAATTGCACGTAAAAATTACAAAAGCGCCAGTCGCTTCAAGTTAAACTCTAAAAAACAAGAATCATGACAGCAATTACAATCACATCACAGTTCACCACCGTAGCGAGAACAAGAAATAGTTACTACACAGTAGTTGTCAACGACTTCGACGGCGAGTGCAAAGAATACGAGATAAGCGCTTCAAGCGAGCAGGAGGCAAGCCGCAAGGCAGAGTGCATCGCTCAGAACGAAGGCATCCAGGTTAGTTACATCGAGGTTTACAAGTAATATCATTCACATTTAAATATCAAGATTATGAAAACGAAAAGCATCATGGTAGAGAAGGTTAAGTCTAACCGCAGCGAGAGTCGAGTATGGAGAGTATATATCCCCGGCAGAAAGAAGTACGAGCAGTACTGCAAGAACGTCAAGAGTGCGTTGCACTACATGTTCTTGGTTAAGAGCCAGACAGGTCTGCCGCTTGATGATAACAGTTACTGCAGGTTGATGTGGGAGTCGCGCAAGTGACTCCCGTTACTGTCAAGGAAAAGCCCTCGCAATCACTGCGAGGGCTTGCCGAACAATTACTACTAAACTATAATTCAAATACTACTATGAAAAACAAAATTGTGAGTTACAAAATTCCAAGTGCTGTGAGTTCTTCTTTCACTTCACCTATGAAGGCATCGTGTTCTTGGACCTCTTCAATATCTTCGCCCTTGCGTTCCTTCCGGCTCAAGGAAGAGGCGAAAGATGCCACGTCCATCGCGTCATTCAGCCCATAAGCAGCCATTTCTGCAGCGTTGATGCACTTTGCTCTTGTTATGGGTATTGGCACTTTCAGTTCCATTGCCCTCGTACCTTCTTCTGTATCTTCATGGAAGATATAGACATTTGCCACCGACCCACGTTCGTAGGCCACCACTTTACCGTTTCTCCTTAGGAGTGTTCCCTGTCCGTCTTTGACAGACTCAGGAACCATTACTTTGCTTATAATCATCATCTATATATGTTAATTGATTGGTGCTCCCCTTAAAGATATACCCGCACTGGTTTTCTATCTCTGCTTCTTCTATGGGCAGTATGTTGGACTTCCCAAATTCCTTTTCCCATAGTTCCATCGACTGAATGAGGCAACTGTAATTCCCGTGAAACTCTCTTGCCTGGATTTTACCCGTCGGCTGCCCGTCCTTTGTCTCTGGTATGCCGATTAGGCACTTTATCCAGTTGGCCACGCCGTCTCCGTTTCTCCTTATCTCATAGTCATAGATTGTGAAGACAGTGTTGTTTTCTGCCAATTCTTTTACCTCAATCTTCCGCGCATCCATCTTCCTGTCAATGCGCTTTCTTGATGACAGTTCTTGCAATTTCATGTTCCTTTCTATTTTAGTTATCAATCCGAATGCGTCCGCGTGCGACAACATGCCGTAGTAACTTGGCCATGCCTTAGAGTCGCTTTTCCGTGCTCTTTTCTCTGTGCTCTTCCTGATGGTAGTATAGCCCTTGTCGTGAGACGTTATTGTCTTACCCCCGTTTCTATGGAAGACATATCCGCAGAAATCGATGCTCTGCGTCATCGGGAATAACGACACGTCATGTCGTTTCATTCTTAAACCGAGGTCGTACCACCACCAGTTGCGCAATCTCCATTTCGCTCTCTGCAGTTCTTCTGCAGTTTGCGCCGCAAGGAAATAATTGTCGGCATACCTCAGCACGACTGGAGCCATGGAATGCACCATGCAATCCATGTCAAGCATTATGATATGATGCGCCAGCGGTGATGACGGTGTGCCGATAGGAAACTCTCCATCAGGAGTGAACACCACGTTGACATAGAAGTCAATGAGGCGTTTGTCCGCAATAAGTCGTTTCAGTTTCTTCCGGAATACCTTAACCTTGATATGCTCATAGCATTTCCTCTGATCGCAAAGCATTCCGTACTTTAGGTCAGTTCTGTCATAGACCAAATGCTTCATCCTTCTCACCACGCTTCGTTTTCTCTCCTTCGTAGTTATTCCACATCCCTCTTTGCAGTTGAGGGCAATTAGCGGGTCATGCTTGTCGTAGATTGGAGTGACATTCAGCACGAAGATTGTCTGCAGTACTCTCGTGTACAACGATGGTGAAAGCAATTTCCTCCTTTTCCCGTTGGCGTTCGTTTTCTCGAGACGACGGTACTGCAAATTCTTGACGTAGGAACCATCGGCAATGTCGTGGAGGAGCATGTCAGCATAAGCATCCTTCTCCTCCATCATGCGCCTGACCTCAGGTTTCCCTCGATGTCCTCGCGCCGCCTTTTCCATTGCCTTTAATATTTGTTCTTTCGTAAACATTCAAGTGCTTGAGCATGACATCAGCGGTATCTCAACCGCCTTTGCCGGCAGCCTCTTTACATAGAATGCTCTTACTGCCTTGTCTTATGAATTCGGCACTTCAGGCCACGACACCGACACTCGTCTTTTACACTTCAGCAGACCCAGCATTAGTAGCATTACAATTGGAGGCCAGGTTATTGCAATTAACCGAGCGCGCCGCATCAATTGCATTAGCAGCATTGCCACGAACACGGAGGCTATGTCGGTACCGTTTTCTCAACCATCCTTTCCCGTTTCAGTGGGCAGGTCCCTTTGCATGTCTTGTCGGGAGACGAATGGATTTTAGTTGAGCGGTCGACTGCGTCGACCTTTATTGCGACTGCGTCGCTGCTGCGCTTTCTACGTCGAGAAGCACTTGAGCAGACCCAGCATAAGTAGCATTACAATAGGAGGCCAGGAAAAGGCAAGCAACCGAGCGCGCCGCAGCAAATGCAGTAGCAGCAGAGCCACGAACACGGAGGCCGGCACGGTAGCGGTGGTTCGCTGCTGTACCTAAAGACGCCTCCCATGTGTAGCAACATTCTCCTGTTGTTATGCTTGGCGCCTTCTCCAATTTCCAGACTCCATAAGAAGTCCTTAGACCCACATAATCGTTTTCTGTGACTTCCGCCTCGCCAAGATGCTCATAGTCAGACATGAAGTCATAGTCTGCTGTCTGGTCCACCACATGATTGATCCCCTTCCACTTTGTCTGATCACACTCAATGTACTCGCGCACACGATGTGCTGAGTTCTGGTAAGTGGTCACTATCTCCAAGCCTCCGCCCATATAGACAAAGTGGTCGCCGCAAAGATTCATTCCCTCTGCTATAGGAGCACGCAAACGACACTCTATGTCGAAGGTTACGGCTTGTTTTCCGCTGTTAAAAGCGTGCAGTGTCATTGTACGAGTACGGTACAGACGCGCGTTCATTCTTCCGCTGAGTAGTGGTGTGGCACCAGTAGGCGTCTGATATGAATACGTCTTTCCGTAGAACGTGAAGTTCTGTCCTGGCGCCACGCCAAGTTCTGCTGCCATAGACAACGCCATTTGCGCTTCCATGCAGAACATCTTTGGGGCCTGCCTATTCAGCAAATGTGACATAGAGGTACGGTGTCCGGCATTGTCATAATAGATAGTGCTATTATTCGTCAACCATTGAGTATAGGTCCATGCAGAAGCCGTGGTGAGTTTATGGCGCACACCGCCATTTGCTAACCAGTTTGTAGCGTTATTGCTCATATCGTTAGACGAAATTCCTGACGAGAACCTCGCTGCCGTATAAAGGTTTTTTGTTCCATAGGCTAGTTCCAGGCAAGTGATAAACGTGTTCCACGGATGCCACCCGCCCTCTGCCACAGGATACGGCTTTGTCGGGTCTGCGTTGCATGCCCTTGCCTTCTTGGCATTTTTCGCCTGGTTTACCCCGATGCCATCGTCGTCAGGATAGAGGGCATTATCTCCCTCTACATCGTTATCCAACACGCGGGGATACGTTCCGTCGCCGAAGAAAAGTTCACCTGTGCCCGTCAAATCGTTCGTAGGTGCCAGTCCGTTGCATCCCACCTCTCCAGTAGGATAGTCAAAATAGAAACAACGCAGTTGTCCGCTAATTTCCGTACATGGTCCCGCCGCTATTCCTGTGGGAACGAGGGGATGCAGCCCCTTCACACCGTCCACCTTGCCATTATCAGCGATGATTCCGTTCAGTTGGCTGCCGTCGGCACCTTCCTCGTGATCGAGAAGATAGACAGTATCCTTGCGTGCTATGAAGATGCTGTATTTTTTTTCGACTGTCTCCCATGGGCGCAGTATGCGCACTTCCTCTCCTTCTGCATTGTAGAGTTTCTGTGTCATTCCGTACTCATTGTAGAAAGTCTCAGGATTGTATTCTCCGGCATGACAATATAGGTTCTCTTGGTTAGGGTCAAGGTACAGTGTCTGCATGAGGCACTGTCTCGCCTGTCCCGCTGTTATGCCTATCGTCGGCGCAAACGAACCATCCTCAAAACGAAGAAAGTTGTTTCTCATCAACCAGCCTACTGGACGTTTCTTCACTTCACCATTCACGGGTGACATGTCAACAAGAACAGGGTACCAGTCAAGAGCAAGAGACACATCGCCATCCACACGCATTGCATCTGGATTCATGGTTGCCCATGACTCCCAACGTCCTACGCAATACTTATTTGATGTTGTCGCCTTGCTTGTGATTTGCCTTATCTTGTCGCCGTAATCGGAGAGTTTGGCGTTCCCAACAGGAACATCGTTCTCCTCGATGGCAGCCTTAATGTCTGCCTTGCTTTCAAGTATTCTTCGGAGTTTTGCTTTAATTGTTGCCATATATTTGAGTTTGCAAAGGTAAGTATAATTTCTTTAATTTGGCGCATCCTAGATAAATTTTAGTTATCTCCCTGCTCGTCATCAACGAGTTCTGGATCAGGTGTTGGCGACCAATATCCCTCGTCCAATGTCTCTCCGTTTATATCGTCGAGAATGTCGGATATATCCCCTATTAGTTCCTCCATTCTCGCTATTTCGTTCGACACTGTATTGTGCATCTCTACTTTGAGGTTTGCAAAGTTCTCCTGCCTTTGAGCCTCGTTCTGCACGAGCATTCGATTAACGTTCTGAGTGTCAGATACAAGAGTCTCGAGAGCGGTTTTTAGCGGAGTCAGTTCATTCTTTAGTGTTGTCAACTGCGAGACGAGAGCCTGCATGCCTGGTACCGCATTAGCAATCTCATCTTCGAGAGTGCTTCTAAGGCTGGAAATCCAACCGCTCACTGTTGTCTGAAGCGCCTCGATGCGCGCGCTAGTGGTGCCGTTTATTTCGCTCTTCAGGGATTGCAGAGCGGAATAGATGACGAGGTTTTTGACGAAGTTTGTCGATGTTGAACTGATTTCATCGTCCCCCACGCTGGGTAGGTTGTCTATTTCAGTCAATATCGCCTGCAGACGGAGGCCTATGCCTTCAATTACCCCACCTACACGTTCGGCGGTGTTGCCTCCTTCGGTGGTTTCTCCCGCAATTTGTTGTCCAATCTGTATAATCTCTTGTGGTGTCATAATGTATATATGTTAATGTTAATCGAATGGTAATGAGAACGTTTCATCAAAAGTTCCGTGGCCAGCCATTGACGTTGCCGTGTCCACCTCGTAGATATCTCTCTTGTCGGCGATACGCCATGTGAGAGTTATAGACTCCGGCGCTGTCTTAGACTTGCGGAACTTAGCGTCGATGTCCGTAATGGTTACAGGTACCATCATCCTATAGTCGGCGAACAAGTTCACCTCAGGCGAGCGGTGGACCTCGAGCACTGTTGCCTTTTCCTCTCGTGATATCCACCCGCTGTTAGTCTTATGCTCCAGCCAGAACTCCGCGTCGAGACGGGTATATCTCCACTCGCACTGCCCAAAGTCAGCATCCATCTCATGCTCCTCCTCGTCGATGCCTCTGAAGACGTAAATCTCAGGCAGTCCGAAGGAATTGATGAAAGCAAAAGGCGTCTCAGTGAAGTAGTGGTTATGGTCCACTGTGACATGAATCTGGTCAGTCTGCTCCCCTGCTGTTCGCAGAATGATATCATACGAATGAACAGTACAATTCTTCCACACCATCGGTGATATCCTCGACGAGAAGAGCGCATTCATTGATGCGTCAAGCAACTGGTACCCAGAGCCAGTCGAATAAGAAGCGATATCAATAGTGGTCTCCTGCCTTGAGCCGTCGTATGTATATACCACCCTTGCGCTCACCCGTCTCGTCGCGTTACCCATCTTTGGTACCCACACCCAGAACTTCTGATTAGGAGTCACACGAGCATGGTCTATCTGCATGGGGAACTCTTCCATGTCGCCAACCCCCTCGCGGTAGTAGCCGGAATAGTAGTACACCCTGCCGGTGAAACTCTGTGAAGTCTCAGGGAAAGAGAACGTGATATCGGCATACGGTTTGCGCAGCGTTTCGGCTGTAGATATGCCACCCTTCATCTCTTGGCTGAGAAGAATAGCCTGGTTGACAAGTTTAGACAACTCACCAAACCTCACCTTCCCATCGACGGGAGTATATGTTGCGGTGTTGTCATACCTTGTCACCCCATCGGCATCGTCGATACGAATGCGCACCGCCACGTCATCCGTTGCGGCTACATACACATCGTCGAGTTCTGATGCCCATAGTGGAGGAGTAAAGTTCTTCAGTTGCGGCATATCTTACGAGAGTTTACGTGTTGTTCCTGCCCCGCTGTCGAGCGTGGTTAGTATGGTGTTGCGGAAACGGAGTTCCACATCCTTGTTGAACTTCATCTTCAGGAAGAGACGCAGCGGGTCGAGAATGTTCTGGCGGTCGAGCCATGCGTTGGCTATGTTCACGAGGAACGCCTCGCGAATGTTGCTTCCGCCCTGATTGCCAGCGTAGACACCACCAGGCATCTGGCTGCCCATCACGTTAGGGTTCACCATGAGAGCAAAGAGAATCTCCGAGTTCGCTGCTGAAGAAGTAACCAGGTTCTCCTGTCCCGCGTTGTACTTGTTTGACAGCGGTGTAATCTTCCACTCCTCCTCCACCCTGCCGTTATACTCATTGACGGCATAGTTGGTGAAGATAGGCTTCTCGGCGTTCTCTGGTCCGAGAAGGTTGCGCTCTATACTGTTCATGTACTCGTTAATCTTCCCTTCGCGCTTCTTCGCGTCATTCTCGAAGTCGGCGAGCGGAAACTTCTTATCCCAGAAGGAATAAGGAATCTGCACATGCCACTTCCATGTAGTCTGATTCTTATATGCAGTCCGGAGGAACTGCGGTATCTTGTGCGCAATGTCAATCCACCCCAGAACGTATGCAGCCCACCATATAGGCTCGCTGTATATCTCATCGTTAGACCAGGCATCCCTCACAGCATAGGCGAAGCCACGTGGCATCTTTCCTCGGAACTGCAGAACCTCTGCGTGAAGTTCCGGGTCAAAGTCCATTAGTAGCGGCAGCGTCCAGTAGTCAGGTCTGTCCTTCTTGTCAGGCGACTCGTGCCTGCTCGTACCCACCGCTGCGTTCTGCCATGAGTTTGCCACTATGCACTCCTGGTTGCCGTCCACGTCAGGCACCGTGAAGCGATAGTGCAGACAGTTGAGTGCGTTGATGCCTATGATATCCCCCTTCGCGTTCGGGACAAACTGAGCCACGCCCACTCCCACCTTCAGGTAGTCGCGCAGCACCTTCTCCATGTAGCGTCTCACCATGCGCGACGAGATACATTCCTTGATGGCATCGTCCTTGATGGGCGTCAGTATCTCGTTTCCGTCATCGTCATAACCCGTCACCTCGCACGGGAAAATCCCCTGCCCCATTGTCAGGCGCATGAGGAACTTCAGACCAGTGTTGAGCACAGTTGTCGTGCGCACGGTGTCGATGGCCATTGCCGGAAACATGTTGTCTTTACCCCACGACACTACACGCTTATTATCAAGATAGATGAATTCCCTCGTGTCGTCGTCATAGGGGAAAAGAGCCTTAGAACGCTCCTTTATAGCCTCGCGGTCGCTAACAGTTGACGCGAAGAAAGATGTTGACTGCATCAGAAGAGGCGTGCCCTCCTTGTTGTACTCTATTTCTACCATGGTTATGTTGTGGGTGATGTTTGACGGTTATATCCATTGCTCCAGTCAATGGGATGACCGTTGAGTTCGATGATGTTAGTTATCTTCACCGGAAAGACATGTTCCTCGGGGTTGCCCTTGCAGTCGCATGGTTGTATCCCACGAAACCGCATCTTCTTCATGTTCACCCCCTTCACTCCTGTGACATACACCTGAGGGAAGAAGTGCAGTTTCCCCTCGAGAGTGCAGAACTTGATAGACATGATGCGTTTCTTGCCGTCTGGCAGTGTGCGAGCATCCAGTTCGTCGATCATCTGCCTTGCCGTCATCGGTGATTTTTTCGTTTCCTCCATTATTTCAAGATATTCAAGTGTCATATTACCAGTTATATAGATAGCCGACGGAGACTGTCGGCGACTGTTGCGGGAAGTCATATCCTGCCGCGACGAACCAGTGCCGGTACCGGTATGCCGCCATGAGAGCCGCGTGGTTGCTTCCCAGAGAAGAAAGCAGACCGAGAGAATGGTGCCTCGCGAATCTGTCCGAATTGAACGTGAGCATTACCTCACGGCCTGCTAAGTTGTTTCTCCACAAGGTGTCGCGTATGACGAGCATTGCCGTATCGTTGTGGAACACCGTGTCACGGTAGATATGTTCCGCGAGATATTGCCTTATTATCTCCTGCGTGTCAACAGGCTCTGGCGGTATCCGCTTAGTCTGATATATCGTCTCTGCAGGTGCAGGAACTTTATGTGTGCGCCACTGTACTTTTGCTGAAGGCTGAGGAGCCTTGTCAGCAGGCTGCTGGCCAGAGCAGCGAGACACGAGCACATTGACACCCATGCCGGCGAGGAACACAATCCACGCCACCACTATCCAGGCACCTATCTCCTCAATGTTAGACTTCTTCATGTTTCTCTTCTTTTATTAGTTCGCGCAACTGCGCTTCCGCTTGACCAAGTTTCGTTTTGAAATAGATGCTCACGCCGAATATTCCACCGGCATAGGTCAGAGCCTGAGCGATGTACCATAGCACTCCATCAGCGATGTCGTACCCATTGAGGAAGAAAGACAGGAATGCCAGTACGATACCGGATAGTATCATTGCCACTGCCGTGCCGTACTGCACCCATTCTTTGATGTTGTTCGTCATATTGTCATTGTTTCAATGCAAAGATAGCGAAAGCAGAGATATATCGTTAGGACACATTCTGTCAGTGTCTTCTCACGTTACGTTGAGCCTTTTCCGCTGCCCTCATCCTTGCCTCCCTGATGCGGCGGTTCATGATGCGGAAGGCGTCTGTTGCGGGTATTGCCTTGTACTTCTCCATGTCTGCCAGGTTATCCCCTACAAGAGCATCGAAAATGCTCACCCAGTCAACAGGCTTCGGTTTCCTCTGTCGTTTGTTGCGTCTGATGCCAGGTTCTTCCTCCTCAGGTTCCGGAAAGACCAAGGGGAAAGCACGTGACAGCCATGACCTGATAAGGATGAAGTTCAGAAACACCGCCTGCTTCATTATCTCTGGCAGTCGCTCGACCTGCTCGATGTGCTCGTCGAGAACAACAAGTCTCTTGCTGTTCTGCATCTGAGGCTCCACAGGTTCCTCGACGGAGAACACCTCATTGTCCCTCTTATACAGTGATGCGATGAAGGCGTGAAGATTGTCCCTCTCCTGATTGACACAATAGAGAGAGAAGAAAGTGTCTGCAGTCATAAACTGCTGCAGAGAGCATCCCTTCAGTCTGTCGCCTGGAGACTCGAGAGACGTTCCCGGCAGCGTCTCGATGAAGAAGGCGTTGTGTGGCTCCTTCAAGTTCTGTATCCAGTCAATCTCGTGCATGAGCACCCACATCTGATAGTCGCTGAGAAGGCTTATTACCATTTTCTTGATGCCAAGAAAATGGTGTAGGAACTCGGACAGACCTACCTCGCCCATCCACAATTTCACGGCATAGACAAACTGTTTTGCATCCAGTTCGCGCCAGTTCTCAGGGAGAGTCGTCTTTATCGTCCTCGTTCTGAAGAACCTACGATATTCGAGAGTGATATTCTTCATATTAATCGAAAGGATTAGTGAAAGTCTGGTCAAATGTTCCTTCTATGCGGAAGCGCTCCTCGATGTCAGTTATGCACTGGTTCTCGGGCAAGAGGAAAGACGCGCGGACCCCATAGAGAGCGTTCTGCTCGTTCATGATTTCCTGCACCTGCATGCCGTCGAAGGAGATGCCGAGCAAGAACTTGTGCTTGCGTGAGCGCCGGTCGGTCATCATCATCATAACAAAATCATTTAGGATGCTGTCGCACTTCTCTATGACCCGTTCTATCTGGTCGTAGTCGGCTGTGTCTGTAACATGCTGCCATATATCGAGAGTCATATTAGCGTAGCGGCGAAGTCCGTTGCCGGTAGTCCTGTATGTGTAACCCGTGCGGTCGAGGAACACACCAGGGTAGCGCATCTGCTGAGCGAGGGCAGTGTTGCGTCTGTCGGTGCTCAGGTCGATGAAATGAATCTCGTCGTCACGGTGATGAATGTCATGGTGACGTCGACAAAGGTCAATGATATATTCTTTAAACATGGTGCTATTTTTTTAAAGTTACTCTTCATCATCAGGAACCACCTCGTCCTGCTGTCGTGGCGGTGCCCATTCCGCCTCCTCTCGTGCATTGTCAGGCAAGTATCTATTGGTGTCGTTGTCATCTGTCCTCATGATGGCCATTGTGAACTCCCCGTCTGGCAACTCACTTATTTCCGTTGTCCCTCGGCTGGTGCCCGCCCCAATGGTCACGTTGCATGTCCGGAACAGCGTACCATCAGAATAGCCAACTTCCACCTCTATCGGATATTCCAAGACCTCTGATATTCTCACGTCGATAGTACCTCCTATGTGTTCGGTGCTTGCGAGGAATGCGACGGAGACATAAACCTCCTTGGTCTGCACCGGCACTACTTCCGTGGTGTATGTTGTGCGCCCATCATCCACCGCAGGCGTGATGTCGCCATCGAATGCGAAGCTGTTGAAAGCCATGAGACTGCTGTAGAAGTAAGCCGTTCGCGTTCCCTTCTGCATGGTGAATACCTTACGCATGACAGACTGTGAGCTTCGAGCGATGAAGGCAAACGACACGTCGCATGGCAGCGACTCGGAAGAGAGGAAGACAATGCACCCCTCCTTCTGGTACACCTTAGCCGTTATGGTTATGGTGCGTTGCGGCAGCGCCTCGTCGGCGTTGTCAAGCACCTGGTAGAACGTTCCTTCGATGACCTCAGACACGGCGTTTGCCGTTGCACGATGCTTCAGTTCCGCGCAGAAGAAGCGTTGATTTCCGATGATGAAAATCTTCCGCGAGTCGCGCAAGTCAAGCGAGCGGAACTTGATGGTAACCGGCTGTGTGAAGTTAATGTTGAGAGCGTTCTTGTAGTAGCGGTTATACATTCCCGTCTCTCCGAGAATCTGCATATTGCAGAGAGGTTCACCGTAGTCGTGGCGGGCCACGCGGAGAAAATAAGGATATATCCACCATCTTCCTGAGCCCCAGAAATCTTGATACTCGTATGTAGGACCATAGATGGCGTGTGTTCTTGCCTCCACCACATTCGACGGCACCACAACAGGGAAGTAGATGAAACGTGTTGCATTGTACTTCCAGTTGCAGTTTTTCTTTCCAAGGTAGAAGCCAACAAACAGGCGCTCCTCCATATTGTCCTGTTCTGCGCCCTCGTTGATAAACTCGTTCAGACCCTTTTCGTTGCTGTCTGTCGCTTCCGTGTCCGGAATATCCGACTGTCTTGCAAACGGCATAGGCAGAAACACCCTTATGCCGGTGCGCATAGGGTCCATCCACCATACTATTTCCGTTGGCACAACCTTGAGTTTCATCTCGTTCTCGGAACGCTCGTCGTAGTGGCCACCGTACTGGTTGACGATACGGATGAGCATTACTGTTGGCTTATCCTTATTGTCTATAGCGCGAAGTACAACAAGGTTATTGTCGTTGTAAGCCTTGTCGCGGTAAACCACCGAGCGGTTATACTTGGCAATTATAGCGTCCTTTGAGCCGTCTCTGGTAGGAATCACCCCGTCGTTCATGTACCGCCAGCAATTCATGAAATGCTCCTTGAAGACAGGGTCTGTATATTCGCTGCTGTGGTCAGGACAATCCTCTATAAGCAATGTCTTCCACAGTTCTTTGTCGATGCTCCAGTAATTGTATGTCTCCGTCTTGGGGAAGTCGTAAGACACATTGTTGTATAGCAGGTTCTCGGGTGAATCCTCGTCGTACTTTCGTTGGATATCCCCGATGATGTCGCTACTGTCAACAACTTCCTCCTCGGCATTGTCGTAGAAGAAGTTCTTCTGCAGTATCTCCACTTTCTTCTCTGCCTGGTCAACCACGATGACGCAGCCGGTGAAATTCTCCACCATGGTAAGGAAGTCATCAACAAGCATATTGGGCATCATCTCGGCGTAATTCTGCGAGTGATAACCATTGATCACCACCAACTTGCTAAGTGCAGGATCTTCACGGATGAAGTTTGCCTTCATGGTGTAGCCCAGTGCCTGCACCACACGTTCCACAACAGCATAGAGGTAAGGCATCGGGTTGAGGATAGTACCGTCAACGTACTTTGCCTGTCCGTCAGACCCGATAAACATTTCATTGTAGAGTGTATCGTCTCCATCGACAGACATCATTGTCCCAGACATCGTGAACGTATTTTTTACGCAGACTGGCGAGCACACAAAGTCATAAGTGCCAGGAGTGAGCGACTGCATGGCCACTTCCGGAGTAAGTTCTGGTGTGCTTCCGAGGTCGAGCGAGTGCAGCGTCTGGTCGCCTCCTGAAAGATAGTTGAGTTCGGAGTTGCCGGATACAATCTGTATCTTCGCCTTTCGCTCGTCTATCTCCAGCACTATTTCGGTGCCCTTGATGATGATTCCCTTCTCGGAGAAGAGTACAGCAGCCCTTCCTGAAGGTCTTCGCGGACAGTCAATGCGGTGCATGTCGTGATAGACATAGGCGTTTTGCGGGTCGCCAAGGTCGACATCTATATCCAGAGTGTGCTGCCCCTCCTTGCTGAAGAGAGGATTGCGGTCGTAGAACTCGAATGACGAGCCTGCCGAGAGGTTGACGTTCATCGCGTCTATAAGTAGTGTTAGCATGATGATGATTTTAGCGTCGTGAAACATTAGATTTCATTTTATCGGTGAGTGTCTGCGCTTCAGATATTCCGCGCTTGCCGGTGACATAAGTCTCTGCAATAAGAGGTTCCTCCAGTCGCTTTGACAGTTGCCGCATCAGATTGACCATCTCTGCAGGCATCTGCGAGACGACTGCTCGCTGGGTGTTGTTGTTTGAAGGTTGAGCGACTGTTGCATAGTGCTGTGATGGCAGTACCGCTGCCACGTCCTGCGGTGTAAGGTTCTGGACGGAGCCTACCCGCTGCGCATGGTCGATGAGATTGAGCACAGGCAAGAGGTTAGGATTGCGTGTGGCATAGCGGTTAGCGACGAACTCGTTGGCATGGACGATACCCTTTGGCTCGTTCCATGCGCCAGAGCCGGTGAAGCCGCCAGTGTCGAATGACATTACGGCTGCCTTTGCAGTCTCGAATGCAGCCGTTATTGCCGCTATCTCGAGTGCTGCTTTTGCCATTCCAGCCAAACCGAGGGATGCGATATTCTTTACCGTCCTTTCTGCCACTGCCATTAACACGGTTTTCTCGAGAGCGTCGAGTGTGATTTTGAGCAACGATTTCAGGAATTCCCCAAGTTGCAGTTCGCCTGAGTCGAAGAATGTCTGCATCATGGTCCCCCACTCTTCTCCGAAATTCTGTGCCATATCTTGCATGGAATCGAAGGTTTTATTGAGTTGCCCGAGTTGCTTATCGTACTTCTCTTTCGCCCTCTCCATTTCGAGATTATCTATTTCATTCTGCAGTTCCTGCCTTTTCTCTGCAGACAGTTCCAGCGTATCAAGTGCTTGCTGCAGAAATTCCTTTTCTGCTTCCCGCTTGCGTTCTTCAAATTCTTCTTCAGATGTCAGCTGTTCATAATAATCGCGTTCAAGTGCAATGAGTTTCTGCTCGTGCTCCTTGTCCATTAGAGCGAATCGTTTTTCTGCCTCTTTTTCTCTTACTTTCGCTTGCTGTGCATCGTTTATGGACATTATCTTCGCAAGCTCATCGTTGTACTGTTCCTGAGTTATGAGCTGGTTGTCGAGTGATTGCTTCAGAACCGATTCCTGCTTGCGCAGGTTTCCCTCGAGGTTTTTCAACTGCTTTTCGTAGGACTCGTCCTCGTGTTCATTCATCTCTTCGAGGATATTATCGAGTTCTTCTTTCAGCCTTACCTTCATATCGAGAATTTTCTTTGCCACCTCCTCCCGTTTTGCCGGTTCAAGGTTAGCAACTTGAAGTTCTTTTTTCAGTCTCTCGAGTTCTAGTTCCTGGATCTTAGCATTCAACTCTTCTGTTGATGCAATCTCTCCCTTTACAAACTGTTCTCGGAGTTCGTTTTGTTTTGCGGTATATTCAGCATCTATCTTAAGCAGTTCGGCTCTCACTTCTTTTCTCACTTTTGCTTCAGTGCTGCCACCTCTTCCTTTCTTGCCATTGGAACCACTACCACCTGATGTGCCACCGCCACCAGAACCAGGAGTGGTTATATCGTCCTCGAAGATAGTGTAGCCATTGTCTCGCCATGGTTCGGGGTTGGCGATGACCATCTGAGGAGAGTTTTGTACGGCATTAATTTCCTTTATTAGTGCCGCTTTTTCTTTCTCGAATGTTGTTTTCAGTCCACTTAACAGCATTTTGTCGACATCAGATGTGTCAACACCTATTGCTCTTTGAAATTGTGTAAGCAAGTCGCCTTTTTCAATCTGCTTAACTCCTTTCCTGTAATTCGTCACAAGTTCTTCCATCTCCTTGTCGAGCACTCGGAGTTTAATGGACCTTTCGAGTTGCGCATTGTATGCGCTCAACAGTCGAGTGAGGTTGCCGGTGCGCACCTGTTCCTCAGTAAGATTGCCGAGGTGAGCAGCCATGATTTTGCCGTTCAGTTCTTCGAGTGCTTTCTTCCTCTCCTCCTCTGAAGCGTTTGCGTTGCGTATCGTAGCGATGAGAGTCTCGAGACGTGCTGATTCCGTTGCCACCGCATCTGCTGCTTCTTCGTTGGCGCTCTTGAATGCCTTGGCTGCCTGGCTTCCTGAATTAAACGCACGGATAACGTCGTTAAGAGCCGCGACGAGCAGCACTGCGGCGGTTGCCACCGCTGCCATGGGGTTCTTCTGCATCACTGTCCACAGTTCGGCGAAGGCAGTCTTCAGCTTGGTAACGAGAGGAATCCATAGCTTTGTGCGAACCATGGCAAGAGCAGCCTGCACGTTATATGCTGCTATGGCGAGGGTGACGGCGACGAGAGTTGTGCGCCACTTTCCGACAAACTCGATGATTTGCATCAGCATCTTCACCATTGCGCTGCCGGTGGTGATGCCATAGCGAGCGATAGGCATGAGTTTCTCTCCCAGTTCGACGCTGATTTCATGGAACTGCTTCTTAGCCTTGTCGAGTTTTGCCTGGACTGTATTGTTCTGCACGTTGAACTCGTTGATGACCGATATGCCTTCCTCGTAAGCCTGATTGGCGAGAGACTGCGCCTCTGCCAGTTGGTCGAGGTGTCCGGCAAGAGCCGAGAGGACACCGACGGCACGTGTGCCATCCATCTTCATCTCGTCGAACATCTTAGCCATGTCTTGGAAGCCACCGCGCTGCTTCATGGCATTGAGGAAGGTGACGAGCGCCTTGTTGGCATCGGTGCGCAGAAGGTTGGAGAACTCCTCCACGTTCTGTCCTGCCAGTTTGGCGAAGCGTCCTGTGTCCTGCATCATCTTAGTGATGAGTTGCGAGACGACAGTTGCGGATGTTGGTATCTCCTGCATGTTCTGCGACATGACAGAGCCGATACCCATGATTTCCGCCTGTGTCAGTCCTGCCTGCTGTGCCACTCCAGCGAGACGTGCTGTGAACTGCACAATGGCATCAGCACCTGCAGACGAGTTCTGCGCAAGTTCGTTGACTGCAGAACCCGTGGCGAGCATAGCACCACGTAGTCCTCGCTTCTTATCCTCTCCGAACATCTGGGCGAGTTTACCGATGTCTCGCACGGCTGTCTCTCCGAGGTCGTCGCCGAGAGCGACACGAATCTTATCGGCTCCATCTACAAACTCCATGATTGCATCCTTGGAGGTGATGCCCAGACGGCCAGCCTCTCCTGCAAGCGCATTGAGTTCTTCGCGTGATGTTCGTGTGTCGAGCGCCTTCAGTTCTTCGTTGAGTTCCTTCACCTGTTCGGCTGTCATTCCGGTGTACTTGCGCACCTGTGCCTCTGCCTCCTCCATGTCGGCGAAGTCCTGGACTGACTTGCGAATTGTCATGGTGAGTCCTGTGATGGAAGCGATGGCTCCACCAATGACACCCATATAGCGGTTGAAACCGTCGGCTATCTTACCGAAGCGACTGGAGAGTGTGTTTGTCTCGTCGGCTACCGCCTTGATGTTGCGTCGGTGCTCGGCGAGTATGCCGTTGAGTTCTCGTATCTTCTTGGCACGTTCCTCATACTCCTTGGTGCCTACAGTGAGTTTATTCATCTCCGCTGTAAGTTCTCGGATGCGAGATTTTATCGACTTGACACTGCCATCTATCTCCTGATTGTCGATGTACAGTTTGACTGTTCTACTGACGTTCTTACTTGACATTGGTTGTTTTTTTTACGATTCTCATTCTATCAAACTCCTCGAGCACATGGCGCATGGACTCGTCGCCATAGTATTCGCCTGCGATGTCGGCGAGTTCC
Organism: uncultured Prevotellaceae bacterium; assembly: GCA_900315095.1. Classification (GTDB taxonomy): domain Bacteria; phylum Bacteroidota; class Bacteroidia; order Bacteroidales; family Bacteroidaceae; genus Prevotella. The sequence continues at coordinate 47,023 of OMXS01000015.1, read as the reverse complement.
GCGATGTGGCGGTCTATCATTGGGTCGAGCCAGTTCTTGGGTACGCGAGGTTTTGCCGGTGAGGAAAGAGGTATGGAATATTGCGCAATCTCTTTTTTGGAATATCCCTTATTGCGTAGTTGGGTGTATATCTCTTCGCCCTTGTGCACCCGTCGTGCACGTACCACAGTGTCGCCTTGTCGTATCCAGCCGCGCCCGACGCCATAAGAGACGAAGACACCATATCTCTCGAATCGGAATCCTACCCACTTGGCAACGCCATCGTCCTTGCCGAGTGACACAACGTCCTTAAGCCGGGAACGTAGTCTTCCGCTATAGTCTTTCGTCATGGCGGTGAGAGCGCCGTGCGACTCGGCACGGACTTTTTCGCCCCACTGCTTGACGCGGCGGTTAAACTCCTCGGCAGTGATGAGGTTGTCTTGGTTCGTGGTGGTAGGTGCTATCATATTTAGGCTGTTTTGGCGTACAGGAGTGCTGCACGGACGTATGTTGCGACTGTTGCGTCGAAGCCCTTCTGAGAAGTGAGCCAACGCACGTCGTCGATGTTGTCCTGGAACTTGCCCTCAACTAGAACTGCAGGGCAATGAGTGTCACGGCAGATGGCGAGGTTCTGCGGCCACCAGTTCTGCTTTGGCATCGGTCGTCGCACACCTATGCCGTTTTCCTCTGCAGCCTTGGCAAAACAGTCGGCAAGATGCTTGGACTCCTCGGAAGCATTGAGCGACACGCGCATGCTCCATCGGTTGTTTGCGTCGCCTCCAGGGATATGCCACTTGCCGTCGCATGGAGGGCATGCGTCAAGATGCACAGAGATGACACAAACGTTTTCCCTGCCGAGTTGTCGCACTACCTTGTTAGCGCGCGCGACACGTGTTTTGAGTGGAACGTCCGTCTGCTCGGGAGTGAGCAAACGAGCGTCAACGCCTTGTGCGCTGAGTTGTTTTACTACCTCTGCAGCCACGAGACGGGCATAATAGTATTCGCGGAGTCGTTGGTGGCCATCGGAGCCCTTCAGCACTCCTATGGCACCTGTTATAGTGATAAGGTTCTCGAGAGGTGGCGAGAACTTTCCGCCGGTATCTGAGCCGTGCCCTCCATCTACGAGGAAAGTGATTATTTTCATATAGCAAAAAAAGCGTTATGGTTGTCATTGTCGCGTACTATATTACCTGGCTCGTCTCCGAAGAGGTCAGGGTAATAAGTGCGAAGGAATGATTTCAGATGGGACTGAGATTCGAGAAGGTCCTTCTTCAGAGTGGCGAGACGGTCCCCTATCTGCTTGTCATTGGCTGGTGTCTTGGTATGATTGACACTAGCTGCTGCCTTGACCGCCTCAAAGTATAGTCCTCTATCGGTAAGGGTTCCTGTGCGCTGGACAAGTCGGAGAGCAGAAGCAAAGACTATGACCGGTACGCACTTCTGGCGCAACTGTTCGAATGAAACTGGGAAGTCGTCAGGATATGAGTCTGGGGCCTGAAGCCATGCACAATACTGATTATAGGTTGTCGCTCCCATGGTCGCCTGCAGGTCTGCACCTGCAGCCATGGTGAACTCTCCCTGCAGACGAAGAAAGACGAGTGTGGAATGTCCGATGTTAAGATACTGCTCCACTTCGGCACGGTTGCGTACTGTTGACAACTGTCGTCTGGTGTATGCATCTGATCGTCGGAACTCAGGGAACTTGTTAACATTATCGGCGAGAAAATCGAGAAGAGCATCAAGTGCATTGAGTCCTTGTTGGTGGAAGTTCTCACGCATGCGGTCCTCCTGATACTTGTATGCCGGCACCCATTCGTCGGACTGCTGGCGTTGGAATCCTTGGTCGGTAATGCGCAGGTTGAGAGAGTCGAAGTGCCACCAGAACGCGAGGTTGGCTTCCGCTCGTTTGGCAATATCGAGTGCCTGTCGCTCGAGTTCCTGCGTTGCGGTGTCGCTTGACATGCGCTCGTCATAGATGCGCTGAAGCCGGGCAAGCATGGTGCTGCCCAGGAGATTGAGAAGGAACAAACTCTCGACACTGCCAAGGGCGTGTTCCATTTTTTGAAAACTGAGAGATGCCGAAGCCGGAACGTATGGTGAAATCTCGGCGGCATTGTTCCATTTAAATTGTGAAAAAAGCATATTGTCTGGCGTTTTGTTTCCACAAAGTTAGGAAACAAAGTGCTAAGCGAGTAGGACACAAAAAAAGGCCGACGCTCACGCGCCAGCCTTTGGTTTAAATTCTCTTAAAATATGATTTTCCATTTCTCGGTGAGTTCCTGCCTCACGGCAGAAAAGTACCTAATTATTAGAACATGATACAAAAATATCTAATCATTTATGAAGTCTGCTGTAAACTTGCCATACTATCGCACCCTCGAAGGTGGTTGTGTGATACCCTTCATCGAGCATCCATCTGGAGAGTGATGACTTGCTAACATCTGTCATTTCCTCAAACTTGTAGGCTATTTCAGCCGTTGTGAGGTACTGGAGTTCTGAGAACTCTGCTGTCTGCTCGGGTGAATAATTTTCACGGAGCAAAGATACGAATATGTCCTTAGGTTTCGATTGGACATTTTTCTTTTCGTCTTTTTTTTCTGGTTGTCTGAATCCTATTGCCATAGCGCACCTCCTATTCCGATTATGATTAAAGCAAGTACTGACCAAAGATGAGCGAGAACTACATTACCATGAGTAAAAGTGTCACCCTCGGTACCGGTTAGAGATGTAAATGTCTTACTGGTGGAGTTCCACCAGGCATTGAAGTTCTTTGCAGTTCTTTCAACACTGGAAAGAACCGACGGGCGAACTTGCCCGAGTTTAATTGTCTGTTGCATGTTGCACTATCTTGTTTGCTTGCCAGCGTACCGCACTGGCGCAGAGACAGAGAAACGGCTGCGCTTCCCGTTGCAAACAAGATAGTGACTCACCCGAAGGGCAGTGTATTCTTACGAGAAGGCAGCCGTCTATCGATAGGACTGGACGTTAGGATTGCTCCCTCAGATCTCTATACCCTTTTACGTCTTCCTTAGAGTTCTGGCATAAAAAAGGCTCATGCCTTTTGGCTGAGCATTAACCGATGCCCTGCGGAGTGGACAACCACTGTCTTGTTTGCGAGGGCAAAGATAGGAAATTCCCCGATAACTTCCAAACTTTTCCGATATAAATTTGTTTTTAGGGGGCAAATTAGTTACTGGGAGGCGAGCCCCTAGCCCGATGCGCAACCCGAGAGAAGAACTTCTCTTCGCCTGTGGCTCGCCTCCCTGATATCGGTATTCAATATTTAAAGTTACTCGACATTGCCCGTGGACTCATCCAGGAACATCACATTGGTGCACATCCAGCTTTCTTTATCTGTCCAGTCGCCTGCCAGATACTTCAGTCTTACACTTACTTTGCGTGGCACCATGTTGCCGAAGCCATTCATCGTCTTTATGTTGGCTACGACGTGGTAAGTCTGATAATCTGTCTCGTCCACTCCGACTACATCGTATTCAAGGTCGCTTGACGAGATTACTTTTTCTCTTACGAAATCCTCAGCAATAATACCAGCTCTTGTTGCGTTTGGTTCGTTGTCTTCGCATGATGGCAGGAATAGGACTGTCATCAGTGCCATGATTGTAAATAAAATCTTTCTCTTCATAGTAGTATGTATTTGTCGGGACAAAGATAGAAATAAAAATCGGAATGACAGCGATTAGGACTGAAAAAAAACAATCGTTGCCGACTGCATCGAGACCGACCGACCCGCCACCCGATTTCTGAAAGTGTTAACAGTCGTTAATATTTCCTTAAAGCCGACTGCTTCCCCGACCGCTTCGGTAGGGCGCGTCGGGCTGCAGAGCAGGAAAAGGGCACAAAATTGGTGTTTTGCGCCCTTTGGGATTTGGTTTTTAGTGGGTTATGTTTGATTTTGGTTTTTTTGTGTGTTTGATGTGTGGCGTGGGTTTGGGTCATGGGTTGGTTATGGGGTTGGTTATGGGGTTGGTTATGGGGTTGGTCTGGTGTGATACGCGCTGCCGCTCATCGGCTTTGTTGCTAATGAGCGGCAGAGGGTGTGGTGGCTTGGAAGGTTTATACGAAATCGATTCTCTTGCCGAGGGCTTCGGCTATTGTCTGCAGAGTGTCAAAACCTACGGAGTAATATCCTCGCTCAATGCGCGATATGTGTGTATTTCTTAAGTTTGTGCGCATGGCTAGTTCTTCCTGTGTGATGTTCTGCTCTCTTCTGATTTCGGCGATGCGCTGTCCTATGCGCTCGCGTTCTTGCTTGTTTCCTCTCATATTAGTCTTGATGTCCGTTGTTAAGTTCATATTGGTTCTCTTCTTCCTCTTCGATGAGTGCGAGGAAGTTCCATGCTTCTGTGAGTAGGCTGTCGAGGTCGGCTTCTTCTCGCTCTGACGGGCTGAAGAAGTTCACCTCGACGATGTCGTTCTTCCATTCCTCATAATCGGCCCAATAACTGGTGTCGTAGTCCCTTATGAGAATGAAAATTCGTGGAAAGTCCATCCTGAGCAGTCCGCACTGCCCTGGATGGTTCAAGATGTTGTCGCATAGCCACCAGTGTTGACTCTTCTCGATGGCTTCTTTTCTGATTGCTTCTGGTGTCATATTGTTTCTTCTTTAGATTGTGAATATTCTCTTTCCCGGAATAGTTCTGCGAGTCCGCTGAGTTGCTTGAATCTCAGCAGTTCGTCGGCGTCCATTCCTATCTCTTTCATTATCCAGGCATCGCTCATGCCAGCCTTCTTCAGTTCGCCCACGATGTTCATCATCAGTTCGATGCTGTGTGAGCCACGTGCGCGGTTGTGGCGTATGGTCGAAGCCATGCGGTTGCTCACATCCTTGTCGATGATGGAGCATGGCAGCATGCCTCCTTCACGCTCGTAGATGTCTCGATGCAGCAGCATGGTGGTGTATCGGTGGTACCCGTCAACTATTTCATACTCACCATTGCCGAGAGGATAGACCACGATGGGCATGGTGTACCCATCCTGCTTTATGCTCTCGTAGAGCAGCTTCATCTCTGGCGGTGCCACGTGATTAGGATTGTAGGCGTTGGCATGTATCCGCTCGATTGGTATTGCCTGAATGTTATATACTGGTGATTTCATAAGTCCGCATATTTTTGTTGTATTGCCTTTCGGCGAGTCATTTCTTCTTTAGTGAGTGAAAAGCCCATGTACTTGCAGAGATGGTCATTCTTAATGATGCAGATGCACATGCGTTTGTAGGTGGGTATCTCCTTGAACTGAGAGACGTCGATGTCATCGAGATACTCCATTCGCACAGGCTTCTTTGTGGTCTTGTAGTTAGTCTCCTGAAGCACCTCGATGTCTACTCCAGCCTTGCGCAGTTCCTCGATGGTCTCATCACTGAGGCATCCACCTTTCTCCCTCCAGAACCTGATGGATGTCTCCAGTTTGCGGAGATATCCTTCGCGAGTCTCTTTGGGAAGGGTGTGGAGAAGGAAGTACATGTACTCCTTCCATGTGAAGTGATCCGGCTTGGTGATGCTCTTCCACCCCATCATGGTTGTTCCTCCGTAGAGTCCGGCGAAGTTCACACCGTTCACTCTTCCTACGAGCTTACCCCATGTGTCCGGCTCGATTACCTGGTACAGTCTGAGCGTCTCCTGTCCTTCGCTGAGGAACGGCGATGCCACGCGCATCTTGTGTAGCGGCACCCCTGCGAGGTACATCATGTCATAGAGATGATTGTACGGCCACCTGTTGCGTGCGTTGGCAGTCCACACGTCCTCTACTGTCCAGTCGTATATTGGATACGCTGCCACACATGCACCCATGTCCGTTGTCCATGACTTCCCCTTGTAGTTGCGGCGGTTCTGCCGTTCGGCATGAATGGTGCGCCATCGGTTCAGGCTCTCGTCGGTACGTATTCCAACCAGGCAGCACACCTTTCCGTGAGTCTTGCCCAACCATTGTCCGAAACGGTCTTGGAAGTCATAGTCCCATTGGTCTGCATTCCAGAACGGGAACATGTCGACTGTCATGGCCCCTTCAGGCATCGGTCTCACCCAGATGTCCTTCTTGACAGGCTCCCATGGTCTCCAGTATGACTGATACATCGATGTGCATGTAGTCACCATGAATGGCACGCATATATGGTAGATATCGGCGTGATGGCGGTGCCGTTCGAGCGTCTGCAGCACATATTCGGTGGTAAGTTGGTACTGCGCTTCGTAATCCATGTGATAGATTCCGAATCTTTTCCCCATGCTGTCGGCTATCTCTGCAGTAAGTTCGAGCATCACTCCCGAGTCCTTACCACCGCTGAATGACACATAGCAGTAGTCGAACTGCTGGAAGCACCATCTGATGCGCTTCTGCGCTGCTTCATAGACTGTCATAAAGTTCCTTTTTCGTTACTTTTTTTAGATACTCGCTCATGCTGACCTTCTTCTTTATGTTTCGGTCTATCAGATGCTCCAGTCCGACGTTACCCGTCAGTTCATAGTAGTGGCAGTCCTGTTCCTGTCCTGTTCGGAATGTACGGCGCGACGCCTGGAGGATGAGCGCATAGTCCCAAACCTTGTCGAAGAACACCATATGGCTGTACTGCTGCAGGTTGAGTCCGAGCGACTCTTTCTGCATCGATAGCACTTCGCACTTAGGGAACCTGCGGGCGCACTCCTGTTGGCTGATGATGTATCTGCAGAAGATGATAGTCTTGTCTTGCGGCAGTTCGCTCAGTAGTTGCTCCAGAGCTTCCATCTTCCACTCGTCGGTAGCGTATGCCATTTGCATCTTCGTTGTCATGGCGAGGAAGATGTTGTTGTTCCTCCACTCCAGAGTCTCGTCGGAGAGGAAGTCCTCCTTGATTGCCGTGTACCTCTCCATGCTCTCGTCGGTGATGTAGTATCTTCGTTCATGCCACATCTGAGAGATGTTCAGTTTGAGGTCGCACTCGTAGACGTAGTGACGTATGAGCGAGTGCAGGTAGTCGACGTTCTCCATGCCCGTCACGAACTCCTTGGTGTACTGTCGGTAGCCTATGCGCTTGGTAATTCTGGTCCACTTGCAGAAGGTGTTGCGGAATTGTGTCAGCGACATGTTGAGGATCCTCGGCGAGAGGAATTCCATCTGTGGCCACATGTCGAGTAGGTTCTTGCTGATGGGAGTACCGTTTAGCACGAGTTTCCATTCTGCTCTTCTGCTCAGTTCCAGCAGTCGGCGTGTTCTTTTGGCATCAGCGTTCTTTATCTTCAGCGACTCGTCGACGACGATGAACGGCATCTTGGATGCTTCCACCTCGTTGAGAAGGTTCATGTATATGCGGTCACTTTGTCCTATGCTCTCCACTCCCCAACAGCTTGCAGGCATCTTAACCCCACCCCACTTAGCCATTTCCGCCTGTACTGCAGGGAATGTTCTCAGTGGTCCCACCCAGAATAGGTCAGTGCAAGGTGTGGAGTTGATGAGCGTCATTGCTGCTCGAGTCTTTCCTGTGCCTGGTTCCATGAACAGCGCCCCCACTCGCCACTCGTTCAAGTGGCGGATGGCTGCTTTCTGCTGTTGTGTGAGGGTGGTCATGCTTTCAATTCTTCTATGATGTTACTTTCCTTTGGTTCGAGTTTCTCAGGCTGGTGTCGCTCAATGGTGTACGTCGGCATCATGTTACCGTTATCGTCGAACCATGCCTTTTTCCTGGGCGAGTACTGGAGAGATTTCTTCTCGAGTATCCATGCGCTTATCCAATAGGCATCGCTCTTTTGCACTTCGTAGTCGCGTCCGAACACCTGGCTTGCCGGTATGATGTCTGAAGATCCGTCGAATGCGGTAGCCTTGAAGGCCTTGTCGGAAATTCGTACAAGGCTCTCGAGGCGTACGCTAAAGCATAATGTTCTCATGATTACAGGTGCTTAATGGGGTCGTTGTCCTTGATTGCTTCGAAAACCTTGCTGCTGAATGAGCAGAAAAGTTGTACTCTCTCAGTCCAGAGCTCACTTATTCGTTTGTTTTTCTCTACGATGTTGTTTGCCTTGATATATTCCCTGTACTTTTTCACGTGCTCGTCTGCAGCCTCCATATACGCTTTCTTAGTCTTGTATTCGCTGCGATAAGGATACTTGTGTTCAAAAGTAGGAACAGAGTCTAGTACCTGTTCGTACTCCCTTGTGAGGGCATCGAACTTCTCTATCTGCTCGACGGGAAGTTCTACCTCGTCGATGTTGAAGTAGCGTCCCTTGTCGCTTCCCTCTGCGTCAATCCAGTGCTCGATGCTCTTTGGGTAGTTATGCCAGCATGCATAACTGTTGTGGGTCACTCCGTAGTAGTTGCCCATCTCGTCCATCAGGAAGGTGTCCGGCATGTTTGCCTCGTACTCGGTAGATGCGATTACGTAAACCTTCTTTGTCTCTTTCTTTGTAGTATTCATGATTTTCTGCCGCTGTTTCCCGTTGCCGCCGGTGTTTGAGTTAATATTGTTCTGAATTCTGTTGCAAAGATAAGCATTTTATTTGAACTTACCAAATATTTAAAGTCAAAAGTTTCAATATTTGGTAAGTTTTAACATTTGGCATGGTAAATCGAAGAAGCGGGAAGATTTTTGTGTTGATTCTGGGTGCCGGGTGTGTCGGCATGGAGCGGTTGTTTATGCTGCGAAGTTAGGGGTGGCACCATGGGCGCAATGAACCTCGGTTAAGGAGGTGTTAAGGTTGGGGGTTGAGGGTTGAGGGTTGAAGGGTGAGGGTTGAGGGTGATGGGTGACCTTAACACTTCTTGAACAGAGAACCCGTGCTTGTATGGTGCTGGTTGCCCCTGTTGTTGCAGCGTAAACAAGCGCTCTTTGACATGCTGACACACTTTCCGACGGCTCCTCGGAATCGACCCTTAAAATTCTTTGTTATGAATAATAGTTATTTTTTCGATTACGTTCCGTCTCGCTACGAGGTAGTGAGTCAGGAACAGGAAGCCATCAGAAATTTCATCTTGAAATTCAAGGATGGCGATTATAGGTCATGCAGATATGCTGCATGGTTGGTTTGTGAAGAACTGCTGCGCATGTATGACGGCGCAGTTCCTAAGGATTTGGTGTTGGCTTGCGTGCCAACGTCGAGTCTTAAGAAATACTACAGACGCTTTCAGCGTTTCAGTAGTATGGTAGCGCGAAGGCTTCAGATAGAAGATGCCTTCGAGCATGTAAGCATCGTGGGTTTCCGCGATGCGAAGCACACCAGGAGAGACCACATGGTTAGTGATCTCTTCAGTTGGCGTGTTGATGTCGATGATGACTTCTTCCGTTTCAAGGAAGTAGTAATCTTCGACGACCTGTTTACCACAGGTGCGAGCGCGAGTGACTTCTGCGAATTGCTGGAGCAGTTCGGCTGTGAGGTCACTGGCGGTTTGTTTTTAGGCAGAACCACAAAGGGCCTGCCTTTCAATCTGAAGCCCGTAGGCTTCGATAAATATTTGATAGAGCCAGTACCTGGCATATCAATGAGTGAGTTAATGGAGAGTGTTGACATCCTCTCCGATTATTAATATAAAAAAATTTACTATTATGAAAAAACCATTGAACAAGTACAATGATTTATGTTTCGAGGAGCGTCCAGAATACAAGGGCGCTTCTCTGGGTATTAACACGCTTACCAACGTTGAGTTGGTGTCGTTGGTATTGAACCGAGGTGCCGGCACATACGACAGTATGCACCAGGCACGTCAGATGTTGAATATCTCTGGCGAGAGCCTTCGAGAGTTGTCTAAGAAACGTCTCGATGAGTTAGAGGTGGTGCCTGGCATTGGCCACTGCAAGGCTTTAGCACTTATGGCCGCGTTGGAGTTAGGCAAGCGGTACGCCTCGGAGGAACACCGCCAGACTGTTGACTTAGGCTCTGCGACAAGCATCTATAATCTGCTTGCGCCGAAGTTGACAGACATCGACCATGAGGAGATGTGGCTGGTGTTCATGAACAACAACTACAAGTTGATTAGTTACGAACGGCTGTCCATCGGCGGTATCACTGAGACCGCTGTTGACGTGAGACTCATCATCCGTCAGGCTGTTCTGAAGAACTCCACGGTGATAGCGATGGTACACAATCACCCCTCTGGCAGTCTGCGGCCATCGAAAGATGACGACAGATTGACCGAGCGAGTGAGGAAAGCATGTGAACTCATGCGTATGTATCTCCTGGATCATCTTATCATATCCTCAAGCGGATATTACTCATATAGAGAATCAGGGAGGCTGTAGCCTCTCTGTTTCTTTTTTTTTCAGAACCGAGGAGATACAAAAGAGGAAGAAGTGATAAGTTTCAGCCGTTCGCCATATTTAGTCCAGACGCATTTGTCGGCAGTATCACCAAAGTGAGTTGCCTCTTCAGGAGCCACAGACCCGCGTCTTTCCGAGCGTTTATCCTTGGTGAATTTACCCTTGCCATCCTCCATCACGGCTGTGTTGCGCATTGAGATGACCAATTTTCGGCACCTCGTGGCGTTTATTCTCAGTACCGGGAAGCGTTCGTCAGTCTCGGCGAGTATATACGTCCAGAGCAGGAACTTGTCGTGCTGTGGCGGCTCAATGCCCGCGTGTGTGCGCTGAATGACAGTCCACCCACGTTTCTGCAGCTGCTCGATGAACAGTTCGTTGTAAGTTTTCTTGGATCCTGCCTGGTGTATATCGCCATATCGGTCACGATAGAACGTGACAGTCTTGTTGACATGATATTGGTAGTAATTGCAGAAACGAGTAGCGAGCACGTTGACCTCTGTCTCGTCTCGATCGTCGTTTCGGCGAACGAAGAACTCGTTGATAATATTGTGCACCGGTTTCTTTGTTACGAGCTTCGTTGAGAAGTCGAAGTTGCGTTCCTGATGCACGAGCAGGAAGGAAGCGGAAGAACCCCAGTCTGCAGACAGTTCGAGTGCTCTGCTTGGGTCGCAATCGAGGTCCGCCCTACTGTCTGTTGCGTTGCGAAGCGCCTCCCAGTCGTAGTTGGAGTTCTCCCCCACGTCGCGGAGATAACTGTCGTTGTATGCGTTGTAATAGAAGTGGCGGTCCTCGAGTCGATAATAAGCATTGTCAACTGTGGAAATTCTCTTGTTTAGAATCTCCACCATAAACGACAGTTTATCCATCACCTTATACTGGTTGATGATGTACGACATTCCGAGGTTCTCGATATTGTCGAACACCGACCCGAGAAGGAACAACGTGCCATCCTTAGACACAAAAGGCACAATCTCGCGGCGCTGTCTCAGGCACTCGTTCCAGAGTTCCGTGAACAGATGCACATCGTTTTGCAGTTTCGCTTCGATGAGTTGCATCTGCGTATCCACCAACCTGTTCCACTTGGCGAAGAGGTTGATGCCACGTTCGCGCTCATAGTAGTCGGCAGGCTCGAGTAGCCACTGCTGCTCGAGAGTGTAAGGCATTGACGATGTGAAAAGGTTGCCGTGATGCTTGAAAACCGGATGCGGGCATCTACGTCCAAACACATGCTCGTTGCCTCTGTTGGTAGGTGCTGCCTCCTGGTCAAACTTCTCCTTATCTATAGTCAGTGCCTCGTCGGTGATGTTGAAGTCCGCGTTCGGTCCGCGCGAGTTGCCTGCCTGAGTGAGAATATATAGCGCATGCCCATTGGAGAAGGAAATCACGTTGTCATACTGCATGATATGCTCGTATGGCGTGTACCACCCTGGAGGCGGAGTTTTACACACCACATAGTCGCCAGTCTTTGTTTTGTAGTCGTACGGCTTGTATCCGAGTCTGTCGAGGTAGTTGAAAGTTGATGGCAGTGTCTTGGTTAGTGCCTGTCCGATGGTGCTCTGGGTGACAGTCGTCACCCCTCGCGGCATCAGTCGCACGTTCTCGTCCACCTCATACCCTACAATCCACGACTTACCGGTACCGCGCGAGAATATAGCATACTTATTCTTCGAGCGGAGCATAACAAACTGCCACTGAGCAGGATTGACACGCAGAGGTAACTTAGGCATCTTCAGGAATTCATTAGTTCTTCACCCTTCTTCTCGTCGATAGGCTCCTGCATCACCTCGAGGAGTTCCTGCACCTCGTCGGGTCTGAGGTCGTGCACGTCACCGATAGACTTATATTCGGTGGTGCCGTTGTTGTTTACCACCTGTATATAAACCGTCGTGTGCTCCATCCGTTTCGGGTCTTCCACTCCAGCCGGCTTATCTCCGATAATCTGATGCAGCACCTTCTTTGCCTGGTTCCACTCCTTCAGGTTGCCTTGCAGTTTACACTTGCGGATAAGTTCCAGTTGGTCTTTGATTTGCCATGCAAACCAAAAATCCCAGTCGAAGGTATGCTTCGTCTTGAACACCTCCTTGGCGAGTGCCAGGTCTTTTCGGAATGTTGTCACCGATGCCCTGTACTTACGCGCCAACATAGCCACTATCTGGCTGTCGTTGGGATAGTCATCGAGCAACCTTGCCGCTGTCATCACTCGGTTAAACTGCTCCTGCAGTTCCGGTGGCAGCGGATTGTTCTCCGGATCGAGGATATGCGCCTCGATGACATCATGTGAAAGTTCTAAGAGTTTTGCCATGTGGAAATAAAATTATACCTTTGCGGCATGGAAGTGATTATCTTTTTATTTATTACGGCTGCTGTCGTCTTGGCATTGTTCTCTCGTCAGTACCTCAGGAACTCCAGGAACCTGTCGTGGTACATGGACCATGACAGCGGCATTCTTGGCAAGGTGCTTCGTTGGCTGAGCAGACTATTTTAGCCGATATCCGTTTCTATCGCCCTTACCATAGCCTTCAGTTGTTCCTGTGCTGGATTGCTTCCGTTGCCGGCAGCCTTGATGATACTGCGGTGCAGTTCCATCTTCTGCCTTAGCAATCCCTTGTAGAACGCCTGATAGACGGGAGAAGTCTCGTCCTTAAGATGGCATCTCAAATCCGCCTCCATCATTCCGAGGTTCACCGCTATGAGCGATGGCGATATGAGGAGATAAGCCATCTCCTCAATCAGACTAAGTTGTTCCTCGCTGAAATTCTTCATCCAGAATAGATTTATCGAAGTTCCATATCTGCTCTGCGGTGTGGATTATTCCACGCTCCAGTTTAGGGTTGTGCGTCGCGTTCTGCGAACCCACGATGCTGATATGCCAGTCGTCGTTCCACACCAGCACCACCTTTGCATGCAGCGCGAGACATCGGTACTGCTCCGGGAACGTGGCCACCAGACGCGCAAAAGGTTTAGGTGAGATTGTGCGCACCCGATTATCAATAAGGAAGCGGATAGACAGTATCCGTCCATTGTCGCAGTAGCGCTGCAATGTCGCGATGCTGTCCTCCGCTATCGAGTATGTTGAGATAAAAACGTGCGCCGGTCCCGTCTGCTTCAGCACATACAGCAGCAGTTGAATGAGGTTGAACGCCCCATCGGAGAAGAAATGTTTGTCCACTCCTTGTTGCAGCACCCCGAGTTGTGAAGGCTTGGAAAGCACTTCATGAATCGTCTCGATGTCACTCTGTGACGACTCCAATTTCCTCACCTTCTGTAGCTGCTGCTCCAGCTGCTTTGACGACTGTTGCTCCTTTTGCGGATTTTCCTTTATTTCAAAGGGATTAACGAGCATCACTTACGTCGTGCTATCTCATATTCGAGTCTTGTTAGTCTCGCCTGCAGATGTTCCACTTCCTTCTCCAGTACCACCCTCTTAGGGCAGTCCGGCATAGGATTAGGTTTCTCCTGTTTACTCTGCGTCTGGTACAGCAGCATGTTCTGCTTCTTGGTCAGCATCGTCTTCGTTGATGAGCGCTGTCTCTTCAAAGTTGCGTCATCGAGAGCCGTGAGGTCTTCAGGCTTCTCCTCTTCCTTCTTGACGGTCACCGTCTCTGCACACGCCTTCTCAATCTCCTCGAAGGTTGGAATGGTGCCATCCTCATCATAACGTTTTCGCAGAGCCCACAGAGCCTCCATCTTCGCTGTCAGACCCTCCATTTTCTCCGAGAGTTCCTTGCGCTTAGCAGTCACCTCGTCGTCGTTTGTCTCTGGCAGTTCCGCCCTCTCACGGTTAGCGATGTCACGCTGCTTGTGGTAGTCGGCGTAGTGTTCCATGAGTTTCTCGACCTCCGTTGGTTTTGGAGTCTTTGACTGCGTGTCATCCTCCGGGTTAGGCAGGTCCACGAGTTCCTTGTGCTCGTCGTTCAGAGCATCTACATCCTCGTCGTTGAAACGAGGGTCATCAGGATTGTAGTACACCTGAAGCATCTGTCTGAGAGAATACTTCAGTTTCTCGCGTGTCCACTCCTTCTCGCCGTTGCGTGCCAGGAGTGCTGCCACCGATGGTTTGAAACCAGACTTCTGCAATATCTGCAGACCCTTGGCATAGTTGCGTGTCTCAGGTTGGCTGTTGAGCCATTTCATAGCCTCTTTACGGGCTTCAAAGTAATCTTGAGTCAATTTCATATCCTTTGTTTTTGAGGTTTTCGCAAAGATAACGATTATTTTCCCGACTGTTATAGACAATAAAGAGCACCCGAACGGGTGCTCCCTAAAAGTATATTCAAACTAACAAAAGAGCCATATTACCCTCCTGCTGCTGCAGTGAGAAGATTCACGGTGTCGCCCTCGTAGCACAATGCACGTGGGCAAGAGTACGTGAAGTTGAGCGACGCCTGGTTGCGTTCTGTCGGGTTGGTTCCTGTTACGAAGCCTTCCGAGTCGTTTGCCAGACGTGCGCCGCGCGTCGCGTCGCCCATGAGGTAGCATACACCGTTGTTGTCCTGTACAATGAAGAATATCTTCTTACCCTTTACAGCGTTCACGAAACCAAGAATCTTCTTGCGAATCTTCGCGTTGATGATGCTGAGGGTGTAGAGGAATGACTCGCCACCGTTCTCTCCTTGTGGAGCGATGGTGAAAGAGCCTACATCGTCAGTGAACTCGAACTTGTACGCATGGCATCCGTCGTTCATCACGACATCTCCGACGAGCGCACCCGCTGCCTCCATATCTATTGCCGTATCCGCCACCTCTGGTGTCGGCTTCTCCGGCCACGTACCCACCTCGTCAGCATATCCAAAGATGACAACCGGCACGATGCCGCCCATGTTGTCCTGGTCACTGCATGACAGGTTGGTGTCGATGTCTGCAAGATTGATACATTTCTTCATGGCGGTGAGTTTTAGGTGGTTGGTGTGAGAGGCTTGTCATTCACGCAGAAGAGTTCCTTACCGATGTAAGGTATCTGCGTTCCGAACACATACTTGCCGAGAGCCTTGAACAGATAGTCGTCTGGTACGGCTTTGATGGTGCGCATGTCGCTCATCTTGTCGAAACCGAAGGCGATGTTCTCCTTGATGGTGAGGAGTACGAACTGGCTTCCCTCTGGGAGGTCAGGAACACGCACGAGCTCGCACTTGCCCTTGGAGCCGTGGAGGAACTGCTGCTTAGTCTCATCAGCAGTCTTGCCTACGTCATGCACACCAGGGTGCTCGTCTGAGAACCAGTCATCGTACATGTCGCCGAGGTCGTCGGAGATGAACATCTTCGAGTTCATGCGGCGGAAGATAGTGTTGCGCGAGCGCCACATCTTCAGCAGTTCGTCGCCGATGTTGGCGCGTGTCATTGTAGCAGTGGCCACGAGGTTTCCGAGAGCGGCAGTAATCTTTCCTGCTGTCTTCTCCGCCTCGATGATGGTACCGATACCGTCGAAAGAGTCGGCAATATCCGTCTTGTTGGCTGCGGCATCGAACTTGGCTGTAAACAGCACATTGAGAAGGTCGAACGAAGCCTGGTTGAGAATCTCCTGGATAAGCCAGAGTTCGAACGGGTGCTTTGCGATTTCAATCTTACCGCGCACCTCGGTGACGTATGAACGACGATAGCGCTCCGGCTCGTCGAGCACCTCCATCACGACAGGGTGAACAGTAAGCGTACGCGGAATAAACTCACCGATATGAGTCTGTCCCTTGAACACTCCGGTGTACTTGCTTGACACCTTCTGCAGCACAGCCTTCGTGAAGGTGTACGAGTCGGTGATGCCAGCGAAAGCAGTGAAGTGCTGAAGCACCTCGTTGGCACCCAGACGCGGAATAGCGTCAAGTGTCTTTCCATGTTTCTTCACCGCGGTATTGACGGCGGTGATGTCAATAGGATCGTTGTAATTCATATAAGAAAAGTGTTATGTGTTAGTGATAAGTGATGGCTCGATTACTCCTCTTCGTAGAAGTTGATGGGGTCCTTACGGATATCCTCGTACTCGTCTTTGTTCCCATCCTCCGTCTTTGTTGGCTTCTCCACGGGAGCGGGAATTTTATCGAAGAGTTCCTTAATCTTCGCCGTTTTATTGGCGATGCCGTCAATGCTCTTAATCATGTCACTGAGCGAGTCGAGAGAGTCAGAGGCCTCCTTCAGGTTGTCCTCCGCAGTTTTCTTGGCAGAGTTAGCGTCTGCCAGTTGCTTGTTCAGGTCATCAATAGCCTTCTTGTTCTTGGCAAGTTCGTCGTCGATGGCCTTCATCTGGTCTTCAGTGAGAGCAAACGTTCCCTCTGCAGACATTGTGAAGCCTACTACAGCGAGCAGGGCATTCAGCATAGTGAAGATTGTCTTCATGTTGTCAATATGTTGAGTTGTTGAAATGGGTTGTTCGTTGGTGGTTGAGGGTTGAGCGTTGAGATTTTCGGTCTTGGGAGACACCAGTCCGAGTTTCTCCGCTACGCGCTGCAGCAGAGACTTCTCCACCTCCACGCCATCCGGCATCGGTATAGCGCAGTTCTTGAAGTTCTTGGCGAGAGAGTTCGTCACCTTCTTTCCTGAAGGTTCCGCTATCACCTCGTCAACGAAACCATAGTCCTTGCACTCCTGAGCGGTGAGCCATGGATGTTCCTGCATCAGCTTCAGCATGTCTTCTTTAGACTTGCCAGAACGTGCAGCATACTTGTTGGCAATCATCTCGTCCATCTTCTCGAGGGAGCGCACCTCCCCGTCGATGTCTTCGCCCAGTTCCTTCAGTTCCTCGGCGTTCATCTGCTGCCACAAGAAGTATTCTATCGAAGAGCAGTGCACGTAGAGCATGCAGTCCTCGTGCATCTTGATAGACTTCGCTCCAAACGGCAGCCATGTTGCCGCGCTTGCATTGAGCGAGTCATGTATCACCGTCACATCTCCGTGCTCCTGGATAGCATGAGATATGGCGATGGCATCCGCGATGCTGCCACCATACGATGCGATGCGCAGCGTCACCGGTGACCCTTTAGCCTTTCTGAGATTGTAACACACATCCCATCGGGTGTAGCGTCCAATCTCGCCATCAATTCTTAGTTGTACCATAGTGTGAAATTTTTTGCGATAGCCCCTAAGTGCCGAGGAAATCTCTCGGCATGCGGAGCCTTCTTCCATCGCAAAGATACGATGAAAACAAGGGTTTTTGTTGGTAGAAAAAAGGAGTGTTGCGGTCGTTTAAGCCGACTGGAGGAGGTTAGTTCTGGTAGTAGTCGAGGTCAAGTGACTCCATTATGACCGACGGCTGCTGTTCGCTGGCCGTGAACCTGAACACCGTTTCAGAGCGGTCGGCGAATGCCCGTCCAGTAGCCGGTGACGTTGTGCACCTCAGAGGTATCTCCTCGGTACCAGACAGTCGCACTACACCATTGTTATCCTCGTGCAGCACTATCCACTCACCACGAGCAAGTTTCTCGATGGTGTCGTTGTTCAGCCCGAACTTTGGTATAATCCCCTCAATTACGGGGTTCCAGAACTTGTTTCCGTCCTCCTCTTCATCCTCTTCGGTGAACGAGAAGGTGTCATCGGCGTACATGGGAATGGCGATAATCTCCGTGTTAGAGAGCATCGTCTTCAGTTGATGCGTGTTATTGATGAGGTTTACGCGCGTGCCCTTGAAGGCAGCAGCGGGTATGGCATAGCACTCATGGAGTCCGCCAACGTTCTCGAAGTCAAAGTCAATAGTTACCATATCAAATCATTTCAGTGTATTGTTGGAGATTATGGAGGAACGTGTTTGTCGCCTGCTTTTGGAGCAGTCCAGTTTTGGTCAGAATTAGAAACACATTTTCCGATGTTTTTAACATTATTTCGCTAATCGCGGGGTAAATCCCCTTTGGGATATTCCTTGACAGGTCTTTACGGATGCTATCGTCAGACCAGTCGTCCTCATCAATCCCGGTCGCTATGCGGAACACGTCGATAGCCTTTGCCGTAGAATAGCCGAGGCTCTGAAGAGTTGACACGTTAGTTCTGAGCAGCGCCTTGACTCGCATCTCCAGTTCGTTGTTGAACTCCACCACCTCATAGGGTGTGAGTTCCCACCCGTACGTGTTGAAGATGCGTCTGTTTATCTCTATCGCCACCTGGTCGTTGTAGCGTGACAGTTCTCCATCAACATTGTTGAGGTGTCCCTGTCTGGATAGATGATTGCGGAACGACTGTTGCAGCACCCTGTCAGGAGAGAGGTCAGCAATCTCCTTCCATTGGTCATCCGGTTTGTTGAAGTTGGCGAGCAGCCACTTCTTAGTGTAATGCTTACATGGCAGCCACACCGCCCATCGCTCTTTTTTCTCCATAGGTTAGTCTGATACTGTTAGTTTAATGCAAAATTACTCAATTATTCGCGAAAAACTTCAAATATCGTTGAAATATTTTTTCGTGTTGTTTTGTTTTCGGAGAAAAAAGAGAAAAAAGTGAAACAGCGGAACTTTTGCGACATAAGTAACTGATAATCAGTAGTGGTCGGGTGTTTCACTTTTGTGTTTCACTTTTTTTTGAGCGGAAAAGTGAAACAGAAAATACACCGTAAACGGCTGATTCACAGAAAGTTGTGTTTCTCTTTTTTACCTTCTATTGAAAAGTGAAACAAAAGTGAAACAAAAAGTGAAACAGTTGTAATGAATTGATAATTAAATATTTATACACTTTTTCTTCCCTTCTGTTTCCAATGTTTCACTTTTTTTTCAATAAAACAAATTTTGAAAAGATGAAAGAAAAAATTAACGGCGGCAGACACAAAAAAGAGGCGGCGTTGCAAAGTGCAACACCGCCTTGTCAGATCACCTTCAGGAACATATGATACGCGTCATCACGACGCCGGTAAAATTAAGAAAACAAGAATAAAGATATTAACACAAGTGAAACTGTTCCGGTGGTGGTGAGAGTGCGCGGAGTCGGACCGCGCTTCGTGGTAGAAATGATTGAGGCCTTATCTTGTAAGGTTACAATCATCAGCCCTCCCTTATCCGTGACGGAGGGCGTCACTCTCGTGAAGAGCCCCCAAATGAGAGATTGGGGGTGGGGTCTTTGCCTCCTGTCAAAATACCGCCGAATCGCCGTTTTGGGGGTGATCGGTACAAAATTGTGGAAATAACAGCATTAGCAATCTTCAGAACGTCCGAGGTTTCCCTGTTCTCCTAATCAGTCTTCGATATAGTGCATACGCCCAGCGGGATTTTCACCCGCGAGACCGCCTTTTCGACCTCATTTTGATTCGTTGTTCAAATTGTTAACTCTCATGGCATTTCTGCCGCTGTTTCTCTGCCGCTGCAGATAGCGGAACGGATGGGTAACGGTCCCATGCTCACCTAGGCTTTTAATCCGCTGCAGGTTGCTCCATTTTACCTGCTTTCCGTTCCGTGTGCCGGTCTTTCCCGGCTGTCATAGCGATTTGCTCTGCCCGTTCTATTGGGAGGACCGTGGTAGATTGTTTTGCCTTGACGCGGGAAATCTCAACGAATATCACGTTGCACTTATCCTTCCTGGTGTAAGGTGTGCATGCGAGGTTGTGCTTGTGGCACTGGATTTGTTTTAGCCCGCATTTGGCGAGGTTATTGCGAGTGAAGAAACACCCATTGCACAACGGCAGATTGCCAATTTGCTGTTGCACTTGCAATGTGTGGCCACTGTATGTGGTTGTTCTTGTTAGTTTGATATATTTCTTTTTCATGCTCAGAATGTGTAGTCTTTTGCTGCCATATTATTCTCTTTTTAAAAGTTTTACAAAGTTGTCATATTCTTTACATGTGCCTAATGATGTGCAAGTACTTCGTGGTGGATGACCATTGCACGTAGCTTTGCAAAAAGCTTCTTCCGCCTTCTTAATAAAGGCATCAGTAGTAGTTACTTCCTCTTTCACTTCAAGGTTATCGAGAAGGGAAATCGTTACTTCGTATGCTTCAATATTTCCTTGGTGATATTCTTTATCTTGCTGAGTTCGTGAGCGCAAAAGGATTTTTTTACAAAGATTCATTTTTCTCTCTATCTCCGCTACTGCAACGGCTTTGTCTATGTATTTTGCCATAATTTTATTCTCCTTATTGATTAAAATGGTTCGTCGCTATCCTCGTGAGGATCCTTGTCGCCCTCGAGAGGAACGTTGTTGAGTTTTGCCTGGTCCGCATCGTTCTGCAGTATTAACGCCTCCAGAGCCTCGCGGTTGGTGCGGATGTAGATGTATTCGGTAGGTTCTCCGGCACCGCCTGACATGCTCTCCTTTCGCCTCAGGATGTGTCCTGGTTTCGATGTGGCGCACAGTTCCTTCGGGTTGAATTCGTCCGTATAGGAGCACCATGCGACGAAGGCTTTCATCTTGCGGTAGAACATGTTGGTGGTGATGTCCTTCATGTTGTACTTGTTGCGGAAGTCATTGATGGCCACGTCACGCTCGACGAGCACGTCGAGTCTTCTGCTGTCGACAGAGAAGTACTCCGAAGCCCATTCCGTGAACTTGTCCGCCATCGTCATGCGTGACGAGCGCAACATGATGTTGTCCATCGGCGGCTGTATCTTAACGCCTGAGGGTGCCAGAGAGATGTAGAACTTGACGCACTGCAGCAGCAGGTTGAAGTCAGCGTTCCACTCTTCCTCGGAGTAGTCACCACCCATCAAGTCCTTGTCAAAGTCGTCGCGTATGGTGCGGGTCTCGTGGTACTCGTCAGATCCTTGCGTTGCGGTGTGGTAGTAGTCGCTGTTCACCATGTAGAGCATGCGTCGGTCTGATGACCCGTCGAATATCTTAGGAACATAGTTCGTGGTAAACGCGAACTTTGGCGATTGCTCGAAGGGAATGAAGAACGGGTTCAGGTTCTTGGGGTTGACGGTGAGTCCGCCGGTGATGTTTGAGTAGAATGTCTCAAACGGGAAATCTCTGAAGAGGTCATCGACGAGCACCATGCGGGTGTACCTGGTTACGCTTGCGAACTTGAAGTTGCTGTCGGCCACGTTTTTTTGCTTGCCGTCGAGTTTCGTCGAGTTGATGATTTTGGGCAGCACCTGTTCGAAGAGGAATGACTTGCCGGTTCCACCGTTCGCCTCGCCCATCTCGTCGAGCTTCCAGTCCATGGCAAACGCAGCATAAGAACGCGACTGCTGCTTGTATCCCCAGCCGAAATAACCTATAATGAAGAGCTTGTTGGCGAGGCATCGCATCTGCTTTGCGTTCTCCTCATCAGAAAGCGCTGGAGAGGTTATCTCGAACTTATGCTCGCGGCGGTAAGTGCGTCTGAGGTTGTCGGCGTCAGGAGCGTCCTCGAACGGTGCCTCCATCTCCTTGCGCCAGAACAGGCGCGAACTGTTGATGAGGAACCCGAGAATGTTGGAGCGAGGCTTCTCCTCAGGATACGACACTTCCCAGTTGTCTTCGTTGTCATCGTTGCACTTTTTCTTGCACTCGAACATCGGGGAGAGGGGTTTGAAGTCGTGCGGGATAATCTGGTCTTCCCAAACGTAAAACTTCAGTTTGGCAGCATCCTGCTTCCTGATGAATTCGATGCCTGAGGCAGACACCTTGACTGTTCCGTTCCGGAATGGGAAGAACTGAGCGCGGTTGGTGTAGTTGGTGAAGTCTAGTTCCACCGTGTCCACCTTCTCGAGCGCTGATGGGGAACACTTAGGCGAGTCGATGATGAGATTCTGCACCGCCACCGGCTGCACTTCAGAGCGTTTGTCCTTATAACCAGGAATACACTCTTTGCCTTGTGACCAGCGGATAAGGAACTCCGTCATGTCTGCAGGCGTCACCCGCTGCACCACGTTGCCGTCGATACGAATAAATGTCGTCTCTCCACTCTCGCGGTCGCGCAGCTTGTGATATCCGTTTAGCCGCATGAAGTAGAGCAGCGACACGGAATTGACCTCATACTTCTCCTTTCCGTTCTTGAGCGTCTGCTTGCTCCAGAACGTTGCCGGCAATGCTTGGTCGAGCAGGCGGTTGAATGTCGCCTGGCAGTCCTCCACTACCTCAGTAAAATCCTTGAAGTCCTTGCGGTAGTGATGGCGGTTGTCGTGATACTTCTGGAAGTAGTCAGGCAGCCACACCGTGCGGATGTCGAGGTGTCGCAGCGCATGATATCTACCACGCTGCATGCCCGTCTCGTCCTTGTCGGGGATGTTGTAAATGACGTCAGCGCACTGCAGGATCTGCTTCTCCTGCCATGCCTCCAGTTCATCGGTCTCGCTGTTGAGCCAAATGGGGAAACCGCCGAGAGCCTTGACAGCGGCACAGTCACGTTCTCCGCTTGCCATTACGGCAGCCTTGAAACGCTTGTACTCGAGAGTTTTCCCCTCGTTGGTGGGGTCACTGTCGAAGTCCTGCTCCTGCTGTCTCTGGAACTTACCGTACGCCTCTCGCAGTTCGTAGAGACCGTTAACGTAACTGCGTTCGCGCTTACCTGCAACCATGAAGCGGTAAGCCTTGTTGAACTCCAGCGGTTTATAAATCTTGTAGAACGACGGCTTATTGTCACCCGGCTTTCCGCACTTGCATTCGCGTGCGTAGATGGGGTAGTCGTCGCATGAGTATGCCTTTGTCACCATGCCGCCTTTGGCTACTCCACACCATACGACTGGGTGCCAGTTTAGCGACTCCATCACCTCTTGCGTGACGAGTTCTCCGAACACTTCGAGTTCCCGTTTGGTGAAGGTGTCGTCGTCACGTAGTTCGTAGAGGACAGTCCCCTCGGGTGCCTCTGTGGCCACCTTCTCAATCTTCAGCGGTTTGTTGCGTTCCGGCTTGATGTCGTCGACATCGAGGTTCAGTTCCGTGACTATCCACGCCACAGCCTCTTTGAAGCCCTGAAGGTTGCGCTCTTTGATGACCCAGTCGAAGCAGTTCCTGGGGATACCGTCGTCACCGAAGTCAGTAGCCACCCAGTGCTGTTCCTCGCCCTGCCCTATCTGCTTCAGATGCGCCGAGCCTGTGCGCTCGTCCGGACGGATTTTGAAGTTCTTGTGATAGTCACCATTGTCGATCAGGCGTTTGGCGTCGTCCCATAGTAGGCGAAAAACGTCTAATCCACCGTTGGTGGCTCTATAGATGGTCTCTTTTTTTATCATGATTATGCTCTTTTGCGCATGCAAAATTAGTGGTGTCTCTCGCTTACGCATCGGACAATTTCACCGAAGCCAGGTCCATGATTTACTAGCGTTTTATATGTGAAGACTGGTTTCCAGATTCATTTTTCTGACAAACTTCGTCCTCAGAATGAATACGTAGTTGTCGTTGCAAGGATTGTCCGGCTTGGCGGACAAGTCAATAACCTTTTCTTGATACCTCCCGTCGTATACTCTCTTTTCAAACTTGAAAGGCCGGCAACGGGGGTACTTCTCATGCAGTTCATCCATCTTCTGTTTAATATCTGCAGAGATATCGTCGATACAGTCTTTATGAACTACCGTCTGGTCGTATCTCTTTTCCACATACTCGCCCAATTCAAGGCCCATTTTGTTGACAGACAGATATGTCTGAACTTCAATAAAAAACCACTTATCCATATTATTTATGTTTATTTCTTTTTATATCTTTAGGGCAAAATGTCACTGCACTAATTGGTGCAGCACCATCATGACGTGGATGGGCACAGCCCAAGTCATCAGTGCCACATTCCTTCATGGTGAGATGAGCAGGGCGGCACACATGGTCGCACCTGTAGCAATTTATCTTCTTCATATTATATCTTTTTTCTGTTCTCCCTGGCCATCCATCCCATGCGGAATCCTTCAAGCATGCCCCACTCTGCTGCCTGCTTCACCATCTTCTGTATGTAGTCGCTGATGGTGTCGTGACTATATAGTGCGTTGCGCACAGGTCTGTTCATCAGTTCCTCTACTTTCCGCCTGATGTCTTGTTTCACCCCTTCGTCTGCCAAGGGGTTGGGTATCGTTTCTATCATGAGAATCTAATTTGAGGGTTCAATTCTTTTATATAGCCTTTCTCGTCATAGATAAGGAATTTTCTTGCCAAAGGCGAGGAAGGCAGATAAATGTTAAGGACGACACAACATTCGCGGTCTATCGCCATCTTGCGTGCCTTGTTGAAGGCTTCAACGAGTGGCATTTCATATGTCTGCGACACCTTACCCTTTACGGCGAAAAATACTTTTACTTTGTTCATAGTAGTTGGTATCTTATATGTTCCGGACAATACGTCAGTCCGTTCACGCTCAACGAGAGGCGTTTCTCGTCGATGTTGTAATTGTTTATCTCGAGAGGCACATGCTCTTCGTCGAGGAAGGGCATTGTGAAAGTTTCGATATTCCCATGCACATCGGCATAGGCTATTGACTCGTTACCGTGACGCGCGAGGGCAATCCTCACTTCGTTCTTAGCCAGGCAGACGTGTAGGAGTTGCACGCCTGAAGGCAGTCTCGTTTCAAGTTCTCCTGTCTTCATGGCATCATTTTGAATGTTTC
This sequence comes from uncultured Prevotellaceae bacterium, assembly GCA_900315095.1. Lineage (GTDB taxonomy): Bacteria > Bacteroidota > Bacteroidia > Bacteroidales > Bacteroidaceae > Prevotella. The sequence goes on along the minus strand of OMXS01000015.1, from coordinate 22,405 downwards.
AAGATCAACTTCAACTTCTTCTACTACATGAGGCTTGCTGTTTAATTGTCCATTGTAGACCAACTTGGCTTTCACTTTGTACACAGTGGTTTGGCAAGGTCCTTCAGGTCCTACTTGCCCCATGATGTAGGCATTGCGGCAACCGCTTTCCTCCATCAATTTCTGGGCTGTTTTAGCAAGCAACTCATTGTTTACGGACGTCTTTGCGGAGTAGCAAGGATATCCATCTTCGGTTAAAACAACTATTAAATTGCTCATGTTAATTTGAATTTAAGATGTGACTATTGCATGTATCAAAATTAGTAACCGGCACACCGTGTAAGCGGCATAGGTAGTGGCCATCAACGCGCACTAGATTGCGGAATGCGCACGTAGCGCATATTTTGTCGGTTATCGGTAAATTTTCCATTGTTCTTTGAAATTGCCCCTACTTTCTTTCGATTTCGGGGCTTGCGGGGCTTGCGAGGCTTGCCGACGTATAGTGTGGAGTGACCATGGGCATTAAAAGCCGTCTGTCCGGCTGTCAAGCGTCTTTCCGCTTTGCCTGGTTACCGGCCAAGCTTTCCCAGGACGTTGGAGCAGGATGGGTAGAGCGACGGGGCGATAGTAACGGGATTAATAACTGGAAGCATGCAGATGCCCCGCCACTCTTTATGTTCTCAGATAAGTCTGACCTGTGATGTCCTCGAGGAGTTGCATTTCAAGAGGCTGGAAACTTTTTTTCTTGATTTTGTAAAACCAAGTCGGGTACCGCAGCCCGGAACGGCGAAGAAACTCCTCACGTACGTCTCGCTTTTTGTTAGGTTCCTGCGAGTTGTACCACTTCAGGAAGTTGTTGATTTTTTCGTCCATATTTGTTTATTATAAATTTTATTCTTAATTTTAGACGCAAAATTACAATATTAATTGAAATATCCAATTATAATTGATGGAAAAATACATTAAGTTTGAATAATTTAACAATTACTACTATGTTTAGGAACGATAGATTTGAAAGTGAGGTGAAGAGAATCGGCAAACAAAAGGTTCTTGAAGAACTGTTCAAAGGTGGTTCAGAATCTAAAATCAACCACTATTACGAAGATGGAGTCAACATAAGGCTTGACAAGTTAGAAGCCTTCTGCAAGTATTTCGGCAGACCCGTTGATTTCTTCATTGATCTGAGCGATGGCAAGAGCACCAGTTACGAGAGTGACAGGTTCGTTAGCGAGTCGGGTAATTACCTCGAAGAGGCGGGGCTGAAACTGGCTCATGCCAGGGAGAAAATCACTCTTTTAGAAAAGATAATCGAATCGAAAAACGAGATTATAACTATCCTCTCGGAAGAGAACAAACGTCTTCGAGAGTCCAAAAAGGATTGAGAAAATTCAATAGTAATTGAAGTAAATGTTTGAAGCACAAATCAATGCGAAAAACGACGCTCGGACGATTTTCGGACGTACGGGTGTCATCCAGTAATCCCGACGAAGAAGAAGGCTAATTACTTGTTTTCAAGTAGTTAGCCTTTTCTTATTTTGCAACAACACCTCTACAATATATCCTGGAAAATTAACTTTATATAGAGTATATATCCTTGATTTCTAGATGCCGACGCACCTCTCATGCTAACCTTAAACGCGTACTTCAATTAGTTCCGATGTTCACGAACAGAAGTTCGGAAGTGAGTATTATTTGAAAATTATTACCAAAATTGCTAAAGGTTTCAAATTTAATGTGTATATTTGCAACATCGAATAACTAAAAATCCATACAATGAGAAAACTTATTATTATGGCTGCCCTTTGCCTGACGGCTATGGCAGCACAAGCTCAGCAAAATCTGAACTGGGGACAAGGCCCTCAAGTGGCTTCTCCCGACGTACATGCAGGTAACAGCGTCACTTTCAATTTAATTGCTCCAGAAGCACAGAAGGTTCAAATTACCGGTGATTTTCTTCCTACCACGAAAGTGGAATATCAGGGCAACTCCTACGATGTCCCTGGAGTGGCCGACCTTGTGAAGGATGACAAGGGCGTGTGGAGTTTCACCACAACCCCTCTGAAACCCGAGCTTTATACTTATAATATGATTGTAGACGGTGTAAAGATTATCGACCCGTTGAACGTCTATAATATCCGCGACATCAACAACCTGTTCAGCGTATTGCTCATCGGCGGCGATGCACGCACCAATCTCTATAAAGTCAACAAGGTGGCTCACGGCACCGTCAGCAAGGTATGGTACGAAAGCCCAACGGCAGGACTCACACGCCGTCTTACGGTTTACACACCTGCTGGCTACGAAACAAGCGGCAAGAAATATCCCGTGCTTTACTTGCTTCACGGTATCGGCGGCGACGAGAATGCATGGAGTGAACTGGGACGTGCCGCCCAGATTCTCGATAACCTGATTGCTCAAGGAAAGGCAGAGCCTATGCTTGTTGTGATGACCAACGGAAACATCTCACAAGAGGCTTGTCCCGGTGAGACGTCTGAAGGTTTCCGCGTTCCTACGATGATGCTCCCCAAGACAATGGAGGGAAGTTTCGAGACAGCCTTCCCCGATGTGGTGAAGTTCATAGAGAAAACCTATCGCGTGAAGAAGGACAAGGCTCACCGCGCTATTGCTGGTCTGTCGATGGGTGGCTTCCATAGTCTCTTCATCAGCATCAACAACCCCGACCTTTTCGGTTACATAGGACTTTTCTCTGCTGCCGTTGACCAGCAACAGACTGACCCCAACGGTTTCCCAAACATTTATGCCGACCGCAACAAGAAAATCGATGGTCTCTTTGCGAAGAAACCGAAACTCTTCTGGATAGGAATCGGCAAGACCGACTTCCTCATCAAGAACAATAACGACCTACGTGCTTATCTCGATTCTAAAGGCCATAAGTACACCTATCTCGAGACTGATGGCGGTCATATATGGCGCAACTGGCGAATCTATCTTTCTGAGTTCACGCCATTACTGTTCAAATAATCATTTTAAACACAAAGATACAGAGATACAGAGATTTTATGGATGAGACTCTTTTCCTGTCTAAAGACGAGTATAACGATTACAATGCGTTATCAAAGCAAATTATCGGAGCAGCAATTGAAGTTCACAGGAACTTAGGTGCCGGTTTGTTGGAATCTGCTTATGAGTATTGCATGAAAACAGAACTGGAGAGTCAAGGTCTTAAAGTTGAAACGCAAGTAGAATTGCCTTTGTACTACAAAAATATCCCTACTGGCAAGTTTTATAAAATTGACTTACTGGTAAATGATAAAAGCATTGTTGAGCTAAAGGCTGTTGAAAACATTCTACCTATCCATGAAGTTCAATTAGTAACTTACCTTAAACTAACAGGTAAAGCACTTGGACTCCTCATAAACTTTAATGTTCCAGTACTCAAAAACGGCATAAAACGTAAAATCAATGCACGCATCGAATACACTGGTACAAAACCCATAAGATAATTAGGACCTCTGTATCTTTGTATTGAAATAGAATACATGCATAGAATAAAAACCTCTGTACCTCTGTATCTCTGTGTTGAAATTAATAAATATGCGCAATGTTTAATCTATTATATATGAAAAGAAACGTTTTATTTGCTATAGCAGCAGTGCTGCTGATAGCAGGCTGTGCTACAGCCGACAAACAAGTTCCCATGAACACAATCAACCAAGAAGAAGTTATGGCAAAGATGTCTCTCGAAGACAAGGCCCACTTTGTCATCGGTACAGGCATGGCCGGTTTCTCCGGTGATAATGCCGTGATTGGCGCCACTCGCAATCTGGTACCTGGTGCTGCCGGCACCACCTATCCTCTCGACTCTCTCGGAATCCCTGCTATAGTCCTTGCCGACGGTCCTGCTGGACTGCGCATCGATGCTACCCGCGAGGGTGACAATGCCACATACTACTGCACTCACTTCCCCATCGGTACACTGCTGGCCTCCACATGGAACACCCAACTCATCGAAGAGGTAGGACAGGCCATCGGCGAGGAGGTGAAGGAATATGGTGCTGACGTGCTGTTGGCTCCCGCACTTAACATCATGCGTAATCCTCTCTGCGGTCGTAACTTCGAGTATTATTCTGAAGATCCCGTAGTTGCTGGAAAAACTGCTGCTGCCTATATCACTGGCGTTCAGAAAAATGACGTAGGAACAAGCATCAAGCACTTTGCCGCAAATAACCAGGAGACAAACCGCATGAACAACGATGCCCGCATCTCCCAGCGTGCCCTGCGCGAAATCTACCTGAAGGGGTTCGAGATAGCCATCAAGGAAAGCAAGCCCTGGACGGTGATGACATCATATAACTACATCAATGGCATTTATTCGTCGGAAAGCAAGGACCTCGTAGAGACCATCCTCCGCGACGAGTGGGGCTATGAAGGAACGGTGATGACCGACTGGTTTGGAGGTAAGGACGGTGCCAAGCAGATGTGGGCAGGCAACGACATGTTGCAACCCGGCAAGGCTGAGCAATTCGATAGCATCGTAGCTGGCGTGAAGAGCGGCAAACTGGCAGAGGCCGACCTTGACCGCAATGTCCAGCGCATTCTGAACCTCGTAGAGAAGAGTCCTCGCTATCAGGGATACAAATACTCTAACAAGCCAGACCTAAAGGCTCACGCTGCCGTTACACGTCAGTCTGCTGCCGAGGGTATGGTGCTCATGAAGAATGAGAAGGCTCTCCCGTTCGCAAAGAATATTAAGAACGTGGCACTCTATGGCAACACTTCTTACGACTTCATTGCAGGCGGTACAGGCTCTGGTAATGTGAATCATGCCTATGTTATATCTCTGCTCGACGGTATGAAGAACGGAGGATATACCGTATCCGAAGACTTGAAGAAAGCCTATGAGACTTACATCAACGACGCCAAGAAGAAGGCAGAGGCTGAACTCGAGGCCAAAGCCAAGAAAGACCCTAACACCGCTGCACTCGCCAAGTTCCTGCCCCAACCGTTACCAGCAGAGAAACTCTTCTCTGCAACAGAACTCAACGCTCAGGCTCAGCAGGCTGATGTTGCTGTCATCACCTTGGGCCGCCTCTCTGGAGAATTCCTCGACCGTAACGTGGCAAACTTCAACCTCAGCAGTTCCGAGCGTCAGCTCGTCGAGCAGGTGTGCGATGTATATCACAAGGCCGGCAAGCAGGTGGTTGTGCTCCTGAATATCGGCGGTGTCATCGAGACTGCCTCATGGAAAGAACTTCCTGATGCCATTCTCTGTGCATGGCAGGCTGGCCAAGAAGGTGGCAACAGCGTTGTTGATGTGCTCAGTGGCAAGCAGTCGCCTTCTGGAAAGTTCACTATGACATGGCCTGTCAAATTCACCGACGCCTACTCTTCAAAGAACTTCCCCATCGACCAGGACCCACGCATCGACATGATGAACCAAGGCAAGAAGGGTAATGTGAAGGATGTTGACTTTACCAACTACGAGGAGGACATCTATGTAGGTTACCGTTACTTTGACTCCTTCGAGGTGCCAGTTAGTTATCCCTTCGGTTTCGGTCTCAGCTACACCACCTTTGAGTATAGCGATGCCAAGATTGCCGATAAGGGCAACGCATACGAGATTAGCGTGACGGTTAAGAACACTGGTTCTCTGGAGGGCAAGGAGGTTGTAGAACTATATATTTCTGCTCCCGACAATAAGGCCGCAAACAAACCAGCAAAGGAACTGAAGGCCTTTGCCAAGACCAAGGTTCTGAAGGCTGGCGAGAGTGAGAAAGTTACTCTTACCGTCAATGCCGCCGACCTTGCGTCTTTCGATGAAGCAGCCTCTGCGTGGGTGGTAGCCGAGGGCGAGTATCAATTCCTCATCGGTGCATCTTCTCAGGACATCAAGGCCACCCTCAAGGCTAAGGCAAAAGCTCAGCAAACAAAGGTCAATAATGCCTTGAAGCCCGAGACGCAGATGAATCTACTAAAGAGATAACTGCATAAGATACTTTCTATAGTTTTTTTATAACTATATCGACGTCTATACCTAATGGGCCCCAGAAGTTTTGTCCGGCTTCTGGGGTTCACTTCATTTATGGCACACCATCTTTTGTGTCTTTCTCATGACTATTATCATGTTGATAGCATAACCAAAGTTAACATGTGGCACTTCATCGAAAAAGAATGAAACAGAAAAAAATGAGATTATCAGAAAAAATAAGTATATTTGCGACCGAAAACGAAGCCATAAGAGCAGAACCGGAATTATGATAGTTATGCCTTGGCGAGAAAAGGTAGAATAAATACTAACCATTATAATATTTTGTTTAGCATGTCAAGCAGATTTCAGGAGAAAAATGGAAGGGCAACCTTCTTGAAGTTATTACTCACAACAGTGTTTATCGCAATGTTTACAACCATGCAAGGCCAACCACGCAATGTATTCGTGGAACTGGGTTACGACAAGGCCGCCGTGGATGCGAAGTTGAACGAGGTGTTCAACGATGTGTTCTGCGGACCCAACAAAGTGTATTTTGAAGTGGGCGACTCGATGGGTTACGTCTCAGACATCAAGAACCACGATGTGCGCACCGAAGGAATGTCCTATGGACTTATGGTTGCTGTGCAACTGGACAAGAAGGACATCTTCGACCGCATCTGGCGATGGAGCCGCAAGTACATGCAGCACCAGAGTGGCGACCGCGAGGGCTACTTCGCATGGAGTTGCAAGACCGACGGCACACGCAATGCCGAGGGTGCAGCATCCGACGGTGAGCTTTATTTCATCACCGCCCTCATCTTTGCATCCAACCGATGGGGCAACGACACGGGCATCAACTACAAGGCGGAGGCGCAACGCATTCTCAACTGCACCATGCCTCGCGAATACGAGCCGAAGGGCGGTCCTGGTTTCGGGAATTTCGGACCTCGAGGACCTCAGAAGATGTTCCTCATCAATCCCGACAACCATCTCATAACATTCACTCCCGATGGCTTCGGCAACCGCTTCACCGATCCTTCCTACCACATTCCAGCCTTCTATGAGGTGTGGGCGAAGTGGGCAGACGACGGCAGAGCAGAATTATGGAACGACTGTGCCGTGAAGGCTCGCGAGTATCTTCACAAGGCCACTCATCCCGTTACAGGACTTAACCCCGACATGAGCGACTATGACGGTCAGATTATGAAGATGCCTGGCGGACGCCGTATGGGCACAGAGAACTTCCGTTACGACTCTTGGCGCGTACCGATGAACATCACTCTCGACTATGAATGGAGCGGAGCCGATGCCGAGTGGCAACAGCAGTATGGCGAGCGCATACAGAACTTCTTCTACTCTCAGGGCATCAACGATTTCGTTGACCAGTACCGCATCGACGGCACCTTACCTTCAGAAGAAGAGATACTCCCTGCTGGCGGAAGTGGAAAGAAACTCCGTCATAGCATCGGCCTTGTGGCAACCACGGCGGCAGCATCTGTGCTTTGCAAGCATGAGAAGCGCAAGGAGTTTGTAGATGCTTTGTGGAACGCCAAGCACGTGCCTTTCGAAGACGGTTATTTCGATGCTTACTACGACGGACTTCTCCGTCTCTTCGCATTCATGCACCTCAGCGGAAACTACAAAGAAATAGAACCGAAAACGGGGAGTTAGAAGTAAGAAATTAGTAATCTTGTAGGGGCGTACCCCGTGTGCGCCCGCAAAGAAGTTTGAAAACCACTAACCTTATATAATATGAAAAGAATACTTATCCTCTGCTTTCTCGCCATAACACTGGCGGCGCAAGGACAACCATTGTTGAGAACACATGTAGAGACAGGCGATGTTGAGGGCATCCTCGACGGTCAGGACCTGGCGGTATACAAGGCCATTCCATACGCTGCACCACCCGTGGGCGACCTCCGTTGGAAAGCGCCACAGCCAGCAAAACCTTGGAAGGGTGTGCTGAAGGCCGATGACTTTGCTAAGTGGCCGCCACAGCCCACACGTCCAGGACTCACCACCGACATGATGAGTGAAGACTGCCTGTACCTCGGTATAGCCACTCCCGCAACATCTGCCAGCGACCGTCTGCCCGTGATGGTATGGATTCACGGCGGCGGATTCCAGACAGAGCACTATGGCGGCGACCTCTGGACACTACTCGCTCGTCGAGGTGTAGTCATTGTGAGCATCGAGTACCGCACAGGAGCTCTGGGTTTTATGGCTCACCCCGAACTCGCAAAGGAGTCGAAAGACGGACATAGCGGCAACTATGGACTGCTCGACCAAATCTTTGCCCTGCAATGGGTACAGAGGAACATCAGCAACTTCGGCGGCGACCCATCGAAGGTGACTATCTTCGGAGAGTCGGCTGGCGCCATAAGTTGCAGTATCCTCGCAGGCTCTCCTTTGGCAAAAGGACTCTTCCACGGCGTCATAAGCCAGAGCGGAGGCTCGTTCGGTCCATGGTCAGACAACTTCCGAACCATCACCACCAATGCTTCACAGAAGGGAGCAGAACAACAAGGACTGGCATTCCAGAAACATCTGAAGAAAAAGTCCATCAAGGAGATGCGCAAGATGAAACCCGAAGAACTCTGCGGCAACAACGTAGGCTTCGGCGGATTCTGGCCTTGCGTTGATGGGTATGTCATTACCGACGACCTCTATCGCAACTACGAGCGCGGACTTTACAACGATGTGCCGGCGATAATCATGACCAACTCCGACGAGGGTTCGCTATTCACACGCGATATGAAAGTGGAAGACTATCAGAAAGCTGCCAAGCAAACCTTTGGCGAGTTCTATGACGAGGCTTCAAGAGTTTATCCCGCCAACACCGACGAGGAGGCTTATTTCGCCAATGGCGACGCCTTCCGCGACATGGGTTTCGCATGGCCGTCATACGCATGGGCGAAACTTCAGGCACGCACGGGCAAGAGTCCTGTATTCTCAGCATTCCTTGCCCAGCCGTCAGAGGTGTCTTTCGCAGGTGATAAGAAACGTCGCGGCGTCTCACATGCCGACGATATACTTTATCTGAACGGCACTTTCCTCAACCAGCCCGATAAGTATCCCGCAGAAGCTGCTGTGGCCGAGATGATGCAACAATACTGGGTGAACTTCGCAAAGACAGGCGACCCCAACGGCAAGGGACTCCCCTATTGGCCGTCGTTCAATCCTGCTCTGCCCACAACGATGCAGTTCAGCAACGGAGCATCGCTAATCAACGTGCCAAACCGCGAGCAAATTGACTTCGTAGACCGCTTCTTCGAGTGGCAACGAGAAAGAACCGAGGGCGAGAGAGGTGTGAAATCTACCACATGCAACCCTGACGGCACCGTCACATTCCGCTATTGGAACGACAATGCTAAGGAGGTGCTCGTGGATGTTCAGTTTGCTGGTCGCCACCCGATGGTGAAGGACAGCAAGACTGGAGCATGGACGGTAACTCTCGGTCCTGCCGCCCCCGACATGTATCCCTATTGTTTCATCGTTGACGGCGTGAGCATGATGGACCCGAAGAATCCGCAGTATTTCCCCAACGAGGGCTTCAAGAACAGTCTGCTCGAGATGAAGAACCCGAAGGCACCGCTGCCTCATGACATCCGCGACGTGGAACATGGCCAGATAGATTATATCCACTACTACTCGGCAAGTCTGGGCGCCACAAACAACGCTGTGGTTTACCTGCCGCCAAGTTACAAGAAGAAACCTAACAATAAGTACCCTGTGTTCTATCTCATCAGCGGAACAACCGACACCGAGGAGGTATATTACAAGGTGGGACGCGTGAACTATATTCTTGACAACCTGCTGGCAGAAGGTACGGCAGAGGAGATGATTGTGGTGTTGCCATACGGCAATCCATATAAACTTTTGCCAGCGCCACCAGCACCCACATCACCGCAGACGCAGTTCGGAGGCGACGTGTTCAGCAACGATCTCGTGAACGACCTCATGCCGTATGTAGAACAGCACTATCGCACTATCAACAACCGCGACCACCGTGCCATCGGAGGTTTCTCGCGCGGCGGCAACCAGGGACTGTTCAACGGCCTTGCAAACCTCGACAAGTTCTCTTACCTCTGCTCTTACAGTTCGTTCACGGCGACAAACATACCTAATGTCTATGACAACGCCGACGACACCAACAGCAAACTGCATCTGTTCTGGCTTGGCGTAGGCACCGACGACTTCCTCTTCGGCAACGCACGCGACTACATGGAGTTCCTTGACAAAAAGGGCATTCGCTCGGTTAAGGAGTTCACTACCGACAAGTACGGCCACACATGGATGAACGCCAAGTACTTCCTCGACCACACCCTGCGCCTGCTGTTCCGTCCCGAAGCCGCAGAACAAGCGATGAAGAACGGCAAGCCTGCACCCGCTGCCACCGGCAAGGAGCAGCAGTTCACACCTGGAGTGATGGCACGACTGTTCCCGAAACCTATCATTTCGCCTGACTTCAGCGGTCAGCAGGTGGTATTCCGCTTCAAGGCACCCGATGCCAAGGAGGTGTTGCTTGCTGGCGAGGCCTTCACCACACCTTGCAAGATGCAGAAAGACGCTGACGGAGTATGGTCGGCAACATTCACCGAGCAGTTGCCCGACGTGTTCAAATATTATTTCATTGTTGACGGCACAGAGACAGCCGACCCGCAGAACATGTACCTCTCGCCCGACAAGGGATTCAAGCAGAGCGTGTTCCATCAGCCTACCGCACCGTATAGCCTTGCCATCATGGGCAAAGACATCGAGCACGGCACCGTGAGCTACGACCTCAACCGCAACGAGGCATGGTACTATCCCGCTTCAAAAGAGACTCCGTCTAACATCATTCTACTCGTTCCCGGCAAGGACGACACAATGGAAAGTTGGTTCAAGACTGGCGGAGCCGATGCTATTGCCGACCTGCTGATAGCACAGGGCAAGGCACGTCCGTGCATCCTCACCACCAGCACTACGGCAAAGGCCACCCGCACCCTGCGTGCCGACGACTATCCCACATGGACAGCACGCCGTCAGGCACTGGAGAAAATGCTGAAGGGAGAGTAAATCTTTTCCAAGCAAATCAACCTATTATCAAGGCAAGTTATCTTGTTCCATCAACATGAACAAGTTATCTTGCCTTTTAGTTATCATCAGATGTAAGCCGTTGGTGGGTATTAAGGTTTTTCCCTAAGCCCATCCAAATAATAGCGCCACCCATCGGCTTTGGCATAAGCGTTGCGTGAACCCTTCGGAACGATAATAATAGGAGTGTATTGGAAGAGAATATTGGTGCCATTGTTGCTGTTGAATGTAGGGGGTACAGGCGACTCACAATAGATAGTGTCTATTTTACAGGCGAAAGCCCACTGACCGATGGCCTTTATCTGTTTAGGAATGACAATGGAGGGACGGCTATAGCCCGAGAACGGCTCTTCCGACATTTTGTCAACGCTACGTGGGAAGAATGCCGTGACGCTACCGCTCACCATTGTGTTGGTGGCCGTTTCTATGATGGCGTTGCAATTTTCTCGACTGTCATATACAGGATTGTCTTTGCTGACTACCACCTTGCGCAACCTATGGTTACCGTTGAAAGTACTAGGAGAGATAGAGGCAACACTGGCGGGAATGAATATCTCCTCAAGGTCACAATCTTGAAAAGCGTGCTCCCCTAATTTCTCCAAATGGCTGGGTAAGGTTATAGACTGCAGACAAGCACAGTTACTGAAAGCATAACTGCCAATGACCTTCATAGATGAGGGCAGCGATACAGATTTCATGTTGTAGCAATTGTCGAAGGCGCTGTTTGGAAGTTCTTTCACTCCAGTGAAAAAACTCAGTTCGTCGAAAGAGGTAATCTTGGGATTTGCCGTGAAGGCCGAACCCAATGTTTGAACTGCCTCTGCCTCTTCGATGGACAATTCTCGGTCACCGTCGCGGTCCCAACGCTTGACGCAGATATCGTGAACCTCCTGATCGGCAAAACGAACATGATCGGTCATCAGTGAAAACACCGAACCCCACTCCAGCCAAAGGCGATAGGTATAATATCCATTGGTGACACCACCTTTTTTCTGGGGGTCCACCGCAACGGCAGACTGCCCTTCGGAGCGAAGTGTGAAAGCCGTCTGCAAGTCAACCCCACTCTCTTTCATATGCTTGCCCTGTCGTAATTGTATTATGCTGTGGTCGGGAACAAAAATGGTGGTCAGTTTCGGACAGTTGACAAAAGGCACGCTCTCTTCTGTCATGTTGTTCTGAGGGAGACGCGACTCAAAGATAACGGTTTCCAGATTCGGGCAGTCCTCCATAAAATGGTCACCCAGACCAGCCACAGTGCCGGGAACCTTGAATCGTTCTATTGCCGTATGGCGAAAGGCGTTGCTGCGGATAAATCGTACAGAAATGGGGAGCCGCACCGACTGCAATGACTCGCAGTCGCGAAAAGCGTTGGCGTCGATGGCGGTCAACCCCGTGAAATTCTCCATTTCATCAAACGAAAGTATTTTCTTATTGCCAGTGAACACCTGTCCCAAACTATCCACGGCAGCAGCCTCCTTGTAACTCAACTGACCATCACCATCAGTATCCCAATGTGCCACGCAGAGCCGTTGCACCTCTGGGTCGTCGAAACCGATAATCTCATGATTAAGAATCTTTAGTTGCAGTTGTTGCTCTGCAGCCTCCTTCTCCATCTGTGCCGACCGTCGTTGTAGGCTGGAGACTTGCCACAACAGCAACGTGACAACGGCCACCACCACAGCAGCTACACTACCCCACATCAAGTATTGCCCACGACGGCTATGCAGGTCTTTGAGCAGGTCGTCCATCTGCTGGTAACGCTGTTCCATCGGACGGAGGCACCGCTCCACCACTCTCCGGTATTTCCCTCCGCCGAGGTTCATCTCCTGAAGGATGACTCCTAACGAATAGATATCGTTGCGCACATCAGCCATAGATGTCTGCATCTGCTCTGGTGCCATATACCGCATGGTGCCTGCCGGCTGTTTCAGTATGGCATGACTGCTGGTGTCGGCGAGACCGAAGTCGATTACCTTCACATAGTTGCCATTGTTGGTAATCATTATATTAGAAGGCTTCAAGTCGCGATGCACCACCTGCTGTGAGTGGATATACGCCACAGCCTCAGCCAGTTCTTCAGCCACACGTCTCCGTTCATTGACTGAGGGCACGGAACTGCCTGACGTACCTTTGAGGTACTCGGACAATGTGACACCATCTAACCATTCGGAGATGATGCACAGCGCAGTCCTCCCGTCGGGCAGTTTCACCGTCTCGAGACCTGTCACCTGCACCACAGATTGATGCTGCAACGCCACGGAAATCTCAAATTCCTTACGGAACATCTGCTGATAGACGGGATAAGTGGCCTCTTTCTCCTTTAGGCATTTCAGCAGATACCAACGGCCGTAACGCTTTGCCTTGAAGAGGTCACAATAGCCCTCACGCGAAGGCAACGGCTCCATTTCTATGAAGTCGGAACTGATGCCCTCGTAGTCGTCAACGAGAAATTTCGATGTGCTGCTGTCGTGGTCGTTCATGAGTGCTTTTGCAATTCGTAGCGTATCCCTCCCTTCATCCCACATATATAATTTACTGGCGGGCGACCATCCTGAACCAGGTCCTTCAGGTAAAGTTGTTCACCATTGATGAACACATTGCAACTGAAGGTGTCACCAGGCTGCAGGCGTGTCTTCTCCGATTTCGTCACCACAAACTCGCAGTTGCCAGTATAGCGGATATGGCAAACCCTGTCGGGAGCCCAATATAGTGTTATCTCATCATCCACGTCGATGTCCTTGTCCACGTCGATATGCTCGCCAAGGACAGGATTGCTGGGAGGAGTGTCATCGTTCTGATTCTGACAGAAACTGTCGAAATCAGGATATCCCAAGAACTGCGCCAAGGCATTTACCGTACGGGCACTGGGAGCGTAATCCGCCTGTATCTTGCCCCAAAAGCGCTTGAATGTCGTGGCACTTATCAGTTCGTGAGTGCGTGAGAACACCGCATTTGACAGAAATTCAAAATCCGCTTGTTCCACCATTTTACGATGTATAGACTTTTCCACAGCCGAGCACAACGACTCATGCCATTGCGGAGCGTTGGGATAAATATTTGATGTTTCTTTCTTCACCATGTGTCGCGTGTAATCTTATTGTCACTGCTAATTGCCATGCAAAAATAATAAAAAATATAGAATATACAAAAAACAGATTAAAGAAGTCGTTTGAAAGAAGTAATTATATACAATTATACCCCATTGCTAACAACTCCCCGCCCCTGTATGGGAGCCAACGGTCGCTGGCCGAAGGGAAAAGCAATTGAGGTGGGTGTTGAGCGGGTTTAGGGTTTAGGGATTAGAGACGGACGCTCAACTCCCCGCCCCTGAAGGGGAACCAACGGTCGCTGGCCGAAGGGGAAAGCAATTGGGCTAAGGGTGGGGACTGTGTTAAAATGGACAAAAAAGGACAAGGTTGCGCGTTCATAAATCAAAGGAATATCATTACTTTTGCATTGGATAATATCCAGCTCACAAAAGCGGTCTTTGATATTCATCACCTTTCTTTTTCGTAAGATTGGCGGCCTCTTGGGAATCATAATGAAAAAAAACTGTCTTTTTATTTTGTTTTCCACTCAATAATCATTATCTTTGTCCCTGTCTTCGGATAATGTCCGACGACAGACATTGAGAAGAGCTATTGAGCTTCACCGTCAGAGAATCTGCAAATTCAAAGTAACAAGGTGAAAGGCTGAAGGCTGCTTCTCCCATTAGCATATCGCGAAGTTCCCCGTTTTCAAGCGGGATGTTTCACGAGCAGTCTATGGGTGTGAGCTGGTTTCATTCTTTTTGTTACGGGTATTGCAGAGCCTTCTGACGAAGAACGAAGAAGGCTCACACTCCGCGTGTATAAACTACTAAAATCTTAAAAACTCATAAAACTAAAAATCTTTCTTCTTATGAAAAAAATTTTACTATTAGCCTGTATGGCATGGCTGAATATGGCAGGAATAATTGCCAGTAACATCAGCGTTGAAGGAATCACTCTGTATCCTGGAGAGACAAAGACTGTAAATATCAGTCTGACAAACACGGAAACCAACCTTGTGGGCTTCCAGATGGACCTGACGCTGCCCGATGGCATCAGTATCAACAAGGCGGGATGCTCACTGAGCAGCCGCTTCAGCGACCCTGACCAGACGCTGACGATAGGCAAGCAGGGAGACAACGTCTATCGCCTGACCTCTACCTCGCTTGCGCTGACACCCATCAGCGGCACCAGCGGCACGCTGCTCACCCTCTCGCTGACGGCATCGACCAACAGCGATGGTGGTATCGCCACCCTGAGCGACATCCGCTTTGCTACCAGCACATCAGGGCGTGTGACTATGAATGATGCATCATTTGTTATCGAAAGCTCACCTTCCATCACTTTTGTTGACGACAATGTGAAGGCTCTATGCGTTGCTAACTGGGACACCAGTGGCAACGGGGAACTTAGTGAGGCAGAGGCTGCTGCCGTTACCGACTTGGGGACGGTGTTTAAGGAGAATAGTACCATCACATCATTCGACGAACTGCAATACTTCACCGGACTGACGAGCATTGGCAACTCTGCGTTCTCAAGTTGCTCCAGCCTAACGAGTGTGACAATACCCGAGGGAGTGACAAGCATCGGCGATTATGCGTTCAACCTCTGTTCTAGTCTGGCGAGTGTGACAATACCCGAGGGCGTGACGAGCATCGGCCGTGGGGCGTTCAGGATCTGCACCGGCCTGACGAGCATCACCATCCCTGAGGGCGTGACGAGCATCGGCCGTGAAGCGTTTGCAGGCTACATGTCCCCAGACATGCCGATGAGCCTGACGAGCGTCACCCTCCCTTCGAGCTTGACGAGCATCGGAGAAAGGGCGTTCTTTTTCTGCCCCTGTCTGACGAGCATCACCATCCCTGAGGGCGTGACGAGCATCGACAAAAGTGCGTTCAGTAATTGCTCCGGCCTGACGAGCGTAAACATTTCCTCAAGCGTGACGAGCATCGGCAGTTATGCGTTCGAAGGCTGCACCGGCCTGACGAGCATAACGATTGATGAAGACAATGAGGTATATGATTCCAGAAACGGTTGCAATGCCATCATTGAAACGACATCAAATAAGTTGTTTTTGGGATGCAAAAACACTGTCATACCATCGAGCGTGACGAGCATCGGCAATTCTGCGTTCTATGGCTGCACCGGCCTGACGAGCATCACCATCCCTGAGGGCGTGACGAGCATCGGAAGTCAGGCGTTCGAAAGCTGCACCAGTCTCACGAGCGTAAACATTTCCTCAAGCGTGACGAGCATCGGTGAAAATGCGTTCAAAGGTTGCGTCCGCTTGACCTCTGTGAAGGAAAAAAGCGAAACGCCTCCTGCTATTTATTACAATACCTGGCCGCGCCTCAAAAAAGCCACGTTGTACGTTCCTCACGGATGCATGGCGGCCTACAGCGCTGCCACTTATTGGCAGGATTCCTTCAAAGCAATCAAGGAGTTCCCTGATGCCGACGTGAATCAGGATGGAGAAATTGACGTGGTAGATGTGGTGGAAATTGCCCGCTTCGTGGTTGGCACGCCTGCCGAAACGTTCGAAGAGTTCCTAGCCGACCTGAACAACGACGACGATGTAAACGTGGCGGATGCCGTGGTATTAGTGAACGAGATTGCTGGCGACGTAAACTTCGCCAAGCCTCACGGCGCACCGCGCCAAGACCTGGGTGACGAGCGTCTGACTCTGACCGAGAACGACGGCCACAGCCTGTCTGTCTCGATGGAGAGTCAGCGTGACTACACGGCCTTCCAGTTTGATATCTACACCAATAGCGATGACAACGTGATGGGCCTCCGCCTCAACACCGCCCGTAAGAACGGTCACCAGCTTATATATAATAAGGTGGACGAGGGCCACTACCGCGTGGTGGCACTTTCTGAGGCCAACAACGCCTTCAACGGCACCAATGGCGAACTGATGAACATCCAGCTCGACAGCTTCAACACAGGCGACGTGACCGTAAGCAACATCCATTTCATCACCACCGACGGCACAGACCACCGCTTCGACGACATCAGTCTGAGCAGTGTGACAGGAATTGAAAGCCTCACTCCCGACTCCTCTGAAAAGGGCAACACGAACATCTACGACCTCAGCGGAAGAAAAGTCTCTGAATCCTCTGCACTTCAGAAGGGTGTGTATATCGTGAATGGCAAAAAAATCGTTGTGAAATAAGGAACAACGGGGAAACAACGAAACAGAAACAGGCATGAAAAAGATAATAGCGATTGCCTGCATGGCATGGTTAGCATTAGCTGGAGCCTGGGCCGATAATATCAGTGCAGAGAATATCACACTGCAAGCAGGTGGAACCAAGACGGTGGACATCAGCCTGACAAACACGGAAACCAATCTCGTAGGCTTCCAGATGGACCTGACGCTGCCCGATGGCATCAGCATCAACAAGTCGGGATGCTCGCTGAGCAGCCGCTTCAGCGACCCCGACCAGACGCTGACCATCGGCAAGCAGGGAGACAACGTCTATCGCCTGACCTCCACCTCGTATGCTCTGACGCCTATCAGCGGCACCAGCGGCACGCTGCTCACCCTCTCGCTGACGGCATCTGGCAATAGTGCGGGCGGCACGGCTACGTTAAGCAACATCCGTTTCGTCACAAGCAATTCTGAGCGTGTGACGATGAGCGATGCTTCGTTCAATATCAATATGGCCATCTCTTTCGCCGATGCCAACGTGAAGGCCCTCTGCGTACAGAACTGGGACACTGACGGCGACGGCGAACTGAGCGAGGATGAGGCGGCAGCCGTGACCGACTTGGGTACGGTGTTTAAGGGAAATACCACTATCACGTCGTTCGACGAGCTACAATATTTCACGGGGTTGACGAGCATCGGAAATGAGGCGTTCAAAGGTTGCACCGGACTGACGAGCGTGACCATCCCCGAGGGCGTGACGAGCATCGGGGAAAGTGCGTTGAGAGAGTGCTCGGGTCTGACTTCCATAAACATCCCAGAGAGTGTTACCAGCATTGGTAAATGGGCTTTTTTTCAATGTAGCAAACTGACCTCCGTGACTATCCCCAATAGTGTGAAAAGTATCGGACTAAGTGCGTTTTATTTGTGCTCCAAACTGACCTCCGTGACGATTCCCAATTCTGTGACTTCCATTGGTAACGCTGTTTTTAGTCATTGCTTAAGTCTGACCTCCATTACTGTTGAAAACGGCAATAGTTATTATGTCTCTGAAGACGGGGTGCTATTTAACAAAAACAAGACTACTATCCTTTGCTACCCTGCCGGAAAGACTCAATCTACATATGCTATCCCTGAAAGTGTGACGGACATCCGCCCCTATGCGTTCGATAGTTGCAGGAGTCTTACTTCCATAACCATCCCCTCTAGCGTTACGAGCATCGGCAATAATGCGTTCGACAACTGCTCCGGCCTGACGAGCTTGATCATCCCCGAGGGCTTGACGAGCATCGGTAATGGTGCGTTCCGTGGCTGCTCCGGCCTGACGAGTGTGACAATCCCTTCGAGCGTGACGAGCATAGGCGATTATGCGTTCGAAGAATGCTCGGGTATGACGAGCATTAAAGTAGGAATAGAAAGTCCCCTGACTATTAATTCCGCGACATTCACATTCAACAACCGCGCCAATGCCACGCTGTATGTGCCTAAAGGTAGCAAGGCAGCATATCTGACAGCCAATTATTGGAAGGAATTTAAAGCAATCAAGGAATTCCCCGATAGCGATGTTAATCAGGACGGCGAAATTGACATGGTGGATGTAGTGGACATTGCCCGCTTCGTGGTGGGTATACCAGCCGAAACATTCGAAGAGTTCCTAGCCGACCTGAACAGCGACGACGATGTAAACGTGGCAGATGCCGTGGTGCTGATAAACGAGATTGTAGGCGACGTAAACTTCGCCAAGCCTCACAATGCACCGCACCAAGACCTGGGTGACGAGCGTCTGACTCTTACTGAGAACGGCGACCACAGCCTCTCAGTCTCGATGGAGAGTCAACGTGATTACACGGCCTTCCAGTTTGATATCTACACCAATAGTGAGGATGACGTGATGGGCCTCCGCCTCAACACCGCCCGTAAGAACGGTCACCAGCTTATATATAATAAGGTGGACGAAGGCCACTATCGCATGGTGGCACTTTCTGTGGCCAACAACACATTCAAGGGCAACAACGGCGAACTGCTGAACATCCAGCTCGACGGTGTGAACACCGACGACGTGACCGTCGGCAACATCCATTTCATCACCACCGATGGCACAGACTACCGCTTCGACGACATCAGTCTGAGCAGTGCTACAGGAATTGGAAGCCTCACTCCCGACTCCTCTGAAAAGGGCAGCAAGAACATCTACGACCTCGGCGGAAGAAAAGTCTCTAAATCCTCTGCACTTCAGAAGGGAGTGTATATAGTGAATGGCAAAAAGTTCATTGTGAAATAGAATGTTTTATTTCGTGGTCGCCCCCGTAGCCTTCCCGCAGGGCGGGGGCACCATAACGCTGAATATTCATCAAAAAAGCATATAACTATGAAACAAAAATTACTAACCTTGTTATTCATGGCTTTTATGCCGATGGTCATGATGGCGTACGACACAGAAGTGGACGGGATTTATTATAACGTGGTAAAAAAAGCTATCCCTGGACGACACAATGTCCAATGACGATAACACGTAAGACAATAACAGCGGCTTCGACTAGTCTGACAAACGTAACAACGCATGGGACAAATAACGCTGTGAGCATACTTAATCTTTAAACCATCTGAATATTCAAATAAATAACAAACCAATATGAAAAAAATACTATTATTGACATTATTGGTACTGGTGCCTATAATGATTTTTGCCGGAGGAACCAAAATTACAGTTGATGGACTTACCTTTGACGAATTGGATACCCACGGACAAGGCACTTGCAGGTTTACAACAGGTTCTTATTCTGGTACTCTCGTTATCCCCAGCACTGTTCCTTATGGAGAAAAGACCTACACCGTCACCTGGATAGGAGCATATTGTCTTAATGGCAGTTCCGTGACATCAATTTATATCCCAAGCAGCGTCACATTTCTACAGGAAAACGCTTTTAGAGGTTGTTCATCTTTGAGTGCTGTGATATTCAAGGGCAGTACCCCTCCAGCTTTGGATGGTAGTGCATCTAGTGTTTTCAATGGAATATCAAACAATTGTCTTTTGGTGGTTCCTACTGGCACTGAAAGTAGCTATGCCAATAAAGGTTACACAAGCACCTATTTTAAGGGAGGTGTCTATGAGAATGCCTATATGAGAGCGGATGACAAGACGATGACATACGGTAGCTACGAACCGACATACACTTATACAGTTTATTCTTTAGAGCCTATAGCAAAAGCCCCCAATATTATTTGTTATAACGGCAACAACACTCATCTGGGGCCTACCACTCCTGTGGGTACTTATAACTTATATATCAACAACAAGTATGAGATTTTTGAAAGTGGCGTTGCCACATTCGAAGAGGGAAAAGTCACTGTCACCAAAGCTCCGCTGACCATCACGGCGAAGAGTTACACCATCACACAGGGCAATGCCCTGCCGACCTTCGAAGCGACCTATTCCGGCTTCAAGAACAACGAAACCGCCAGCGTGCTGACCACGCAGCCCACGTTCACATGCAGCGCCACGTCGAGCAGTGCCCCGGGTACCTACACCATCACCCCGTCGGGCGCTGCTGCCGCCAACTACAGCATCACCTACGCCAACGGCACGCTAACCATCATGGGCAATCAGACTGTCAACCTGACCCAGATCCCTACGCAGACCTACGGGGCTACCACCTACACCCTACCAGAGACGACCAACGCTGGCCTGACCATCACCTGGTCATCAAGCAATACGAACGTCGCCACCGTGAGCGGCCATACGCTGACTATCAAAAACGCCGGTACAGCTACAATCACCGCTACACAAGCAGGTAACAGCAATTACAGCTCCTTCAGCAAGAGTTACACGCTGACCGTGAACAAAGCTCCGCTGACTGTCACTGCCAAGAGTTACACCATCACCCATGGTGATGCCTTGCCCACTTTTGAGGCAGAGTACTCTGGTTTCGTGAACAATGAGACAGCGGCGGTGCTGACAAAACAGCCGACCTTCAGTTGTGCTGCGACACCGGCAAGCGAGCCCGGTGAGTACGACATCACGGTGTCAGGGGCGGAGGCGCAGAACTATGACATATCGTACGTCAAAGGAAAGCTGACCGTGACAGCGGCTGACCCAGTCACCATAACGGCGAACAGCTACACCATCAAATACGGAGACGACATCCCAGAGTTCGGGTATACATCGGAAGGCGCAACGCTCGTGGGAACACCGACGATAACATGCGAGGCGACATCGTCATCCCCTGTCGGCACGTACCCGATAGTCATCAGCAAGGGAAGTGTGGAGAACTATAACGACACTTACGTGAATGGCACACTCACCATAGAGAAGGCGCCGCTGACAATAACGGCAAAGAGCTACACAAGGAAGCAGGGAGAGGAGAACCCTGCATTTGAGGCCGAATACGAAGGATTCAAGAACAATGAGACTACCAGTGTGCTGACTACACAGCCTACATTCTCATGCAATGCGACATCCAGCAGTGCACCGGGTACCTATACCATTACCCCATCAGGTGCCGCCGCCGCTAATTATGAAATTACATACGTTAACGGTACGCTGACTATTGAGGCTAGCCCCATCATCATTTCTGCCGACACCATCAGTGCTGAGGATATCACGATGCAAGCGGGTGAAACCAAGGCGGTGGACATCAGCCTGACAAACACGGAAAGCAATCTCGTAAGCTTCCAGATGGACCTGACGCTGCCCGAGGGCATCAGCATCAACAAGGCGGGCTGCTCGCTGAGCAACCGCATCAGCGACCCCGACCAGGAACTGACCATCGGTAAGCAGGACAATAACGTATATAGGATTGCCTCCGCATCGTTTTCACTGACGCCTATCAGCGGCACCAGCGGCACGCTGCTCACCCTATCGCTGACGGCATCTGACAACAGTGCGGGCGGCACGGCTACGTTAAGCAACATCCGTTTCGTCACAAGTAATTCTGAGCGCGTGACGATAGAAGATGCTTCGTTCAATATCTATTTCCCCGTCACCATAACGGCCAACAGCTACACCATCAAGTACGGTGACGACATGCCTGAATTCGGGTTCACATCGGAAGGCGCTGACCTTGTCGGTACACCGGCAATCACATGTGAGGCGACAACGGCTTCGCCCGTGGGAACGTACCCAATAGTTATCAGCAAGGGAAGCGTAGAGAACTACAACGACACTTACATCAACGGAACGCTCACCATAGAGAAGGCGCCGCTGACAATAACGGCAAAGAGCTACACAAGGAAGCAGGGAGA
>OMXS01000058.1 GCA_900315095.1 uncultured Prevotellaceae bacterium | reverse complement strand
GGTATTGTTGGTAAACTACAAGTTTAACCAGGCAACAGACCAGGAAGGTCAGGTAGCAGGTATCGTCCGTGGCGGACAGATCACGATCCGCGTAAAGGCGCTGAACGATGGTAACCCCGAGTTGCTGGCTTGGATGCTTGATCCGGCTGCTCCCCATGACCTGGAGGTATCGTTTGAGAACACTAAGGACGGTTCAGCCATGAAGACCCTGAAGGGTACCGCTTGCTACTGTGTACACTTTAAGGAGTACTGGGCAGACGGTGAGGAGCACTACGAGGAGATCCTGCTCAGCTGCCAGAAGCTCGAGAACGGTCCCGTAGCCTACGAGAACCCCTGGAAGTAATAAGATTAAAATGATAGAATCAGAAACCGCAGTCGTCAAATCAAGAGGCTGCGGTTTCTTTTTTTGGACATTTCGTCAGAATTCCGTTGACGAGATTTATGATTAAAAAGGTTGGTTTTATCCCATATTATGTTCATTTTGTATTAAAAAAAACAAAATGAACATAAAGTGCGAATTATACGACGTCGATTATTGCGCAAAAATATCTAATTTTGCAGCCGAAAAGATTTAAGATAACGTATGGGTGATACCAAAGTGATTTTGAGTAACGACGGAGGAGTGCCTATTCCTGGCGTTGGTTTATTACAAACTACTGAAGATGATGCGCTCTTTCTAGACAATATCCGAGAGATAGCAAACCTCTCGAAAATGAGGAAAGAGTATAATACCATTATCCATTGTCGAAAAGGACGAATTCTGGTGGAAGTGGGTGGCAACCAACAAATCAAGGTGAGACCAGGACAACTGTTACTGATACCTGCAGGCAAGGTGGTACAACCCATCATGGTCAGTACCGATGTGGATGCAGGTGTGTTGCTCGTATCTGACAAGACGTTGAAAACGGTACTTGCCGGACAGATTAATATTTGGAACAAGGCGATGTACATGAAGGAGATATATGTCGTGGAAGAAGCTGGTTGGGTAAATGGTATAGAGATATATGCCCGTAGTCTTTTCAAAGCTGCAACGCCTCCCGTACTCTTCCGTGAAATGATGACCTCGTTCCTGCGTACGATGCTATTGATGATCTGTGAAGGTTTGATTCAGCATAAAGAAATGACTTCTACCGATGATTCCTCAACTACCCATGACAAAGACCTTTTCAATAGATTTTTGCAACTGCTGTCTCAGCAAGAGTTGAAGCGTCAGCAAGTATCATATTATGCCGACAAGCTTAATATCTCACCGAAATACCTTTCGACAGTTTGTAAAAAGGTAAGCGGTAAGAATCCGATGCGTTGGATTACAGAATACGTCATGCAAGATTGTTATGCTTTGTTGAAGAGTACCGATCTGAGCATTAAGGAGATTTCTAATCGCTTGGGCTTCCCCAACTCATCGTTCTTTGGACAATATTTTCGTGAACAGGCAGGGATGACCCCGATGGAGTATCGTACAGAACACAAAAGAGATGGGCGACTTCATCCACGTGGTGAAGAAGATCTATGCCAACTGTCCACAATACGTGCCAGAGTTTGAGAGTGACGTACGCGGACTTTTTGACATCAAGACTAATCCGGGATTGGAATTTTCCGACATCCAGCCGTTTGTAGCCTATAAGGACGGAATAGCTGTAGGACGTATCGTTGGTATTGTCAACCGTAAGGCCAATGCTAAATGGAAGTCCAACGACGTGCGTTTCTCGATGATTGAGTTCATTGATGACATGAACGTCTCACGCGCCTTGCTCGAAGCTGTTGAGGCTTGGGGAAAGGACTTTGGCATGACGAACATTCATGGTCCTTTAGGTGTGACCGACTTTGATAAGGAGGGTATGCTCGTAGAGGACTTCCATCTGAATGGTTCGATGACAGCCATCTACAACCCGTCTTATTACCCTCATCACATGGAAGCATTGGGTTTTACTAAGGAGGTGGATTGGTTGCAGGTACGTATTAATATTCCAGAGGAAGTGCCTGCTCGCTATGCCAGGGTGGCCCAGTATGCTAAGGACAACATCGGATTGCGCGTTATCAAAGGAACCAAAAAACAGATCAGGGGAGAATATGGTCATCAGGTGTTCCGTTTGCTAAATCAGGCATACGAGTCTATCTTCGGATTCTCGGAGCTCTCACCCAAACAGGTTGACAGTTTCCTTCAGAAATATGTGTCTCTGATCAACACTCAACTGATTCCTATC
>OMXS01000013.1 GCA_900315095.1 uncultured Prevotellaceae bacterium | reverse complement strand
CGAGTCAACGATGATATGCTTATAGAGTGGCCGCGTGAAAACGTCCATCCAATCAATGATTGTTGATGTGGTGAAGTAGAGTTCTTTTGATAATCTTAATGTTGCCATAGGTTTGGTCTATTGTACATTACAAATGCTAATACTCAATGTAGGCAGATTACAAATCCGCCCGAGCAGGATCACCAGAAGGAAAAATGGGTTCTGTTGCTGACATGTAAGTAACGAAACAGAACAACATTGTTAAAGATACAAATAATTTTTTCATTTCGAATAGTTGTTTATTATTGATGGCGCAAAGATAACAATAAACAAACAGACGAAATGTATAAAAAGTTATGAAAAATTTAGCACTATATTATGCATCTTTATGATAATGAGCAGGTTGTGCGATTTTTACACTTTTACACAACGTCAAAATAAACAAAGAAAAGTGACAAGAAGTTATAGATGTCTTATGAGTAAGTCAAATTCTTTCGCACCTCCTTCTTTATTGAATACCTTCTTTAACATCCTTACCCTCGCATTTGTCAATGCTTGTGGTGAGATGTTCAGTAAGACGTACATCTGCGATGGAATGAAACGCAATCTTACAAGGCAGCATATTCTGAAATCTCTCAATGAAAGTTCTGGTGAGACGTTCTTTAATTTGTTTATGAAATCGGCATCTTCTGCTTTCATGACTTCAGATAACTCGTCCCATTCTTTCGATGTCGCCTCCATGTTCGCAGCAGCAAGATTACACATGACGTTGTAAATCCTCGAATGAGTAATTCTTGATGACAGTCTCCAATTCTCCGGGCGTGCCTTGTCTTCCTGATATTTGGCGATATCATCTCTAATCTTTTGCAGTTCTTCATCCTTATGCTTGATGGTATGCATAAATTCCCTTTCCCTATTTGAGACATCGGCTTGCAGCAGTGAATACTTTTGTATCTGGTATTGATAGTCTGTATTTAGCCTTGCCCACTCCTGATTACGTTTTGCCCTTATTCTCTTATGAACATAAGCAACTAAAAGCAATAGGAATACTACAGAAATAGCAAAGAGAGAAAGAGTCAGTTTTGCCCTGCTTGCCTCCGCGCTTTTCTTTTCTGCTATCATCTTATGGCGGTTGTAGTCATACATCGCTTGTATGTTCTGAAGTCTCTCTGATTCGTTTTTATAATATGAGGAGTCATTCCACTCAGAGTATAATTCCAAATACTTAATTGTTGAGTCGCGTTGTCCCGACTTTTTATATAGAAGATGGAGTCCTTCAAATGCTGCCTTCTTATTATTGGTATCACTGTTATCTGCCAATAACTTCCGTAAGAAGAACTCTGCGGAATCGTTTTTTGCTATTTTTATATAGTATAATCCTTTCTCGTAATAGTAAAATTCTTTACCCTTGCTAATTGCTCCGTTGTTATACCATCCCGACTCAGTTTCGTAAATGTCCATATATTCTTTCGCCTTTTTGAGGCTGTCTCTTTCAAGATTCACCAAAATGGCGACGGCAACAGTTCTTGCGGCCTCTTCTTTGTTTCCTACCGATAAGTATGCATTACGCAGTTTTTCTGTAAGGCAAAGTATTTCCTCATAGAGTTTCTGTTGATAGTAAACTCCGTATTTCGTGCTTTCATAGAATAATGCTGCAAGTGTGTCTTTTGCATTCCAGGCATGTGTTACACTATGATTTGTTGCCTGCATTTCCATTTCCGGCATTTGCTCTATGTGATATAGATAAGACATTTGTCCATACACCCGGCTCAGGGTTTTGAAGTCGCAGTCCTTTGCCGTGGTGTCGGCACATTCCACGGCATCGTTATAGCACTCAAGGGCGCGGGGCGCCTCGCCAAGGTCGCGGTATGCGCAGCCGAGGATGTAGTGGGCACGCATTCGCTCGTTGGGTGTGCCGTGGCTGTCGAAGTAGTCTGTGAGCGCAAGGGCGAGGCTATCAGTAGTGAAGGGCACGTAGTCGCGGTTCTGCTGCTCCGCCTGTTCCAGCATGCGCAGCATCTGTTCGTGGTCTCCGCAAGATACGATAGCGACGATAACAAAGGCTATGAAATAACGAATAATCCTCATGTCATTGCAAAGATACAGAAAATATTATCATTGTGCAAGCAAATCAAAGAACTTTGAACTTATAAACTGCCTGTAGTCAATAGGTATAGGCCACGGGGAACCTATTGCTCTTGCCTGAGAGGTAATGATCGGCAATCTGCTTGAAGGTAAGGGTGCACAACAGTATTAGCATATAATACATCTTATATGCCTTTATACGCAAAGCACTCATAAGCATAGCAGCGAGATTGGCCAGCGTGGCACCTGCGGTGTTGGAGGCGAAGTCGAGCCATTCGCCATTGCGACGGCCATCAGTAAAGAGCGGTTGCAGCAGTTCGATGACACCGCTGAAAAGGATAGGAACCAACCATATCAGGAACAATATGTGACGAGGCGGCATCTTCTTGTAATGACGCATGCACTCTATACGCATACATCCGCCTGCCACCAAGTACATGCCAGCATGCACAAACTTGTCTAACGATTCTATATTATTCAATGATGTATGTGGTACTTTGCAAAAACATGCCACACAGATTCCTATAAGCAAAACACAAAATACGGGATATGACCGCATAAAAATTAATAATTGTTTCATTATTTGTTGTTTTTGTATCAATCTGACTGCAAAGCAACTAATAATAATTCAATATGATAGTATTTTGATTGTTTATAATTGTAAAAGCAC
Source organism: uncultured Prevotellaceae bacterium (assembly GCA_900315095.1). Taxonomy (GTDB): domain Bacteria; phylum Bacteroidota; class Bacteroidia; order Bacteroidales; family Bacteroidaceae; genus Prevotella. The sequence goes on along the minus strand of OMXS01000013.1, from coordinate 87,602 downwards.
ACGTTTACTTGTCATATATCAAGAAAAACGTGTAAAGACGTGCAGAATTACAATAGAAAAACCACAATCCTTGCCCCTATAAAGAGAAGCAAGGATTGTCGGGAATAGAGTCGATAAGTATATAGTTCCTTTATTTTATGAGTGCGCCAGCGAGTGCTGGGAGTTTCAGTTTCACTTTCGCAGTCTTCATAGCATCGTACGCTTTCTGTTTGCCGTCGGTATATAGCGTGAAGGCGGTGCCATCGAGCATTGGAAGCGAGAGGTCGAGCGACAACGGTTCTCCAGTTCCGTTGAGAGCTGCAATATACCAACGGTCAGCATGGCGGCGAGCCATCACCACATAGCGGCCAGGATAGCCGTCGATGAAGCGCGTCTCATCCCATTGCGTAGGCATCTCGCGAAGCAGTTCAAGTTCAATTGCAGGCAGTTCGCTGAGGTTGTTGGGCTGCATGGCGATGCAGTTCACCTCACTCTGGTTAGTGATTGCCGTTGCTATCTCGAACATATCGCTCGTTGCGCGGCGGTGTCGGCTCTTGTTGTCGCGGCTCAGATATTTGTTCATGATGACGCCACCCCAGTCCATGCTTGCCACAGCATTGCGTATGAAGGGATGCAGGGTGAGTTCCTTGCCCTCGTTGTTGGCATGTCGCGGGTCGAAGAAGACGTTCTCGGAAGCGAGCACCGCCTCGCTCGCCACGAAGTTGGGGTACATTCTCTCCCACCCTCTCGGCAATGTACAGCCATGGAATATAACCTGGATACCGTAGAGATTGGCATCAGCGAGGATGTCCTCATAGAGTTGCATGGTCTGTTGCTTGTCGCCGCCAAAGAAATCGACCTTTATTCCCTTCACGCCGATGCTCTTCAGCCACGCCATTTCACGGTGACGCGCTATGGAAGTACTCATGCAGTCGCGTGGAGTCTGCGGTGCATCGTTCTCGCTGCCGTTGCTGTTATACCACAGCATCAGCGACACTCCGCGCTCTTGGGCATAACGACTAAGCTCGGCAATGCGGTCGCGCCCGATGCGCTCGTCCCACCAGTTGTCAACCAGAGTATATTCAAAGCCCATCTTCGAGGCAAGGTCTATGAACTGCACCTGGTCATCGTAGTTTATTGACTCATCCTGCCACACCAGCCAACTCCATGTGTAACGTCCTCCCTTGTATGCGATGCTAGGCTGATATAGTGGACTTACGAGGTCGTAAGCCACCGTCGTTTCAACTATCGGGGCAAGCGTGCTGCCCATCGTAATGGTGCGCCAAGGGGTTGCGGAAGGCAATGTCACAGATGGTTCCACCGAACCTGTGGCATTGTTCTCGCCCTCATGTGGGAAGGCAATGGAATATCCTTCACCTGCAGTATAGTCACTCAGGTGCGAACCACAATACTGACTTGTGACGCCAGTCTCGCTGATAAGCATCCAGTAGTTGTTGAGCGTCGAGCGTTGAGCGTTGAGCGAAGATGGTACTCTGAACAAGCATGGGAAGGTGTAGCCCAGCCCGAACTGCGAGCGAACATTCATCTCTTGGTCGAGCAGATAGCGCTCCTCATAACTCGGCTTTGTCTGTTCCCAACCCGTTTCGGGACCTATCTGCGGACAAAGAAATGTCTTTGTGCCGCCAACGGGGTTGAACGCAGACAACTCTCGGAGCACTCTTGTGCGCTTGGTGTCGCCGTCCTTGCCTTGTCGCTCAAGCAGATAGCGGAACGCCACATCGCGGTTGCTCACGCGGAACTGCACCGAGAACTGCTGCCCTGCAGCGTTCTTGACCTTAAACGTCAGTTCGTTGGCACAATAATAAACGTGCGATGCCTTGGTGTTACGCATCTTGTAGGTCTCGTTGACGCTACGACTCTCCTCGCCCACTATCTGCAATCCTTTACTAAAATCACCCGCAGTAGTAAGCAATCCGAGTGCTGACGGCTGCAGCATCTGCACACCGTCGAGGCACGTCTCATAGCGCAACCTGCCGCCATCGTCGCTGATGCTCACATCGATGCGACCGTCGGGCGATGCAACATTATACTCCTCGGCAGAAACCATAGTAACACTGGCAACGGCAAACAGCGCCATCGCTATTCTCAACACATAAGAAATACGCAATCTCATAGTATGATACAGTTTGATATTCTTGTCGCAAAAGTACATAAAAAACGTCTATTTGCAAAACATTTCACCCCGATTTTTCTTGACATTTCTACCTGCTGAAAATGTCACTTGTAACTATCTGCCTTTCAAAGGTATACAAGTGGGGAGACAAAGTTAATAACTTTGTTCAACAATCTTAATAACTTTGTTCAACAAAGTTAATAACATTGTTCCCTCACTTGATATAGTTGAGACTCTCACTTGATACTTTTAAAAGCACAAGGGCATAGTTTATAATGCCTAAAACTATGCCCTTGCTTGTTACAAGTCGTTATATCAGAATGGCATAATGCCATCTTTTGCCTTATATTGATTAAGGTTTCACGTTACATTTGTCGGTATAATACTGGCGGAAGTCCGACCATTTATAATAAGGTGCACATGTTGTTGGCACAGGAAGTGTTGCCTCCACACCATTGAGCAGGCACTTCACGAGGATGTCGTCCTTGCCACGCTTGCCGCGATAGAACACCAGTTGAACATTGCTTGCCTTGCATGTCTCCCAGTTTTGATAGCAGTTCTTTACCTCGAAGGGGTCCAGAGGGTCTCGGTCAGCACCGTTGATGCCCATGAGAACGGTAAGAGGTCCGAGGTAAGAGTCGTGGCCGAAGCGCAAGTCTGCTATGTGGTCGCTGCTTCCGTTGAACACAGCGTCAGCCTTCTTGATGATGTCCTGCAGGATGGGGATTACCTGAAGATGCGGTTCGAACACCCATGCATAACTGTTCACATTGGTGCTTTCCCACATCTTAACTATCTCGTCGTCGGTTACGATGTTGCCCATCATCCCCTCATGACCGATGTTTGGCAGCGACGTATAGAGGTTTATGAGGTTGCTGCCTATGTGGTGCATGTTGCCAGGAAGGCCTTCTGTGCTTGTGAAGACACGACTGATGATTCTCTCACGTATCGTAGTGTCTTCTGGCACTTTAATTGTGCTCTCTTTGAATCGTGGCTGCACCTTGGGGTAAGAGTGCTTTATTGGGTTCTGTCTGTCATCGGGAACCACAGCGTCGAGAGTGAACTTAGACGACTGCTCGCGTATTTCTATCTTCGGGTTGCACTGCACCAGTTCCTGGCAGAATGCCGACATACTGAGTACACAACGCCCTGAGAGCGACGATACAGCAAGAACGTTACCGCCTTTCTTGAACACCTGCGGGAAGTTGTTATACATGATGCGTGCTATGCGCTGGTGCTGATCCCATCCAAGTTGCGTCAGTTCGCTGACACCTGTTGACAGTTCATCTTTCGACTCCATGAATTTTCTATAGAAACTCTCACCTTCGGCAGTCAGTTGATTGCGTTTATGCGCTGTGGTAAGCAGCGAGTCGAGTTCCCTATAAAGATAAGGATTCCAGTAGTAGCGCGAGCCGTGGCGTCCGTAATGACTAATGTAAAACGGCTTATAGCCCTTCGGTGCCTTTGTCATTTTAGCCTCATCAAAGGGATAAGGGCAGTCTGTACCGTATGCTTTCTTGGGATTAGCCTTCAGTTGTTCAAACGCGTCATTTCCCTGAGCCGCTGCTGCCAGCGTGATTACTGCTAATACTAATAAAGTAAGAATTCTTTTCATGCAAGTTTTCATAAGTTTAATAGTTTTGTTCAATTACATGGCAAAGATAATGTAAAAAATGGAGAAATAGTTACTTTTACCTGAAAAATTAGCAAAAAACAATCACGGCTTGCCTCAGTAGTATCTGGGCAAGCCGTGACTATTATTATAATATGTGCGGATGTTTACTTCTTTTCTTCAATAGCCTCACCTTCCCTAATCTTGCGGCCCATAACGAGGTATGCCACAGGCGATGCAATGAAGATAGAAGAGAGAGTACCGAAGATTACACCGAGTATCATCGCGAACGAGAACGAACGGATGCTGTCGCCACCAAGGAAGAAGATACACAGCAACACGAGCAACGTTGAAACAGAGGTGTTCACGGTACGTGCCAGAGTCTCGTTGATTGAGTTGTTGAAGTTCTCCTGAGTGTCGCGCTTCTTGTAGAGTCCGAGGTTCTCACGGATACGGTCGAATACCACCACCTTGTCGTTGATAGAGTAACCGATAACGGTAAGGATAGCACCGATAAACGTCTGGTCAATCTCAAGTGAGAATGGAACGATGTTATAAAGTGCTGAGAAGAATCCAATAACGATGATGGTATCAACTGCCAAAGCGACGATAGAACCTACCGAGAATGCCACATTGCGGAAACGCAACAGGATGTAAAGGAAGATTGCTATCAAGGCTACGATAAGTGAGAAGATAGCATTGTAAGTGATGTTCTTAGCGATGCTTGGTCCCACCTTGGTGCTGCTGATGATTGAACCACCCTCGCGGATGTCTGGGTTCTTGAACGAATCAACGTTGGCCTGACTTACGAAACCACCCTTCTTCAGTGCCTCGTAGAGTATTGTCTCTGCCTTGTCGTCCTCATCAGGTGAGTTGCTCTCAATGTTATAGTTGGTAGAAACACGGATGGTCTTTCCGTCAGTACCGAGTGCAATCACTGTGGTATTTGCTGGCTTGCCTGCCTGGTCGCCCACGGTGTTCTGGAATGCACCGTCGAGTGCCTTACGAACATCCTCAACGTGTGTTGCCTTGTTCAGAGTTACAACATAGTTGCGACCACCGGTGAAGTCGATAGAACGGCTCAGACCACGAACTGCGAAGCTTACGATGAAGAGCAGCACGATGACACCGAATACCATGAACGACTTCTTGTACATTGACATGAACTTGAAGTGAGTGTTCTGCAGAAGGTTCTTTGAGATACCTGTGAAGAACTTGAGGTTCTGCCAACGACCCTTGTTCAGCTGATGCTCGTAAACCAAACGTGTAAGGAACACAGCGGTAAAGAACGAGCAGCAGATACCGATACCCAAAGTGATGGCGAAGCCGCGGATAGGACCTGTACCGATGACACCGAGGATAATAGCGGTAATCAATGATGTGAGGTTAGAGTCGAAGATAGCAGAGAAAGCGTTGCTGTAACCACCTTGAACTGCCTCTTTCATTCCCTTGCCCTTGCGGAGCTCCTCCTTGATACGTTCATAGATAAGCACGTTAGCATCCACAGCCATACCCAGCGTCAGCACAATACCGGCAATACCAGGCATTGAAAGTGCCGACTGGAACGACGCCATGATACCCAACGTGAAGAAGAGGTTGATGAGCAGAGCGCAGTTGGCGAGCATACCAGGAATGACGTTGTACATCATCACCATGTAAATCATCAGGAGCACGAAAGCCACGATGAATGACATAAGTCCCTGCTTGATTGACTGAGCACCCAGAGTAGGACCAACCACCTCTTCCTGTACGATGCGTGCAGGCGCTGGCATACGACCTGACTTCAGAGTGTTTGCAAGGTCCTTGGTGTCCTCGATAGAGAACGAACCTGTAATTTCTGAACTACCGCCAGTAATCTGGTCGTTAACGCGAGGTGCAGAGTAAACCACATTATCAAGAACAATTGCGATTGCCTTGCCCACATTAGCCTTTGTAAGTTCTGACCAACGACGAGCACCATCGGTGTTCATCTTCATACTTACGCATGGACGGCCAGTAACAGGCTGGAAGTCATCCTTTGCATCGGTGATAACGTCACCCTCCAGCGGAGCGCGTCCGTTAGTGCCTGTTGCCTTCAGAGCATAGAGTTCGAACACGTTCTTTGTGCCGTCAGCAGGCTTTGCACCCCAAAGGAGTTTCAGGTCTGCAGGGAATATCTGCTTAGCTACTTCGCTATAAATAATCTTATTAATTTCGGCTGTGTCGCGGAGGTTAGCATAACCCACTGTTGAGAGGGCTCCACGTGGAGCCAACTGAAGAACTGCGAGCAGAGGATTCTGCTTCTTTGCAGCCTCAAGTTCAGCACTTGCTGTTGCTTTCTTTGCTGCATCCTGTGCAGAAGCGGCATCGTCTTTCTTTATCTGGAACTTCGGCTGGTCCTTAGCGTCAGCAGGCTTTTCTGCCTGTGCCACCTGCTTCTGAGCTACGGTGTCCTGCTTTGTTGTGTCAGCAGCCTCAGCATCTGTAGCGCCAGTAGCAAAGCGGCGGTCGAGTTGAGACAGCAGCGGAGTGATTTCCTCGCTGTTATATGTCTCCCAGAACTCAAGGTTCGCAGAACCCTGAAGGAGTTTACGGATACGCTCTGGCTCACGAACACCAGGCATTTCCACCATCAGGCGTCCCTGCTGTCCTTCCAGTTCCTGGATGTTAGGCTGAACAACGCCGAATTTGTCGATACGAGTACGTACAACGTTGAATGAGTTCTTCACAGCGTCGTCAACTGCAGAGCGCAGCGCTGACTCCACCTCCTTGTCGGTGCTCTGTGTTGAAACCTTGCCCTTGAGTTGCTGTGTGGCAAAGATTTCTGCGAGACGATGACCTGGTGCTGCTTTCTTGTAAGCGTCGATGAAGAGAGAGATGAAGTCGCTCTGACTTGTCTCTTCCTGCTTCTTTGCTTCCTCGAGAGCCTTGCGATAGGCTACATCTTGCTTGTGGTCAGCGAGAAGGTCAACCACATCAGGCACAGAAATTTCGAGAATCACATTCATACCACCTTTAAGGTCAAGTCCGAGTCCAATCTGAGTCTCGAGACACTCCTGATAGGTGTAACCGTCATTGATACCGAATGGCAACTTAAGATAACGGACAGAGTCCTTGTAATCTTGCTGCGCAATAGGGTCTGAGATCTTAGCGGCCTTACTGTCATAGTAACTTGTAGCTGCCGAGAATGACAAGTAGAAGATGCTTGCCAGAGTCAACAGAATGGCCACTGTAATTACAATTCCTTTGTTTTGCATTTTAATTATATTGTTTTGATTTTGTAATTTCTCGCTTATAATAGGGTGCAAAGATAATTATTTTTTCACACTTGGAAAAATTTCGGCATGAATATTATGCATTTTTTATGGTTTAGACCCCTTTTTGAGCCAACATTGCATCGGATAATGGTCGGAAGCGCGCATTTTGTCAACAACTTCACAACGATAAGGAGTCCAGTCGTCGGAGCAGAAAATGTGGTCGATTCGGAAGTGCATGCCGTTCTGCTCGAAGGTATATCCTGGTCCTGTAGCGGTGGAAGAGTAGCAGTCGGTGAGCCGTTTCTCCATTTGGTGATGAGAGTAAGATATTGGTGACTCGTTGAAATCGCCGCAAAGCAAGACGCTCCTTCCTATTGCACGGATACTGTCGAGAAAGTGAGTCACGGCATCCACCTGCGGCGCGCGATAGCGAATTGCCTCCACCACCTTTGCCACAAGCAGTTTGTTTTCTGTATTTCTGATGTTGCGACTGCTCGTTCCGTCGATTATCTTCCCTACCTCCTGACGCTCTTCCTTGCTAAGGCATATGCTCTGGAAGTGGTTGACTATCAACGTCACCGTGTCCTTCTCGATGAGCAGATGGAAGGCTGCGCTGAGGTTGCCTACGGACTCAAACATGATGCGTTCCTTGCCGATTATCGGGTAACGGCTCATCACATAGAGCACATTTCCCTTGTTGTTGTTCACGTTGTCGCTGTATTTGCACATCTCGCTCATGTCCTTCATCGTCTTGGGAATGGGCGGAAACTCCACGAAGCAGGCAATGTCTGGCTTTGCCCTCTGTACATAACGCGACACCGTTTGGAATGCGTTCAAACTATCTTCCGGCACAGGGTAGTTGAAGTTCATCACGTTCATTGACAGCAGTTTAACAGCATCTTCAGGTACATCCTGCGGCATGTTGAAAGGACAATAGGCGCGCATGGGGAAATAGCATAGCACGAACCCTATCACGGGAATAATTATCCCACGCCACCAGAAGAGCACCCAAAACAAAAGGAAGGCGGCATTAAGAAGGGCAAAGACGGGGAATGCCATACCCGAACCGGATAGCAAAGCATGGGCTGCAGCGTCGAAACGGTCGCTGTAGCCCAATATTAATGCTATCAATATGGTGGCAATGTTAGCACCCCCTATTATCTTTATAAGAAAAGACTTTACCTTGAATTTCATTCGACCTTTTCTTTGCCTCGGCATAGCCAAACAAGTTTGGTCTCTGTTCTCGGCTGCGTGAAAACGTTTTTCAACATCACTTCTTGCTGTTATCGAACAGTCGGCGCTTCTCTTCCGCAGTCAGACTGTCGTAACCCGAGCGTTTTATCTTGTCGAGAATGCGGTCTATCTCCTCGTCATTCTCCTTCTTCTTTGCATTATAGTCCCAGTCGGGATTGCTGTCCTTGTGGGTGTCACTGCCCTTGCGCCGCTCCCAGTTGCGCCGCAGGTTATCGAAGAACTGCTCTCCCCTGCCCTTGTCATAGCCCGAGCCGGGATGATGTTTCCAATAGAGTATTATCAGCCATCCGAACAACATACCTCCCAAATGGGCGAAATGTGCCACACCATCGCCCGTTGTGCCAAGTGCCGACAGCAATTCTATTGCCACATAAATCAGCACAAACCACTTTGCCTTGATAGGTACTGGCAGGGGGAAGATAAAGATGCGCTGCTCTGGATAGAGCATACCGAAGGCGAGCAATATACCATAGACTGCACCCGAAGCACCTACGGTGTTCCAAAGGTTCAGATAGTCGCCCATCGGGAGCACGCCGTCGGGAGTGCGCACACTGTCGTATGCCGCCAACCCTTCTATAATATAGTGGCTGTACTGCACCAGTTCCTGAACAAGACCGGCACCTATACCGCAGGCAATATAATAGAACAGGAATTTCTTCGGGCCCCATGTGTTCTCAACAACAACACCGAACATCCACAGCGCGAACATATTGAAGAATATATGTTGGAAGCCGCCATGCATGAACATATATGTTATTAACTGGTAGACCTTGAAATCGCTCGCCATGAAAAAATGAAGACCGAGATAATCGCTCAAATCAACACCCTTCATCTCGAACACCCATGTCGCTATGAACATGAGTACGTTGATAATCAACAGATTCTTTGTTACCGTTGGAATGCTACGCATAGTTTAAATCGTTTACAATGAAAATCGCGGCAAAATTACTAAAAATATCCGTCAAATGGCACAAAATTGGGTCTTTAGACACTTTTTTTCATCAATTTCTTCAATTTTTTTCGTTTTTTGTTTGTTTTATAAAAGGTTTGGAGTATATTTGCGGTTGAAAAATAGAACACTATCCTAAATTTTAATAATTTAATCAACCAAAGTTATGAACAAAACAGATTTAGTAAAGAAAATTGCTGAAGGCGCTGGTATCAGCCAGGCTGAAGCAAAGAAGGCTCTTGACGCAACAATCGCTGCTGTTAAGGATGCATTGGCAAAGAACGACAAAGTGGCTCTCGTTGGTTTCGGCACATTCAGCGTTGCTGAGCGTCCAGCACATGAGGGTATCAACCCTGCAACAAAGCAGAAGATCCAGATTCCTGCAAAGAAGGTTGCTAAGTTCAAGGCAGGTGCAGAACTTGCAGACGCTTTGAAATAATCCGAAAGGCAAAGAATAAGAATAAGGGAATTTCCAACAAAGGAGATTCCCCTATTTTTTTGTATATCATAATGATTTCACGGGTATTATACCGCGCGTACCTATCCTAACCCAGATATCGTCTTTCTTTGTCCTTTCTTTTGACGGTTCCCAGACAACCATTTCCTTGAATGATTCTATGAATCTTTCTTTTTCATCGTCTGTCAATCCCCAATTCTTGGAATCTACCAACTTTACATCTACAGTCTTACCTGCTGGACTCACAAAACATCTTGCAAATAAGAATCTGCCGTCGGTGAAGTAATCTTCTGCTTTGTCCTTACAAGACATTTCCTTTAACAGACTGATTATTGCCTTCTCACCAGAAATGATTATGTCTTTGTCCGCATGCACAATATTCCTTATCTGAGGTTTGCCCGTTATCAGTGAGTCGATAGTGTTAAACAGTCTCTCAGTACTTCGATACATATTTCCGTCAATTAGTGCAGTAAATCTTCCTATACATGCCGTATAAACAACGGTGTCAGCACGAAAGAAGAAGATTTTACATCTTGTATCCACGTATTCTGATTCGGAAGATGGCAAAACAGACATTTCCTTTTGAAGTCTGTTTATCTCCGAATTATCGTACAACATGTATCCCGTGTAACTTAAATAAAGTTCAAAGTTAGAGCAACTGACTCTTATGTCCGTCTCAGCATCCCAAATGAATTTCTCAACAAGAACACTGTCTATACTGTTCGGAGAAACTGGTACAGCACTAAAAAGCCCACGGAAATTAATGAGACAAATGAATAATAACAGACATCTATTATATGACCCAAGATTCTTCATTTCCATGTTTTAAGTGCTTTTGTTCTATGTTATGGCTGCTTGCCGATGTAAGCAAGGATGCCGCCGTCAACATAAAGGATGTGTCCGTTCACCGCATCTGAGGCGTGAGAGGCGAGGAACACAGCGGGACCTCCAAGCTCCTCAGGGTTGAGCCAACGGCCTGCTGGTGTTTTGGCGCAGATGAAGGAGTCGAAAGGATGTCGGCTGCCATCTGCCTGACGCTCACGCAGCGGTGCCGTCTGTGGCGTTGCGATATAGCCAGGACCGATGGCGTTACACTGTATGTTGTAACCGCCATACTCCGAGCAGATGTTACGAGTGAGCATCTTCAGTCCTCCCTTTGCTGCCGCGTATGCTGACACCGTCTCACGACCTAGTTCGCTCATCATAGAACAGATGTTGATAATCTTGCCCTCCTGACGCTCCATCATTTCGGGAATAACAGCCTTAGCACAGATGAACGGTCCCACGAGGTCGATGTCGATGACTTGCTGAAACTCCTCGCGCTTCATCTCGTGCATAGGGATGCGCTTAATGATTCCCGCGTTGTTTACCAGAATATCTATCTGTCCGAGGTCCTGATGTATCTGCTCCACGAGCTGCTTCACGGCCTCCTCGTCAGTAACGTCGCAGATGTAACCGCGTGCGTCGATGCCCTTTGCCTTATAGTCGGCAAGAGCCTGGTCGAGGTTTTTCTGACTACGGCAGTTGAATGCTATGCGTGCACCGGCTCCAGCCAATGCCTCTGCGATGGCAAAGCCTATACCATAGGCGCCACCTGTAACGAGAGCGTTCTTGCCCTCAAGTGAAAACATGTTGTTCATTGCCATAAGTCTTTATTTAAGGTCTGTGATTTTCGAGAAGTCTTGGTCGCCATAGTCGAGGTTTTCGCCACCCATACCCCAGATGAAGGTGTAGTTGTGGGTAGCAGCAGCCGAGTGGATGCTCCATTCAGGAGAGAGAACTGCCTGGTCGCCCTTCATCCAGAGGTGGCGTGTCTCCTCCACCTCGCCCATGAAGTGGCACACAGCCTGGTCCTCAGGCACCTCGAAATAGAAGTACGCCTCCATGCGGCGGCTGTGCACATGTGCCGGCATAGTGTTCCAAACAGAGCCGGGAGCCAGTTCGGTCATACCCATCTGCAACTGGCATGTGGGCAACACCTGGTTTACAATCATCTTGTTGATGTCGCGTTCGTTGCTCATCTCAAGACTTCCCATGTGAGCCACTACTGCATCTGCCTTTGTAATCTTGCGGCAGGGGTACTCCTTGTGGGCCGTAGTGCTGTTGATGTAGAACTTCGCAGGCTTTGCCGCATCGTCGCTCTGGAACGTTACGTTGCGGTCGCCGCGGCCGATATAGAGTGCCTCCTTATAGTCCAGATGGAACTCCTCGTCGCCCACCTTCACAGTTCCGCTGCCGCCGACATTGAAAATACCTATCTCTCGGCGTATAGTAAAGAACGGAGCCTTCAGCGGGTCTATAGCCTCAAGCAACAGTTCCTCGCCCACAGGCTTGGCACCGCCAACCACCATGCGGTCGTACATAGAATAAACAAGGTTCACCTCATTGTCTGCGAAAACTCGCTCGATGAGGAAGTCACGGCGAATGCGTGCTGTGTCGTAATGCTTTGCATCTTCAGGATGAGACGCATAGCGGATTTCATAATTTGTTTTCATTGTTTTTCAAGTGTTTGTTTTCTCTTTTCGTTTTCTAATCGGCAAAGTTACACAAAAAAACAATTATAACCAAAAACAAATAAAACATTGTGGTTTTATTTTGCATTCTCTACGAAAAAAAGTACCTTTGCACGGAAATAAAAAAGAAGAATTAACATGCAAGAGACAAGACAGAACCGTATAGCAAGACTGTTGCAGAAGGAACTGAGCCTCATCTTCCAGAGTCAGACGCGAATGATGCACGGTGTGATGGTGAGTGTTACGAGGGTGAAGATAAGTCCCGACCTCAGCATCTGCACAGCCTATCTGAGCATATTCCCAAGCGACAAAGGCGAGGAACTGCTGAACAACATCAAGAAGAACGAGAAGACAATAAGATATGACTTGGGTACCCGCGTGCGCAACCAACTGCGCATCATCCCCGAGCTGAGATTCTTCATTGACGACTCGCTCGACTATATCGAGCACATTGATGAATTGCTGAAGAAGTGAACTTCCCATACTACATAGCACGCCGCTACCTCTTCTCGAAGAAGAGCACCAACGCGATTAACGTCATCAGTTTCATCTCGATGGCGGGAGTTGCCGTTGCCTCTATGGCGCTCATCATCACGCTGAGCGTCTTCAACGGGTTCCACGACCTCGTGGCATCGCTGTTCACGGCAATGGACCCGCAACTGGTAGTGGTGCCAAGGGAAGGAAAGACCGTGCCTGCTGACGACCCGCTGCTCGACCAGATACGCAAGATGCCCGAGGTTGACGTGGCGATGGACTGTGTCGAGGACAACGCTCTGGCTGTCTTTGGCGACCGTCAGGCAATGGTGAAGATTAAGGGTGTGGAGGACAACTTTACCGAACTGACGCACATCAACGACATTCTCTACGGCGAAGGGGAGTTCTCGCTGCACGCCGCCAACCTGCAATACGGCACCATAGGCATTCGCCTTGCCGAGACACTAGGCACCTCTGCCCGCTGGGAAGGGTTCTTGAAGATTTACGCACCGAAGCGAGAGGGACAACTGGATATGGCTAATCCCACCGAGGGCTTCGTGGAGGACTCGCTGATATCGCCAGGAGTGGTGTTCTATGTGAGACAGGCGAAATACGACGCCAACTATATCATTACACCCATAGCCTTCGCGCGCAACCTTTTCGACCAGCAAGGGATGGTGACAAACCTTGAACTGAAACTGAAAAACGGCACAAGCGTCGACCGCACAAAAAGCAAAATCAAGGATATCGTAGGCGAGAAATACGATGTTCTCGACCGCTACGAGCAACAGGAAGACACGTTCAAGATTATGGTTATTGAGAAACTGATAGCATATATCTTCCTGACGTTCATCCTCGCTGTTGCGTGCTTCAACATCATTGGCTCACTCTCGATGCTTATCATCGACAAGAAAGACGACGTGGTGACGCTGCGCAACCTTGGTGCCACCGACAAGCAGATAACGCGCATCTTCCTTCTCGAAGGACGACTCATTGCCGCCGTTGGAGCAGTCGTGGGCATTGTACTGGGACTCTTGTTGTGCCTTGCGCAACAGACCTTCGGACTTGTGAAACTGGGCAGCACCAGCGGCTCGTTCATCGTTGACGCTTATCCTGTCAGCGTTCACCCTTGGGACATCGTGCTGGTGTTCTTCACCGTTCTCGTAGTAAGTTTCCTCGCTGTATGGTATCCCGTACATTATTTCTCTCGACGTCTTATTAACGGATGATTAACCGTTAATCGCATTCCCAAAGGGCATCAATGAGGATGCGAAAGATGGCTTTTCGCAAGCCCAAAGGACATCAATCGGAAAGCAAAAGGACATATATTGCAAAACAAAGCCGCTGATATTAGCAATTAATATCGGCGGTCTTGCTTTATATGCGTTATAAATGAATGTATAAGGGATTATCCCAAGGTTACGTTTTCCACGTCAACATCCTCCTTAAGGAACACCCGGGCGCACTCGGTGAAGCGTTCGGGATTCTCGGTGGTGAGATAATGACATGTACCTCCCTGCGTTATGCGATTCTCCATCTCAGGATGGCGCTGCATATACTGCACCAGGCTGCTTGCCACATACTCGCCCTGCGGCACTACTCGTACGCCGCGCGGGACATGCTTCAGTATGGTGTTCAGCAGTAGAGGGTAATGGGTGCACGCCAAGATAATGGTGTCTATCTCCGGATCGCGGCGCAACAGTTCGTCAATGCGCTTGTGAACGAAGTAGTCGGCACCAGGACTGTCTGCCTCGTTAGCCTCAACTATGGCAGCCCACAGCGGGCATGCCTGCCCCGTCACCACCACATCGGGTGCCTGATGGGCAATCTCCAGTTCGTAGCTGCGGCTGCGTATAGTGCCCTCGGTAGCAAGAATGCCAACGTGACGCGACTTTGTCAGCGCACCTATGTTTTCTGTTGTGGGACGTATAACACCAAGAACGCGTCGGTCGCCTCCTAGTGTCGGCAAGTCGTTTTGCTGCAATGTGCGCAAAGCCTTCGCCGAAGCGGTGTTGCAAGCGAGGATAACCAGATGGCACCCCATAGAGAAAAGTTTCATCACCGCCTCGCGAGTGAAACGATAGACCACGTCGAACGAGCGTGGGCCATACGGCGCACGGGCATTGTCTCCGAGATAAAGGTAATCGTATTGCGGCAGCATCTGGCGCATCTGGTGAAGTATCGTCAGACCTCCGTAGCCGCTATCGAAGACACCTATTGGTCCTGGTGATGAAGGCAGTGGTGTGTTCACGTTATCGCAATGCGTCTTTAACGATGGTTGTAATGTCGTCGGCAATGGTGGTGTCGATGTAAGGACATGCGTTGCTGTCGGTGTTCAGAATCACGGCATAGCCACGTTCCTTGCCTATCTTCTGCAACGCCGTCTTCATCTTCTCTGCCACAGGAGCCATCGCGTCCTTCTCTGCCTGTGTGAGCAAGCGCTCTGCCTCAGCCTTGAAGGCGATGTTCTTCTGCATCAGTTCCTGAAGTTCTGCCTGCCGTTTCTGCAAAATCAACGGAGCAAAGTCATGCTGACCGTCGAGGAACTCCTCGTATTTGTTATTGAACTCGTCCTCTGCCCTCTTCATCTCTGCGTCATATTTCGAGCGCAGAGAACTGATGTTCTTCTGTGCAAGCACATAGTCGGGCATCGACTTCATCGCCTCGTCATAGCTGAAATATGCTATGCGGTTCTGTGCGTCTGCCGCTGCTGGGGCTAAGAAGAAAAGGCATAAGGCAAGCAGAGGATAGAAGAATAATGCCTTTCCGCAGTTCATGTTTTGCTTCATTATTATTATGGAGTTAAGGAGTTAAAAAAGGAAAGAGTTAAGGAGTAAAGAAGTTAAGTAGGTAAGAATGACATGAGAACCATTGTCCTGATGTCTTAACTACTTAACTCCCCTTACTGCTTAACTCCCTATGAGGTTTATTTCAGTTTGTTCAGTTCAGCCTTAACGTCAGCTGTTACGTCCTTGCTCAGAGAATCGCTGATATATGGTATACCGGCAGCCTTGTCCATGATGTAAACATAACCGCCTGCCTTGCCCACGTTATTGATGGCATTAATCAGCTTGGTTGTGATTGGCTGCAGCTTCTCCTGCTGAAGTTTAGCGAGAGCCTGCTGGTTGTCCTGGTAAGTCTGCTGAATCTTCTGGTACATCTGCTGCAACTCAGTCTCAGTTTCCTGACGCTTAGTGTCGTTCATGGTGCTTGCATTCTTCTCGTAATCCTCGCTCTTGCGCTGCAGTTCCTGCTGCATGCTCTGGAGCTCATCCTCATACTTCTTTGTCTGAGCTTCAACTTCACCGCGTGCTGAGATAAACTCAGGCATTCCCTGCATGATAGCCTGTGAATCAACATGTCCGAACTTCTGTGCGAAAAGCGACATTGGTGCGAACACCATCAACATAATGATAATCTTTTTCATTTTCTTTCTTTGTTTTTTATTATTCTGTTTATTGTTTAATTTGCATAACCCAGTTTCTGGAGCACCTCGTTGCTGATGTCAATCTTCGGGGAGCCGAAAATGATGGCACCGTTGCTGGCACGGTCGAGCACGAGTGAATAGCCGCGGAGGTCTGAGATGTCTTTCACCGCTGCATAGATTTCCTCCTGGATAGGAGTCATCAGAGCCTCGCGTTTCTTGAAAAGTTCGCCTTCCGGACCGAAATACTTGCGCTTAAGCTCGCTCGATTCCTTCTCCTTCTGCATGATGGCGTCCTGCTTAGCCTTCTTCTGCTCCTGCGAGAGGAACACCACCTCGTTCTGATAGTTCTTGTACATTGTCTGTGCCTCGGTGTTCAGAGCCTCCACTTCAGCCTGCCATTTCTTTGAGATCTGGTTCAGCTGCTCGTTGGCACGCTCGTAAGCAGGCACGTTCTTCAGGATGTAATCCATGTCAATAAGTGCGAATTTCTGCGCATTAGCCGTAAGAGCAACTATTGCCATAACGGCTATCATAAATAGTTTCTTCATCGTCTGTACTTTAATAATTTAGTCTATCGTTTGACGGCAAGCCGTCGTTTTAGTTTAACTTATGCTACTTTTTGCGACATTTAGAACAATTAGAACTCCTGTCCGAGCACAAAGTGGAACTGCGAGCCGCCCTTTGTGCCGAACACCTTGTCGAAACCGTAAGCCCAGTCGATACCCATCATACCCACCATTGGGAGGAAGATGCGGAGACCGACACCTGCTGAGCGTTTCATGTCGAAGGGGTTGAACTTCTTTGTCTCTGTCCACGCGTTACCTGCCTCAGCAAAAGCGAGACCGTAGATGGTGGTGTTTCCGAGCAGGAACGGATAGCGCAGTTCAAGAGTGAAGCGGTCGTAAGCATAACCCTCGCTGTAGTATGGAGTCAGCGAACCATTGTCGTAACCACGCAGACCGATAGTCTCCTGAGCGTAACCGTTGCTATATCCGCTCATACCGTCACCTCCCATGTAGAACGTCTCGAAAGGAGATTTCTTGTCTTTGTTGTAAGAACCGAGCAGACCTAACTCCACACGAGTCATCAGCACGAAGCACTTCTGTCCGCTGGTGAGCGCTGTATAGGTGCGTGCCTTAAACTTCCACTTGTGGTATTCAATCCAGCGGTACTTCTCCTGCTGCTCCTTTGCATAGGTGGCAGACTTCGGGTCGGTGGCGAGATTCTTGTAGTCCTTATCCTCAAACTTGCTCCAAGGCGGTGTAATTGTCACCGATGCCGTGAACTCTGAACCGCGACGCGGGAAGAGCTGGTTGTCGGTAGATACACGCGACAGTGTGATGCCGAGATTAAGGTTGTTACAGTTACCTGTCGAAACGAGGAAGTAGCGCCAGTTCTTCAGCATGTAACGAGTGTACGCCAACTCAACGTTGAGCATGAAATAGTCGTCAGGCCAGCGCAGACGTGTACCCCATCCGACACTTGCGCCAAGCAGTCGCACATACTTGTCAGGGTCGTAATAGTTCTCGTAACTATTGTAGTAACTGCTTCCAACGCCATACAGATAGTTGTAATAGTTGTTCATGTAGGCGCTGTTATAATAGTTGCTCGACACATCGGTCTGCTTGCTGTAGTATGCTCCGACGGTGAACTGTATAGGTCGCTTGCCTCCGAACCAGCTGGTAGAGTAGCTTGCGTTGTACGACTGATAGTAAGTACCGTTGGTCTGTGCACCTATAGAGAGCACCTCACCGTCGCCGATAGGCATTATACCGCGGTGTTCCTTGTTCTTGTTGAACAAGTTTGCCATCGAGAAGTTGTTCAGTTTCAGTCCCACACGTCCGATGACACCCGTCTGTCCCCATCCGAGAGAGAACTCAATCTGGTCGTTTGACTTCTGCACGAGGTTCCAGTTGATATCCACTGTTCCGTCCTCGTAGTTAGGCTTCACGTCGGGATTCACCTGCTCAGGGTCGAAGTGTCCCATTGATGCGAGCTCACGCGCCGAACGCTGGAGGGCGTCTTTCGAGAAGAGGTCGCCCGGCTTGGTGCGCAACTCACGGCGTACCACATTCTCATAGAGTCGGTTGTTACCGTTGATACGCACGCGGTTGATGTGCGCCTGCGGTCCTTCCTGGATGCGCATCTCAAGGTCAATTGAGTCGCCCACGATGTTTATCTCGGTTGGCTGCAGGTTATAGAAGAGGTAACCGTTGTTCCAATAGAGGTTTCCTACTGCGTCGTCGTCCTCTGAAAGGCGCTTGTTCATAAGTTTCTGGTTGTACACATCGCCCTTGTGCATGTCAAGAAGACGCGAAAGGTTTTCGGTAGGATAGATGGTGTTTCCTACCCATGAGATGTTGCGGATGAAGTATTGCTTGCCCTCATCCACCTTAACGTAGATGTTGACATGCTTATCATCGAAGTTCCATACCGAGTCTTCGAGAATGGTGGCGTCGCGGTAACCCAATTCGTTATACTTCTCAATGAGTTTCTGCTTGTCCTCCTTGTAACGCTCGGGGGTGTACTTCTTCGACTTGAGGAAACTAGACAGTTTGCCTGCCTCGTGAATCTTTGCAAAGGCACCCTTGCGGAACAGTCCGCCCTTTATCTTGCTGTCGGAGAGTTTCTCGTTGCCCTCGATGATTATCTCATGAACCTTCATCTTCTCTTTCTTGTCTACAAAGATGTCGAGAATCACCTGGTTCTTGGCTGTCACATCATCGCGCTGTGTTATCTGGATGTCAGCGTTCTTATAACCCTTGTCGTCGAAATATTTCTTTGCCAGTATCTTGGCACGGTCAATCATGTTAGGCGTAATCTGAGAGCCTTTCAACAGACCCAGTTTCTGCTCCATATCCTCGCGTTCACTCTTCTTCAGACCGATATAGTTGATGTTGCTCACGCGCGGACGGAGTGCGAGGTGGAAATGCAGGTAAGCCTTATCGCCAACGATGGAGTCGGCACTTATGGCAACCTTTGAGAACAGTCCGTGCTTCCAGTAGCGCTTCACGGCATCGGTGATTTCGTTGCCTGGCAGCGTTATATGCTGGCCAACGACGAGTCCGGAGATACCTGTCAACACATAATCCTCATAGCCTTCCACGCCTGAAACGGCAATGCCGCCGATTACACAGTTGCGAGGATTGCCCGCGTATGTGATGTCGGGGTTTATGATTTTCTCTTGAGCGCCGGCAGCGATGCTTATCATCAGTGCCGCCATCAGGAGTATTTTCCTTGTCATCTTATTCATTATCAACGTCTGTTGTATGTCTTTATATGTTTTTCCCGCTTCTTGCGGGAGAGTTATCATTTATTCTCCTCCACCTGCTCGCCAGTCTTTCCAAAACGGCGCTGGCGGCTCTGGTAGTCTATTATCGCCTCGTGCAGTCCCTGCTCGTCGAAGTCCGGCCAGTAGGTATCGGTGAAATAGAGTTCCGAATATGCAATCTGCCACAGCAGATAGTTGCTCACGCGCAGTTCTCCTCCCGTACGTATGAGCAGTTCGGGGTCTGGCATGAAGTATGTCTCAAGGTGCTTCGACACCGTCTCCTCGGTGATTTCATCGGGGTCGATGGTGGTAGGCATAATGTTGTTCTTCTTTATCTCCCACACGATGTCGCGCACAGCCTGTGTTATCTCCCAACGAGACGAGTAACTAAGTGCCACAACCACCGTCATAGTGTCGTTGTCTGCGGTGCGCTCCATAGTGTGCCACAATTTCTCGCTCACCTCCTTCGGCAGGCGGTCAAGGTCTCCTATGACACGCAGTCGCACGTTATGCTTCATGAATATCTCGTCCTCGAGCGATGTCAGCACCAGTCCCATCAGGGCCGAAATCTCGTCGGCGGGACGGTTCCAGTTCTCTGTTGAGAATGTATATAGCGTGAGATATTTCACTCCTAACCTGACACACTCGGCAGTGATTCTGCGCACTGTCTCCACACCTGCCTTATGTCCGTAGGTGCGCTCATGCCCATGCTCTTTTGCCCAGCGCCCGTTACCGTCCATGATAATGGCGATGTGCTGCGGGATGCGGTTCTTGTCCAATTGTTCCATAATCAGTATCTATCGTTATGACACGTTCTGCACTTCGGCATAAAACTGTAGGTCAGCGACACCTGAAGTGTGTGATAGCAATCTGTGTTCTTGAAAGCGCCGCTGGTCTTCACGATGTATGGGTCTTTCACTCCGTCGAGCTTGTCGTTCAGCGAGAAGTGCATTGCCCACTCTATACCGAGGTTCAAGCGTGGCGCTATCTTGTATTTCACGCCCACTCCGATAGGGATGTTGGCGGTGATGATGTTCTTATCTGCTCCCTTGACGAATGTTCCGCCCACTCCCAGCATGATGTACGGCGTCAGAGGTTTCGCTCCGCGATACTCCTTTCCTGTGCCGTATGGCCAGAAGTTGTATTCGTAGGTGATGTCAAGGCCTATGAGAGTGTTATTGAACTCATAGTCGGAGTTTTGATATTCGGGATAGTAGGTTTCGACGCCTGCCGCCTTTCCCTTCAGTTTCCCGTATCCCAGCTGTGCCTTCAATCCCATGTAGGGGTTGAAATACCTGCGCAAGACGACGCTTGCCGCTGGCTGCAAGTTCTTTGTAAGGCTTGAGTTGAAGTCGCCAAGATATCCTGTCACGCCGATGCCGCCGCCTATCTCCATGCGGTACTCCTCGTCTTCCTGCGCCCAGATACCGAGCGAAGAAACCAGCAATATCGCCATCATGGCGAGTCGCATCATAGGATTTGTAGCGTAATTCTTCATTCTATCTACCTTATTATTATCGCGCGTGCGCGAAAGTTGGTTGTTTTTCGTGTCACTCTTCTGTCATCCAGCCGAGACTGTTCAGGCGTCCGCGCCATATCTGACCTGTACCGCCGCAGATAATCCACAGATGGTTACTGTCGTCAGTAGCAAGGGCCATCATCGTTGCTGTCTTGTCTATGGTGTCGGGCAACTGGAACCCTGCCTCATTCTGCCAAGTGATGCCGCCATCACGACTGGTGTATATCTGGCTGTATGCCTTCTTGGTGCATGCTCCTACGCCTTTGCCGCCCAGCGCCATCAGATAATCACCACATGCGGTCATTGAGAGGTTTGCAAGTCTCGGCAACACGTACTTGTTCTTGACGTCTATCGAGTAGTATGCCCAAGGCAAGTTAACAGCATAACTGCCTGTGTCGTCAAGTTTATTCCATATCACGGCCGCAGTGTCTGCTGCATAAACAGAAGCGTCGCGGTTGCCCACGAGCATCACGCTCTCCACATCCTTATTGGTGCGAAGAGTGCTGCATGCGTAGTTGATGTCTGTTGTCGGCAACATTGAAGCGTCGGTGTCCAAGCCGTCGGCATTCCAGGCAGAGCCGTCGCTGCTGCTCATCATCTCGCCGCTGTCGTCAACGCCGTAGAGTTTGTCGCTCGATGCCGCCACAAGTTGTTTCACCGCCGGCGTTCCCTCTTCGTCCCACGATGCTCCGTCGGCAGAAGAAAGCAGTTTGCCGTTGTGTATCATATACAGGCGGTCGCCTTTCTTTACAATCTGCTGGTACATGTCGGCAGAGAGAAGTCCATTGAAACTGAAGGTCACAGGTGTCCACGCCTTGCCGTCAGAAATGTCTGCCTGGACTGCTGTGGTGTTGGTGCCGTCGCTGCCGAACACTACCATTTTGCCGTCTATGTTGAACGCTCTGAGCGCCTTGAAAGCAGCCAGTTCGGTGCTTGTTCCGAGCATTGTCCACTTGAAGTCTTCCGCTTTCTGCTTGTGAATGTTCACCTTCACGTTGTACTCGCGTGTGAATCTGCCGTCGCTGCTACGCACTATAATGGTGCGCGGAACAGAGAAGTCGAGTGTGTCGGTGCTCGAGATGGTAGTCACGTCAGGACCAACGAGCGACTTGATTCCCGCCACGCCGTTGTTCAACGTACTCACATAGACGAGTATCTTGGTGCCGTCGGTGCCGTAAGGCAGCGAGTCGATATTATATACTTCGCGCTTCTCCTGGTCTATCACGAAATCGTACAAAGCCGCGCTCTGCTGCACTTTGTACGTGCTGTCGGTTCCCTGTGACGACTTCGTGGTCTTTGTCACAATGATATTATTTATCTGGAACATGCTCAGAGCCGTATCACTATAATACGTTGACTTGTCGTCGTCATCTTTAAGACACGACACCAGTGATGTGGCTGCAAACAATATGATCAAAAAAGGCGCAATAATCCTTCTCATTTTCTTCTTTATTTGAATTTTACCTGCAAAAGTAATGAGAATTCCGCAAATACCACATCTTTTATCATCATTATTATTTAAAATAATGATTTCAAGTGCATTTTTTAAGTTTTTTTTTCTCACAAAGCAACAGAAAGAGCATTTTTCGGTGCTTTTTGAGGACTTTTTTAATGTATATTCTTCAAATTAGAAACTATCTTACGGCTATTTTCTTGCCGTTGCGAATGTAAATGCCTCGCTGAAGAGCATCGCCGGCAACCCTGACACCGCCCAGAGTGTATGTGCCCTGACGTGCAGCCGACTCGCCTCCCGCCACTTGCGGCTGCTCTATCGAGGTGGCAGCAAGCGCTTCCTGTATGCCCTCCATTGCGGGAGTGCAATATATGGTGCGCGACGAGCGGTTTACAAGAGTCATCGTAGGCCTTCCGGCGTAGTTGATGCACCACGCCATAGGCACTATTCCCATCTCTATGCACCACTGGTTGAAGAGTTTATAGAACAGTTTCACCGAAGCGTCGTGCTTCTCTTGGTCCTCGCCCGCACCGCTTGCATAGCGCCACTGGGCACCGTATTCGCCCATCACAACGGGTATTCCGTTGTCTACAAACTTTGTCTTCATCTTCTGCAGCTGCGCCAGCATATAGTCTTCCTCGCCCCATGTGGAGTTGTGTATTGAGCCTTCCACATGATTCTCGGCACCCCAGTAATAGGCGTTTCTGTTCCATACCTCGGTGCCGTCGGGGTCAGAACGCAGCGCGAAGTTCCACGGCGAATAGTAGTGAACCTCCACCATCAGTCTGCCCTCCACAGCGTCGGTAGGCATAGTGTTCATCAGTTCCACGGTGCGGTCGACATCGGTGGACGGTCCTTGCACCACCAGTATGCGCCGGGCATTGTTGCCGCCTGTGGTTCTCACGGCATCGATGAATGCCTGCTCATATCTCAATAGTACCGCCATCTGCGTGGCATTCTCCACATTCGGCTCATTGAGTCCTGCGAAAATCAGATGCTCGTCGTAGTCGCGGAACTCAGTTGCTATCTGTGTCCACAGTTTCTTCATTCGCTCGCAGTTGAGTGTCACCGTAGAGTTTGACGTGTCTTCGAAACTGCGCTCCACCCATCCTCCGTCCCAATGGTCGTTAAGCACCACATAGAGACCGTCGTTTATGCACAGGTCAACAACCTCTTTCACACGTGCCATCCACTGCGGGTCGATAGTCATCTGCATAGCGTTGGTTATGTGTCCCATCACCCATGCACAAGGTATGCGCACGCTCTTGAAACCCAGCGAGCGCACATAGTCGATGACCTCCTGTGTGGTCTTTGTGCCCTGCCAGAAAGTCTCAGCGCCCAGACCGCCGTTATTAGTGAAGTTGTTGGCGTCGTTTCCTGCCTCCAGGGTGTTTCCGAGGTTCCATCCCGGCATCATGTCACGAGCCACCTGAGCCACAGGCGTGTCCATACTCTGTGCATGCAATAACAGCACATTAGCCGCAAGCATCATTATGAAAAAGAGTTTCTTAAGCATCATTGTTAGCGTTAGTTTGATTTTAACTGATTGCAAAAATACAACTAAAATTTATATTACGCAAGTAAACGCTGCCCTTTCTTTCTGCATGCGCTTGTGCAACCATCGAGAACTGCAGAAAACCGATGGTCAAACAACCTTTTGCTTTAAAAATTTGGTTATTCCACTAACCTTTTATACCTTTGCTGCAATAAACCACATGACACAATACTCTAAACTCTACACTATCATCTCTAAACTCAAATGAAGACAGGACTGGTACTCGAGGGAGGCGCAATGCGCGGGCTGTTCTCGGCAGGAGTGATTGACGTGCTGATGGAGCACGGCATCAATTTCGACGGCATCGTGGGTGTCTCGGCAGGCGCGGCATTCGGATGCAACATGAAGAGCCGACAGGCGGGGCGCGCCATACGATATAACACGAAGTTCGCCAACGACTGGCGCTACTGCTCGCTGCGGTCATTGCTCACCACAGGCGACATCTTCGGGGGCGAGTTCTGCTACCACTATTTGCCTAAGCATCTCGACATCTTCGACAACGACGCCTTCGACCAGAACCCGCAGGAGTTCTATGCCGTATGCACCGATGTGGAGACGGGAGAACCTATTTACCAGAGGCTGATGAAGGCCGACGATGAGTGCTACGAGTGGATACGGGCCTCGGCAAGCATGCCGCTGGCATCAAAGATAGTGAGAATAAAAGGGCGCAAGGTGCTCGACGGCGGCATCAGCGACAGTATACCGCTGAAGTTCATGCAACGGCAGGGATACGAGAAAAACCTCGTGGTGACCACACAGCCGGCGGGATACGTCAAGAAAAAGAACGCGCTGCTGCCGCTGATGCGACTCTCGCTTCACCGCTACCCCCACTTCCTCGACGCCGTAGCCCACCGTCATGAGATGTACAACGCGCAACTGGAGTATGTGGCAGAGCAGGAACGCATAGGGAACGCTTTCGTGCTGCGCCCCGAGGCACCGCTCACCATAGGCCACATCACGCACGATGCCGACAAGATGCGCGAGACCTACAACATAGGACGGGCGCTGGCAGAGAAGCGAATCGAGGAAATAAGGAGTTACGTTGAGGGTTGAGCGTTGAGGGTTGAGCGCTGAGCGACATTAGAATAGAGTGTTCTCACTCCTCCTTCCTCACTCCTCCTTCCTCCTTCCTCAAAATAAAATGACAATGCAAACAGACGAGATATACATGCGGCGATGCCTGCAACTGGCACGCTGCGGAGAGTTCTACGCAAAGCCAAACCCAATGGTGGGAGCGGTGATAGTTGCCGACGGCAGAATCATCGGCGAGGGCTATCATGTGCGCTGTGGAGAGGGACATGCCGAGGTGAATGCCTTCGCATCGGTGAGCCCTGCCGACGAGCATCTGCTGCCCGAGGCCACCATATACGTCAGTCTGGAGCCCTGTTCTCATTGGGGCAAGACACCGCCGTGCGCCGACCTCATCGTGAAGAAGGGGGTGCGCCGCGCCGTAGTGGGATGCATCGACCCCTTTGCAGAGGTGCAGGGACGAGGCATAAAACGCCTGCGCGACGCAGGGATAGAGGTTACCGTGGGCGTGCTGGAGGAGGAGTGCAAGCGGCTGAACAAGCGCTTCTTCACCTTCCACAGCCTCCACCGCCCGTTCATAACGCTGAAATGGGCGCAGACAGCAAACGGATTCATCGACAACGGAGGCAAAGCGCTCGCCATATCAACCCCCACAACGCTGATGCTCATGCACAAACTGAGGGCGGAGAACGACGCCATCGTGGTGGGCAAGACCACCGAGGAGCGCGAGCACCCGCAACTGACGGTGCGCCACTGGGCTGGTCCGTCGCCCGTGAAGATGGTGCTCTCACACGCCACCGAACCGCTTCCCGGCATCGAGGGACAACTCTCCGACGACGAGGTGCTTCGGGTACTTATGAAGGCGGCACACGACAGCAGCATACAGTCGATGATGGTTGAGGGCGGCAGGCACACCCTGCAGTCGTTCATCGACAACCATCTGTACGATGAGATACGCGTGGAGCAGTCGCCACAAATAGTGGCCAGCGGCACACCGGCACCGCAACTGCCCGCAGACATCGAAGTGGTGAGACAGCAGACAATCACTGGCAACAACATAACGCTGTACCGACGCAACTGATTTTTAGGTGATAGGTGTTTGGTGTTGGCTAATAGTTCATAGTTCTGACCACCATCACCAATCACCAATCATCCATCATCTAACATCCATCACCAAAATTGGACAATTGGACAATTGGACATTTGGACATTTAGACATTTTCCGTTGCGAGGACTGAGTGTAAGTGAAAGATTTTGACAAAAATATATGTATATATATTTTATATTATATATATATTATAATATATATATAATATAAAGAATGAGACACCTAAAATCCTGAATCCAGAAAAGGGCATTTGTCCAATTGTCCAAATGTCCAAATGTCCAATTTTTCCATCATCACCATGCGAATTATCTTTCCATTATCTTGTAAATCCCTGAAACAAAGTGGTTTATATGGCGCCTACAAAGAAGAAGGCGCTTTCAAGTCAACCTACAAGTCCGTTATAGCAAGGGGGATAGAGGGCTGAGGGCCTAGTGCTGCACGTCCCAAAGATGCCCTTTGACGGTGCGAAAAGCCATGTTTCGCGGGGCGAAAGATGCTTAATCGCAGGGCGAAAGATATACACTTGTTTCACTCGAAAACAAGGTGAGCGGTGACAGTTGACAGATTACAGTTTTATTTTAGGATACTATATACAATTAGCCCCATTGCTAACGGTTCCCCACCCATGTAGGGGCGGGGATAGGGGCGGGGTCGGTGATATAAAGGAAGAAGATAAATGGAGATAAGGGTAGATAGATGGAGACAGAGGACAACACAGTCCCCACCCCTGGCCCCTCCCCTTCAGGGG
This sequence comes from uncultured Prevotellaceae bacterium, assembly GCA_900315095.1. Classification (GTDB taxonomy): domain Bacteria; phylum Bacteroidota; class Bacteroidia; order Bacteroidales; family Bacteroidaceae; genus Prevotella. Next base: position 60,884 of record OMXS01000013.1, on the reverse strand, counting down.
CGGGGAACCAACGGTCGCTGACCGAATGGAGAAACAACTGACAGCAGACATTCAAAACAAGGTGGTGTGTGACAGTTGACAGATTACAGTTTTATTTTAAGCCCCCCTAAACCTTGTCCGAAAGTTTTATTATATATATAATATATATATTATATATATAATAAATATATATACGTATATATACGTGTTTTCTTGTCTGTCGCCACCATAGGGTCACTTTAAAACTGTAATCTGTCAACTGTCACCACAACAGCAAAATGTTAACAAGTCCTGTCCGGCATTTTCTCACAGGCAAGCGGAGTTTGCGAAAGATGTTTACATTCTTGCAAAATACATGCGCTTAGTGTAAGAAAAACCTCAAATTATTTGCATATCCCCGAAATGTTTCGTATCTTTGCATGTTGAAACCATTTACCGTTTGCACAAAAGAAAAGGCTTAAAAATAGCAACAAACGAGATAACATAATAACAAAATCAAATACAACTATGAAACAAACCTATTTAAAATCTTTATTCCTATCGCTACTGATGATAGTAGTGGGTGGAGTTAATGTCGCTTCAGCGGCCGACACATGGGTAAAGACAGATCCATCGGAGTTGGTTACTGGTGACGTGGTGGTCATCGTTGACCTTACCACTAAAATGGCAATGTCTAACGACAAAGGAACTTCTGCTGCCCCAGCGGCTACAACAGTGAGTTTACTTGGCAATCAATCTCAAATTACGTCAGATGTTGGTGCAAATTTGCAATGGGAAGTCACTGTTGACAATGGTTCCTACAAGTTTGGCGTAACAAGTGGTGAAACTACTAATTATCTCTATTGCACTAATTCTAACAATGGTGTTCGTGTTGGCACAAATGAGAACAATACTTTCACATTTGAAAACGATCCAAATAGTACATTTAATAGTTCTGACAAATATCTAAAGAACGTTTCCACTTCGCGTTTCTTGGGTGTGTATAACAGTGTGGATTGGCGTTGCTATGGATCGGTTAATAGCAATATCCAGAACACAAAAACGGCTTTTTATAAGAAAGTGGAATCTTCCACTCCCGCTAAGATTCTTACGGGCATAACATTATCAGGTAATTACCCCACAACATTCACAGTTGGTGATACGTTCTCTCATGAGGGAATGACAGTCACCGCAAATTACGATGACAATACTTCAGAGGATGTCACTGCAGACGCTACTTTCGACGGCTATGACATGAGTATCGCTGACACGTATGATGTGACCGTATCATACACGGAACGTGAAGTGACAAAGACCGCAACTTATACCATCACGGTGAACGCCTTGACTGGAGATGCTTATACTTTGGTTACAAATGCTGATGACCTTGCAGAAGGCGATAATGTCATTATCGTGAATAAGGCTGCTGGCAAAGCAATTAGTACGACACAGAACAATAACAATCGTGGTGCTACTGTAGTTACCTTCGATGCGGATAACGCTATCGTTCCAGCTTCTACTGATATTCAGGTGTTCACCCTTGAAGGAAACTCTGAAGGATGGTATTTCAAAACTGTAAATGGTGAGGTTAGCGGTTATCTATATGCAGCAAGCAGTGATAAGAATTACTTGAGGACGGAAGCAGAGAAAGATAACAATAACAATGCAAAGGCAAGCATAACCATCAGTGGTGACGATGCAGACATAAAGTTCCAGGGTACTAACACTCATAATTACCTTCAGTATAATTCTGGAAATAATATATTCTCCTGTTATGCAGGTAGCCAACAACCAGTCCAGATTTACAGTAAACCTGTAAACAAGACGTTGACAGGTATAATGCTTAGCGGTGAATATCCCACCACGTTCTTTGTGGGCGACGAGTTCTCTTTCGGAGAAACAGGAACTGTGACAGCAGTATACGATGACAATTCGACGAAAGTGGTGACCGATAAAGCCACGTTCACGGGATATGATATGAACACTGCGGGAACCCAGACGGTGACAGTAAGTTATACGGAAAGAGGAGTGACGAAGACAAAGACTTACGAAATCACAGTAAATAATCGTGCACTGAGCAGTATTACGCTCAGCGGCGACTATCCCACAACATTCAATGTAGGTGATGAGTTCTCACATGAGGGAATGACGGTTACCGCCGCTTACGATAACAACACTTCAGAGGATGTCACTGCAGACGCTACGTTCGAAGGCTATGACATGAGCACCGCAGGAACTCAGACGGTAACAGTATCATATACAAAGGCTGACGTGACAAAGACCGCCACTTATAACATCACCGTGAACGCTGTGGCTGTGACAGGAATCTCTCTCGATGTCATCGAGGCTACATTAGTAGTTGGTCAGACAAAGAAAATCAATGCCACCATTGAACCTGATAATGCGACCGTAAACTTGATATGGACCTCAGAAGACGAGTCTGTGGCAACTGTCGACCAGGATGGTAAGGTGACAGCAGTCGGAGCAGGAAACATCATTATCAAAGCAGCGGCTGCTGACAATGATGATATTTTTGGTGCGTGCACGATACACGTGGTAGAGTTGAAGACAGAACCTTATTCCTTGGTTACTAGTGTTTCTGCTCTTTCAGAAGGCGACGAAGTGATAATCGTGAATACTGACGCTGGTAAAGCAATGAGTTCTACTCAGAACTCTAATAATCGTGCTGCCACTGGAGTTACATTCGATGAGACAGGCAATGCCCTTGTTTCAAATTCAGGTGAGATACAGGTATTCACCCTCGAAGGAAACTCTGAAGGATGGTATTTCAATACGGGCGATGGTTATATCTATGCAGCAAGCAATTCTTCAAATCATCTGAAGACAGAGGATGAAAAGAATGATAACGCAAAGGCTGTGATTACAATTACTGATGAAGGCACTTCGGTAGTATTCCAAAGAACTAACGGAAGAAATGTATTGCAGTATAATTCTGGTAGTGATATTTTCAGTTGCTATGCGTCTGCATCGCAATCTCCAGTCCAGATATACAAGAAGGGAGCCACATCAGCTACTACTTATTCTCTAGTTGTTGGAGAAGAAGAGACTCCATTTGAAAGTCTCTCTCTCACTAAGGAACTGCCTGCACACACGCAGTTCTACATCAAAGACAACATGGGTAATGAGTACCACAGCGCTGACGCTCAATCGGAATTGATTATCATTGCGGAGAACCACGAGAACCTGCCGACTTCGGCGGACGGTAAGGACTTCTACCTGAAGAAGGCTAACACATGGGTATTCACGCTTACTGAGGCTTCTGATGGTCTGATGCTGACGGTTAGCCCAGAGACGGAAGGCGAGACGAAGTATATGCTTTCAGGCTATCTCCAGGAGAGTAACGATGTGTTCGATGAGAACCTCAAGCTGACGAAGGAGATGACTTCGACTACGGAAGAGTTCTACTTCACTCGCAGCGATGACTACGGACTGACCAACCTGACACCTACCACCTTCAATGCCCCAGAAGACCGCCGTTACTGGATATTCAGCGAAGATGATCCTACTGTGGAATTCATCGCTGGTGAAATACGTGGATCGTACACGGTGGGCGAGGCTGGAACATACACATTCACAATCGACCTTACCAATAATACAGTAACTGCAGAAAAGACAGTAGAGTATGTTGATCTGACAATCTCTTCTTACGAGTGGGCAACGTTCGTAACTCCTTCAGCAGTGCAGTTCCCAGACGACGTTACTGCTTATATCATCACTGAAATCACAGGTGGTAATGCAAAAGCAGAGCAAATCACTGAGGCACCTGCAGGCACTCCAGTAATAGTGAACGGTACCGCGGGCGTTCATAAACTGCTTAAGGTTGAAGACGCTGTTCTTGATTATACGAATATGCTTCAGGTTTCTGACGGCAACGTTACTGGCGACGGTACAATTTTCGTGCTGGCAGTAGAGGGCGGACAGCCTGGCTTCGCTCCACTCGCTAACGGCAAGAAACTCTCTGCTGGTAAGGCTTACTTGCAGGTTGACAATGCTTCAGGTGCTAAGATTAACCTCATCTTCGACGGTGAGTCTTCAGACATCCGCGGCATCGAGAGCACCGTTGACTTCAGCGACGGCGACTGGTACAACCTCCAGGGCGTGAAGGTTACAAACCCACAGAGAGGCATCTATATCCACAACGGTAAGAAAGTGGTGATTAAGTAATTTAAAACGTAACGACTATGAACAAGAAAAGATATATCAAGCCAGAGGCATCGATGCTGTTGCTGAAGACAAGCGACAACGTTATGATTGATTTCCCTTTCTTTACACAAAGTGTGAATGACGGACTGGGAAAGAAGAACGATATGACTGTCGTTGACGATGAAGAAGAGGAAATGGAGAACGACTCCGTGAAGTACTCGCCATCGTACAAACGCTACAAACCATTTGACGACTGGAAAGGCACAGTGCTCGACTGGTAAGATAACAAGAAGTGGGAATCAGGTTTCTGGTTCCCATTTCTTATCTCTACGGAAACTCTGGTAGTGAAGAGTCATCTTCCACATACCACTATATTTTTGCAGTTATCCCAGCATTGGGACAGTATTCCGATAGATTCCGTTTCTGGCGATTGCTTTTCCCCTTCGACCAGCGACCGTTGGTTCCACGCCCATGCAATAAAGAGTCTGCTTCCAGGCAATTCCCCACCCATGCAGGGGCGGGGATAGGGGCGGGTCGGTGATATTAGAGAAAAGAAGATAAAAAGAATTATGTAGGGATAGAAGACACTGACCCCACCCCAGCCCCTCCCCTACAGGGGCGGGGAGTTGTTAAAGATATGAGGCAAATAATAAGTAATACCAAATAAAAAACAAGTTATTTTTTGCGGTATCCGTTTTTTGTTATACCTTTGCAATCGGTTACATGATTGGTTCACTTGCGAAGTGATTAAAAGGGAATCTGGTGTGAATCCTGAACTGTCCCGCAGCTGTAAGTTGTCCTTCATGGTGCAAACACAACGTCACTGAGAGTATTGTTGAGCGCTGAGTCATTAATAAGCATTTCTCGGGAAGACGTTTGCATCGGCAACAAGTCAGAAGACCTGCCTTTCATCTTTAATTTTCTCTGTCTCGAGGAAGACGCAGAAGAGGTAATTTAAAAACTATAACGATGAAATGTAATGCCGTATTCTTGGAAACGGTAAACATGTCTTGATTTCATTAACAAGTTAAATTATATTTTCAATGGAAACAAAAAGCATTTTGAAGAGCCTTATGGTTCTCGCCCTTATCGGAGTACCAGTTTTAATTACTTCGTGTAGTGATGACGACAAAGATAGTGCAGTCATCGATGACAAGATTAAAACAGAAGTTATCTCGTTTGAAAACCAGAAACTCAATGAGCAGGGATTCTGGATGGGTGAAGAGAACGGAACGGGCGTCTCTGATGAATGGGGCGGCACCACTTACATCTGCTCGTATGCAGAGAAAGATTTGAGTTTCAATACTTCTTACACTGTATCTAGCTATGGTTTTAGCTTCATGGGCTTCGGCATTTCTAACCGCACAGCCACAGGTTTCTCGGCTACTAATCTAACCATAGACCAGTTCAACAACGTTACTGGCAAGGCTCACGATGGAAAGCAGTTTGCCGTAGTATACGGCCAGGCAGCCACTATAACTGTTAGCAACACCAAGGGAGTGAACGTGAAAGGTTTCTTCTTCACTAACTCTTCTTATCTAGTTAACTCTGTTGAGAACGGCGACAGCTATGCCAAGAAGTTTGAAACTGGTGACTACTTGAAGGTTACTGTTACCGCCGACAACGGCAAGAGCGTTGATTTCTATCCTGCTGATTATCGCACAGGCGTAACAGTTGTGAAAGACTGGAAATGGCTCGACCTGAGTTCTCTGGGTAGAGTGAAGGTCCTGACTTTCACCTTTGACGGAACAGACAAGGGCAGCTGGGGACTTAACACTCCTTCGTATGTCTGCATTGACGACCTGACCTACGAGGTTGAATAATACTATTCAACTTTCGCAAGCACGCTTGCTTTGTAGATAGAGGGAGTTATAAGACAATAGTTTTGCCGCGTGATAATTGCAGGTAGAGTGATGTCCTCTATCTCCCGTCGCCGTCAGGCGACTATCTCCCATTATCTTCCTATATCTTCTTAACAAGCGAAACTTGAGTAATGCTATAAGTAATATAGAGAATTTCCATTTCTTGGTTTATAGAGAGCAGTTCGCACTGCTCTCTTTTGTTTTATAACTTGGGCAGTGCCGAACTTTCTCTGTCTCGGAAAAGAAAAAAGCATGCATTTCTTTTGCATTTCGCTTTACTTTTCGTAACTTTGCTCCCAGAAACGTGTTGGGTTCGCTGTACAAGCGATTAAAATGGGAATCAGGTGGAAATCCAGAACTGTCCCGCAGCTGTGAGTTGCCCTTCATGGTGCAAACTAATGCGTCACTGAACTTTTCGGGAAGACGTTTGCATCGGCAACAAGTCAGAAGACCTGCCCCTCACCAAATTTATTCTTTCCTGTCTCGAGGAGGACGTGGAAGATGATTTAAAAGAAAAAGACATGAAAAAATCAGCTATTGGGGCATTGGTATGCCTTATAGCAGTTGTCAGTGTATCGCCGCTACAAGCGCAGCAGATGACCGATGACGCTGAACATAGCCAGTATATCCTGGCTGTAGATGAGTATGTGCCCGCTCCGGGACAGTTTATTAATGACATACCTGAATGGGAAGAAGGCGACGATGCAGCCGCGATGGCCGCAAAATGCACGGCATCCATTGCCGGCGACTACGCCGACGATGACCACAGCATGATTTCGCTGGGTGGTTATGGCGGCTACGTCACATTCCATTTCGACCATAGCATTGCCAACATCAGCGGTCAGCGCGACTTCTGCATCCGCGGCAATTCAATGCAGAGCAAGATGTTCCCCGATGCCTTTGGCGGTTCTAGCGAGCCTGGTATCGTTATGGTCTCAAAGGACATTAACCACAATAACCTGCCCGATGACCCTTGGTACGAAATCAGCGGCTCTGCCGATGTGGACAGTGTGGGGAAGGTGGATTATGCTTATAGCATTACATATAAGAAGAATCCCATGAATGATATTCCCTGGACAGACAATCATGGGAACAATGGCGTTATCCCGCGTATGGACGCATTTGGCCACCCACAGGAGTACTACCCTTGTTGGCTTGAGGATAACCTCACCTTCAGCGGAACACGGCTGCCAAGGAACGCATGGTTCCTTGAACACGATATGTACAACAAGCAATGGGTGCTGATGTTCCTCCGTTACGGCTATGCCGATAACCTGCCAAATAGCAACGAAGAAGGGTGTTCTATTGATATCAGCTGGGCGGTGGACGAGAACAGACAACCCAAAGACCTCGACTTCATAGACTTTGTGCGTATATATAACGGCATGAATCAAGTGGTGCCTCAGTTGGGCGAGACCTCCACGGAGGTGGTAGGAGCGCACGACCTGCATCTTGAGGCATCTATCGATGCTATTATCGCGTCGGGAATAAATGGCGTTTATGGCAATGGAGAAGTGACAGAGGTGGCACGATATGGTGCAGACGGCATCCGTATGGCTACTCCGCAGCGCGGCCTTAACATCATAAAGATGAGTGACGGCAGCGTAAGAAAAGTTTTCCTAAATAACTAGTAAATTCTAACCAATTATTAACATTAAATTTAAAACGTATGAAACAAAAAGTACTATCATCATTGTTTCTTCTGATGACGATGCTGCTCGGTGTGCCTCTCGAGGCATTTGCCGACCGCGAAGTCAATCAGTTGCAATTCGGGAAGCAGACTATTACTGTTGCTTCTGATGAGGTGATTACGTTCTATGACTTCATGGGGAATGACGACATTCCGTCAGCCAACTCCAGCAACTCACAGTCGTTGACAGTGTTTACGCCCGCAGAAGCAGGAAAGTCTATTCAAATCACCTTCGAGGAGATTGACATCATCCCCGATATGTCTTCTGGCAGTTATCCCGCTTACATGAAAGTGTATAGCGGAACACCATCCGACGAGGGTTTCACATGGGCGACTCAGGCGTCTGATGTGAATAAGAATTCTTCACTTCCTGACGGCAATGTACTCGTCACACGTGGCGGCATGAAGAATAGCGAGGCCTACACGTCCACAACTCCCGAAACCTATGTCTCTGAAGCCGCAGACGGCAGCATGGCTGTAGGATTTATTTATGTCTATGCTAAGAAGTGCAAGGGTTGGAAAGCAACGGTAAAATGCGTTACCTTGGAGAACATGACTGTAACTGGTGCTGGTTCAAACTACGACAATGTTTCTGCAACAATTACAAAGAAGCAGGACGTTGACCTTGCAACAGCTTACGTCACCGCCGAGGGTGTGATGAACCCCGACAAGGTGACATCAATCTCATTCAATTTGACACAGAACGAGGGCATGGTGGAACCCACAGCCCTGAAACTCTATTATGGCGACGCTGCCATTGACGCTGCTGTCACTGAAGAGGGAAGCGGCTATAAGTTCGCCCTGAATCAGGCACTGAGCGACGGCACCAACAACTTCATCATAAAGGGCGACATTCTCGGAACTGCCGAGATAGGCGCGAAGGTGCAACTCGACGTTACGAAGATTGCCACCGAAGGACAGCCCGAAGGCGTAACTCCGTTCACCGCCGGCACATCAGTTGCAGTAGAGAATCCCGCCATTGTCATCATGACATCGACACCGCAGACAATAACCGTTGGCGAGACACCGCTGCAGTTCTATGACGAAGGCGGCAAGGACGGCAGCATTAAGGGTACTGCAAGCGGTCAGGTGACATTCCTTTCTGGTGTTGAAGGCAAGAAAGTGATGGTTGACTTGTCGAAACTCGTTATTAACAACGGCAGCATGTATCACCAGACACTTAAGTTCTACAATGGAACTGAGGCCACAGCGGCGAATCTGATTGCCGAGAAACTTAACGGAGAGACAGGCATCGTGCGCTCTACCGCTGAAGACGGGTCGATGACCGTTGTGCTTGAGGCCGCATCGCAAGACTACGACTACGACGGATTTGAGGCAGAGGTAAGTCTCTTTGTGCCACAGCCAATGGACTTCGACGGCATAACATCTGCAGTAGCCTCTACAGAAACTGTTGCCGCTGGCGACACCGAGCAGGACATTCTTACCATCACTGTCAAGGCAAAGGATACAGAACCAGCAATGCAGGTGCAGAAGATGGCATTCTCTGCCGATGACACCTATGCTCTCATAAGCAAGGCATCGCTTTACTTCGGAACAACAAAGGTGGGCGAGGCTGAGGTAAATGCCGACAACTTCGAGATAACTCTCACCACTCCGCAAACACTTGTAGAGGGCGAGAACGTGTTCACGCTGAAGTATGACATCAGCGAAGAGGCTCTGAACAGTGAGTTCGTAAGCGCCGAGGTTGTTAGCGTTACTGCACTTGTCAACGGCTCTGCAAAGACTGAGAACGTCAGCGATGGCACTATTGCCGACCGCATGGTGAAGAACGAGGTGGTTTCACATGCTGACCAAGGTACTGTGACCAAGACCGTGAACGGTTCCATCGACTTCTACACCAAGACAGCAGGCACTTACAGTTCGTACTGCGAGGCAGGAACCGACGACCGTATCAACATCTTCATTCCGAAGCATGAGGGTATGGTGACACAGATAGACTTCTCGGAGTTCAACGTGCAGTATGCTTCTTCAAGTTATGGAAACAAGTCTACCTTCAAGATTTATGCAGGACAAGGCACAAGCGGAGAACTGTTGTGGGAACTCAACAGCAACGACCAGGAGTCAACAGGTCCTGGAAAGACCATCCGTTCTACTGCTGCCGACGGTTCTCTTACAATCGTCTTTAATCCAAAGTCTTCTTATTCATATTATTATAAGGGATTCAAAGCCACTGTCAGCGAATATCTCTCGAAGCCAATGGCAGTGACGGGTGTTGAGGTAGAGCAGGCAAGCACTGCCAACGCTTCAATAGGTGCTAACGAGCAGGATCTTCTGAACGTTAATGTTAAGACCGAAGGCAATCTCGAGGCTCTGCAGTTGAGCAGCATGAAGATTAACCTTAAAGGTACTGAGGCTAACATTTCAAATGTTAGTGTTTGGCAAGACGATACAAAACTCGGCGAGGCAACCGCAGCAGCCGAGGTAACAGTAACTCTTTCTGAAGCCGTAGCCCTTGCAGAGGGTGACAATATCTTCACGGTGAAAGTAGATGTAAAGGCTGACGCAGAAGAAAACAGCACCATCGATGCAAAACTGGTGTCTGTCAATGCAGGCTCTGAGGTTGAAGTTGCAAACGGCGACCCGGAGGGTGAGCGCACTCTGAAGAACCAGATTCTGATGACTCAAGGCTTCCACGGTACTGTTAGTCTTGGACTGGGACAGATAGTTAACCTCTATGACGACGGCGGTCCAGAGGGTGACGGTGCCGATGGTGTGACTGCCACCATCACTTTCGCTCCTACTGGCGATGCCGACTGCATTAGGCTTACCGACAAGGGTATCGACTTCTCATCAACAGCACACCTATATATATACGAAGGCAGTGAGGAACTCGATGAGAATCAAATCATCGACCTTAGTGGTTCGTCTGCTAAGTTCGACCCAATCATCTCTGACGCCGATGTCAATGGTGGCAAGATTACTATAAAATATATAGGCAAGGGCAGCTACATCAAACCTAACTTCGCAATGTTGGTTGAAGGTTACAAGAAGACCGACGTGGTGGTTACTGGCGTTACCGCCGAAGACATCAGCACCAACGAGGTACTGAAGGGACAGACCGACACCAAGATGCTGAAGATTATGGTAGAGGCAAAGGGTGACCTCACACCTGTTGAGATTACCGCGTTCGACATCACAGGAACCGACGGCGAGGCTGTTAAGAACTACCACATCTATCAGACGGGCACTACTACAACCTTCTCTGCCAACGAGGAATTCAACGGCAGCTATTCAGTAACAAAGTTTGGAACCTACTACTTCTGGCTTACATACGACGTGAAGGCTGATGCTTCGGTAGGAACAGAAGTTTCTGCAACGCTGAACAGCATCACTGTTGACGGCACAACAATCCCAATGGAAGAACCCGTTACTGCCACATTCACTGTTGCAAGCGGAAAGAGCGGAACTTATACCGTAGGACAAGGTGGTGACTATGCTACCATTCAAGGTGCCATTGACGATATCGGTGTACTTGGTATGGACGGTGCGGTGACTCTGAAGATCAAGGCAGGCGACTATAACGAGAAGGTGCGCATTCCTAACATCAAGGGAATGGGTGGCGTGAACACTCTCACCATTGAGAGCGAGAGCGGCGAGCGTGACGTTAAGATATATCATAACAACTACACCACAGGCGGTTACAGCGACGACCAGCATAAGAAAGACTACGGTGTTGTGACGCTCTACCAAGCCAACTATGTCACGCTGAAGAACCTCGAAATCTACACTACCGACAAGGCATATAAGGCTGTGGTGATGGTAAAGGACGAGAGTCGTCATGCTACCATAGACAACTGCTACCTGCATGCTCCGATATGCACTATCACGGGCGAGGATGTTTGTCTTGTGGGACACACCATTATCGACGAGGAGAACAAGAACAACGACTATCTCACCGTGAAGAACTGTCTGCTCGAAGGCGGTAAAATAGGTGTCTCTATGGGTGGAACTACTTACCTTGCGCTGCCTAAGGAAGCGGGCGGTGTGATTGAAGGCAACACCTTCAAAAACAATGGTACGAAGGCTATCTATGTAATGGACGAACTGGGTGTGAAGATTAAGAACAACACCGTTACCATTGACGCCGATGCAGAGACAAAGATAAGCGTGGGCATCCTTGACATGCAACTGCGCGACGAATATGACGAGGCAACTGAAATCACTGGTAACATCTTCAACGTAGCACCAAAGACCTACGCTGCCGTAATGAACCTTCGCCAACTGGAAGGTAAGGCTGAGGCTCCTGTGCTGATTGCCAACAACGTCATTAACCTGGCTTCGCTCAGTGCCAGCTACGCAGCCTTCAAGTTTAACGGTACAAAGGTAAAGAACGTGAACGTGGCATACAACACCATCCGCATGACAGGTACCGAGGGCGGTGCTGCCTTCTGGGCTTCGTCAAAACTGGACGACGGCTATGGTAACGTGAACGTGGTGAACAATATCATCCAGAACGAGACCAGCGGCTATGCCGTTAACCTCTATAACGACGCTAATCTGGGAATAGACAAAATTAACTTCCAGAACAACGTCATCTATACAAGTGGCGAGACATTCTTCCGTGCTTCATCGAGCACTACTGGCGACTTCGACGCTTTCGTGGCAGCAACAGGTGCAACGGGAAGTATCAACAAGCAAGTGACATTCCTGAGCAACGAGATTCTGGAGCCAGCCAACGACCTCGACGGTGACCTGCTCACAGCAAAGGCTCTTGCATACGTCACCACCGACATCAACGGCAAGGAGCGTCCGGCAGAGAACATCACCATCGGTGCTTACGAGTATGACCCGAACGCAATGAGCGCTCCTGTTATGCAGGATGGCTATCCACAGGTAATCACTCATCTTGACGGCAAGGCTTCGTTCTCAGTGAAGACCGACCTCGCGTCTACTGTTTACTATATCGTGAAGAAGTCTGACGAGACCGCTCCTACAGCAGAAGAACTGAAGGCAAGCGAGACGAAGAAGGACGTAGCTGCCAATGCTGAGGCCATCATCGAGGTGGAAGGTCTTGAAGACAATGCCGAGTACATCGCATACTTCCTGCCTGTAAGTCTGCGCGGCGTCGATGCAGAAAGCACCAGCCAGACAACAGCATTCACAATGGACGTTACTCCTCCTGTAACCGATGCTCCAGAGGCTGAGGTTTACATCAACAATTCAACCGAAGAGGAGACCATTGCATCAGGAGAGACCGTTAACCTTATGGCAATGGTACTCGTTGACGAGCGCACCGCTCCTTACACTCTCACATGGATGGACAGCAAGCACAACGTGCTGCTCACCGAGACCTTCGAGAGTGCAGATGACATTGATGACATCTTCATGACAGCGGATACTCCTACCGAGTGTACCGACTACATCTTCGTTGTCACCGATGCAGCAGAGAAGGGCGACACAGCAACTGTTCGCGCTATCGTAACAGGTGACCTTCAGGTGGCTGACTTCGAGAAACTCTACCTCCCAGAGGAGAGCTTCGAGAGAGGCGAGAACCTACAGCTTGGCTCATTCGTGAGCGGTTCATTCAAGTTCGATAACGGCTGTATGCCTGAATGGTCTTACTTCTATGACTTCATGTACGCTAACACCACAAGCACTTCGTTCAGCACATACGTTACTGACCAGTTCAACAATGCTGTTGGAGGAGGCGTAAATGGTTCGGAGAACTACGTTGTGGCATACCCGCAGGGTGGCAAGATATATGTCATGAACAACGCCGATGGTGATGTTATTCCTGGAATGTATATCACCAACGACGCATGGGTTGTTGACAATATCCTCAATGGCGACGGCATGACCGACGGCGTATTCAAGCAAGGTGACTGGTTCAAACTGACCATCACCGCTGACAACGGCAATAGCACGGAGTATTATCTTGCAGACTATCGTGCAGTACAGGAGGCCGACCGCTACTATCTCGACGCATGGCAGTGGATAGACCTCAGTAAGTTAGGCACGGTGAAGAACCTCTCATTCTCGTTCGACGGATCACGCAAGAACAGTTGGGGCCTCACAACAGCCACTTACTTCTGTCTTGACAATCTTGGTGACAAGAGACCAGAGACAACTGCAACGCTTGAGATTACCGAGGGTACGACAGCAAGTATCGCCGAAGCATTCACTCTTGACGAGCAAGGCACGGTGACATATGCCATCGCTGACGCTCTGCCCGAGGAACTTGCAGGCATAGTAAGTCTCGAGGGTGATGTACTTACTGTTGACACCAATGACGCTAAGGACTTTGAGATAGTCATCAGCGCAACACAGCGCGGTAAGACACAATATGTGAGATACAACGTATCGAAGAGTGTTACCACAGGCATCATCGAGTTCAACGCTGACGACGAGAACATCGAGGGTCGTTACACTCTCGACGGAAAGAAGATTATTGACAAGAACCATCGTGGCATCGAGGTTGTCCGCATGAAGGACGGCAGCGTTCGCAAGGTAGTGGTTAAGTAAATATTCGCTCTTTAGTTTTAAGGTGTGGCACAGCAACATGTGTCACACCTTTTTATTTTTATTATTATAGTTTTCTCAAAACGACGGGTATTTGCGACAAATTTTGGCACCATTCCCCCATTTTGTCGCAAAAAACTGCATTTGTCGCAACAATATGTGTCACAAACAGTGTATGTTTTACAATATACCATTCAGATGATAGTAACTTTGCGCCGATTATTTGACACAAAAAAGAGAAAGAAAATGAAAAATCAATTCAAGTGGTTTACCCTTAGCCTATTGATCGCGATGATATTTGGCACAAGGGCACAGGCAGCAGAAACAGCAAATTCAGGGTTGGAGAATGGAGGGGATGTTACACTATTATCCACAAAGGTGTACACTCTTGTTGTCGAAGACTATGGCGAATTCTACTTTGATGGCAAGACCTTGACGAAAGCACTCCCTGCACATGTAAGTTTCTTCATTAAGGACAGCAATGGAATAGAATACCATGCAGCAGATGAATACAAAAATATCATCAGGGCAGAAAATCATAAGAAATTGAACACATCTAAAGAGGGTGAGAACTTCTACATATCTAAGGCAAATACATGGATATTCGAAATTAACGAGGCAGAGGACGGAAGCGTTAAACTTACTGTGAGACCTAAAAAGAAAGGCGAAACAAAGTATATGATTTCGCAGTCGCGCGAAGAAGAGAGTGAAGACGTCTTCGTGGACAACAAACTGACGAAGGAAATGACCACAACACCGTTCTTTATCATACGTAGTGACGATTACGGAATAGCAGAAATGACTGCTGTTGACCGTAACAATAAAGAAGGTTACTTCATATGGGAGTTCAGCGAAGACAACAACACCACAAACTTCATTCCTGGCGAAAGAAGATGCATGTACAGAATGGCGAAAAAAGGAACATACACTTTCACTCTCGACCTGAAAAACAATGCGGTAACAGCAGAACTCAGCGATGGTAAGGAGTACACTTTGGTTACCAATGACGGCAACGAGTATGCTTTCGACAAACTAACTCTCACACAGGCAATTCCTGCACAGACTGAGTTTTATATCAAGGACAACAATGGGAAAAAATACTACGCTGGCAATACCATTTTAGACGCGGTTATCATCACCGCAGAGAACCATGAGAATCTGCCGACATTCGATAGTGGAAAGAATTTCTACATCATTAAGGCAAACACATGGGTATTCACTCTTAATGAAACTGCCGATAATGGGATGACCCTAACCATCGCTCCACAGACCGAGAGCGAGACGAAATACATGATAACAGAGATGCTCAATGAGGAGAGCGAGTATGTATTCGTAGACAACAAACTAACGAAGGAAATGACCACCGAGGCGTTCTTCATTGTTAGAAGTGACGATTACGGAATCTTCGAATTGACAGCTGCTGAAAGAAACGTCAAAAAAGGGAACAATGCTTATTACATCTGGGAGTTCAGCGAAGATAACAATTCCGTAGGATACATCACAGGTGAAAGAAGAAACATGTACTGCGTAGGAAAACCCGGAATATACACCTTTACACTGGACCATGAACAGAAGACCGTATCATTCATTCCATTGTCCAACACAGCTAATAATGATACGTCAACCGCAATATCGACAGTCTTTTCAGACGATAATTGGAGTGTTGACGAGAACGGCGAATGGTACACCATCGACGGCCGTCTGTGCAACGGCAAGCCAATGCAGAAAGGCTTGTATATCCACAACGGTCATAAGGTTGCAATAAAGTAAATAATACTAATGCTTAACACGCGGCTTCCTGTCACACGTCGGAGGAAGAAACTCTGGGTGATAATGTGAAGCTTTAGAAGGTGTGGCACAATAAAACGTGCTGCACCTTTTTCGTATTATTACAAACCGTCTGTAATGTTGTTACAAGCCACATGTAACACTATTACAAGCCACATGTAACACTATTATAAGCCACATGTAAAAAGATTACCAAACGTTTGGTATACATTGGAAAAATGAGTAACTTTGCAGCATATATAATATATAGATGAAGAAACTCTTTTTCTTTGCCGTTGCCGTTGCGCTTACGATAGTCGCGGGAACGGGATGCAAGGGTGTGATGGTAAGCAACGCTGTGGGCGACACCCTGCAATTGAAATATGCCGAACGCATAAAGATTGTGGAGTGCGACGGCTATAGTGTAGTAACACTTGCCGACCCCTGGAACATGGGGAAGACGCTTCATGCCTATCTGCTGGTGCCTGGTGACGGTAGTGGTGCAAGTGATGACAGTCTCAAGGTATTGCACCCAGGTGCCACTATAGTACACACTCCTTTGAAGAAAGCACTCATCGCGACCAGCGTTCATTGTGCTTTGACAGACGAACTGGGTGCTGCCGATGCCGTCGGCGGTGTGTGCGACCTGCAATACATCAATCTTCCGTGGGTGAAAGAGGGTGTCAAGTCGGGCAAGATACGCGATTGCGGAAGTGCGCTGAGTCCTACAATAGAGACTATTATCGACCTTGCACCTGATGCCATATTCCTCTCGCCGTTCCAGAACAGCGGCGGTTATGGCCGCGTAAGTGAGTTGAACATCCCTGTTATCGAGACAGCCGACTACATGGAGACCTCGCCTCTCGGACGTGCCGAGTGGATGCGCTTCTATGGAATGTTGTTCGGAAAGGAACAGCAGGCCGACTCTTTGTTTGCCGAAGTGGATAAAGAATACGGGAGACTCAAGGCAGAAGGAGGAATGAGGAAGGACGAGGGAGGAAAGAAAACAGTTCTTATGGACAAGCTAACAGGCTCGGTATGGTATGTGCCTGGTGGCAAGAGCACCATAGGACAAATGATTAGTGATGCCGACATCGGTTATGCATGGAGTGAGGATGAGTCGAGCGGCTCTCTCTCGTTGCCGTTCGAGGCGGTGCTTGAGAAGGCTATGGATGCTGACATTTGGCTTTTCCGCTATAGCGCTCCGCATGATATCACGTCAAAAGAACTGCTTTCAGAGAAGGCGGGATATAGTCAGTTCCGTGCTTTCCGTGAAGGAAACATCTACGGATGCAATAACTCTCTGAACACCTTCTACGAGGACACACCGTTCCACCCCGAGCGACTGCTGCGCGACTTCATTTGCATTGCTCATCCCGAGAAGAATCTTGGAGAGCCAAAATATTTTATCAAAGTAAAGAAATAGAGAGAAAACGGGATAACTATATAGTCCGTAATCTCTGGAAACAAGAACATGAAAGAAAACTCACATAAAGGAGTAATGAGCGTGGGCATCATAGTGCTTGTGATAGTGCTGCTCTTCGCCATCAACCTGCTGCTAGGCGCCGCTGACATCCCCGTGAAAGATGTTGTGAGCATACTTCTTGGCAGCGAGGATACGGCGCATCCTTCATGGAACTACATCATATTGCAAAACCGTTTGCCGCAGGCGCTGACGGCGATGCTTTGCGGTGCATCACTCGCGGTAAGTGGTCTGATGCTTCAGACAGCATTCCGCAACCCTCTGGCAGGTCCCAGCATCTTCGGTATAAACAGCGGCGCTTCACTTGGTGTGGCTCTTGTGATGCTTCTCCTTGGCGGCAGCATTACTGCTGGGTCGTTCTCGCTTACAGGTTTTGTCGCCGTTCTTGTGGCTGCCTTTGTTGGTGCAATGGCTGTGATGGCGCTCATAATGTTCTTTTCTACGATAGTGAAAAATAATGTGATGCTGCTCATCATCGGCATCATGATAGGCTATATCGCATCGTCTGCCATATCTCTGCTCAACTTTTTCGCCACCGAGGAGGGCGTGCAGTCATATATGGTATGGGGATTAGGAAATTTCGGCGGCGTCACCATGCAGCAGATGCCTGCTTTTGCATCGGTAACTATACTCGGTCTTATTGCTGCTATGCTATTGATAAAACCGCTCAATGCGCTGCTTTTGGGCGAGCAGTATGCAGAGAATCTGGGCATTAACACCAAGCGCGTGCGCAATTATCTTCTCTTTGTTACTGGAGTACTGACGGCTGTTAGTACCGCCTTCTGCGGTCCTGTAGCATTCATCGGACTCGCCGTTCCTCATATTGCCCGCATGCTGCTGGGCACAGAGAACCATCGTCGTCTGTTGCCAGCCACTCTCTTTTGCGGTGCTGCTATCGCCTTGTTGTGCAATATCATCTGCGTACTTCCAGGTAATAACGGCATTATTCCGCTGAACGCCGTGACTCCAATCATGGGTGCTCCGGTAATTATCTACGTTCTTCTGAAACAACGCACGCGATGACATACAGAGACATCTGTCAGTTCTTATGTTGCCGTTACGATGAGGGAGAGGCTCGTGCCGTTGCCCGTTATCTTCTTGAAGTGGGTTACGGTCTCTCGATGTCAGATATTCTTTGTGGTGCCGTTGAGCAACTGCCTCAGGCAGAACTCAAGGAGAAAATGCAGAGATTAGTCGACGGTGAGCCCGTGCAATATGTAGTTGGCACAGCAGAATTCTGTGGCCGCCGTTTCCATGTAGCCCCTGGTGTACTCATTCCCCGTCCAGAAACGGCAGAGTTATGCCAATGGATAACAGAAGACCATCACCCAACACCCAACACCCAACATTCCCCTGTTGGGGGTATAAGAGGGGCGCTTTCCATTCTCGATATCGGTACTGGCTCTGGTTGCATTGCCATAACGCTGGCACTCGACATACCTAATGCTGAGGTGGAGACATGGGACATTAGTAATGAGGCTTTGGCAATAGCCCAACAAAACGCCAAAGCACTCAATGCAAACGTATCATTCAAAGAGAAAGATATCATTAAATGCGGTTTAAACCCCGCCCTTGGGGATGGGTATAAGGTAGATATCATCGTCTCCAACCCTCCGTATATTGTTCCTTCAGAATCCGCAGCAATGTCTGAGACCGTGCTAAACCACGAACCTGACATCGCCCTTTTCACTCCCGAGGACGACCCGTTGAAGTTCTACCGCGCCATCAGCGACTATGCAAAGACGGCACTCTTGCCACAAGGAAAGCTATACTTCGAGATTAACCCGCTCTTTGCCCAGCAGTTGGAAGCACTTCTAAAAGAGCAAGGTTTTGGCGATATTACATTCAAGAACGACCAATATGGAAAGCAACGCTTTGTCAGAGCAACACTAAATAAATGAACTATGCCATTCAATAAATATAATTCCACAAAGGAATCAGCAGGAAAACCTATGTCAGAGGAGCAGGCCCTTGCCCGTCTCACAGCCCTTTGTGCTAGTGCCGAGCATTGCACAGGCGAGATGATTGACAAGATGACGAAATGGGAAATATCCGAAGAGGCACAGGCTCGCATCATGGAACATCTCGTAAAGAACAAGTACATAGATGATGAGCGCTATTGCCGTGCCTTCGTGCATGACAAGATGGAGTATAACCATTGGGGACGGCGCAAGATAGAACAGGCTCTCTATGCAAAGCACGTGGACAAGGCGATACAGAAGACCGTGCTCGATGAGATTCCCGACGAGGATTTCATTGACATCCTGCGCCCTTTGATAGCGCAGAAACGTCGGCAGACACGTGCTAACAGCGAGTATGAGATGAACATGAAACTTATGCGTTTCGCTGCCTCTCGCGGCTTCACCATTGAGCAGATACGCCAATGCATCGATGTAGAGGCAGACTAATGTATAATGCTTAGAGCATAGCGTTTTATTTGTACTTTTTACCTTTTTGCTTTTTTACTTTTTACTTTTTTATTACCTTTGCCCCCGAAAGCAGTATAACGACAATAATAAAAACAAAGAATATGGATAAAATGAAGAAGGCATTCGCCTCAAAACTTTTGAAAATCAAAGCAATCAAGTTGCAGCCAAACGACCCGTTTACATGGGCATCGGGATGGAAATCACCATTCTATTGCGACAACCGCAAGACTCTATCGTTCCCTGAACTGCGCAACTACGTTAAGCAGGAACTGACTCATGCTGTACTGGAGAACTTCCCAGAGGCTGAGGCGGTGGCAGGTGTGGCTACTGGAGCAATAGCACAAGGCGCATTGGTTGCCGACGCACTTAACCTGCCGTTCGTTTACGTTCGCTCGAAACCAAAGGACCACGGTCTTGAGAACCTCATCGAGGGAGAGTTGAAACCTGGAATGAAGGTGGTGGTGGTTGAAGACCTTATCTCTACTGGCGGCAGTTCACTTAAGGCTGTTGAGGCACTCCGCAAGGGCGGTAGCGAGGTCATCGGAATGGTTGCAAGTTACACCTATGGTTTCCCCGTTGCTAAGGAAGCGTTCGATGCTGCCAATGTAAAGTTGGTTACTCTTACCGACTATGAGCACGTTGTGGCAGAGGCTTCAGAGACAGGATATATCAAGGAAGCAGATATCGAGGTGCTGAACGAATGGCGCAAAGACCCTGCAAACTGGAAGAAATAACCATTCCTTCATCCTTTAAAAACAAAAAACATGAGCAAGTTTGAAAGCAGTATAAAGAAAGTGGCTTATCCACAGGAGAACGTTTATAAGATGCTGAGCGACCTCAGCAACATTGAACGTGTGCGCGACCGCATTCCCGAAGACAAGTTGAAAGACCTGACCTTCGATAGCGACAGCGTGTCAATAACCTCCCCGATGGGGCCTGTGACACTCCGCGTAGTGGAGCGTGATGAGCCTAAGTGTGTGAAGTTTGAGGCAGAGCAGTCTCCCGTTCCTATGAATCTCTGGATTCAGATGCTCCCAACGAGTGAGACAGAGTCGAAACTCAAGGTGACAATAAAGGCAGACCTCCCGTTCTTCATGGCTGCAATGGCAAAGAAGCCTCTTGAGGAAGGAGTGGAGAAAATCGCCGAGGCTCTCGCAACGATACCGTATGACGTATAGGATAGTTAAGAGTTGGACGGTTGAGGGTTGACGGATTGTGCTAGAGCATGCTCCAATTATGAATTCACAATTCAACCATCGTAATTCAAAATTCGTAATTCACAATGAAACTCTGGGAAAAGAACTTTGAGATAAACAAGGAAATAGAGAGGTTCACCGTGGGACGCGACCGCGACATGGACCTCTATCTTGCCAAGTACGATGTGCTGGGCAGTATGGCTCATATCACTATGCTGGAGTCAATAGGCCTGCTAACCAAAGAGGAACTGACTGCACTTCTTGCCGAACTGCGTAACATCTATGCCGTGTGCGAGAGCGGCGACTTCGTCATCGAAGACGATGTCGAGGATGTTCACTCGCAGGTGGAACTGATGCTCACCCGCAAGCTCGGTGATATGGGAAAGAAGATTCACTCGGGTCGCTCACGCAACGACCAGGTACTTGTTGACCTGAAACTCTTCACCCGTCATGAACTTCGTGTGATTGTAGATGGTGTGAAGACACTCTTCGACGAGCTCATTGCCAAGAGCAACCAGTATAAGGACATCCTTATGCCTGGTTACACTCATATGCAGATAGCAATGCCCAGTTCTTTCGGACTGTGGTTTGGTGCTTATGCCGAGTCGCTTGCCGACGACATGCTGTTCCTGCAGGCAGCCTATCGCCTCACCAATCGCAACCCCTTGGGCTCTGCGGCAGGCTATGGCTCGTCGTTCCCGTTGAACCGTCAGATGACTACCGACTTGCTGGGCTTCGACTCTATGGACTATAATGTGGTGTATGCGCAGATGGGGCGTGGCAAGATGGAGCGCAACGTGGCGTTTGCTATGGCTTCGGTGGCAGGCACACTTGCTAAGATGGCGTACGATGCATGCCTCTTCAACTCGCAGAACTTCTCGTTTGTGAAGCTGCCTAAGGAGTGCACCACAGGCTCAAGCATCATGCCACACAAGAAGAATCCTGATGTCTTCGAGCTGATACGTGCCAAGAGCAATAAACTACAAGCGCTGCCGCAGCAGGTGACACTCATCATGAACAACCTACCTGTGGGATACTTCCGTGACCTGCAGATAATAAAAGAGGTGTTCCTCCCTGCCTTCGATGAACTGAAAGACTGCCTCAATATGGCGGCATATATCATAAACAAGATGGAGGTGAACGAGCATATCCTCGACAACCCAATGTACGACCCAATATTCTCTGTAGAGGAGGTGAACCGCCTCGCCACCAACGGCATGCCATTCCGCGATGCTTACAAGAAAGTGGGACTTGAGATAGAGGCTGGCGAGTTCCGTGCCGACCATAATATCCACCACACCCATGAAGGAAGCATCGGCAACTTGTGCAACGACCGCATCACGGCACTTATGGACAAAACGCTTAGCGACTTCCACTTCAATAGAGTGGAGGAGGCTGAGAGGAAATTAACGATGGGTTAACCCACCCTATGCCCCTCCCCAAGGGAGGGGTCTCTACCACTATCCAATTTATCTCCTCAAGGGAGTTTATTAAATCACTATTAAATGAATAGTCTTATACACGTTACGTACAATATGGTAAGGAACACCCTAACAAGTGTCAAGAACTCTTTATGCGCCTCAAGTTCCTCCTTTGGGGAGAGGCTTAAAGTGGGTTATATATGCTTGGGGCTCGTTTTCCTTCTCATATCCTGCTCTAACTCTGAGTTCGAGTACAGCAACAACAGTTGCTATTTCGTGTTCGACAACGCTCAGCATAACGACCCCACGCTTACGAGTGCTCTAATAGCCACATCACCAGGTACCTTCTGCCGTATATACACAAAGGCTGGCAAGAAGTTCGGTTTTGAAAGCAACCGCGGTTTGACTTCCGAGGCGGTAATGAACATTGAAGATGAACGTCGCACCCGTATTCTCGGCATTTCAAACTCCAGCGGCATTATTGTGGGCTATGGCAACCTTAGCGGCGAACTCTATGCCTTCGATGCTCTTTGTCCTAACTGTTATGAGGATAACTCCTCGCACCACATTCTCTCGATGTCAGACATCGGCTTTGCCACATGCAACACCTGCAAACGAGTATATGACATGAACAATGGAGGCATCGTGGCAGAGAACGGCAAAAGCAGCGACCGTAAACTCAAGCGTTACCGTTGTTCATACGTTGACACGGGCGTGCGTCGAGTGCTGACGGTGAATAATTAAGTGCTGGGGCGCTCTATGGACCATCAGGACCATAGGGATATTCAAACGGTTTTACTTTCTCAACGTATAGGGGCATGCTTTATGTATGCTCAGGAGATACAAGTGATAACCTCAGAAGGCACAAGTGACAACCTCAGGAGACACAAGTGAGGGAGTGATTAGACGCTAATCACTCCCTCACTAAGTACTTCTGAGAAGGTCATATACCTTTTTGTAATGTCAGAACGGACGGCGGTCACCACTTATGAAGACTGCATGGGCAGGGATGTCGCCTGTGCGGACGCTCCAGTCGAAGGTTCCATCAGGCAGAAAGTGAAACAGTTCGCCGCTCGACACATAATTTTTGGCATCCATGATGTAGAAGTCCTTGTTGACTGGATTCATGATGATGCCGTAAGGCAAGCGTATCTTACTCATCTCTGGCGCGTTACTCAGATGGTCAGCCACCTTCTGATGAGTCCTTACGTTTATTATACCATAACTTACGGTGTTGCGCTGAAGAATCTCGTTCCAGGCCGTACCGATATAATACAAAGAGTCACCCACAATACACATGTCGCTAATCGACGTCTCCATCTCGTCACCAATAGCAGCATAGCCGTCGCTGCTCTGTTGCAGACAATAAACCATTGCCGGCACATCCTCGTAGTTTCCGCGTGAGGTAACCCACAACTGACCGTAATGGTCAGCACGGCAGCGGTGAAGGTTGGGTGCTACATCAATGGTGCGCTCCACTTGGAACGTGTTCAAATCGATGACGCTCACCCTATTGTCATATACCGGCGGCATATATCCACCACTATTGGCAACATAGAGTTTACCATCGAGCACAGCCATCTCTTCAGGTTGGTAGCCCACTTCTACACGCCCAACTATCTGTAATGACAAAGTGTCCACCTTATATACAAGTCCTATCTGCGAGTCAGCACCCATAACAGGGCCGGCGAAGCTGCTGACATAAGCATAACCATCATGGAATGCAAGGTAGCGGCAGTTGGGAATGTCCACCTGTCCTATGCGCTTTGCCGTTGCCACATCAGCAACCTCCACTTTGTTAGAACAGTTTATGACCATCCACAGGCGCGAACCATACACCTTGATGTCGTTGCCCACATCACCCAGTTCCTTTACTGTCTCAGGATTCATTTCCGAGTATATGTTGCGATGGTATTGTGCTTTCGTGAGGTCAAGGAAGTCGAGAGTACACTTGTTGCTGCCCATATTTCCTTCGCATAGAACATACATGCCGCTGATGTCGCCACTTGGTTGAGTGCCGCCACCCGTATCGTATGTCGTGGAATAAATTATAGGATCATCTGTACGGCAGGAGGATAACAGCCCCCCTACTACCCCACCCAATATGGGGAGAACCAGAAATGTGATGCGTAAAAGGTTTCTTATCTTTTTCTTGAGTCTCATTCCGTAAACATTATTAATTGTTTTATTATTTCCTCCCCTACGGGGTGAGGTTAGATGGAGGCCTCCTATATCTTCACATCCAGCGAAATGCCGTAATTTCTCTTTGGCATCGGGTAGTTAAGGATGACGTCATAATCCTGCGAGAACACATTGTTCACCTCAAGCAGCACCTTGAACTGACAACCCCAATAGTTGAAACGGTAACTCAACGACAGGTCGCTGGTGTACCACGGTTGCATGTAGTTGTAGATGATATTCTCCTGCTGGTTGTATCTCTCGCCTGCATAAAGGAAACTGTAGTTGAAATCCCATTGCTTGTAACCCACTCCCACAATTGCCGAACCGCTGTGCCAAGGAATATATGGTATCTGGTCGTTGTAGTACGGAGTATTAGGGTCGGTAACATCACGTGCATCCTGATAAGTGTATTGCACACGGCCCGACAACCGCACGTCTTTCCACGGCTCGGTGTCAATCTCAGCCTCTACATCGATTCCCTTGATATGCACCTTTCCGAGGTTGAGCATTGTCCAACGAAACTGCTGTCCCTTAGGATATGCCACAATCTTATCATGGACGCTGTTATAGTATATGTCCGTTTGCCACCTTATGCGCTGTATTACAGGACGGCGTGCATTAGATGACAAGTTCTGGAATTGCTTTTCAACGACAAATCCAAAGTCGTATTGCAATGCTGTCTCTGGTTTCAGTAAAGCATTTCCAAGGTCGGTGTAATAGAGGTCGTTGAATGTTGGCATGCGGTAACTCTTCTTTGCGAAGGCACGCAAAGACAACACCTTGTTCCTCAGCGGGTAGGCATTTATGAATATTGCGGGCGTCAAGGCCGACTGATGTTTGGTGATGGTAGATGGCTGTTGACTAGCAGCAGGATGGCGGGTGTCGCTTATATACTGAACCATCAACGAACCTTGTGCATTGAACCACGGGTGGTTGAATGCGGTGGCGATAGAAGCGTAATGACTGATACGATGAGGGCGCACAAAGTTCTTCATGTCAGCATTCAGTTTATTCCACTTGAAATCGTACGCAGCGCTGGCACTCCAGAACGGCAGTATCTCATAGACGTGGGACGACGACACGAAGAATTCCTGCTGACGGTAGGTATTATCAACGCGCAACGTGGTGGTGTCGCGATTGATATAGTGGGTGTTATAATAGGCATATTTGGTGAGCAAGCGGGTGCTGTATTTCTGCCCTATGCTCTTGTTTACGTATGCCTGAACAAAGGTGTTATGGTCTGACTGTCGCTCGCCGCGGCGCCACACATTGTTCACTATCGCTCCTGGTATACCGCGCTTAGAATGGTAAGTGTAGGCCTTCATGTTCCACCCACCTTCGTTGAAGATGCCGTAGATGTTAGCCTCGGCACGCAATGCCCAGATATCGCCGTTCTGACGGGTGGCAGTAGTATCGTAAGCCACGGTGCCATCGGCATTCTTACGACGGTAACGAAAATCGTACTTGCCACTAGAGTTAAGAAACTCAGCATTAACAGAACTCGTAAGCATGCGTAAAATCTTCTGCTCCCACAATGCGGAGAAACGGAAATGGTCGCTCGAACCGTATTTCGTCTTGAACTTCAGGTTTGTTCTCTTGCCATCGGTAAACTTCGGGCGGCGTGTCTTGATATACACCGAACCAGCGTTGCCGAACTCCGATGCAGGTTGGAAGATGGCGCTCTTCTGTCCGTTGTAAAGTGTTATCTCGTCAACATTGTCCATCGAGAACTGTCCCAGGTCCACCTGACCGTTCTGCGCGTTTCCCAACTGTATGCCGTCGTAGAAGATGCCGAGGTGATTGCTGCCCATCGAACGGATATTCACCGTCTTGATACCGCCCACTCCTCCGTAGTCCTTCAACTGAAGGCCAGCGAAATAGCGCAATGCGTCTGCGATGTTATGAGTGTTCAGGCGTTGCAGTTGCTCGCCCTTCATCGTGTGCGACGGGATCACCTCGCGGAATGTAAGTCGCGATGTCACCACCACCTCCCCGACACTCTGAATGCTGTCGAGGCGGCTTTTCTTCTGCTGTCCGTATGCTATTTGGACGGTAAGAAGCACCATTAATGCTACGCAATATCTAAGCACTTTGCACATGATTTTCTTAGTTTCCATACCCTCCATCCCCGTGGAAAGAGCACGAACAAAGATTATGCAGGCAGGTCTTCTGACTTACCGACAGCCGCAAACGTCTTCCCGAGAAACCAGTGACTTGTTGTTTGCGCCGTTAAGGTCGGCTCACAGCAGCGGGACTGTCCGAGACTCTCACTCGGTTCCCTTTTCATCTCATCAAACGAGACACCTGCATTGTTTCTGCAAAGTTATTAATAATTCGCTGAAGGAAGAAACATTTTTGAATCTTTTTTGTTTTTCCCACCATTATTGCTTTAAATGAAAACAAATGAAAGGAAATCACGAAAAGACCTCCCCACCTCACTTTATCGCCTGAAACTCCTTTGTTTATAAGGGTTCTGGAGAGGGAGGTGTTTTGTAAACACCTCACCCAACACCTCACTCTACAGGTCACTATCTCCTAAAGTTTATCAACCTCATCAGGTTGTTCAAAAGTAATAATACGCAAATAATATTAGGGAGGTGTTAAGGGAGGTGTTGAGTGACCTGTTTGGCAAACACCTCCCTCGTGAAAACCCCTGTAAATACTGGGATTTTGAGAGGGAAAGTGAGGTGGTGAGGTCTTTTTCGCAATAATTCTTTTTTGCGTGAACGAAAAGTGAATTATATACCAATGAGGAAGCGATAGATACGTATTTGAGATGCGACTGATATGCCTTTGGGATGCGACTGATATATGACTCAACCATGAAACACATACAATAGAGATATAAGGTATTATTGTATATTCCCCAATCTTTTATTCTTTGTCACCCAAATGTAGAGTAAAACAACATATTATTAATATGTAAAACTAACGATTTCTCCCATATGAACTATAATGACTTGTATAATGCGCAAAAAAAGTACAACTATTTTGCGATTATATAAAAAGTTCGTATATTTGCAATGTCTTACGCTGATGTCCTACTTGCAAGTGGGGCGGAAGGACGTAGAGACATATATATTGAAAAGCGTACTTGCGCTTTGTTCTTGACCCTTAGGAATCTGGCAGTTCCACAAAACTAGTTGAGAGACAAAGCAACAAAGGCGTTCATGGGTATGTAATATCCACATAAATGACAGAGCCATTATTGGTTTTCTGTATTTCGTGTATATATACATACGGCGTGGGCTTCGGCGTTGCTCGTTCTTACTAGTTGGGCGATGCCAGAGCCTCTAAGGGTGGGACGAGTGAAATGTTGACTCCCACGCTTTTTCTTATATATCAATCTCATTAATATTCAGAATTGCCATTTAGGGAGTGAAATGGACATGGTAATTTTATATCATTATACAATGGTTAATGTGATTAACGATATCATCTGCAATTATAACGAATTCGAGAACAAAGGAATTCATCCTTTGGTGGAGGTTGTGTCATTGGTTGAGCGAAAAACCATCTTCAATTAAACTCATAAAAATATTAACCCATAAAATAAACTATTATGAAAAAACTTATATTATTATTCATGACAATCTGCATCAGTCAGATGACTTTTGCACAAGCAACGGATTTAGTAGTTGACTGCCAGACACCAGGATGGCTGTCGAGTAAGATTAACTATGGCGACCAACAGACGGTACAGAATCTGAAGGTGACGGGGTATCTCAATGATGACGACATCAAATTTATCGGGACTTTGATAATGATGAACTTGCACGGAGTTCTTGATTTAGGAGATGTTTCTATGGTAAACAATTCTTTGGATGGAAATTTTGGATTACCTGCTACAGGCGGTGTGTTTCACTATCCACTTCAGAAAATGATTTTCCCGAAAAGTTTAGAATCTTACAATGGGTGGGACATAAACATGAAGGCTGACAGTGTGGTTTTTGATACAAAAATATCGGTTATTACAAAATCTTATTTCCGTAGTAAAAACATCCAGCATCTTATATTGGGAGAAAATGTTACAACGGTCAATGGCTACGCAATGCCTCATTATTTATATTTCAAGTCCATTAATCTTCCGTCATCTCTGATTACAATTGAAGATTTCGCATTCAATAATGGACTTAACGATTTGTCATCTTCTAATATATCCGAATTCCCAAATCTTGAATATATCGGTTATCTTGCTTTTGTGAACGACATGACAAGCAGTTCTCAACCACCACAACGCAATAGGGAAACATTGCCCGATACTATTAAACTTCCAAAAATTAAAGAATACTCCGTTGCTGCATTTGACTATAAGGAAGGTATGCATATTTTCTTAGGGGAAGATGTTACAAATGTTTATCCCAAATCTAAGACAGCATACTCTAAAGACTGGATGCCCTCATTAACGAACGTAACTTTTCATATTGCTGCATTAACACCTCCAAGTACTGGTGGCGGATGGAATAATGGTCTAAAGGTCTATGTTCCCAAAGAGGCAGTAGAAACATATAAAGCACACTCTGGATGGAAATATGCTAATATACTAGCTGAACCTAAACCATTAGAGCAAATTGAATTAACTGAACATGAAATTGCTCTTGACGTTGATGAGCATCATCAACTGACGGCCAACCCCATCCCTGCAAATGCAGATGACATTACTATAATATGGAGCAGCGATAACGAGCAAGTAGCAACAGTAAACGGAACTGGTATCGTTAAAGCAATCGCTTGTGGAGAAGCAAACATCACCGCATGTTCTGCCGATGGCACTATCAAAGATGCTTGCAAGGTGATTGTGAAGACGCATGCAGAGAGTATTTCTCTACAAACTTCGTCAATTAAACTGGCAAATATAGGAGATACTTATCAACTGGAAGTAACTGTTTTACCTGAAAATGCAATAGACAAAACAGTTACATGGAAAAGTGCTAATGAGCAGATATGTATGGTAACTAACAGTGGGCTTGTTATTGCAACGGGTTATGGTTCTACGCTTGTTATCGCAACGACGGTAGATGGTGGTTTTATGGCATACTGCACAGTAACCGTGGAATCAGCAACTGGAATAGAGGAAATAAACACTGATACTCTGAACGATGCCATATATTTTTCTCCTGACGGTAAACGTCTCAACCAACCACAGCGTGGTATCAACATCATGCGAACAAATGATGGTACAATGAAAAAAGTGATAAAAAAGTAGAAATGCTATAATATAAAATGTAGAGGATACACACATCAAGGTGTATATCCTCTACATTTATTTAATGGAATCTAAACATAACTCTAGCCCACATGGCAAAAATGAAAAAGAAAGTGTGTTGTCCTTTATCTTCGTGGCGAAGACACATATCTCCCTTTAACTACATCTATCTACGAGGTTGCAATGCTCGCAATAGTTAAATTCAATATTATAATATCTCTCTTGCAATCCACGCACAGGCTTCGGCATCGGCGAGGGCATGATGGTGGTTCGTAAGGTTGTAGCCACAAGCGGCAGCAACGGTTTGCAGTTGGTGGTTGGGAAGGTTGCGGAACTTGCGGCGGGAGACGCAAAGGGTGTCGTAAAACTCGTAGTCGGGATAGTCCATCTGATAGACACGGAATACCGCTTTCAGACATCCTTCGTCAAAAGGTTTGTTGTGGGCAACAAGTGGCAGGCCCTCGATAAGCGGCTCTATCTGTGCCCATACCTTGGGAAAAACAGGGGCTTCATCGGTGTCGGCACAGCAAAGGCCATGCACTCTGCGACACCAATAATTATAATAGTTGGGCTCTGGCTGAATAAGGGAATAGAAGGAATCCACTATCTCCCCGTCCCTCACAATGACGATGCCAACGGAGCAAACTGAAGAAGGCTCGCTATTGGCCGTCTCAAAATCTATTGCTGCAAAATCTCGCATGCTTCTTAGGGCTCGTGTTGTTTTCTTCCCATGCGTGCCTCAACGACATTCACGACGTAGTCACCAAGTTTCTCGCACTCGTTGATGATATCCATGTAAATGGTACCGATGCCATAGGTGTAAACGTGGTTATTCACGTCGTTGATGTTCTGGCTCTTCAGTTGGTCGCGGAAGTTATTTATCTCGTTCTCGATGTTAAACGACGTGTTCACGTTATGCGCCTCCTTGCGCCCTGCCATAAGCACATTCATCTGCGAGAGAGCGTTGTCGGTTAGTTCCATCATCTGGTGCATGTGCTCGTACTGTTTCTCGGTGAAATGCTCTTGCTTGTTCTGCACCTTGCGACTGATTGTTCTCGCCATATTATAGCACGAGTCGCCGATGCTTTCCAGTTCACTTATCTCACGCAGCATAGCACGAATTTTTGCCTTCGTGTCATCAGAGAGATGGGCATCGCCCACCTCATCGAGATACTTGGCAATTTCCAGTTCCATGTTGTCTGATATGCTTTCATATTTCTCTATCCTCGTGAACAGTTTATTGAACTTGGCCTCATCTTTCTCAACAAGCAGTTCGCGCACCATAGAGAACATGCTTTGCATGCGCTCAGAGAAGCTCACTATCTCCTTCTGTGCATTGAGTACAGAGAGTTCTGGAGTCTTCATGATGCCCGATGTGATGAAGTTCAGGCGGAAGTCTTCTTCGTCGTCAACCTTCTTCGGCTTAATTACCCAGCACACAAACTTTTCTATGTATCGTACAAAACCTATGAGCAACAAAGTGTTGAAGATGTTGAAAAGGGAGTGGAACGCCGCCAGTACCAATGAGGCTTTAACGAGATTGGCTGCTGATGCCGCATTCCCAAGTGCCATTGTACGGTCGAAGCCCACGAGGTTGCATACGAAATCAACAAACGGCTGCAGCAACACGATTGCCCATGTCACACCAACGACGTTGATTGCGAGGTGAGCGAAGGCTGCCCGTCGTGCTGGTGTGTTGGATTTCTGCGCCACAATGTTCGATGTAATGGTCGTTCCGATGTTCTCACCCAAAACCAACATGATGCCTTGGTCTATATGCAGCATACCTGTGGAGCATAGAATCATTGTTATCGCCATTATGGCTGCACTCGACTGAACACATAGAGTGAGAACCATTCCCATGAAGAGGAATAGAAGCGAATTCCAGAATGTAGGCTCATTGAAGTTTGCGAAGAAGGTGCTGATGGCAGCGCTTGCGTCAGGATCTTGCATCAGGCTGAACCCTGAGTCTTTAAGTGTGCTCAGACCAAGGAAGAGGAACGACACACCGAAAAGGAAGTCTCCCATGATGCGCCTCTTCTTCATGTATATCAGTATGATAGCGATGAAGAGTGCAGGATAGACGTATGGAGTGATGTTGAACACAAATCCGAGTGACATTATCCACGCCGTCACCGTGGTGCCGATGTGTGTACCCATAATTACCGCTATGGCCTGCATAAGCGTCAGCAGTCCGGCACTAACAAAGGAGACGGTCATCAGCGCCGTCGCTGTAGAACTCTGCACAGTCGCTGTCACAAAGATGCCCGCAAGCATACCGGTGAAACGGTTGGTGGTCATGGCTCCGAGAACGTGGCGCAGTTGTGGTCCTGCCATCTTCTGAAGGCTCTCGCTCATCAACTTCATACCGAACATGAGCAACGCAAGCGAGCCTATCAACTTTAAATATACCCAAGCATCCATAACGGATTAAAAAAATATAAATAATAAAATAAATTAATGTCTTATTTCTCTTTTAGCAAAGAATATTACTATCTTTGCCTTGTGATTATCGAAAGCGTTGTTTGCAGCGCATCCTTGGAAAGAAACTAAGAATCCCATAAATATGAAACAAACAGTCAAAATCCGTTGCAAAAATAATAAAAAAACGGTAAACGTAGAAATCGGAAGCACACTTTCTGATATTTTTTCTATTTCCGGATTGAAAATGAAGCACGGACCGATAAGTGCTGAAGTTAACAACAAGGTTGAGGGAATGCACTACCGCGTCTATCACAACCAAGATGTGGAGTTCCTCGACATAACAAGTTCCAGCGGCATACGTGCCTATGTGCGCTCGCTCTTCTTTGTCTTGTGCAAGGCGGTGCACGAGGTTTACCCCGACAGTCATGTGGTGATAGACATCCCTGTAAGCAACGGCTACTACTGTAACCTGCAAATCGGGCGTGCCGTAACATTGGAAGATGTGGCTCTGCTAAGGCAAAAGATGCAGGAAATCATTGCCGCCAAGATTCCCATTCGCCGTCATGAGTGTCCCACGGAGGAAGCTATCGAGGTGTTCAGCCGCACCTCTACCCACTCGTCCAAGGTGAAACTGCTGCGCTCCATTGGTTCTCTCTATACCGTATATTACGAGATTGACGGCTACATGGACTATTACTACGGCACTCTGCTCACCAATACTAGCCAGCTATATCTCTTCGGTTTGGAGAAATATTACGACGGTCTGCTGCTGCGCATACCGTCAACGAGCAATCCAGACGAACTGGGTCCGATGGTGCGTCAGGACAAGATGTTCGAGATTTTCCAAGAACATCATCGCTGGCAGAACATCATGGGCATCTCCACTGTGGGCGACTTCAACGAGCAGGTGGCATTAGGTAACGCCACAGACATGATCAACGTCTCTGAGGCTTTGCAGGAGAAAAAGATTGCACACATAGCAGAGGACATTTTCCACCGCAAGGGCGTACGCATGGTGTTACTCGCTGGACCTTCTTCAAGCGGAAAAACCACAACATGTAAGCGACTCTCTATACAATTGATGACGTGCGGACTGCACCCCGTACAGATATCACTCGACGACTATTTCGTTGACCGTACTAAAACCCCTCGCGACGAAAAGGGCGACTACGACTATGAAAGTCTATATGCACTCAATATCCCACTGCTGAACAAACACCTGCAACAACTCTTTGACGGAGAAGAGATTACGCTGCCACGTTATAACTTCCACACCGGTACAAGCGAACTGGAGAGTGGCAGAAAACTAGTGTTGCGCGAGAACGACATCCTCGTGGTGGAGGGAATTCATGCCCTGAACCCTGAACTGACGGCACAAATCCCGGAGGAGAAGAAATACCGTGTCTATGCATCTGCATTGACAACGATTCTTCTGGACAATCATAATTACATCCCGACAACCGACAACCGTCTGCTGCGACGCATCATCCGCGACTATAAATACCGTGGTTGTTCGGCACAAGACACCATACGCCGTTGGGCATCGGTGCGTGCCGGAGAGAACAAATGGATATTCCCTTATCAGGAAAATGCCGACGTGATGTTCAATACAGCTATGCTCTTCGAACTCGCGGTAATAAAAAACCAGGCGGAACCGATACTCCGCCAGGTGCCGCAAAACGCGCCGGAGCATGCCGAGGCATACCGACTGCTTAAGTTCCTCAGTTACATCGCGCCCATCAACGACCTCGAAATACCGCCTACATCGCTACTTCGCGAGTTCCTCGGAGGGTCTTCATTCAAGTATTGATTTCTAGAACGGACTTTTCAGGTACTACGAATCATTAATGACGATTTAAGAATGAACGAGAACGAAATAAACAAAAACCTGTCAGAGGGCTATCCTGCACTCAATGAAGAAAGGAACGAAATGACTGACATTAATATGGAGTCAGCACCTCAGTCACCAAACCTCAATGGTGGCAGGCAACCGAAAGAGGGGGTTACCTTCAACTGGACAAACCTTCTTATAGGTGCTTTCCTCTTTTTCGGGTTGTTTAACGGGAGTAACATCTTCACCGATGACTGGACTTTCTATATCTACCTTGCCGTCGTCGTTATCATTCACGAACTGGGACATGTTATTATGGGCAAGTCTTTCGGGTGTTTTATCCAAGAGATGCAAGTGTTCTTCTTCACATTTCTAAAATACAAACCTAAGCCAAGTCTGAAAGGCAACTCATGGCGAGATATCACATGGAGTCTGGGAGTCATTCCCCTGGGCGGTGTGACGATATTCAAGTCAAGGGCATCAGGTGGCAGGGACGGCAGAGACCCGCGAATGGAACTGACACCTGCTGCCTCGCCTTATATCGAAGACAAACCAGCATGGCAGCGTCTGCTTATCTCTGCTGCAGGTGTGCTCTTTAATATCGTCACTTTCCTCATCCTTTACATTGCTATGCCACACATGTCAAGTGAATGCCTTACCTTTTTCTGGCCGTTGATATATTTGTCTCTTATGTTGGCATTGCTGAACATCCTGCCCGTCTACCCTCTTGACGGCGGTGCAATAGTGTTCGCGCTGTATGAGATAATATCAGGCAAGAAGCCATCACCAGCCTTCACCAAGGTCTGCGGTTGGATAGGTTTCA
Source organism: uncultured Prevotellaceae bacterium (assembly GCA_900315095.1). Taxonomy (GTDB): domain Bacteria; phylum Bacteroidota; class Bacteroidia; order Bacteroidales; family Bacteroidaceae; genus Prevotella. The sequence continues at coordinate 25,969 of OMXS01000013.1, read as the reverse complement.
TCTTTATCATACTGTTCTTCTGGGTGTTCCCGGGATGGTTGAACGGCATCATAGACTTCGTTTACAGGTTGTTCTTCTGATTTCTCCGCAAATGTAACACTAATAAACGAAAAATAATTTGCGGAGAACTCCTAACGTAAATTGTAAATAAAGCGGGACACGCCTAGGGCAATTAATTTGCAAAGAAGGCACGGAATAAGTTATTTCCCTATTCCGTGCCTTAAAATTATAGGTCTCAACCAATTGTCTGAAGGGCTTGCTTCAGGTCGTCGATGATATCTGTTACGTCCTCTATACCTACACTCAGGCGGATAAGGTCGGGTGCTACGCCTGCCTCACGCAGTTGCTCGTCAGTGAGCTGGCGATGGGTATGGCTGGCGGGATGGAGCACACAAGTGCGCGCATCGGCAACATGCGTCACGATGCAGATAAGCTGCAGAGCATCCATAAACTTGATGGCTGTCTCACGGTCACCTTTTAGTCCGAAGGCAAGCACGCCACAAGAACCGTTAGGCAGATATTTTTGAGCGCGCTCATAGTTTGGATCGTCCTCCAGACCGCTATAATGTACCCATGCCACGCGCGGGTCATCGTGCAGGAAACGAGCCACAGCGAGTGCATTCCTGCAATGCTGAGGCATGCGGAGATGTAGCGTTTCGAGTCCAAGGTTCAGCAAGAACGAGTTCTGCGGAGCAGGAATAGAACCGAGGTCACGCATCAGCTGGCTCACCAGTTTGGTACAATATGCCATACGTCCAAACTGTTTTGTATAGGTCAGTCCGTGGTAACTCTCGTCAGGTGTAGTGAGTCCCGGGAACTTCTCTGCATGCGCATCCCAGTCGAAATTGCCGCTGTCAACGACACAACCGCCCACCTGTGTGGCATGTCCGTCCATATATTTCGTCGTTGAATGGGTGACGATGTCCGCACCCCACTCAAACGGGCGGCAGTTTATCGGAGTCGCAAATGTGTTGTCTATGATGAGAGGTACGCCGTTGCGATGTGCTATGTGCGCAAACTTCTCTATGTCGAGCACGTTGCAGCCAGGGTTTGTTATGGTCTCGCCAAACAATGCCTTGGTATTCGGACGGAAAGCCTGCTGTATCTCTTCCTCACTTGCCTCGGGGTTTACAAAGGTGCATTCGATGCCCAGTTTCTTAAGAGTGACACCGAAGAGGTTGAATGTTCCGCCGTAGATTTCATTGGAAGTGACAATGTGACTGCCTGCCTCGCAGATATTGAAAATGGCATAGAAGTTTGCTGCCTGTCCGCTACTTGTGAGCACCGCGCCGACACCGCCCTCGAGAGCAGCTATCTTGCTTGCCACCGCATCATTGGTTGGGTTTTGCAAACGGGTATAGAAATAACCCTCTTTCTTAAGGTCGAAGAGCATCGCCATCTCTTCGCTGTTGTCATATTTGAATGTTGTGCTCTGCACTATCGGCAGCACTCGCGATTCTCCATTCTTCGGTTGCCACCCTGCCTGTACGCAGAGCGTGGCTTGTTTTAGATTCTTTTTCATCTTTACTGTTATGTTGTTTTTATTCTATTATTGCCGCCCATCCGCCGCCGGGAGCCAGTTCGACGTTGATGCTGTTGCCGTTGAGCGTGATGTTCTCAGCCCGATAGTCGGTTGCATCCTTGTCTGCATTGATGCCGTCGCGGAATACTTTTGCGCGTGTACCAATATTATTAAGCGCTCCTATAGGTAATGAGATAGTGCGAGGAGTCCAGTTTGTCATCGCCGCAACATACCAACGGTTGCCCTTGCGCTTTGCTATCGCCACATATTCGCCCATCTCACCTGCGAGAGCCACTGTCTCGTCGAAGGTCGTTGGTATCTGACTGATAAAGTCGGTGCATTCTTGGTTATGCTTATAGTTTGTCGGACTGTCTGCCAGCATCTGCAGAGGCGCGTCGTAGATAATGTACATTGCCATCTGATGAACGCGTGTTCCCTGACTCATCGGGTGATTGTTGTTGCCGAAGAAGTTATCGCGCGTGGCGTTGTTCATCGCTCCTGGTGTATAGTCGAGCGGTCCTGGCATCATGCGGAGGTAAGGAATAGACACATCATAGCGTGGGAAATCGTGCATCGGACCGTCTCCAACACGTGGCTCCCATTTAGCATTCTCAAGTCCCTTCACGCCCTCGAAGTTCACCACATTGGGGTAAGCGCACTGCACTCCCATAGGCTTCAGACCGTGGAAGTCTAGCAGCAAGTGGTGACGAGCACCCATCTCGGCCAACTGGAACGCCGAAGCCATCACCTTCTGGTCGTCGCGGTCGAAGAAATCTATCTTAAATCCCTTCACTCCCATTGCCGCATAGTGGCTCATTACAGCCTCCGTGTCCTTGAGCATATTGCGCCAACTGCTCCACAAGATGATGCCTATGCCACGTTCCTTAGCGTATGCAAGCAGTTCGGGAAGGTCTATCTCGCTGCTCAATTCCATAAGAGACTCCTCACCACTCCATCCTTCATCTATAATGATATACTCGAGATTATTGTCGCGAGCGAAGTCAATGTAATACATATATGTAGGCGTGTTCATTCCCGAACGGAAGTCCACGCCCGTAAGGTTGGTGTTGTTCCACCAGTCCCAAGCCACCTTTCCGGGCTTTATCCATGATGTGTCTTTGATGCGGCACTGTGGAGCCAGACGCATGGCGATATCGGTAACAGCCAGCTCCCTATCCTCCCGGCTGATGGCAACTATACGCCAAGGAAGTGACTGCTGAGAGTTTATCCTCGCAATGAAGGACTCGCGGCGAGTAGGGACAAGATTCAGGCGTGAGAATCCGCCAATCTCCTCTTCTGCGGGCAACGGTGCCATCTCGGCAACAAGCTGGTTTCCATTGCCTTTTTTTAAGAACATGCCGGGATAGTTCTCAACACCAGTCTCCAGAATCACCGCCTTCTTGCCTTGCGGAAGGCACACAGCAAGCGGCGTAGTGGCAATGCTGTCGGCGAACATCTCCGAAAGTGACTGCTCGTCATAGTACGACTCGAAACTATAGCAGTAGCGTTCGCCACCGCGGTTGTCGTTGACATAAGGAACGAATGCCTTGTAGTTGCCGGCGAAGTTATAGTGTGCCACCTCTTCATTTATGATGCGCTGTTTTCCCTTCTGAATGTTCACGAAACGGTAGGCAATGCCGTCGTCATAGGCACGCACGTCAAGACGGAAACCATTTGAAAGCGTCAGGCGCAGCTCGTTATAGTGGTCGCGCACCTCTTTCCTCTTATATACCGGCATCGCTATTGTTCTGTCGGTGCTGCTCTTCTCTGTCTTCTTAACCTTCAGAGGCGTTTTGCCATCAGCAGTTGCTATGCCTATTTCCGACGGGGAAAGCACAACAACGCCGTCTTGAGAGGCACTTATCGTTAACACTCCATCGCACTCGATGCTCACTGTTACTGTTCCGTCGGGCGATTTCACTTGGCCGACACCGCCCTTTGCCATAACTCCAAGAGTCACGACAGCAAATGCAAATACCGCAAATAGTCTTTTCATATCAGTAGTTCTCTCTTTTTATAGTTTTAAAGTCTGCAAAAATACACATTATTCTTTATATGGCAAAATTTGGTTCTTAAAAAATAATTCTTTACTTTTGCACAACGAAACAAATAAAACTGCAATAATCAATGAGAAAAATCATTCTTTTCATCACTTTCTTGGTAGCTTGCATCACCATGAATGCATCGCCAGTGAAGCCTAAAGGAACGGTGATTCTGCCCACCGACCTCAACATACGATACACTGGAAGAATAAACATCAACGACCCGTTCCGCCCGATGTTTGTCTATCCCGGCGTGCAGATAGAGGCACGCTTCACAGGAACTTCGCTGCGAATGATGGCAAAGCCAGAGAGCGGTTACTTCATGGCGGAGATTGACCACGCAGAACCGTTCAAGGTGGCGTTCACCGGCAAGCAGGACAGCATAGTGCAGTTGGCTACGGCGTTGCCAGCAGGCGAGCATCATGTGAAGCTCACATACATCATCGAAGGATATCAGTTGAAGGCTGAATTCTGGGGATTTATCCTCGATGAGGATGGCGCTCTAATGAGACTAGGCCCTCGACCGGACCGCAAGATAGAATTTATCGGCAACAGCATCACATGCGGATACGGCTGCGAAAGTGACGACCCGAACGAGCATTTCAGCAATGAGACGGAGAATCACTATTACACCTACGCCGCCAGAACTGCCCGTGCATTGGGAGCCGAGTATCAAGCAGTATGCAGAAGCGGCATAGGCATATATCGCAACTATGATGGCCCTGAGACCGGAAACCCAGACTGCATGCCGGCAGAATATCCATATACCAACTATCACGACAAGTCGCAGTTGTGGGATTTCTCACGATTCACCCCGCAAGTGGTGTGCCTCAACCTTGGAACCAACGACACTTCAACGGGTATTGCTGACCAAGCACGGCTGGAGGAGGCTTATTATAACTTTGTGAAAACGCTCCGCGGATATTATCCTAATGCTAAGATAGTGCTCCTGACAGGCTCAATGCTTGGCGGTGAGGAACTTAACATCGTTAAAAAAGCACTCGACAACACGCGCAACCGCGCCCGCAAAGCAGGCGATAAGGAGATTTACCGCTTCGACATGACACCGCAAACCGGCAGTTTGGGGTATGGAGCAGACTGGCATCCAAGCATTGCTCAGCATGAACAAATGGCTAAAGAGCTCACCACTTATCTGCAATCGCTGATGAATTGGTAACTGTTTGTTTCCCGTTAGTTTTTCAGTTTTAATAAGAAAATTTAGGAAAAAAGGGACATGTTGGCAAAAAAAAGATAAAAAATGTTTGCATTATAAAGTAAAATCTTTATCTTTGCACCACATTTAGGAAAATGGCTTGAATCTATCGATGCCGACATATAAATGCAATTTAAATTAGAAACGAAAGTAGTAACATTATTAATCTAAACTTAAATAAATTATGGACGCAAATCAGATTGATCAGTTTTTAGCACTGAACAGTGAGAATCTCCCAGAGGAGAAAATCAACGAACTTCGTGAACTGCTCGCAGACGCAGACGACAACAAGGCAAACTTGCTGAACGCTATTTCACTGAAGGGCAAGACAATGATGCTTATCATCTCTATCTTCCTTGGTAGCTATGGCGTTGACCGCTTCATGCTGGGCGACACAACAAATGGTGTTATCAAGCTCCTCACCTGTGGTGGTTGCGGTATCTGGACTATCATCGACTGGTTCAAGATCGGTGACATGACCAAGCAGTACAACTACAAGAAGATCATGGAGGTTCTCGGATAATTCCGTTCCGGATTTTGTCCGTTCCAAAACTTAATCACAAAGACTATTTGCAGCGTGCAACAGCACGTTGCTTATAGTCTTTTCTTTATGTAAGAGCAATGTGTTCATGCAGCGAATGCTTTACTAAAGATTTATATAAAATCAGCATTTAATATGGATTCTAATAAAATTAGCGCGATACTCGTATCCCTGCAAGGCAAGATTCCTCCAGAGTACGCTTTTGCCATACGTCAGAAACTGGAGTCGCTCGACGACGATAAGGAGTATGTTTTTCTGGCTGCAGACCTCAAGAGTCCGTTGGTGTCATTGGTACTGTCGCTGGTTCTCGGTGTGTATGGTATCGACCGCTTCTACATCGGAGACACTACGATGGGCATACTGAAGTTGGTTACCTGTGGCGGCTTGGGCATTTGGACCGTCATAGACTGGTTTCTGATAATGGATGCCACCAAGCAGAAGAATGCAGAAAAACTGATGCAGATATTCTGATGATGACAAAGCAGGAACGGAGAACCCTGTGGATATGCAACCTCATGTGGTTTGCTCTGCTGCTGTGGCTTGCAGTTGGATGGACCGACAGCAGCTATAGGGAAACCATTACGGTGTGTCCCACAAAACTGGTGTGGCACATTCCGTGTCCCACATGCGGCGTTACACGAGCTTTTCTGCTCACAGCGCACGGGCGTTTTGCCGAAGCACTGCAGATGAACATAAATGTTCTGCTGCTCTTTCCTGCATATATCATCTTCCCAATAGCGGGCATCTTAGGACTGGCCACAGGCAAGAACTTCCAGCTGAAGTTGCTTAACATCACCGATAAGGTGTGCAAGAAATGGAGTTTCATTGTGCCTTTCGCCATCTTTGAGATAACAGCTGAAGCACTAAATCTTTACCATCATTTCACAATAGGAATGCCTTGAAATTAAGTGTCGGGTGAAGAATGACAGGTGTTGATTATTAACGATGCCATATAGTTCTCTATATCACCCTTTAAATCCCAATAACTCCTTTATGTAAAACAAGAATGAAGTATCTCTCTATATTTCTATCTTCCTTATTATTATTGTTACTCTGCGCTTGCGGAGGGAAAAATTCGGGCGAAGTGTATAAGACAGCGGGATTGGCAGAGGCCGACACGCTGCTCGAGGCTTCGTACGATGCTTTCGACTCTAATGATTTCGCAAAGGCACAGGAGTATGGAGAGAAGGCCTTGGCCATTTATATTGAAGCAGAAGACACTATAAACCAGCGCGACTGCTACACTCATCTCTGTGCTTGCTACATGCGAACGAGTGATGCAGAGAGGGCCATCACGATGGGGTTTAAGGCACTTCACATAGACAGCCTGCGACATGACTACGAGGCAATGGGCTCTGCCTATAACAACATCGCAGCCGTTTACCTATCTATAAAAGACAATGAAAACGCGCGGAAATTCATCGACCGCTCGCTCGAGATGGACCGCATCGTGGGCAATGCCAAGTCGGCATCTGTGCATCTTGGCATTGCCTGCGAAGTGTATAATAAACAGGGAAACTACGATGAGGCGCTGCAGTTTGCCACACTGGCTTACGAGAAGGACAAGGAAGCAAACGACTCGCTGAAGATGGGACGCCGACTGTCGCAGATGGCTGATGTTTTTGCCGCAAAGGGTGACTACGCCAATGCTGAGAAACGCTATCTTGAGTCGAACGAGATGATGAAGAGTCGCCCAAAGAACATATCGGTGTGCATCAACATGAAACAGTTGGGCAACCTCTACCTAAAGATGGGCAAGCGCAACGAAGCGGTGAACGTGCTCGAGCAGAGCGCACAGATGGCACGCAGCATGGGCGTACGATACCTGTTATTGCAAGACCTTGAGATTCTGGCTGACATATATAAGACTCAGCAACCGGTGCTTGCCGTGAGTTACATGCAACAGGCCAACACCCTAAAAGACAGCATTTACACCGACCGCACCAACGAACTGAAAGAGAACTATGCCGCACAATACGAGGTGGCTAAAAAACAAAATACCATTGAAGAGCAGGAGGCGATGCTTACAATCCACAAGGTGGTGATTTGGGGAAGTCTTGCGCTGTTGCTCCTACTTTTGTTCCTCAGTGTGGCCCTGTTCTACATCGCCCGTCTGCGTTCGCAGAAGCAGAGCATGGTGGAACGTATGAATAGTCAGAGACAGGACTTTCTTGCCGATATCACTCATGAGTTCCGCACTCCTATTACCGTGATACAGGGACAAGCAAACCGCATGATGGAGAAGGAAAGCGACCCGCAACGAAAGAAGGCTTTCGATTCTATTATAGGACAGTCGGACGTGCTGTTGAACCTCGTCAACCAACTGCTTGACATCACAAAGGTGCGCGATGAGTATGAAAACAACGGCTGGCAAACAGGTGATGCTGTGGCTTTGATGCGTATGGTTATTGAGAGTTTGCGTATAAATGCTGCCGAAAAACTCATCACAACAGAGTTTGAACCGAAGCAACCACATATAGAAATGGACTTCATTCCTGGCTTTATGCAGAAAATTATCGCCAACTTAATATCCAATTCTCTGAAGTTTACACCGCGAGGAGGTAGAATCATCGTCACAATGAAGAAAGAGGGCGACAAGGTGGTGGTGAATATTGCTGACACGGGAATAGGCATTGCTGCAAAAGACCTGCCGCATATCTTCGAACCATCATACAAAGGCAGCAACACAGAAGCGAATCTCGGAACAAGCATCTCGCTATCGCTGACACAGCAAATGGTGCTTACCATGAAAGGAACCATAGAGGTGAAGAGCATCGAAGGCAAAGGAACACTCTTTATAATAACATTGCCTCAACGGCACTCAAACCGCGAGTTGCCTCGTTGGATTCCATCGGTACTCTCCACAGGAACCACAGTCGTGGAACCAGGAGTGAACAACAAACAAGCGGAATTGGATGATAATGACGTAGAAAATGTTGCCGATGGTGAAAAGCCGCAAGTGTTGCTGGTGGAGGATAATTCAGAGGTTGCACGTTATATGCGTGAAATTCTGAGTGAGAAATACCGCGTGATGTACGCACCAAACGGAAAAGAAGCACTGGCAAAAGCACTCGAATATGTGCCAGACATCATCGTGACAGACCTTATGATGCCAGAAATGGACGGTTTCAAATTGTGCAGCTATGTCAGAAAAAGTGAGTTGCTGAAACATCTACCCATACTTGTGGTAACGGCACGCAACGAGAATGCCGACCGCATTAAAAGTTATGAGGCAGGTGCTGATGCCTTCATCACTAAGCCATTCAACAGCGACGAGCTGATGTTGCGCGTGGAGAAACTGCTCGAACTGCGACGCATGTTGCGCGACAAATACTCCAATGCGCTGCTGGATGATAGCGTGGAGCAAATAGACACCTCGGCAGCCGACCAGAAATTCATGTCACAACTCCACCAGATACTCCAAGCAAACATGGGCGACACGGCACTAGGATCAACCCTTGTTGCCGAAAAAATGTTTATCAGTCAGCGCCAATTAAACCGCAAGGTGAAGATGCTGACCAATGTGGACACCGCAACCTACATCCGAGAGTTCCGCATCCTGTTCGCCAAGCAGATGCTAAAGAATACTGACAGCTCAATAACAGACATTTATATACAATGCGGTTTTGAATCGCCCTCATACTTCTCTAAGATATTCAAGCAATCAGTAGGAATGACACCTACAGAATATCGAAAAAAGAATCGTGGCATTTAAGTTATCAATTTGTATTTTGGAAAATCTGCAAGTAATTGTTTTTCAATTACTTGCTTTTTATTTTGTCCTCACAGTTACAATCATTTAAGGGCAAAATGTCCCGTTTATTACACTTTTTGTCCGCATTGTGACAAGGACATTTGAACTTTCTTCGCAACTTTGCAGCGTCCAACAAATATTGCCAACGCTACACATTATATATACCTATGACGCAACAAGGTCCTCAATCAACACATAACAAATCAGATGTCCACAGGCCATCTGCCTACGAAAGAATGAATAGTGAAATAGAGAATTTCATTAACCAGGTGGCCGAAGAAGAGAAAAGAAGCAACACAGTGCTACATGCGAAGGCTGGCACACAAGAGAACCAGAAACCGTCTTTGTTCCAGCAATTGGCTGCAATGATGACAACTTCAAGATGAGAAGAGAACTGGCGTGACATACATGCCAAACAAAAGTAATTCAAACTAAAACCAAATGATTATGAAACGAATGTCATTCATCACTTCTGGATTGCTGATTACCATTTTGGCATTAGCATCTATCTCTTGTGGCAGCGAGCAGTTGTCATCAATACTTACATCTGCAGTTTCAGGAAAAGGTGCTGCAGGAATGGTGGCAGGCTCTGGCAATGGAAACGTTACCGTTTCAATGAACACAAGAGGGCTATCCAAGACTAAAGTGACCGTGGGTGACGGAGAATTCGACTACTACACTTACCCCAATGCCTACGTTGGAAAAGTGATAGTAACCCTGTCGAAACTGCCTGAGAGCGTAGAAGAACTGCGCACAATTAATCTCCCGGGAAGAATGAAGGACATTCATGAGAGCCCATATGTGTTGCTGCCTCTCTATGTTGCTGCTCTTTATCAGTATTCAAAGAACAAGGCTGTGGGCAAGGCAATGATTGAGTATATCGGCAGGCAAAAGAATCTGGGCACAGGAAAACCGGAATCTCTCGTCATCAGTTCGCAGTATTCTCAAATAGACCAGTACTGCAACAGCCGCGTCAATCCCGACTACATGGAGTCGGTGCTCACCTATTTCGACAGCGCAAGAGCTCCCTACACAATGACTATAGAACTCACCAACACAAGTTACACGGCATCAAAAGATGCGCTGGTTTTGCGCATTAAGTCATCGAAGCAGTCGTCTCCGAAGGAAAACACCATCTGGTGCTACGACTCCAATGGCGACGGAAAGTACGACTACTTCTATCCAACTAACATTCAGCAGTTGGCTCATGGCTTTGGTGCTTATTAGAACTTAATTAGTTCCTTTCATACAAATAGGCTGAAGATACATACATTGATTGAAACCGATGCAGACTAATTAGATGCCAACACAAATGGTAATGCAAAAGTAATAACAAAAAAAGTGGTTTAAAATCATGAAAAAGCCGCGCGGGAAGTGATTCCAGCGCGGCTTTAACCGTTGTCCTAGGCGGATTCGAACCACCACAAACAGAACCAAAACCTGTTGTGCTACCATTACACCATAGGACAATAGCGGGTGCAAAGGTACGCTTTTTTTGCTCTTCTGCCAAATTTTTGCCCGTTTTTTTGTGGAACTATATAATTTGACCTCTTGGGTATTTGACGTTAGTAAGGTACTTTATATATCAACATGTCCTCAGCATCGACTTTACAATTGATGCCCTTTCGCAATCCCATTGATGGCCTTTCGCATGATAAAAGGCCATGTTTGAGCATGCGAAAGGGCATCAATTGAAGAGCGAAAGCATAGCATCTCGCATTTCATATAACAAGAATGGACGGCCTGAATATTTGGCAAAAACGGTCACGGTCACAGCTGTGACCATGTGACCAATCAACACATGATAAAACCTTGGACTGTATATAAATATCTGTATTTCAATACATTATAGAGTTTAACGATTATCGCTTCGCCTCCTGCGGTCACATGGTCACAGCTGTGACCGTGACCGTTTCTACGAGACTTTTAACCTGAACCAAACACGTATTATAGAAGTTGCTATAAAAAATGCTAAATGTTTTGGCAATTTGGAATAATCGGTGTACCTTTGCACCGCAATACGCTGAGGCAAAGGGTTATGCCTCTGTTGTTCTTTGAAAAAATGCGTAGCCGCGATGGTGGAATGGTAGACACGAGGGACTTAAAATCCCTTGGCCAGGAATGGCTGTGCGGGTTCGAGTCCCGCTCGCGGCACTATTTAGAGTTAGGAGTTTGCTCAAAAACATGAAATTACAAACTTAAGGACTTACTAACTCCCAAACTTATAAACTTCACTAATTAATATGCGCAAAAGTGTTTTTTATTTCCTCGCAGCCTCTGTCTTAGTCATAACATCATCATGCTCATCAACGATGGGGCAGCTCACTTCTGCTAACTTTGAGGTGACGCCAAACCCTATGGAGACTCAGGCAGGAAAAGTGACAGTTACCATAAACGGCAAGTTTCCTGCCAAGTACATGAAGAAGAACGTCATTGTTACTATCACTCCTGAACTGCGTGGCAGCAACGGATACAACCTACGTGCAGAAGAAGGAACATCATTCCAGGGCGAGAAGGTGAGAAACAACTTCCAAACGATAAGCTACGAGCACGGCGGAAACTTCACAATGCGCCAGTCGTTCGACTATGCCGATGCTCTGCACCGTAGTGACCTCTACATGAATATCGTGGCGAAACAGGGCAAGAAAGAGACAAAGCAACCGCTTGTAAAAGTGGCTTCGGGCATTATTGCCACATCTGAACTCTACCAGAAAGCACTCAAATCAGAGCAACCATGTCTGGCCCCCGACTCTTTCCAGCGCGTTACCAACCAGAAAATGGAGGCACAGGTGAAGTTCCTTGTGAACCAAGCAAATCTGCGAAAGAGCGAACTGGCAAGCAACTCGGTAAAAGACTTCGTGGAAATGCTGCGCAAGATAAACCGCGAGCATGAGAGTCTGAACCTGAAGAACGTGGAGGTGTTGGGTTATGCATCACCCGAAGGCAACTTTGCTGTGAACGACCGCTTGGCAAACCAACGCCAGTCGGTTTCTGAAGAATTTGTGAAAGGACAAATGAAACAAGCACGTGTTTCAGGCGATGTCACCTCACATTATACCGCTGAAGACTGGGACGGTTTCCAGAAACTGGTGGCCGCCAGCAACATACAAGACAAGGATGTCATTCTGCGCGTGCTTTCGATGTATCAAGACCCTGAGCAGCGCGAACAGCAGATACGCAACATGAGCGAGGGATTCCGCGAACTGGCCGACGGCATTCTGCCAGAACTGCGCCGTGCACGCATGATTATCAACTATGAGACCGTTGGCCGCAGCGACGAACAACTGAAACAGCAGTATGCTGCCGACCCGACGAAACTCTCACTTGACGAACTTCTCTACACCGCAACACTCTATGAGAACCCTGCAGAAAGCGAGGCTGTATATAAGAAGGCTGCCGAGTTGTTCCCCAACGACTACCGTGCAAAGAACAACGTGGGTGTGATGGAGATGATTCGCGGCAACGAACTGAATGCTCTCGACAACTTCCAAGAGGCTATGGACAAGGGAAAGCAGCCAGAGTCTTACGCCAATATGGCAATGATGGCTCTGCAGCACGGCGGTCTGGACACAGCAGAGGAATATCTCTCTAATGCTACAGGTGCAGCAGGAATGAACCGTGTACTTGGCACCTTAAACATCGCCAAAGGCAACTATAGCCTGGCACAACAGAATCTCACAGGAGAGTCGAGCAACATGGCTGCTTTGGCACAGATTCTGAACAAGGACTACAGCACAGCGACTCAGACTCTTGCACGCATCAAGGACGGCGACGCTCTGACCGACTATCTCAATGCTCTGTTGCTGGCTCGCACAGGACAGAACGACAAGGCATCGGAGTTCCTCCGCAAAGCAGCATTTGCCGACCCGTCTCTTGCCTCTTTCGCCGACAGAGATATCGAGATGCAGAACGTTAAGAAATGACGAGTTAACTACTAGAAACTATATATTGTCTAAGAATAAAGTATTCTAGGAAACACTTTAAGAAAATGTCCCGCCAAATACATATTATATTATTAGGCACATTATTACTACTCGCCTCGTGCTCCACACGAAGCGGGTGGTTTCGCATTGAGGGACATTTCCTGCACATGAACCAAGGAGTGTTGCTTGTCTACAGCACCGATGGAACGGTGAACGGCATCGACACAATAAAGATTTCGGGCGGAAGGTTCTCTTACGAGATTCCATGCACGAAACCAAGTACCCTGATGCTCGTATTCCCTAATTTCTCCGAGCAACCTGTTTTTGCCGAATCGGGAAAGAGCGTAGATATCAAAGCCGATGCTTCTCACCTGAAGACAATGGAGATAACAGGTACGAAGGACAATGAACTGATGACCGATTTTCGCATGCAGACGGAGCAGATGGCACCGCCCGATGTAGTTCATCATGCCGAACTGTTCATCGGTGACCACCTTAACTCTCCCGTATGCGAATATCTTTTACGACGCTATTTCATTATGTCAGCAAAACCTGACTTTGCCAAGGCAAACGCATTGCTTGACAAGGTTATCGGAGCACAAAAGGAAAACGGCAGACTGCTACAACTGAAAAATGACATCAAGCACATGCAGAACACAGGCACAGGAATGGCATTGCCTGAGTTCTCGGCAGAAGGAATAAACGGACAGACGGCCAGCAGCAGTGACCTGAAAGGACGTGTGGCGGTGATTATGACTTGTTCGACATGGGCTTACGAAAGCATGAACCAGTTGCGACAACTGAAAAGAAAACGCCGTGACACCGGCAATGCCTTCAGCGTTGTGAGCCTCTGCCTTGACGGCAGCGCAGACCAAATACGCAGTTCCACGCAACGCGACTCTATTCCATGGCCCATCATCTGCGATGAACAGATGTTCGAGAGTCCGCTTGTTTCAAAGCTCGGACTTTACCGTGTACCAGGGAATATCCTTATAAACAAACAAGGCCACATCGTTGACCGCGACCTCGACACCCAAGCTCTGCTGAGCAAGATCGAAGAACTGGTTAAATGATTATTTATTGTTGAGATTCTATCGTCGACGACATCTCAACATTCTTAACTCCTAACTCTTTCCTGCAAAACCGATAGTGGCAACGCTGATTTTTACGTTGCCTGCACGACATATTTCTTTTGAGCAAGAAAGAATCGTGGATCCTGTAGTTATCACATCGTCAACGATAAGCAGATGTTTGTCTCTTGCCAACTCAGCTTTTTTCAATGTAAAAGCATTCTCCACATTCCCATGTCGCTGCCACCAGTTCATGTGTGTCTGACTTGCTATGAACGAATTGCGCTTCACTATATCGGTGCGCACTGGCAGCCCTGTTACTACTGCTATCCCTTTAGCGATATGCTCGCTTTGGTTGTATCCTCTGCTCCATTTCCTTTTCCTTGAAATAGGTATAGGAACTATTGCATCTATGTCATCAAAGAAACCATCGCATTGGAAATCCTCTGCCAGGAACTGTCCTATCAGATAACCGTATTCCGGATGATCGCCATACTTCAGTTTGTAAATCATCTTTGACGCTTCCGAATGTGATTCATAGAAAAACCACGCCGCTGCACGCTCTACAGGTATCTGTCCCCAAAACAGGCGTGCCATCGGGTTGTCGTAGGCATTTGCAGAATATAGGGTGCGCGGCAAGTGCATATTGCATGCTGCGCATATCAATTCCTCGTCAATTGCCAGCCTGTTATTGCATATCTGGCACTGGCGAGGCGCTATGACATCTAGTATTCTGCGAATCATCACTTCTTTCTTCCAAAGTCAGCGGGAATCTCACCCCATTTAGATGTTTCCCACTTAATGATTGGGTTATGGTAGTCGTGGGTAAGAAGCCACTGTTCGGCACGGAAAAGAATATTATACAGGTGTTCTGTTTCTGGTGTATGCTCCAACTTTGTCTTGCACTTACGTTTCTGCACCCAAAGTATGGCATTATAAGAGTCACTATAGATTGTCTTGTTATGAAGTCCACGCTGCCAGCAGAGTGCTAGTGCATGCACTATGGCAAGGAACTCTCCGATGTTGTTCGTGCCTTTCATTGGCCCGAAATGGAACACCCTCTCTCCAGTTGCGAGGTCTATACACTGGTATTCCATAGGACCGGGATTTCCTGAACATCCAGCATCCACTGCCCATGCATCTGCAGTAACCTCCATCGGCAATGGAAGCACTGTGTCGTGTCTGTAATCTGGGGGATTCTGCATAACAAATTGTTTTTCAAGATGCAAAGATACAACTTGTTTTTGTAAAAAGACCATCACCCTCTTTCTTTTTTGCAAAATTACTTTGAAAATTAATAAAAAAGTCATACCTTTGCTGAACATAGAACATCATACTCTAAACATCAAACACTATACAAAAATGTTAGGAGCAATTATCGGCGACATAGTTGGTTCAAGATTTGAGTTCGGCCCAGCACCGATGGCTGGTTTTGAACTATTCACTTCCGACTGTGATTATACAGACGATACCATATGCACCATTGCTATTGCCGATGCAATAATGAATCATCGCGATTATGCAGAGTCTCTTGTTGACTGGTGCCGACGCTACCCCACACCAATGGGTAGTTACGGAGGCATGTTCTCCGAATGGGTTTTTGCAGATGAACACAAGCCATATGGTTCTTATGGCAACGGTTCTGCAATGCGCGTCAGTTCTGTGGGTTGGTTGTTCAACGATATAAACACAGTGATGGAGGAAGCGAAACGCTCAGCAGAGGTAAGCCACAACCACGAGGAAGGTATCCGAGGTGCAGTGTGTACAGCAACGCTCATCTATTGGCTTCGCACTGTGCGCATAACAAAAGACGAGGTTGAGCATTCCATTAGAAGGAAGTTTGGGTATGAGATACCATCACTGAAAGACGTTATGCGCATTGGATCATTGGGGCATTTCGATGGCACATGCCAAGAGACAGTGCCTGCTGCCATCCGCTGTTTCATAGACAGCGAGAGTTTCGAGGACGCAATAAGAAAGGCGGTGCTCGCCGATGGCGACACCGACACCAAGGGTGCAATAACAGGCTCAATCGCCGAAGCCTACTACGAGATTCCCGATGAAATCATAGACAAAGCCTTGAGCTATCTTCCCAAAGACATGCTTGACATCGTAACACAATTCTGCGACACGGTGATAAAGGTAATTGATGATTGACAAACTAGTCAGATTATAAATAATTAAGAACTTTACATAATGAAACTTCTCATTCTTAACGGTCCAAACCTCAACCTTCTCGGAGTTCGCGAACCGGGAATCTATGGTAACGATAGCATGGAGAGCTATCTTGAAACGCTGCGTAAAGAATTCCCACAAGTGGAAATTGAATATTTTCAAAGCAATATAGAAGGTGAGATGATTGACAAGATGCAACAAGTGGGTTATTCCTACGACGGTATCGTACTTAATGCAGGCGCTTATACACACACAAGCGTAGCTCTGCACGATTGCATTCGCGCTATAAATACTCCTGTAATAGAAGTACACATCTCTAATGTTCACACGCGCGAGGAGTTCCGCCATAAGTCAATGATTTCCGCAGCCTGTAAAGGTGTCATCTGCGGTTTTGGCATGGACAGTTATAAACTGGCTGTGTACTCATTTTTAATGTAAAAATGACATTACAAGCAGTCAAATATAATGTCTCTCGACGACTATATTCTCAAACACATTGACCCAGAAGGCGATTACCTTTATCGTCTTTGGAGGGCAACTAACGTGCATCTGCTTCGCGGGCGTATGGCAAGCGGTCATTTGCAAGGACGTTTGTTGAAAATGATAGTCAGCATGATACGCCCCAAGAATATCCTTGAGGTAGGCACATTCAGCGGTTATAGTGCCATATGCATGGCTGAGGGGCTTCCTGAGGGCGGACGTCTTTACACCTATGAGATTAACGACGAGATGGAAGACTTCACCCGCCCGTGGATAGAAGGTTCGGCAGTAAGTGACAAGATAGAATTCATTATCGGCGACGCCAATGTGGAAGCACCTAAACTTGGCATAGAGTTCGACATGGCTTTCATCGACGGAGACAAGCGAACTTATCTTGAAACGTATGAAACGATCCTGCGTCTGTTACGGCCTGGCGGTTTCATTCTTGCAGACAACACTCTCTGGGACGGCCATGTGCTGGAAATTCCAAAACCGGCAGACCGGCAGACACAAGGCATTGAGGATTTCAATGACTATATTGCACGCGATAAAAGAGTGGAAAGAGTAATACTTCCACTTCGTGACGGCCTAACGATAATTAGGAAACTATGAATTACTTAATTACGCGTTTTGAATGTTGAGTTCTTTTAGTCGCTCCACATTGCTGCAAAGATCGTAATTCTACATTTTCTCCCCATAACAAAGGTCACCTGCATCACCAAAACCTGGAACTATATACTTATGTTCGTTCATTCCAGGGTCGATTGCGGCAGCCCATATTGTTGACTGTTCGTCGGGCAGAGCCTGCTTCACCACGTCTATTCCTTCCGGCGTAGCAATGACACATGCCACATGCACGCACTTTGGTTTCCCGTGCTTGATGATTGCCTCATAAGCAGCAGCCATCGAGCCACCTGTGGCAAGCATTGGGTCGACAATCAACAACGTCTTTCCTTCAACCGAAGGACATGCAATGTATTCGGTATGTATGCCCACCTCGGTATGCTCACGGTTGGTGTACATGCGGAATGCGGACACAAAACCGTTCTCTGCATGGTCGAACATTTCGAGGAAGCCCTCGTGGAATGGAAGTCCGGCGCGAAGCACTGTGGCAACTACAATACTATCTTTCATCAACTGCAAGTTGGCAGTGCCTAAAGGTGTTTCCACAAACGACGGCTCATAGGTCAACGACTTAGAAATTTCATAAGCCATTACCTGCCCTATGCGCTTTATATTGTTGCGGAAAAGCATACGGTTCTTTTGATAGTCGATGTCGCGAATCTCCGCCATGTACTGGTTGAGCACGGAGTTTTGTTCTGAAAGATTTATTGTTTTCATAAGATAAATTCTATTGTTTCTGTTTGCAAAGATACACTAAAACAATGAATTATGCTAATTTCGCGTGTTATTTCTTCTGACTATTTGCAAAGTGGAGTTTCCAAAAAGGTTTCATTATATACAAAATTTAAATACTTTAACCGAAAAACGTATACAAATAATGATTTTTGATAAACTTTATTTTTGTTAGTCAACGAAAAATGCGTAACTTTGCAACCGCTAATTGGGATACTCCCTTTTGTTTTAAGGTAAAGAAATTTTTCACAACTTAATATTATAATCATTTATGGCAAAGTTAGATTTGACACAGTATGGCATCACCGGTTCTACCGTGATAGCCCACAATCCGTCTTATGAGTTCCTCTTCGAGGAGGAGATGTCCTAAGGATAAGTACATCGTTGACGATGCACAGAGCCATGACAAGGTATGGTGGACAACAGAGGGATACAAGAACGACAACCACCCAATGAGCGAGGAGGTATGGGCAAAGGTAAAGGAAATCGCCATCAAGGAACTTTGCAACAAGAACCTCTATGTAGTTGATGCTTTCTGCGGTGCTAACAAGGCTACACGTCTGGCAGTACGTTTCATCGTTGAAGTAGCATGGCAGGCACACTTCGTAGAGAACATGTTCATCCTTCCTACAGCAGAGGAACTGGAGAACTTTGAGCCGAACTTCGTTATCTACAACGCTTCTAAGGCAAAGGTAGAGAACTATAAGGAACTGGGCCTGAATAGCGAGACCTGTGTTGCATTCAACACAACAAGCCGCGAACAGTGCATCATCAACACATGGTATGGTGGTGAGATGAAGAAGGGCATGTTCTCTATGCAGAACTACTACCTCCCACTGCAGGGCATCGCTTCAATGCACTGCTCTGCAAACACCGACATGGAAGGTAAGAACACCGCTATCTTCTTCGGTCTCTCGGGTACAGGTAAGACCACTCTTTCTACCGATCCAAAGCGTCTCCTCATTGGTGACGACGAGCACGGATGGGACGACGAGGGTGTGTTCAACCTCGAGGGCGGCTGCTACGCTAAGGTTATCAACCTCGACAAAGAGAGCGAGCCAGACATCTACAACGCTATTCGTCGCAACGCATTGCTCGAGAACGTAACAGTAGACAAGGACGGCAAGATTGACTTCGCTGACAAGAGCGTTACTGAGAACACTCGCGTTTCTTATCCTATCGATCACATCACCAACATTGCACAGAAGGTGAATGGCAAGAGCGCAGGTCCAGATGCTAAGCAGGTTATCTTCCTGAGTGCTGACGCGTTCGGAGTACTGCCTCCAGTATCTATCCTCGACGCAGAGCAGACAAAGTACTACTTCCTCTCTGGCTTCACAGCAAAACTGGCAGGTACAGAGCGCGGTATCACTGAGCCAACTCCTACATTCTCTGCTTGCTTCGGTCAGGCATTCCTCGAGTTGCACCCAACAAAGTATGCTGAGGAACTGGTTAAGAAGATGCAGAAGAGCGGCGCTAAGGCATACCTCGTTAACACAGGATGGAACGGTACAGGCAAGCGTATCTCTATCAAGGATACACGCGGTATCATCGATGCAATCCTGAACCACTCTATCGACGAAGCCCCAACAAAGAAGATTCCATATTTCGACTTTGTTGTTCCTACACAGCTTGAGGGCGTTGACCCAGCAATCCTTGACCCACGTGACACTTATGCTGATCCAGCACAGTGGGATGAGAAGGCTAAGGATCTTGCTGCTCGCTTCATCAAGAACTTCAAGAAGTACGAGACTAACGAGGCTGGTAAGGCACTTGTTGCTGCTGGTCCAAAACTCTAATCGAGACTACACATTATTTATAATAAGGAAGTCCCGGAGCATAGCTCTGGGACTTCTTTCGTATATACACAAAGACATTTTAACCAATATAACAGTTTCAAGGAATTCACAGGATATCCATAAATCAGTTTGTAAGTGATAACAGAAATTTAGTAACAAATTAAACGGATTGTGCATAATTTTGCAACAATTTGCATTGGATATTCCATAATTAAATAATAAAACTGTCAAAAGATAAAATTTATGCGTTTTTATTTTGTTATTTCATTTGTTTTTAAGAACTTTGCACGCGCAAATATCTATAAATCAGTAATGTCAAACAGAATAAAATGACTGAACAAGACAAATTAGAGATTAAGGAACTCGACCAAGTGGTGGTTCGATTCTCAGGAGACTCAGGCGACGGTATGCAGCTCGCCGGAAACATTTTCTCTACGATTTCTGCTACAGTGGGTAACGGCATCAGCACATTCCCTGACTATCCAGCAGATATCCGCGCCCCGCAAGGATCGCTAACAGGCGTATCTGGATTCCAGGTGCACATTGGTGAAGGCAAGGTTTACACACCAGGCGACAAATGCGACGTACTCGTTGCAATGAACGCTGCAGCACTGAAAACACAGTACAAATACGCCAAACCACAGGCAACAATAATCATTGACACCGATTCTTTCGGTCCTAATGACCTCAAGAAGGCAGCTTTCGAGACAGAAGACTATCTCGGCGAGATGGGCATCGATCCCGACCGCGTTATCCAGTGCCCGCTTACGACAATGGTGAAGGACTGCCTCAAGGACTCAGGAATGGACAACAAGGCTATTCTGAAGTGCCGCAACATGTTCGCGCTGGGGCTTGTTTGCTGGCTCTTTGACCGCGACCTTGACCTCGTTGCCAATTTCCTTCGCGACAAGTTCGCCAAGAAACCAGCCATCGCTGAGAACAATATAAAGGTTGTACAGGCAGGCTTCGACTACGGACATAACACTCACTCATCGGCAGTGAACGTTTATCGCATAGAGTCGAAGACAAAAGAGCCTGGACGATATATGGACATCACGGGAAACAAGGCAACAGCCTATGGTTTCATCGCCGCCGCCGAGAAGGCAGGACTGAAACTCTACCTTGGTTCATATCCTATCACTCCCGCCACCGACGTGCTTCATGAACTCTCAAAACATAAGTCACTGGGTGTTACCACCGTGCAGTGCGAGGATGAAATCTCTGGTGCTGCAAGTGCACTGGGCGCCTCTTTCGCTGGAGCACTGGCCGTTACAAGCACCTCCGGTCCTGGTGTCTGTCTCAAGAGCGAGGCTATGAACCTTGCTGTTATCATGGAGTTGCCTATCGTGGTACTCGATGTGCAGCGCGGCGGACCAGCAACAGGACTTCCAACAAAGTCAGAGCAGACCGACCTTCTGCAAGTGCTGTTCGGCCGTAACGGCGAGAGTCCTATGCCAGTGATGGCAGCAATAAGTCCTACCGACTGCTTCGACGCCGCTTACCAGTTCTGGAGCTTTCAAACTGCCTGATATAGAAAAACTTGATGCCATTAACCCACCGTATGTTCCTGAGGAACTGAAGGGCAAATGGACACCATACATGCGCGCCGAGAACGGCACACGTTACTGGGCAGTGCCTGGTCGTGAAGGATTCGAGCATATCCTCGGCGGTCTGGAGAAAGACTCTAATACCGGTGCGATATCAACCAACCCTGAGAATCACGACTTGATGACTCGCCTGCGCGCACAAAAGATTGCAAACATCCAAGTGCCCGACCTCACCGTTGATGGTGATGTTGACGATGCCGACTTGCTCATCGTGGGCTTCGGCAGTACATATGGTCACTTGCATTCTGCTATGGACGAATTGCGCCAGAAAGGTTACAAGGTGGCACAAACCCACTTTAAGTATCTTAACCCGCTGCCAAAGAATACTGCCGAGGTGATGAAGAAGTACAAGAAGGTGGTTGTGGCAGAACAGAACATGGGACAACTCGCCGCTTATCTGCGCATGAAGGTAGATAATTTCGTGCCTTGCCAGTTCAACCAGGTAAAAGGACAGCCTTTCGTAGTTGAAGAACTAGTTGCTAACTTCGAAGATTTGTTGAAATAAGATACCACAGAAAACAAAACATCAAAGAAAATCAAGCATTATGACATATACAGCAAACGATTATAAGAAGGGACAACCCAGGTGGTGCCCGGGTTGTGGCGACCACTTCTTCCTGGCTTCTTTCCACAAGGCATTGGCAGAAATCGGTGTCTGCCCCACTACATGGCAACGTATGGTATGAACACCATTCACGGTCGTGCCGCAGCAATCGCCACAGGAGCAAAAGTGGCTAACCCAAACCTCACCGTTTGGCAGGTAAGTGGCGACGGTGACGGTCTCGCCATCGGCGGTAACCACTTCATTCACGCCAACCGCCGCAACATCAACCTCAACATGATACTGCTGAACAACCGCATCTATGGTTTGACGAAAGGACAGTATAGTCCTACCTCTCCACGCGGTTTCGTGTCAAAGTCGAGTCCTTACGGCACCGTTGAGGACCCGTTCCGTCCTGCAGAACTGTGCTTCGGTGCACGTGGACATTTCTTTGCTCGCGCCGTTGCCACCGATGCAAAGGGCACTGTTGAGATTCTGAAGGCAGCATATCAGCACAAGGGTGCTGCTGTTTGCGAGATACTGCAGAACTGCGTCATCTTTAACAACGGATGTCATGACGCTGTGTATAACGCACAAGGTCGTAAGGAGAACGCTATCTACGTTGAACACGGCAAACCACTAATCTTCGGTCCAAACAACGAGTTCGGCCTTGTACAGGATGGTTTCAGCCTTAAGATAGTGAAGATAGGCGAAAACGGCATCACCGAGAACGATATCCTTGTTCACGATGCACACTGCGAGGACAACACTCTGCAGCTGAAGCTCGCGCTGATGGGCAACAACGACGGTTTCCCTGTTGCTCTTGGTGTTATCCGCGACGTTGATGCTCCTACCTACGACGAGGCTGTAACCCAGCAGATAGAGGAGGTCAAGGCAGCAAAGAAGTATCACAACTTCAGCGAACTGCTTGAAACCAATGACATCTGGGAAGTGAAATAATAAACTTTACATGCTAACACAGGGGTTCGCCCCTACAATGCGTATGACATTTTAATTGTTATCACTAACATTGTAGGGGCGAACCCTTGTTTTTATCCGTATGACTGACATTTAGATTAATAGAATTTGAACATATAGCCCCAAAACTAAGAGATGTGATGCTCTCTGTAGGTCGTAGTTTCTTCGGCAACGAACAAGATGCCGAGGATGTTGCGCAAGATGGGATGCTTGCTATGCTCAAATATCTGGAGCGTATGGATGCAGGGAAGAACCATAATGCTTTTGCCGTAAGGATAGCAAAGCATTGCTGCATAGACATAATGAGAAAACGTAAACACGCTACTATTGTCTCTTTCGATGCCGTACATACTCCGCCAGGCACAGATGTCGGTTCTTCGCCACACGAAGAACTGGTAGCAAAGGAAACGCTAAAGGCCGTGACAGAGACCATTGGACACCTGAAGCCGAGCGAGCGCAGACTTTTTGAACTGAGACAAATAGAAGGTTCTTCACTCGACGACATCTCCGAGCAGACGGGCATCGCCAAACCATCAATAAAAAGCATGCTGTCTGCGGCAAGAAAGAAAGTCTTCAACGAACTGAAAGAAAGGATAAAATCATGACATACAAGCAAACCGAAACACTTATCCAGAAATATCTCAACGGCGAGACGAGTGTCGAGGAGGAGAAACTCCTTGCCCTTGAGGTGTCTCGCGAGGATGCCCCAGCCAACTGGAAGATAATTGCCGAGATGCTGGGCGAGCTTACTGTCGACGAGGCTCTTTTCGACCAGATGATGGCAGAACGCAAGCATAAGTCACGCATCATGAAGATATGGCCTTGGGTGGCCGCTGCTTGTGTTGCCGCCTTGCTCATCGTTTTCCTTGCCCCACCAAAAGAAGACTCTGCCTCCAAACCTCCCATCGCCAAGGATGAACGTTTTCATGCAGCCGAGAGCAGAGGCAATGCTCGCATGGACTATGCCGAGGCAAGGGAAAGGTCGGTTGAAAACCAACCTAAAACAAAGGCAGTAGAGGTAAAAGCGACTGAGACAAAGGAGAAAAACCAGAATCAGGCAGCGCCAAAGCCCCAGCAAGTACACACTACAAAGCAACAAGTGAGTGTTTCAAAGAGAATAACAAAAGAAAAACAAGAGACTCTCATCGCAGAAGAGACAGAGCCAAAGAGCAAAACCGACGGCCTTATTGCTGTTGAAAAGGAAGACATTGTTCCCTACGAAGACCCGATGATGCAATTTGCAGAACAGACAAGAAGTCTGCGTGAGAGAGGCAACCGCGTGATTCAAAGAGTCGCAGCAAATAGCATACCTTCAAGCAATAATCAACTAAACAATTTATAAACAATGAAAAGAATCATCATAGCAACAATATCATTCATCCTGTCTGTAGCGGTTTCGGCACAGGACCGCACACCCATGGACAAGATTTGGGAAGAAATAGAAAAGATAACAACTGCACGCCAAGACAGTAAGATGAAGACCAACCACGGTGCCGGCCAACTGTTATACGTCCACAACGGTATAGTCGGAAAGGAATTCCTTTGTTCAACCGACTGCGAAGGCGTTACAACTTCTTTTAATAATTTCACACCAGAACAAATAGAAGCGGCAAACGAAAGGAACCGGAAAGTGTTCGACGGAATCTTCGGCGCCATCAGGCACAACCTCGACTCATTGATGTCCATCTCGGAAGAGAGTTATCACTTCGAGTCACATAGCCACGATGCTGACACTGCAAACGACGGCACCATGTTTTATCCCGAAGCACTCGAAACCGTGTTTCTCAACTATACGGCAAGTCCGAAACCATGCGGTAAGCACATCAGAGGCTTCGGGACGTTAGGATATAACAAGAGACTTCCCTTGCCTGGTGGAAAGAGTTATTATTTTGTCAAGCAGCCATATCTGGACAAAATCATACCCGTTCTCAAACGAAAGGACATCAAATCATGGAGTTTCAAATGGGCACAAAGTGATGACTATGACATAGATGCCCATCACAACAAGGAGATTTATTCTGCAACAAGAGTCCATCTACCTAAAAATGCCGGACAGATTATAGGAACCATGTATTTCATTCCGCGGGAGAAAACCCGCCTGGCAGAAGAAATATTCACAGCCATCGACAGCATCACGCTCAACTATACCGAGATTCATCCAGAGCAAATGTTCATGTACATATAAGCACATTGTTTGAAGGAACTACTGGCAAAGGTCATGTTTCAACGTGCGTTCTCTTTGGCATCACCCCCAAAGGTTACTACGTAGCCATCGCAGACCGCGAGAACAATGCCTGCATTCCCAAGGAATGGTCAACGCTCAAGAGTTTCTTCAACGGCGAGAAGAAATACATCAGGCTAAAATAACCTTTAAAAGTGCCCTTTGTAACTGCTTGGATTTCAAAAGCATACAAATGAGGTAACAATGTTAATAACTTTGTTCGACTATCTTATTAACTTTGTTGAACAAAGTTATTAACTTTGTCTCGTCACTTGATACTGGTGAGCATGCGAAAGATTCCATTTGAGGTTGCGAAAGGGCATCAATGGGAAACCGAAAGGATATTAATGGGAAAGTGAAAGGGCATCAATTGGAAAGCAAAAGGATATTAATGGAATTTCATTAATCTACCCCCGAACTCCTTATAAACACAATCTTTTCTGCTAAAATGTTGCTGTTTAACTAAAAATTCCATATCTTTGCAGGGAATATCGACCTATACCAACCAACGAGAACAGACATTTCGGCGAGAATGAAAAATGCTTTAATTATTGGAAGGCACCCAGCAAAAGAAGACATTAAGTCGCAAATGGCGGCAATGGGATATGAAGTGACGACGACAGAGGGCTACGACCTTACTGGCGCCGACGGCACTTTGCTTGACCCTAACGACTTCTCGCTGATGTGTATTCTTGCCGATAGCGAGGCGCGTGCTGCCGATGCCGACAACCAGGCGATGACTCTCGT
>OMXS01000014.1 GCA_900315095.1 uncultured Prevotellaceae bacterium | reverse complement strand
AACAGCCGTGACCTTCGCGGAAAAGTGGTTTACCAGGATGATGAGGTGGTGTTCCGCCAGCTTGACGAGCATACATGGATAGGCAACGGACATAGAGTCTATAACGAGTCACTCTACCTAGTTGAGGGTAATGAACGCGCACTTCTGATTGATGCAGGGACATATATACCTGAGTTGGATAAGATTGTGGCAAAGATTACATCCAAGCCAGTCACCATGATGGCAACCCATGCACATGGCGACCATGTGGGTGGCATAGGTCCTTTCCCAGAGGTCTTTCTGAATGCCGGCGACATGCCTATTGTCCCGAATAACATGCGCAACTATAAGGGACAGATAAGGTATCTTCATGACGGAGAGGTGATAGACCTTGGCGGCCGTGAGATAGAAGTAATCTTCACTCCCGGCCATACTGCGGGAAGTGCCACTTTCTTTGACAAGGCACGGCACTATGGATTCAGCGGAGATGCTTTCGGCTCTACCAACCTGCTGGTATTCACCAACCTTTCAACCGAAATGTACACGGCCGAAAGAATTGAAAACTATATGAAGAAGAACGATATTCGGTTCCTCTTCCCAGGTCATTATAGTGGCGACAACCTAGAGACTCTCCAGCGTGTTACGGATATTAAGGACATGTGCCGCGAGATACTTGACGGGGAACGCAAGCCGACCGCCAGCAACGGTAACAACGGAGGCATGGACATGATGGTTGATGACAAGGGCGTCCGTATCAACTTCAGTAGCCGGACGGGAATGAAATAATCACTTTACCCCGTGGACCAGCATCTTCAAGGTGTAAACGGATTTTTATCAACCAGGAATCTGAAGATGACCTACATGTATCCATTCCGTCTCTATGTCCTACAGCTGCAATACACGCTCCAGTTCATCATTAGAGATTGATGCAATATCTCAGTACATTTCTCCCCTTTAGTCGCTCGGCTTCGCCGCTTGCCATAGCAAGAAGGGGGAGTTAGAAGGGGATTGATTAACTGACATCTATTCTCGAGACAATCCCCTCCAGCCTCCCCTTACCAAGGGGCGGAATTGTATCACCAAATGTGACGTTCAGACCCCCAACCCACTATCTTAAGGGGCTAGAGGCGCACACGGGGGAACGCCCCTACAAGTTAAATTAAAATTTTTTCCGTGTTTTTCCGTGTAATCCGCGCCAAGAAAGACAATCCCCCTCCTGCCTCCCCCCGCTAGGCTTTCGGGCTGCCGTAGAGAATGATTACCTTCATAACTACCGTTTCGGTTTAATGTTCAGGTTCACACCCAGCACGTCCTCCGAGTCCACAATAGTCCAGCTGCTGCCAGGATAGATGCCTATGGTGCGCTCTGTATCGAAACCCAGTTCTTTCAATTCCTTAATCACTTCGTCACGTGCATCACCCACCTCGAAGCCTAAGTGGTGTACGCCTTGACCATGTTTGTTTATGAACTCACGGAATGTGCTGGGGTTATTGTCTATCTGGTGCAGTTCAAGCACCCAGTTGCCCATCTCTATGACACACATCTGCAAATCGCATGGCATGTTATCCTTGCCGCGGTAGGTATATGGATAATCTCCGTTGCTCTCCAAATGATTCACCCATATCTCGGGCTCTGGAACGCCAAGCAGAGCGGCCCATGCCTTGGCGGCGCGACGGATGTCATTCACCACAATAGTTACCTGTATAAACTGGTCTTTCGTTAAAGGAGTGGCCAAAGGATTGTATGTTACGGATGTTTCAGCAACCTGTTTTTCTGAGATGTACCCTTTCATACGCTCGATGCCGTATTTGGACACAACTAGGTCTTCTTCCGAAGTGGCACCACTAAAGGCAAAAGCCATCTTACAGCCTTTGTACTCGTCGTAGGCACCACCAGCATATCCCAGTTCGCCCGTCATCGTCTTATGGTTAGGATTGCCGCTGTCGGCCCCGGTAGCGATTACTTCTCCGCACTTCGACCATGCTACGGCCACGAGATTATAGCCGCCTTTCGTGTCAAGAGGAGTTCCGACAACCCTCATTTCACCTATCCAGTCGACAGTCTCACCCTTGTTAAGAACAGAGGCTGTTGCCACACCTTCGATACCCATCTCTATTGCCTTGGCTTTCATGTCGTCCAAAGCCATTACTATTTTCTCTCTTAATTCTACGTTAGTCATATTTTCATTCGTTTTAGTTGCGTTTGACCCCTGCTTGTCTTGTTGCTGAGCATAGCAGAATAAACTTGCTCCACATAAAAGGAGCACGAGTAAAGATTTAATGTTCATATTTGATAGTTTTATGATTCTAACTTCCATCCGTTATCTCCATGATATATCATCTGGCGTGTCATGCCACCGTCGATGCAGATGTTCTCACCCGTGATGAAACCTGCCTTATCGGAACAGAGATACAACACCATATTGGCAATATCCATAGGATTGCCCACACGTCCTGCGGGCTGCTGAACAGCATCGGGACCTTCATATATGGTGTAGGTAGTATCTATCCATCCAGGAGAGATGGAGTTGACTCGAACACGTCCGGCAAGGCTGACGGCCAAGGCATGTGTCAGGGCTGCTATGCCACCCTTTGCTGCCGTGTAACTCTCTGTCTGCGGCTGACTCATGCGGTCGCGCGAAGAAGAGATGTTCACAATGGCAGCACCCTCGGCAAAATGCCGTGCAAAAAGTTTCGCAAGATAGAACGGGGCTGTGACTCCAACACTCAAAGCATACTGAAACTCCTCGTAACCGCATTCATCGATGCCCTTCATCAAAGGCAAGGCATTATTTATCAAGTAGTCCACATGACCATACTTTCCGAGTACCTCTTCGGCAAATCGTTCCAGAACGTGCTTGTCAGCAATATCACCAACGAAATGTTCCCCTTGTTGCTTATCAATCACGCAAACATGAGCTCCTGCTTTAAGGAACTCTTCGGCGATGCAACGGCCTATGCCTTGCGCGCCACCTGTCACAACGACTACTTTATCTTTGAAATCAGTCATACTCGATTAAATGTCTATTTCTTGAAAAGAAACTTACCACGGGAAAGTCTCTGGATCGTTGAGCACGTTAGAACGCAGGTTTTGATTTAAACCGCTAATGGCCTGCATATCCTCATCGGAGAGTGAGAATGTCATGATTTCCTGATTCTCGGCAAAGTGATTGGGCTTGGCACGAGGAATGGTTATCAGGTCGCGTTGCACAATCCATCGGAGAACAATCTGCGAGGCAGTCTTCTGGTATTTCCGTGCCAAAGACTGCAGCAACGGATGGCCCACGACATCAATATCTCCTTGACCGAAAGGTCCCCAGGCTTCTACCTGTATTCCCAGCTCGTGGTTATATGCGATGTTCTCCTCCTGTGTCATCAAGGGATGAACCTCAATTTGGTTAATGACAGGACGTATTTCTGCATAAGCGAGCAAATCTTCTAGATGGTGGCGGTTGAAGTTGCTCACGCCAATGGAACGCACCTTGCCCTGACGCACATAGTCCTCCATCACCTGCCAAGTGTCTTTCACGCAGTCCTTCACAGGCCAATGGATAAGTAAAAGGTCTATGTAGTCCGTCTTTAGTTTAGCAATACTCTCGTCGATGGACTGGCGAACGGCATCCCTACCCTCACGCATGATATTTGTAGCCACTTTGGTTGTAACAAATATCTCATGACGCGGCACGCCGCTATCTATGATGCCTTGCCCTACTTCCGATTCATTCTCATAGCCCTGAGCCGTGTCGACATGACGGAATCCGACTTTCAAAGCCAGGCACACGTTCTGTCGTGCCATATCCCCACGTAATGTCCAGGTCCCGACTCCTATCTGAGGGATGTCCAAACCATTGTTTAGTCTGATTGTCTTCTGTCTCATAATGATACGCCGGCAACAACTTCAATCTCAACTAATGCACCCTTCGGCAGCGTCTTTACGGCAACGGCAGAACGTGCAGGATATGGTTCGGGGAAGAACTCTGAATATACCGCATTCATATCGGAGAAGTCGTTCATGTCTGCCATGAATACCGTAGTTTTTATCACATCACTCATTGTGAGTCCCGCCTCTTCAAGGATGGCCTTCACATTAAGCAACGACTGGCGCGTTTGCTCCTTGATGCCGCCCTCTACAAAGTTTCCTGTGGCAGGGTCTATTGGAATCTGGCCAGAAGTGTAAACAAGATTTCCTACTTGTATGGCCTGATTATATGGGCCAATGGCGGCGGGTGCCTTTGTTGTTTTAATCACCTTTTTCATATTAGAAGTATTTTAAGATATCATCAAGATTATTCTCTTTGGACTTTATCAAGGCATCTTCTATTGAGTTTGACGCAAATGATTGTTGGTGCAAATATAGTAATATTTCTTTAAAACTATCGATTTTGCAGTCATATTTAAGTCTATTTTTAATAGTATTAATAACGCGAATGGAAATGCTTTTGTAAAATATGATATATTGTCATGTAAGAACTAACCTTATAATTTTGCTTTTTAACAGAATTTTATGGGTTTTGTTCGAGTGTTTATTTGGTGGGCAAAAAAAATAATGTAACTTTGCACTTAGAAATCTAAATTCTCTTAGAGAACTATTTAAACGAAAAACTAAGAATATTATGAGCAACATCAAACTTGACATTACAAAGGCTGCTTGCTTTCTTGAAGCAGGAGCAGTAGAGGCTTTCGAGCCTAAGGTGAAAGCCGCACAAGAGGCTTTGGAGAACGGAACGTGCCCAGGAAACGATTTCTTGGGATGGTTGCACTTGCCTTCAAGCATAACAGAAGAGTTTCTTAATGAGATTGAGCAGACAGCAAAAGTGCTTCGTGACAATTGCGAGGCTGTTGTAATTGCAGGTATCGGAGGTTCTTATCTTGGTGCAAAGGCTGTAATCGAAGCACTTAGCAATAGTTTTGCATGGCTTGTGGGCGACAAGAAATCTCCTACCATTCTTTTCGCTGGCAACAATATCGGCGAAGACTATCTGAGCGAACTCACGGAATATCTTAAGGGAAAGAAATTCGGCGTTATCAACATCTCTAAGAGTGGAACAACAACAGAAACAGCTCTTACCTTCCGTCTGCTGAAGAAACAATGTGAAGACCAAGTCGGCAAA
Organism: uncultured Prevotellaceae bacterium; assembly: GCA_900315095.1. Classification (GTDB taxonomy): domain Bacteria; phylum Bacteroidota; class Bacteroidia; order Bacteroidales; family Bacteroidaceae; genus Prevotella. Next base: position 89,041 of record OMXS01000014.1, on the reverse strand, counting down.
GAGGAAGCAAAGAAGGTGATTGTAGCAATCACAGATGCTAAGAAGGGTGCTGCCCGTACTTGTGCTGACAAGGAAGGCTACAAGAGTTTCATCATTCCTGACAATGTGGGCGGTCGTTTCTCGGTGCTCACTCCTGTAGGATTGCTCCCAATAGCATGTGCTGGTTTCGACATCAAGGCTCTCGTGAAGGGTGCTCAAGAGATGGAAAAGGCATGTGGAAAGGATGTTCCTTTTGCAGAGAACCCAGCAGCACAATATGCTGCCGTGCGCAACGGCCTTTACCAGAATGGCAAGAAGATAGAGATAATGGTGAACTTCCAGCCGAAACTCCACTTCATGAGCGAATGGTGGAAGCAACTCTACGGCGAAAGCGAGGGCAAGGACAAGAAGGGTATCTTCCCTGCATCTTGCGACTTCACAACCGACTTGCACTCAATGGGCCAATGGATTCAGGACGGCGAGCGTACAATCTTTGAGACAGTAATAAGCGTTGAAGAGCCAAACAAGAAACTGCTCTTCCCTAGCGATGATGAGAATCTCGATGGCCTGAACTTCCTTGCAGGCAAACGTGTTGACGAAGTGAACAAGATGGCAGAACTTGGAACTCGTCTGGCACACGTTGACGGAGGCGTTCCTAACATCCGCATCACCATGCCTAAACTCAACGAGCAGTATCTCGGACAGATTATTTATTTCTTCGAGATAGCATGTGGCATTAGCGGCAACGTATTAGGCGTGAACCCATTCAACCAGCCTGGCGTTGAGGCATATAAGAAGAACATGTTTGCCTTGCTCGACAAACCAGGATATGAAGAAGACTCAAAGGCTATCAAGGAAAGGCTGATGGCTGAAGGATAATGGACAGTAAGACAATAAATAAATATCTTGAAAGGACTGGCTTTAGGGAATTAAACCCTAAAGCAGTTCTTTTTGATATGGATGGCGTTCTCATTAACAGCATGCCTAACCATGCCATCGCATGGCAACGTTCAATGGCCTCTTTCGGAATAAACATGAGTAAGGAAGATGCTTACGCTACCGAGGGGGCAAGGGGCGTTGACACGATAAGGAAAATGGTGAAAATACAGCAAGGAAGAGACATTGACGAGGAAGAGTCGCAACGAATGTACGATGAAAAGACACGTCAGTTCGGAATGCTTCCTAAGCCAAACATAATGGATTTTGCTCTTGAACTACATGAAAAGATTTTCCATGCAGGACTTCAAATATGCATCGTTACAGGTAGCGGGCAACGTCCTTTGATAAACAGACTTCTTGAGGAATTCCCAAGAGTGACAAAAGAACGACTTGTAACGGCATATGATGTGAAAAACGGCAAACCACTCCCCGACCCTTATCTGGCAGGAATGAAGAAATGTGACGTTATGCCATGGGAGACTATTGTTGTGGAGAACGCACCCCTCGGCGTGATGTCTGGCGCGGCATCAAAGGCGTTCACAATAGCTGCAAATACAGGTCCCCTGCCCGACTCTGCATTATGGGATGCTGGCGCTGACATGGTTTTGGATAGCATCAAGACACTTTACGAGAAATGGGAAGAGATTTTCTCGTAAAGTGTTATTCCCTTTAATTCGATATAATGATATAACGTAATTGCGTTATAACGAGATGTTACGTTACATAACGGCAATTTCGCCGCTTCCATAACATTTATGATGCTCGTCATCATAAATAACACAGAACTGGCCAGGAGCCACGCCTTGTATCATCTCCTCTGCATTTATCTCGTATGAGCCATTGCCCAGGTCACGCAACTTTGCCTTATGGAACTCAGGCGTATGGCGTATCTTGAACGTAACATCTGCTGGCAGTTCTTTTTCTGTAAGATAATGGAAGTCACGCACACCAAAATCTTTACGCCATGCCTGACGAGGTTCATAGCCATTAGCAACATAAAGGATATTGTTTTCTATGTCCTTGCGCACTACATTCCAAGGACCGCCACCGAATCCTAAGCCGTGACGCTGGCCAATGGTATGGAACCACAACCCCTTATGCTTGCCTAGCACCTTGCCAGTTGCGATGTCAACCACATCTCCTGGATTCTCGCCAAGATATCTCTTAATATAGTCGTTATAGTTTATCTTTCCAAGGAAACAGATGCCTTGTGAGTCTTTGCGCTTGGCGTTAACGAGATGCTCACGCTCAGCAATCTCTCGCACCTCATCTTTCATGTAATGACCTATTGGGAAGATGGCTTTCTTCAGTTGCCAATCGTATATCTGAGCGAGAAAGTCTGTCTGGTCCTTAACGGGGTCAGGACTTGTAGTAAGCCATTTCTTGCCGTCTATCCATTCCGTCTGCGCATAATGTCCAGTTGCTATTAGGTCATACTGATGACCTACCTTCTCGTCGAAAGCACCAAACTTTATAAGGCGGTTGCACATGACATCAGGATTAGGGGTGAAGCCTGCGCGCACCTTATCCATAGTATATCTCGTCACTTTGTCCCAATATTCCTTGTGACAATCCACCACCTGCAACTTACACCCATAGCGGGCGGCCACAGCCGTTGCCATCTCAAGGTCTTCCTCTGATGAGCAATCCCATTCCTCCGTCTCCTCAGGACCTATCTTGATATAAAAGCAATCGGGCGACAAGCCGAGTGACGCAAACTCATGGACAACAACAGAACTATCCACTCCTCCCGAGAGCAGCACGGCAATTCGCTTTCCTTCTAATTCTTCCTTTTTCATAGTGCAAAGATACTTCTTTAAAATAACATAATAAGTCATTTTATGTTTTTTTAATTCTACAATACACTATTTGTCAAAGAAAAAGGCTATCTTTGCCTTGGAATAATCCCCTAATCTATAAACTCAAAACAAAATTAATATACTATGACTGTGGAAACTTTAAAAAACCAATTCCTCGAAGTATCTGTGGCTTCACTCGGAGCAGAACTGCAAAGTATCAAGGACAGCAATGGCAAAGAATATCTGTGGGACGGCAATCCCGAGTTCTGGGGACGCCGCTCTCCTATTCTGTTCCCTATTGTGTGCGGATTGTGGCAAGGACAATACCGCACAGAAGGTCAGACGTTCAAGATGGAGCGTCACGGTTTCGCTCGAGACACAGAGTTTGAACTCATCCGCAAGACTGACGACCGTCTGACATATGTCCTGAAAGACTCTGAGGATACGATGAAACTATATCCTTATCGTTTCATGCTCAGCATAACATATCGTCTGGAGAAGAACACCATACATGTTATTTGGCATGTACATAACACCGACACACAGGAGATTCACTTCCAGATAGGCGGTCACCCGGCATTCTGTGTTCCCGGTTGTAACGCAGGGGAACCACTCAAAGGAAAACTCGACCTTCACAATGAGAAGCCCGTTGAACGTATCTTCGGCAATGTGGGTGGATGTATTATCCCCGGACATCATGAAGTTCCAACAGAGAACTCTATATGGGAGTTCAACGAAGAGAGTTTCAAGGACGATGCCGTTATCTTCGACCAAAGCCAGATAAAGTCAATTTCTCTGCTCGATGAGGAAGACAATCCTGCCGTAACACTCAACTTCCGCTCGCCCGCAGTCGGTATATGGAGTCCTTACGGCAAGCATGCGCCATTCGTGTGCATCGAACCTTGGTACGGCATTCACGACTTTGCAGAGTTCAAGGGAGAGTTCCGCGACAAGTATCTTATGAACCATCTGCAACCCGGAGCATCATTCCTTAGCGAATATACCATCGAAATAGGATAGTAGATATATCTCCTGATGATGCAAGAAGTATCAAGTGAGGGTGTCAGGAGTATCAAGTGAGGGAACAAAGTTAATAGGATTGTTGAACAAAGTTATTAACTTTGTTACCCCACTTGTATCTCCTTGGTATCCAAGAAGTTACAAGTGGGGCGGCAAGTAGATGTTTTCGGGTTTCTAAGAGGATGTGTTTACTTGCCCAGAAACTTAGAGGAGATGTATTCGTTGAACTGCTCCCTGTAGTTTTCCCCTATGGGAATGTACGCCTCACCGGGCATTATGACTCGGTTCTTGTTCACTTCGAGAATGGCGCGGAGATTGATGATGTAACTCCGGTGTATGCGCATGAACATATTAGAAGGCAGACGCTCCTCGAGTTTCTTCATCGACAGAAGCACAACAATGGGTTTCTCGCGATGTTCGGCATAAATCTTGAGATATTCGCTCATGCCCTCGACATACTGTATGTCTGACAGTTGGAGGCGCACGATGCGGTATTCGGTCTTCAGGAATATGGCATCGTCGGCATCAACAGATGACAGAGAGGCGGTGTTCAGCATTTCGTATCTCTGGCGCACTTTATCCGCCGCCTTCGCGAAATCATCCTCGTTGTAGGGTTTCAGCAAATAGGCAACGGCATCGACGGAATAACCTTCGACGGCATAGTCGCTGTATGCCGTTACGAAAACAACTATCGGGGCTACCGGTAGTGACTTGACAAACTCCATGCCGTTAACATCAGGCATCTGGATGTCGCAGAAAATGGCGTCTATGCTCTCGTTCTTCAGTATCTCGGAAGCCTCGAATGTACTCTGACATTCAGCCACAAGTTCCAGATAGGGTACCTTTTTTATATATGCGCCAAGTTTCTGCAGGGCGAAAGGTTCATCGTCTATTGCTATACACTTTATCATTTTTCAACAAACAGTTTGTTTAGTTTTAATACTATGGAATACTCATTGTCATGGTCGTCAATATCGAGGTCGTAGTCGTTGCCATAAAGCAACGCCAGTCGTTGTCTGACATTTTTCAGTCCCACACCACCCTCTTCGGCAATATTGTTTTGCGGTTTCGGGTGTTTGCTGTTACGGCATGTAAACACAAAACACCCCTCGTTCTCGCGGATGTCGATATCGACGAACGACGACTGACGATAACTGATGCCATGCTTGAAGGCATTCTCGACAAAGGTCAACAGCAACAGGGGTGGTATTTCGCCGTCGGGGAGACCTTCTTGAACATTGAAAGCGACGCTGACATCAGATGAATAGCGCAGTCGCATCAGCGAGATGTAACTTGTGATGAAGTCCACTTCGTGGCGGATGGGAATAACGTTGCGCTCACCATCGTAAAGAACATAGCGCATAATCTTGGACAGCAGCACTATCGCCTCTTTCGACTTCTCGGGGTCGATGTCAACAAGCGCATGGATATTGTTCAGCGTGTTCATGAAGAAGTGCGGGTTTATCTGGTACTTCAGATAGTCGAGGCGCTGGCGAAGGTTCTCTTTCTCGAGTTCTTCCATCGCTTTGCGGTCTTCCTCGTTCTTGAACATCTGCTTGATACCGACGTTAATGCCGAGCATCATACACACCAGCACGAACGAGAATACATGTTCAAGTCCGGCATTGGGTGGCGGTGGCATGGGGTCGTGAGGTCTTTGGGGCGGTGGCATCTCGTGCATCATAGGCTTTGGTTCGCCCCTATCGGGGCCCGGACCGTGAGTGCACTGGTATGCCACGAACAATGCCAGGAGGCATGCAACACCGATGAAATAAATTTTCTTCTTGTTCTTATAGACAAAGAGAGGTGCCAAGAGAGCGTTGTGAAACAAAAACACGACGAGATAAACGAGATATAACGCCCAGATATGCAATATCTTGTTCCACCCGAACTCCACCTTTTCATCAATAATGGAGGTGGCAACAAGGCTTATGAGCGGTGCTGCCAAGAGCACCACCCATATAGCGAGATAAATCAGGTTTTCCCTATGTGTGTTATGTTTCAAAAGTCTCATAGTGTATTAATTATAACGTGGACTTGCATTAAAAATTGCGTCAGTCGGTATTATTGCCAACAGGAACTCGGCGATTAGTGGAATCCTCCGCCACCGGGGCCACCCATTCCACCGCCCATGCCGCCTCCCATTCCGCCAGAGATGGTGGTGCCTGTGGTGAACGTGCCAAGAGGATTGTTCGAGGTGCCACTAAGTGTTGCCGCAGGCACGAAGCCATAGAACGATGTTCCTGTTGCCGACGTTGCTGTATATATGGAATATGTGATGCTGCTCTTGAACGAAGGACTGCTCACGACCAGTGTCTCGTTGTTAAGCGACCGCGGCAATGCAAGTGCAAAAATGCAGTTGGTGCCATCGGTGATGGCGAGATAACTACCCGACGATGCTGTGATGCCCTTCGCCACTGCTTTCTGTTGTGAACCCGAGGCAGCCTCGTTGCCACCTCCCAAACCGATAACGGTCCCGCCGGTGATGCTCATAGTTTTGCCTTCATAGACATCAAGTCCCTCTTCGGCACCGCTGCTGCCTATTCCAATGACCACTCCACCTGTTATGTAGAAGTTCCCGTTGGAGTCGATGCCGTCGTTGCCTATTGCCAGACAATACACCTGACCGCCAGAGATGGTGAGGTCGCCCTTGGAGTTAATGCCGTCATCATAAGTATATGTGGCGATTTCGCCGCCAGAGATGGTCATCGTTGACTTCGACTCTATTCCCTCGCAACCTTCACCGCCGAGGGCACGAACCATGATGTTGCCGCCGGCAATGCTCATTGCGCCGTCTGCCTTAATGCCCTTCGCCTTGGAGTCGAGCGATGAGTTGTAGGTGTATGTGCTGCCTTCGGTGATTACATTAATGGTGCCGTCTGTGATGGTGAATGTCTGGTCAACACTGATAGCCTTGCCACCCTTGCCGGTGCTCTTGGCATTGAGTTCGCCACCAGCCATTGTGAAGATGCTGTCAACCTTAAGTCCTGCAGCGCCTGTAACATCATTTTCTTCGGAATCATATTCGGCATTGCCCGACGAAATGAGTGTTGTGCGACCGCCGTCCTTGAAGAAATAGCCCTCAGTGTTAATGGCCTTCGACGCCTGTGCAGACACTTCCACATTGAGCACGCCGCCACGAATAATCACGCCGTCGTTGGTCTTTATTCCATGTCCTGCCACCGACTTCACATAGATGTTTGTGTTAGGGCGGATATAGATGTAATCGTCTGAGCAGATACCGTTTTTGTAATATCCGAACACAAAGAGTTCGCCGCTGCCAGAGAAGCGTAACTTATCTTCGCTGAAGAATGCTCCCTTGGCATCCTCGCCATCGGCAACCACATAGTTGGCTCCGTCAGCAAGGGTATTGGTCGTGCCATCTTCTGCAACCACAAAGGCATTACCGTTTTGTATGTTGATGGCTGGTCCAGTGGGGTTGGTGATATTAGCATCAGACAAGACGAGTTTGAACTTCTTGTCGCTGTAAATCTTCAACGAGCCGTCTGTTGTGGTGCCACACACCTTTAACACAAGACCTTTTGCTGTGGCATTAATAACGGCATGGGCGCCATCGACGCTAACGTCAACTCCTTCAGCCGTGCCGTCTATTGTAACATTGCCCTCAGAATAGTTTAGTGTTACGGTTGTTTTTTCAGAGAAATCGTTCTCCCAATACTCGCCGTAATATTCATCAGTCTCATCGGTGGTTATTGTCTCAGTTTCAGACAGCGCCTCGGTGTTCACGGCAATGGCGAATGTTGCCAGATTGCCATAGACATTTGTTGCCGACGATGATCCACCACCGCCAGGAATGGTTCCTCCACCAGGAATAACAATGTCCGAATAGTCGGGAGTAATAACATTATCCTCTGTGCACGATGCAAGCACAAAGAATGAAATAAGCAAATAAGTTATCCTTTTCATAATTGACACGTTTTAGAAGTTAAAAAATAATCCTATCGTTTTGATGTCTGCAAATATAAAAGGATAAAGATGAAACACGAAATAAATTCAATTAAACAGCCGAAACAATCAACGAAAAAAGAGGGTTGGAACATGATGCCCAACCCTCTAAGAATAATTAAATAAATGATTTATACTCCTGGTGCTGGTGGAACCTGTGCGCCCTTCTTCTTTCCCTTAACGGCGAAGAAGACAATGGTTCCGATGATAATCAGCAGCAACGGGATACCGATAAGCGGACGATAGAATATCCATGCGATTGCAATAATCAGCAAGCTCCATACGAACGCGAAGATACCGCAGATGAGGTTAACACCGAAGTTGAGGATGTTAGCAATAAACGGAACAACCTTTGCAATTGTTACAAGGAAGCCGAAGACGCCCTTCAATCCGAGGAATACCATGATGAAACCGAGGATGCGAAGACCCCACTTCAGCATGTTGTTCTCGCTCTCCTGATGTGCAAACATCTCTTCCTTAGAAACGTCACCGCTCTCAACACGTGTGAACTCCTTCTTGTTCTTTCCAACATACTTCTGGAAGGTGTCGCCCTTTACCTTAGAGATAAGAGAAATCTTGTGAGGCTTAACAACGGTGAACGCTACACGAACATCACCCACCTGAGGAGCAGAAGGAGATGCACCAATGTAAATCTCACCATCACCCTGGTGGATATAGCGTGCCTTGTACTTGTTGTTTGTCTCAACAGGAACAAATTCCTTTATAGAGTCATTGGCTGTAGAGTCGTTCTGAGCAGCCTGAGCCTGCGGTTGTGGTTGTGCTTGAGCCTGTGGCTGTGGCTGAGCTGCTGCAACACCATTATAGCGACCGCCGAAACTTGATACGGTACGTGCAACCTGGTCGTCGAGTTGACGGAGCTGGTCATCAGTAATGCTGATAGGAGCTGCCTCTGAACCACCAATAGAGTGGATAATAAACTCTGGCAACTTATATGCGCCGAAGGTTACATTCTCTGCATACAACGCGTTGTTCTCGATGGAAGCAAGAACACCATTGAAAATGTTTGCATACTGAGGGTCAGCGAAGTTTGAAGAGTTTACAGGACTTGATACCCATTGCTTGTCATAGGTGTAGGTGGTGATAGTCTCTTCACTTCCACCCAGTTTATCGCGTTTCTCCTGCTTTTGGTGCTCTACCCATTGATAGTACTGCACGCTACGCTGGAGGTTAATTGCGTTTACCTCGAATCCGAATGTAGGATCCTTAAGCATGTCATCAGTCTTCGCATCTCCTGTAGCATGAACCAGTTGTCCATCGAACTCAGGGTTAATCTTGTTGATGTTTTCCATGTCGACAGCAGTCTCACTTACTTCTTCCAGAAGTTTCGCGTTGGCAACAGCATTGCCTTCGTTCCACCAAAGGAGCGCAGTACCTGCCAAAAACAGGGCAATACCTCCAAAGATACCGCCACATGAGTTTTTAACTCTCGAGCCATAGCTCGTCGTTGTAGTTGTTGTGTAAGCCATAAGTTTTAAGTTTATAAATTAAAATGAATAATATGTTCCTTATTAAAATGCCTCTCTGTATTTTCCTTCTTCCTTGTCTTCAAGCATGCTGAGGTAACTGTTATAGCGGCTTTCGCTAATATAATGTTCCTCAACAGCTTTCCTGACAGCGCAATTTGGTTCGTGTGTATGAGTACAGTTGGCGAACTTGCAATCTTTAGAGAATCGGAATATCTCCTTAAAGTAACCGCATATCTCTTCGGGTTCCATATCAAACGTTCCGAAGCCCTTGATTCCTGGAGTGTCTATTGCCCATCCTCCGAATGGCAGACGCAACATCTCGCTGAATGTTGTCGTGTGCATTCCCGTGTTATGAGCGTCGCTGATTTCTGCAGTCTTTAGATTAACTCCCGGAATAAGCTGGTTTAGCAATGTGCTCTTCCCCACTCCGCTATTGCCACTAAAAAGAGTTATTTTATCTTTGAGCAGCGGTTCCATCAACGATAACGTATCTGGAAGCGTGGCAGAGATTTGCATGCATTTATAACCAATGGTTTCATAGAGGTTGACCATCATCTCCTGATAACGTCTCTCGTCGTCATTGAGAAGGTCGGTCTTGTTGAACACCAATACCACAGGTATTCTGTAGGCCTCTGCAGAAGCAAGGAAACGGTCAATGAACGTGGTGCTTGTTTCCGGATAGTTTACCGTTACAATCAACAACACCTGGTCAACGTTGGCTGCGATGATATGACTTTGCTTGCTAAGATTCGGCGACTTGCGTATTATGTAATTACGCCTGTCAAGAATCTCTGTTATGAAAGCCGTGCCTTCTTTGTTGACTGTTATGTTGACTCTGTCACCAACAGCAACAGGATTTGTGCTTCTAATACCCTTAAGACGAAAGTTGCCTTTTATCTTCGACTCGACAACATCGCCTTCATCAGTAAGCACCGAATACCAAGAACCCGTGTTTTTGATTACAAGTCCGTTCATCAGCAATTTGTTTTAGAGAACAGCGGCATGCTATACCGTCATTATCTCCTTTGTCTTTGCTGCCAACAAGTCGTCAATCTTCTTGATAAACTTGTCATGAAGTTTCTGAAGTTCGGCCTCTGCATCCTTCTCGTTGTCTTCACTAAGTCCGTCTTTGATGGCTTTCTTCAGTTTGTCCTTTATTTCGCTCCTGACATTGCGCACTTCAACCTTGGTCTTTTCGCCTATCTTATTGCATTGCTTAACAAGTTCCTTACGGCGTTCCTCGGTTGGTTGCGGAATAGCGAGACGGATAACCTCGCCGTTGTTCTCAGGCGTAATGCCTACATCGCTTGCCATTATGGCCTTCTCGATGTCGCGAATAGCCTTCCGGTCCCATGGTTTGATAGCAATAGTACGAGCATCTGGCACGGTGACGCTTGCCACCTGATTGAGTGGCACCATCTCACCATAACTGCTGACTTTTATTCCTGAAAGAATAGCGACGTTTGCACGTCCTGCACGTATCTTGGCGAGTTGGTCGTCAAGGAACATTGCAGCCATTTCCATTCTCTCTTCACTTTCCTTTAAGGTTGCTTTTACGTCAATCATATTTCGTAATATTAGGTTTCCAAATGACAAAATTATAATATTAATTTCATATTCGCAACAAAAATTAAAAAAAAATCACTTTGCAAGGTGTTTTGACAACAATGATGTCACTTTTTCAAGGTATTTCTTGTCAGTTTCATCAAATGCAGACAACTCCTTGCTGTCTATGTCTAGTACACCCCACACATTACCATCAGCTTTATAAAGAGGCAATACTATCTCTGAACGGGAAAGACTGCTACATGCAATATGTCCTGGAAAAGCATCCACATCAGGCACAACCAACGTCTCTCGTTTAGCCCATGCCGTTCCGCAAACGCCCTTGTTATAAGGAATACGGTAACAAGCCACCGTTCCTTGGAATGGACCTAAACACAGTTCTTCACCTTTAACAAGATAAAAGCCTGTCCAAAAGAATTGCGGCATAGCGCTCGCAAGAGCCGCACTAACATTAGCAAGCACTCCTGTCTCGTTATCTTCTCCTTCTATCAGGCTTTCCACCTGACATAGAAGCATTTCGTATGTTTCTTCTTTGTTCGTCATAAAACTAATAATGTCACGATTCTGACTTCTGCATTTCTGCCTGCACAATATTGGTGAGTTCAACAAATTGCGAAACACTAAGTTGCTCTGGACGTTTCGTCATAACCTCCTGCTGATAGAACCCATTGGAAGGAGGCGTTGTAAACATCTGGCGAAGGCTGACTCTAAGCATTTTCCTTCGCTGGTTGAAAACCGTTTTAACAAGGCGCTTAAAGAGTTTTTCGTCACATCCAAGATTAGTTACTTTGTTTCTGGTCATTCTGATAACGGCACTCTTCACCTTTGGAGGCGGATTGAAGACTGTTTCATCAACGGTAAACAAATACTCCACATCATACCAAGCTTGTATCAAGACACTCAAGATACCATAAGCCTTGTTCCCTGGTTCTGAAGCTATACGCAATGCCACCTCCCGCTGTATCATTCCTGTACAACATGGTATAAGGTCCTTGTTGTCTATCATCTTAAAGAATATCTGTGAGGAAATGTCGTAGGGGTAATTGCCTGTAAGAACAAACTGACGACCATCAAAAACATCATCCAATGACATGCGCAAGAAGTCTGCACCAATAATGTTTTGTTGCAGACGAGGAAAATGTTCGTTAAGATAAGCCACGCTCTCCCTGTCTATTTCCACGACTTTAAGGTCACGAGGTTTATCAACAAGATATTGCGTCATAACGCCCATACCTGGACCCACCTCAAGAACAGGAATATCAGGGTAAGCATCAACCGTGTCTGCTATTCTCTTTGCTATGCCAAGGTCAATGAGAAAGTGCTGTCCAAGGTTTTTCTTAGGTCTAACTTGTTTCATTCACTTATGTTTTTAATGGTGCAAATTTACGAAAAGTTTAAGAAATATGCAATACCATTAAAAACAAACATTACAACATTGAATAAGTCAACACATAATTGGAAGTAGATTCCACATAAAGTGGCACGGTTATATTGTCGAACAAGTTAGTTGCAGAAACAGTCTCATCTATATTAACTTTAATATTCATAAAGTCAAGATGTTCTGATGAAAAAAGTTTATATAAGGTTTCTTTAGCGCACCAATGTACTAATAAAGACATAATGTCATCTGCACTTTCATCTTCACGTATAAATCTGCTTGCTATTTTCTCAACCCTATCGCTAACATATTCGATATCTATGCCTACGTTTTTAGTTTCAGACAAAATAATAGCAATATAACCACGAGTATGACTGATGCTTATGTTCAAACCGTTATTAAGCATCGGTTTCCCATCTTCATTATGGAATATCTTCACGATTTTGCCATTCATCATGTCTTTCAACAAAGCCCGTTCACAGATATATTCCATACGGCGGGCATTGCTCTTATACCTCTTTTCTGCCTCTCTAATGGCATCTCTGAGATAATCATTAGTACACGTATCGAACTCTCCATCAACCATTTCCCAGAGTCCGATTGTAGCTTCGTCACGTTTAATTATCCTCAATAAAGGCATAAGTAATGATTAATGCTCGCTATTCTTTAAGACTACCTTTACTTTAGAGATACGTCTCTCTTCGATATCAAGAATCTCGAAGAGATAATTCTTATACTCGAGTTTCTCATGAATAACAGGGAAATCACCCTTCAGTTCAAGCATAAGTCCTGCAAGAGTGTCGGCATCACCTTCAACATCGCTGAACTCCTCGTCATCAATCTCAAGAGTTTTGCAGAAGTCTGACATAAGAGTCTTACCCTCAAAGACATATGTGTTACGATTCAAGCGTGTATAGAACTTTTCTTCTTCGTCATATTCATCGTTAATCTCTCCAACTATTTCTTCCAAAATGTCCTCAAGAGTAACAATTCCGCTTGTACCGCCATACTCATCTACAACTATTGCAATGTGTACCTTATTCTCTTGGAACTCACGTAGCAAATCGTCTATCTTCTTCGTTTCTGGCACAAAATACGGCGGACGTATCAGACTTTGCCACCTGAAGTTGTCTGGTTTGCCAAGATGTGGCAGTAAGTCTTTAATGTAAAGGATACCTCTGATGTTATCACTATTTTCCTGATAAACAGGGATGCGGCTATAGTTGTTCTCCACGATGCAATGAAGCACTTCTGCAAATGTGCTTTTTATATCGAGATCCACAACGTCTTGCCGGCTGGTCATCACCTCCTTTGCTGTTTCATCGCCAAAGCGGATAATTCCCTGAAGAATGCTCTGCTCATCCTTTATGTCTTCTTTGTCCGTCAGTTCCAACGCCTGTTCAAGATCATCCACACTTAAAACATGAGTCTCAGGCTGAACAACCTTTTCGGCAAGAATACCACTTCGAAGGAGGATTGTCTCTAATGGCCAGAACAACTTCATGAGAAAACTAATTCCGCCAGCAACCTTTCTACAAAACGAAAGCGGGTTCTGACGTGCATAGATCTTTGGCATTATCTCTCCGAACAGTAGCAAGAGGAACGTAAGAATAATAGTTATACATAGAAACTGAAGCCAATAAGCATTACCAAAATCAACAACTCGTGCGAATACAAAATTACAGAGCATGATTATAGTAACATTAACGAAATTGTTTGTAATCAATATCGTCGCAAGAGTGCGCTCACTCTCCCCTCTCAGGTATTCTATCTTTTTGTCTACCGGAATACGTTCCGCATCTATTTCGCTTATGTCTTTTGGGGTAAGACTGAAAAACGCAATCTCTGAACCACTTGCGAAACCTGACATAATAAGCAGTATGGCAGCCAAGATGGCTGCCACATATACGCCAGCAGTAGGTTCCACCAATGTAACCTCGCTAAATGCGTTTGTTATAAATGTAAAGTCCAAAATACTTAATGTTTATAGTTTTCAAAAGGGCATGCCGTCGTCCTCTTCTTCCGATTTTTGGCTTTCCTGTTGAGAAGGTGTAGATTGTTGTGGTTGTACAGTTGGCTTGGGAGACAGCAACTCCAAGTTTTCGGCATATATCTCCGTTGTGTAATGTCGCTGACCTTTCTTGTCATCATAACTTACATACCGGATTCTGCCTTCAATATAAAGTTTATCACCAGTATGAACATACCTTTCAACTATTTTTGCAAGGTTATTCCAAAGGCGAATAGTATGCCAATCGGTACGATCAGGCACTTGTGTACCATTCTGCAAAGTGTAACCTCTTTCCTTTGTCGCAAGTCTCACCGTAGCATAAGCCTGGTCATGATCGTAATATCTAACTTCAGGCTCTTTGCCAACGTTTCCAATCAGCATTACCTTATTCATATCTTAATTCTCCTTTCTTACTTAATATTATGCTTCTTTCCACCTTCCAAGGAAACGGAACTTGAAGTTCTTACCCTTCGCAGATGGGAACTGACTACGGCTATCAACACGTGAACGCAGATGTTCAATCATGCGGTTGTAGCAGTCGATACCAGAATTTGCTTTACAAAACACAACAAAATGTGTGTCACGATACTCGTGCTTACCAGTTGTTGGCACAAGAACAACACGCTTGAAATCAACGCTTCCTTCATACCATCCCTCACGAATCTCACTCAATCTAGCAACTGATGGAGGAATAACATCACGATGATTTGCCTCAGCAGTATTTGAACGCAAAGCCTTCTTCTGTTTAAAGTCAAGCATTGTGGCAGCCTCGGTCTTAATTACAATAAAATAAACTCTGGGACGTACCTTGTATCTCTTTGGATAATAAACCTCGCTATTTGCATAGTCACGAAGGTCCATCTCCAGTTCTTCGTTAAGACCAATTTCTGGTATTGAAGCCAAGAAATCCAAAGCTTCGTCAACATTGTGCACTAATGTCTCTTTGTCGAAATATCTTAAATAGAGATTCATGTGTTTTGTTTTTCTAATAATAACAATTGACTCATATTCCCTGATAAAAATAAAGAAAGAAAACTGAGTCTACAAATAAAAATGGAGCGGAAAACGGGACTCGGACCCGCGACCCCAACCTTGGCAAGGTTGTGCTCTACCAACTGAGCTATTTCCGCAACCTGAATAAATGAGTGAAGAGGAGGAGACTCGAACTCCCACGTCGCAATTGACACTACCCCCTCAAAGTAGCGCGTCTACCAATTCCGCCACCTCTCCAACATGTAAACATTCTAAACAAAACAGTGCCCAGAACAGGACTCGAACCTGCACGCCTTGCGGCACACGCACCTGAAACGTGCGCGTCTACCAATTCCGCCACCTGGGCAATTACTGGTAACTCTTGTTCAGAATGTGGAGCGGAAAACGGGACTCGGACCCGCGACCCCAACCTTGGCAAGGTTGTGCTCTACCAACTGAGCTATTTCCGCATTGTAACCCTTTTTATAGGTGCATTTCTCTAAATGCGGTGCAAAGGTAATGCTTTTTTTTGAACTCACAAACTTTTTCGCCGTTTTTTTTCATTTCATTTTTTAACAACATTGGAAACCGGAACATAAATCCATGATAGTCAATCCATCCGGTCGCGATAGTCTTCATAGCAATATTCTCGTAATGTTATCAGTTCACCATCACATTTCAATAAACATATAGAAGGATGAGTGATTCCGTTAAACATACAGGTCTTAACTGTCGTGTAGTGCAACATGTCCTCAAAAATGACATTCTCCCCGATTTGCAATTCGTGGTCGAAACGCCAGTACCCCATAAAGTCGCCACTTAAACAACTGTTGCCTCCCAATCGGTAAACATAACCATGCTTTTCATACAGTCTCTTCGCATCATCTAACGACACGTCATCTATGGTTTCTGCCCCGCGCACATCAGGCATATAAGGCATTTCGAGGCAATCAGGCATGTGACAAGTGAAACTTACATTTAGGATGGCTGTATGGATTCCTTTATCTTCAACCACATCAACGACCTGAGAGACAAGAGGTCCAATCTGCCACGCAAACGCACTTCCTGGTTCAAGGATAATCTTTAGCCACGGGTATCGTTGGTGTAATCCCTTTATAATATTAATAAGGTGCGGAACATCATAATCCTTTCGTGTCATAAGATGTCCTCCACCAAGATTCAACCATTTCAACTGAGGAAACCATCTTGAGAACTTTTCTTCAATGTGAACAAGTGTACGCTCAAGAACGTCTGCCCCACTCTCACAATGGCAATGGCAATGAAAACCTTCTATGTGACTAGGCAATTGGTCTGGCAGTTTGTCAGCCGTTATGCCGAAACGAGAACCCGGTGCACAAGGGTTATATAGTTCCGTTCCCACTTCAGAATATTCAGGATTTACCCTTACACCAATGCTCAAAGAACTATTTGCAGACAATGCACGCTCACAATAACGGTTATATTGAGACAGAGAGTTAAAGGTAAGATGACTTGAACAACGTGCAATTTCATCTATCTCATAGTCAGTATATGCAGGCGAGAACGTATGGGCATGACTACCGAACTCTTCGAACGCAAGTCGGGCTTCATAAAGCGAACTAGCAGTTGTAGCAGAAATAAACTCCTTGAATATCGGAAAGGTTTTCCATAGGGCATAAGCCTTGAATGCCAATATTATCTCGGCGTCCGCTTGTCGGGAAACATCGGCAATAAGAGCCAAATTCCGTCTTAAACGTTCCTCTTCAAGAACGTAACAAGGACGCTGAAGTCCTTCATAGGTGCGATTGTCTATTCTCATAGTTGCATATCTATTACGTTTGCAAAGTTAATACTTTTTTATCGTGTAAACAAATAAAGCGCAAGACCAATTAATTTGACTATGCTCAATTTAAAACTATTTAATGAAAGATTTATATGCAAAAATGTTGGCGTATGCTTTTTTTTTCATACCTTTGCGGTGTGGTAATCTTAATTCATAATGAAACTCGTTTTAATGACTAAGCCCACATTCTTTGTGGAAGAAGATAAAATACTATCCAACCTTCTTGATGAAGGCATGGATATTCTTCATATATATAAGCCTGAATCATCACCTATGTTCTTAGAAAGACTTCTTTCGTTGTTGCCGGAGGAGTATTACAAGAAAATGGTGGTTCATGAGCACTACTACTTGAAGGAAGAATATGGTTTGCGAGGCATACACATTGACGAGCCTTTAGCACCTCTGCCCGCAGGATATAAAGGAAAGTTCTCCAGGACATGCACATCCATAGAAGACTTGAAAGAGGCTAAAAAGAAGTCTGAGTATGTTTTCCTGAAATATATCTATGACTCTTACTCTGAACCAGACAAGAAGAGCGGTTTCACCATAGATCAACTGTTAGAGGCTCGCAAGCAAGGACTTATCGACAAACATGTATATGCCCTCGGAGGGGTTAAGATTGACAATCTGAAAGAGCTTAAGCAAATAGGATTCGGCGGTGTGGTTGTATGTGGCGACATCTGGAAACGCTTCAACATTCACAATCAGCAAGATTACAAAGAACTGCTTAACCATTTCATAAAGATAAAGAAAATAGTTGATTAACAACCAATAAATAAATTTCTCATTTACAAAATAAAAGAACCAATGATTGACCAGAATTCTTTCATGGTATTCTCGGGAACAAACACGAAATACCTGGCAGAAAAGATTTGCAGAAGTTTAGGCTGTCCGTTAGGAAACCTTGTTATGACAAAGTTCTCTGATGGAGAGTTCGCTGTTTCTTACGAGCAGTCGATAAGAGGGCGAGACATCTTCCTAGTACAGAGCACCTTCCCGCCATCGGACAACCTGATGGAGCTCTTGCTGATGATAGATGCAGCAAAGCGTGCTTCGGCTAAGAGCATTAACGCCGTAATTCCGTATTTCGGATGGGCAAGACAAGACAGGAAAGACAAACCACGTGTCAGCATTGGTGCTAAACTTGTTGCCGACCTCTTAAGCGCGGCTGGCATCGACCGTCTTATCACTATGGACTTGCATGCCGACCAGATACAGGGATTCTTCGATGTTCCCGTTGACCATCTCTATGCATCTGGTGTAATATTACCTTACCTGCAAGGCTTAGGACTTGAAGACTTGGTAATTGCATCACCCGATGTCGGCGGCAGCAAACGCGCTAACACTTTCGCAAAGTATCTTGGCTGCCCACTCGTTCTTTGCAACAAAACAAGAGCAAGGGCGAACGTGGTGGAAAGCATGCAGATTATAGGTGATGTAAATGGCAAGAATGTGGTTATCGTTGACGATATGGTTGACACCGCAGGCACAATAACCAAAGCAGCCGACATAATGATG
Source organism: uncultured Prevotellaceae bacterium (assembly GCA_900315095.1). Classification (GTDB taxonomy): domain Bacteria; phylum Bacteroidota; class Bacteroidia; order Bacteroidales; family Bacteroidaceae; genus Prevotella. Next base: position 70,584 of record OMXS01000014.1, on the reverse strand, counting down.
AAGGCCGGTGCAAAGAGCGTAAGAGCTTGTGCAAGCCATTGCGTTATGAGCGGTCCTGCCAGCGAAAGAGTTCAGAACAGCGCTCTCGAAGAGATAGTCTTCACAAACTCTATTCCATATACTCAAAACTGCACCAAGGTAAAGCAACTTTGCGTTGCTGACATGTTTGCTGAGACTATACGCCGAGTGCTCGAAAACAAGAGTATCAGCGACCAGTATATAATTTAGTATAAGTATGAACAAGGTTAAGGCATTTATCACACTTGCGGCATTTTCGCTATCATTGTCCTCTTGCTTCTTCTTCGACAAGACAGAAAAAGTAGACAATACTCCAAACGGAAACGACACAGAGGTAACAGAAAAGGACAATAACGACATTGACGTGTCCAAGTTGCCAGTCGCAAAAGACTTCACCCTTAATGACATGAAAGGCAACAAGGTGAGTCTCATGAAGGTGGTATCTGAAAGCAAAATAACCATCCTCGATTTCTGGGCAAGCTGGTGTCCGCCATGTATGAGTGAGATGCCTAACCTCGTTAACATATATGAGAACTATAACGATGATGGACTTCAAATTATAGGAGTTTCTCTTGACAACGATAAAAAGTCATGGCAGAATGCTGTAGAAGCAATGGGAATGAAATGGGTGCAGGTATCCGACCTTAAAGGATGGGAAAACGCAGCCGCCCAACTTTACCAAGTAGATGCCATTCCGCACACCTTAATCCTTGACAACGAAGGTCACATTCTGGCAGAGGACTTAAGAGGACAGCAACTAGAGGAATTCATTTCCGACTTCATCGAGTAACCCCTACATCATAAAGAACCATCAACGACTAATCAAAAGGCAGAGACTCACGTTAGAGTTTCTGCCTTATATTTTGGTTGTACATGTAAAGCTAAGGAATAATCTCACCCCATTACATAAAATAATAGCGAAGAGATACTTAAATACTGCACTCTTCGCCTTTCTCGTTCAACAACACCTTCTTGCGTCCCTTCTTTGCCTCGAAATATGGATACTCATCACGGAGGTAGATATCGTCGTAGATAAAGTCTGCCACCACGGTGTTAATGCCATCAGGGAGAATAAGTCCGAGTTTACCATCTTTCTCAGCAATAACAGGCATCATTACGAGGTCGTCGACATAGACATAACATGTACGCAGGAAATCATACTCTGGTTTCACAATCACATTACCTTCATAGTCTTTCATTCCGTACTTGCCATTCTCCTCATACACCACATGATACCTGACATATTTTGACTTTATTCGGTCAAGATAGAATGCCATACGGCGCTTGTCGTTAATCATAGTGAGCATGTAATCGAAGGTGTCGCAATAGTTGGCGATAGACCTTGCAAGTATTATCTTAAAGTCAAGTCCACTAAGAACCTTGCGGTTGAGGTCGATATAACGAGCTATGGCTACCTCCTTTTCGGGAACAGAAAGCGTAGATATAGCCTTCTCGAAGTTCTCCATCATAGTCTTGGTGCCTCGCATTCCCTTTATATAGCGGTGTATCTGCCTCCCCATTTCGCCGCAGACGAACTTGTCTATCTGCCGAATCTCTATTTCATCGATGAAAACATCATCGAAGTTCTCAGGAGTTATATTCTTAATGTTTTCCATATTCATTATTATTTGGTTGCAACAAAGGTAATAAAAAAGTTGAGAAAAACAAAAAATAGGACCAGTTTTTAACTATAACTGTCCTATTTTCTCATTGTTCTTAAGTCTTGAATGATTATCAATATAGATAATAATACCAATAAGTCTTGCCGTAAGCATCTCGCAAACGTGTCTGACGCTCTTGCTCGTTATGGTATTTCTTGCGCATTGCCAACAAGTCTTCGTAATCTGCTTCGCTCACATCATCAACAAAACCTTCGTACTTGGAGGCATGTTGGTGCTTATAAAGAGTCAATGCTTCACGATAGTGTTTTGGCAATACGGTTGCGGAATCTACCTTATAGTAATTTCTCAGTTCGCTTGCGAACTTGTCAATTTTCTTGTCAAGCAAGTAGGAACATAAGAGATAGTCGCGATAAGCGCCCCTCGTCTGATGGGTAATCTTGATAGTTTTGAGATATTCTTCTACCGTCATCTTGTTCTTTGGAATTGCTCCCACAGGACGATAAATGTCACCTGGGTCGTGCGAAACACACCTCACACTTGTTCCGTTGGGCAATAATGATGCCGAACCGCCGACAAGAGGATACTCAAAAAGATGCTCTGCCAGCATATTAGTACGTGCAAGGGCACATGCACGAAGCATCACCAGCGAACTGTCTGTAGCCAACGAGCGCTCCCCCACCTTCAAGGCGCCTTCATAATCTTTGTTCTTTAGACATCTCTCCATGTGCAAGCGATAGTGCAAGACATCGTTACCGTTGCTGAAAATGCCCACAAACATGAACATGAAAGCCATAATCATCATGTTCACCCACGACATTCCCGAAAAGAGACCTGTGCCACTCTTCTCCGACACATACGGCTGCCATTGCATTGAGGAATATACTATGATGACATAAACGATGAGCAGAAGAGGGGCGAACCACGTCCAAAAACTCAATGAGAAATGCTGGTCGAAGTTGTCGCTTGGGCTTGTCAATATACACAATGCCAAAAACGAAGGGAAATAGGTCAGCGCATGTGCATGCTTGGTGAGCTTGGTAATGGCGAAGACACCTAAGTGGAGCAGATATAAAACGCCAGTTATTATTATCGCTCCTATGATTCTTGAATAGGTTGTCTGCCCTCCCGAGAGCACATGTTGCTGCGCTCCTAACAAGTCACATTGATAGAAATAGAGATAGCAAAACGTGAAAATCAAGAAAACAATAGCACACGCCACTCTTATCGCGGCGGTGCTATTGTTCCTGTTATTATATGTAATGTCTGCCACTTAATTCTTCTTTAAAACTACTGCACTACGTGCTGGGATATAGAGTTTAAGCCATTCCTTGTGGTCGTTTACATAGAGCGGGTCATAGTTGGTGAGATGTGTCACGCTGTCATCAGCAAAGCCATGACCTCCGAAGTCGGTAGAGTCGGTGTTAAGCACCACATCGTATGAGCCTGTAGGCACAAGGAAACCATAATCGGTGAACGAACGCGTTGGCGAGAAATTAAATACGAAAATCAGGTCGCCTCTCATGAAGGCGAGCACTTGGTCGCCGTCGTTGTGCCATATCTCTTGAACTGGTGTCTTCAAGAAATTCTTCTCACTCTTGATTACACGCAACATCTCGCGGTCGAAGTCGCCAAGCCAATGATAACAAAGGTCTTTATTGTCAACAAGACTCCATTGGCGGCGAGCGTACTTATAACTCCAGCCGTTGCCTTCACGTGGGAAGTCTATCCATTCTGGGTGTCCAAACTCGTTGCCCATGAAGTTAAGGTATCCTCCATTGATGGCAGCTGCCGTTACGAGACGTATCATCTTATGCAGGGCGATACCACGCTCAGCAACTCCGTTGATGTCTTTCTTTGCGAAGTGCCAATACATATCGGCATCAATGAGGCGGAAGATGATAGTTTTGTCGCCCACAAGTGCCTGGTCGTGACTCTCGCAATAAGAGATTGTCTTCTCGTCAGGACGGCGGTTCTTAACCTCCCAGAAGATACTGCTTGGTTTCCAGTTCTCGTCTGCCTGCTCCTTAATGGTCTTAATCCAATAGTCTGGAATGTTCATCGCCATGCGGTAGTCGAAGCCGAAACCGCCATCTTCGAACTTAGCGGCAAGGCCTGGCATTCCGCTCACTTCTTCGGCAATGGTTATTGCCTGTGGGTTAACCTCGTGTATAAGGCTGTTTGCAAGCGTCAGGTAACATATTGCGTTATCGTCCTGATGGCCGTTGAAGTAGTCGCCATAGTTGGTAAATGCCTCGCCAAGTCCATGACTGTAATATAGCATCGAAGTAACTCCGTCGAAACGGAAGCCGTCGAAATGGAACTCCGAGAGCCAGTACTTGCAATTGGAGAGCAAGAAATGGATCACCTCATCCTTTCCATAGTCGAAGCAAAGCGAATCCCATGCTGGGTGCTCATGACGATCGCCAGGATAGAAGTATTGGTTAGGGTCGCCAGCAAGGTTGCCCAGGCCTTCTATCTCGTTCTTAACGGCATGTGAATGAACGATATCCATGATTACCGCCACGCCGTTCTTATGCGCGGTATCGATAAGTTCCTTCAGTTCTTCGGGTGTTCCAAATCGGCTTGAAGGAGCGAAGAAAGAACTCACATGATAGCCGAACGAGCCATAATATGGGTGCTCTTGGATTGCCATTATCTGAATACAGTTGTAACCATCCTTGATTACACGCGGCAGAACATTCTCGCGGAACTCGTTATATGTGCCCACCTTTTCGGCATCTTCGCCCATTCCGATGTGGCACTCATATATGAGCAGAGGGTTCTTGTTTGGTTTGAACGACTTCTTTTTCCACTCATACTCCTTCTCTGGAGCCCAAACCTGGGCAGAGAAAATCTTTGTTTGCTCGTCTTGCACCACTCTGTTAGCCCATGCAGGTATGCGCTCGCCCTCGCCACCGTTCCACTTAACGTGCATCTTGAACAGGTCGCCGTGCTTCATTGCTTTCTTCGGGAGTTTCAGTTCCCAGTTGCCTGTACCCTCAATGCGCTTTGCCTTGTATTTCTCGTCTTCCTTCCAGTCGTTGAAATCACCAACAAGATATATCTCAGTTGCATTAGGTGCCCACTCGCGGAATACCCATCCTCCGCGTGCATTGCGATGAAGACCATAATAAACATAGCCGTTTGCAAAGTCGTTAAGAGTCTGCTTGCCGTTTTGCGTCAGCTGGTTTATCTTCCATGCAGCATGGTCGTGGCGTCCACGAATAGCGTCTTCGAACGGTTCCAGATAGCCGTCGTTCTTCACGAGACCTATATGCTTCGGTTGTTTTGTTTCTTTCTTAGCCATATTGATTTGTTTTTGATTTTGTTACTGTTATTGTCTTATGTTCTCACTTGTGCTTCCTTGGCTTCTCACTTGTGTCTTCTGACATGCTCAGATGTATATAAGTGAGGTGGTCAGATGTATACAAGTGAGGTGCTCACTTGTGCCTCTTGAGAGTGCCAGAGATATGCTTTCGCGATGCAAGAAGCCAAAAGTTCAAAGCTAAAAGCTAAAAGTTCAATGTTTGAGAGTTATGCTTTTACCTTGAAAATGGCCTTCTTAATGCCTTCCTCCTGGCTGATGCAAGGAGCATGACCGTCTTGAGGGAAGAATATAGCAAACTCTCCTGGCTGGCATGTGACATACGACTCGGCCTCCACTTCAGGATACTTTGTGATGTCCTTTGCCTCGTTATACTCGATGTCGGGCAGTTTGGAAAGCGGAATATAGCCGTAAGTCTCAGGACCAGAGAGGGGTATCTGAATGTCGAGCATCACCTTGTGAGTCTCCATTACCGCCTCTTTGGCGGTCTTTCCCTTTGCTGTAGTAAGATTAAGGAAGAGGTCGGCGCCCTTGATTGGGTACTTTCCTTCTTCAAGTGCATTTAAGTCGTTTGTCTTCAAGAACTCGATGACGTCCTTGAATAATGGGTTTATGCCTGCATAAAAACCCAAGTTTTCTAATGTGTCTATAATCATAATATTATCATTGTTTGCGTCCTCTAACGTATGTTCCCTCGCTTACGATGTTGCCATTGCGGTCTTTCTCAACATACTTGCCGTCTCTGACGTCGTCGTTGTAACTGCCTTCGAAGCGGTTTCCTGCCTTGTCCACCTCTATGGCCTTGCCGTTGCGCTTGCCGTTCTTGTAAACTCCGCGGAACTTACTGCCGTTAGCGTAGTGTATAATCACTTCGCCCTCAACGTTGCCGTTCTTGAAGTTGCCCTCAAAAACATCGCCTTCTTTCTTCGTAAGCTTGCCCTGGCCGTTCTCTTGGTCATTCTTCCATTGGCCTACATAAACGTCGCCGTTCTGCCACTTCAATGTTCCCATTCCGTCTTTCTCGCCCTGTACGAAATGGCCTGTATAAACATCACCCGAAGCATAGCGGAATATGCCGTCGCCAGTACGCTCGCCATTAAAGTAGACTCCTTCGTAAACATCGCCGTTCTGGAAGCGGTAGATGCCTTTGCCGTGCATCTTTCCGTCCTTGAAGTCGCCGGTATAAGAGTCGCCAGAAGCATATTTGAAAGTGCCCTTGCCATTCATCTGGTTGGCAAGCCAAGCGCCATCGTAAGAAGAGCCGTCACCCCAGTCGAACTTACCCGTGCCGTCACGCATGTCGTTTTTCCATTCGCCAGAATAGTAGGCACCACTTGCAAAGGTGTACTTTCCGTAACCCTGACGGTTGTCATGATACCATTCGCCATCATAGACGTCGCCGTTATAATAGTATTTCACGCCGTGTCCTTCCTGATAGTCGCGATACCAAAGACCTACATATTTATTATTATCGGGGTCGTATAGCGTTCCTTGACCATGTTGCTGGTCCTGAAACCATTGTCCTTCATACTTTCCGCCATCAGAAAAGGTGTAAGTTCCCTCGCCCTGACGTTTTCCCTTAACAAACTCTCCTTCGTAGATGTCGCCGTTCTTGTATGTCGCCGTTCCTTTCCCGTTAGGTTTTCCACCAGACATTTCGCCTTTATATATGGCGCCATCTTTCATTGTACAAGAACCGAGTGTTATCTTTTGGGCATTAGAAACGAGCGGTAAAGCAAGTGCAAATGCCAGTATTAATTTCTTCATTACGCATTAAATATATTGTTTCAAGACGCAAATTTATAAAAATGTCATAATATAACAAAAGAAAACGACGTAAATTCAGAATACTTTTTTCTTATTTTATTTTTTTAATTATCTTTGCACCATTAAACTGAACGCATTCTTTTAAAATCTGCATTATGAAGTTTATCGCTATTATACCGGCACGTTACGCGTCGACAAGGTTCCCAGGCAAGCCGCTCGCTATGCTGGGAGGCAAACCTATCATACAAAGAGTTTACGAGCAAGTGAACAAGACTCTCGGCGAGGTTTATGTCGCCACAGACGACGAGCGCATATTCGGCACAGTCGAAAGTTTTGGAGGAAAGGCGGTAATGACATCCTCTAACCACAAGAGCGGTACCGACAGAATAAAGGAGGCGGCTGAAAAACTGGGCACAGATGCCGACGTTATTATCAACGTTCAGGGCGACGAGCCATTCATTCTGCCCGAGCAGATAGAGACAGTATGCCGTTGTTTCGACGACGAGAGCACACAAATAGCGACCCTCGGAAAACCTTTTACAGAAGAACAAGACTTCGAAATGCTGCTCAATCCCAACTCTCCGAAGATTGTAGTAGACAACAATAGTCGCGCTATGTACTTCAGCCGAAGCATCATTCCTTTCATTAGAGGAAAGGAGAAGGCCGAATGGCTGAAATCATTCCCGTTCCTTAAGCATATCGGACTTTATGCCTATCGCAGAGAAGTGCTTCAAGAGATAACCTCACTTCCACAATCTTCACTCGAAATTGCGGAAAGTCTTGAGCAATTGCGGTGGCTCCAGAACGGCTACACAATCAAGGTTGGCATTACCGATGCTGAGACCATAGGCATCGACACACCTGATGATTTGAAACGTGCAGAAACCTTCCTCACGACTCATAATTTGTAGGTATTTTAATAAAGAAACAAACGCAATCTCGCTATTAATACGTAACTTTGCATGATTAAACCCAAATTATTATGCAATTATCAGAGTTAAAGACAGGCGAAAAAGGAATTATCGTTAAGGTATCCGGACATGGAGGATTCCGAAAACGTATCATTGAGATGGGATTCATCAAGGGGAAGACCGTTGAGGTGTTGGTCAATGCCCCTCTAAAAGACCCAGTCAAATACAAGATTATGGGTTATGAAATCTCATTGAGACATACCGAAGCCGCCCAGGTTGAGGTGGTCAAGACCTTAAGCGAGATGCCCCACGAGAATTATGATGTAGAAGAAGGACACCTGACAATAGGTAGCGACAAGGTAAAGTATCACTCGCAAGCGCTTGAAAAACATCGTGAGATAAACGTGGCGCTTGTAGGCAACCCGAATTGCGGCAAGACTTCGCTTTTCAACTTTGCCAGCGGAGCGCATGAGAGAGTCGGAAACTACTCTGGAGTAACCGTAGATGCTAAGGAAGGAGTTGCCATTTTCAAAGGTTACAAGTTCAATCTCGTTGACCTGCCAGGCACTTATTCACTCTCAGCATATTCCCCAGAGGAACTTTATGTGAGAAAGCAAATAGTTGAAAAAACGCCTGATATCGTACTGAATGTTATCGACACGAGCAACCTCGAGCGAAACTTATACTTGACAACGCAACTCATTGATATGAACATTCTTATGGTGGGTGCGCTCAATATGTATGACGAGATTGAAACAAGAGGCGACAGGCTCGATAGCAATAAGCTGAGTGAGTTGCTCGGATTCCCGCTTGTGCCTACTGTATTCAAGTCGGGCGACGGCGTTGAAGAGCTATTCACCACCATAATTCAGGTGTATGAGGGAACCTATAAGAAAACTCCTGTTCGACATATACACATCAATCACGGCACCTACATCGAGAATGCAATAGCCGAAATGCAGGAGCACCTTAAGCAATACAGGGAGGTGAGACGTCAATTCTCCACGCGCTATCTTGCCATAAAATTGCTCGAGCACGACAAGGAGATTGAGAATGCCATTAGTAAACTGCCCGACTACGACGAGATAATAAAGCATCGTGACGATGCGGCAGAGCGATTGAAAGAGGAAACGCACGAAGATTCTGAAACGGCCGTGATGGATGCTAAATATGGTTTCATTCATGGAGCGCTGAAAGAAATTGGATATGCAACAGGAAAAGATACCGACAACTACAAGATTACACACAAGATTGACGCTTTAGTCACGCATAAGTGGCTTGGATTCCCGTTATTCTTCCTGCTTATATTCTTCATGTTCTTCGTGACATTCAACATCGGACAATACCCGATGGACTGGATTGATGCAGGAGTCGGCGCACTTTCCGACTGGCTTAACGGCATTATGCCCGAAGGACCGCTGCGTGCGATGATTGTTGATGGCGCTATTGCTGGTGTAGGGTCGGTGATTATATTCCTCCCGCAGATACTTATCCTCTATATGTTCATCTCCTTTATGGAGGATTCTGGATACATGGCGCGCGCCGCTTTCATTATGGACAAGTTGATGCATAGTATGGGCGTTCACGGCAAATCATTCATTCCGTTGATTATGGGATTCGGATGTAACGTGCCAGCAGTTATGGCCACAAGGACTATTGAAAGCAGACGCTCAAGGCTGATCACTATGCTCGTGCTTCCATTGATGAGTTGTTCCGCCCGCTTACCTATTTATATTATGATAGTGGGAACATTCTCCGCCGTGAAATATCAGACACCTATAATGATTCTGCTATATTCAATAGGTATCATTCTGGCTGTGCTGATGAGCCGAGTGTTCAGCAAATTCCTAATCAAAGGTGAAGACACGCCCTTTGTAATGGAGTTGCCGCCCTACCGTTTCCCTACTGCTAAAGCCATTGGCAGACATACCTGGGAAAAAGGAAAGCAATACCTGAAGAAGATGGGAGGCATTATCCTCGTGGCAAGTATCATCGTTTGGGCGTTGGGATACTTCCCTCACGACGACTCTCTGCCACAACAGGAGCAACAAGAGCAAAGTTATATAGGAAGGATTGGAAAGACCATAGAACCTGTGTTCAGACCACAGGGGTTTGACTGGAAACTGGATGTGTCTCTAATTGCTGGCGTTGGCGCTAAGGAAATCGTTGCTTCCACTATGGGAGTGCTGTATGCCAATGATGAGGAAGTTGCCGACGACACTATTGAAGACCAAAGTGAAAGGTACGCTAACCTTAGGCAAAAGATGACGGCAGACGGCATCACTCCGCTCATTGCCTTTGCCTATCTGCTCTTCGTGCTCATCTATTTCCCGTGCATCGCAACGATTGCGGCAATAAAAGGTGAAACTGGTTCATGGAAATGGGCACTTTTCACCGCATGTTACACTACTGGACTGGCTTGGATTGTCTCTGCAATAGTTTATCAAGCGGGAAAAGCCATTGGATTCTAAACAAGATAATAATTACAAAAACATTATGAACAAACTGAAAATAGAGAACCACATGAAAAGCCGAAGCCTTTCGGCTATCACGGCAACTGCTTATAGGTTGTTGTCCCAGAACATGAAACTATGGATGCGACGCTTGTGGCCGTGGGTCATTGGATTTGCTGTGGCATCTGGCATCGTATATAGTGCATGCACGATGATAATGTCAGAGAAGAATCCCACCACGACTTTGGTGCTATGGGGCATTGCTTTCGTGGCTGTGATTGCCGAGATATTCCTTTACGCATGTGCTTCCGGCAGCATCATGGCAGCATTGAAAGAACAGAAGACAAAACCAAACATCATGAGGGCATTGCGCCTTGCATTATTATTTGCGCTCATTTACATCGCTTTCTTGATAGTTTATTATGCCATCAGCATATCTCTCGTTTTAATCTGGAATATTGGAGTGCTATACATACACATACTTATCGCCTTCGGTTTAATGCTGCTCGGAATGATAATTATGCTTCCGGTATGCTACAGCGGTATGAGATATCTTGCCGAAGACGACTTGAAACTGGGTAGTGTGTTTGGAAAGAACTATCTCATTGGCTTGCGTCACTTCTGGCGCTTGTTCCTAACCGTCTTCGTGGTAATGCTTATCAGCATGCTGTTGGCATCGCTTCTTGCCGCTCCTCTCGGTGTAATTGTAATGGCAAGCATGCAAGATGCGCTTGGCATATACCTTGGCGATCCTTCAGGAATGCCAGCAACCCAACCTTTGTTAATATTCCTCGCCGCCTTTATTGCCACAATTGCATGTTCATTCATATGGTTATGGCAGTTCTTCTGCATTTACTATCAATATGGTTCTATAACAACAAGAATAAAGGAATATGAAAAAGCTATTAATGATTGACCGTGACGGCACGCTTATCAAGGAACCTGCCGACGAGCAAATAGATTCTTTTGAGAAACTGGAGTTTGTAGAAGGCGCTATTGGTGCACTTTCTTTTATAAGCAAACATACCGACTACGAACTTATAATGGTTAGCAACCAGGATGGACTTGGCACTCCGTCGTTCCCAGAAGACACATTCTGGCCGGTGCATAATTTCATCATTAAGACGCTTGAAGGCGAAGGAATAAAGTTTGCGGACCAACTGATTGACCGTCATTTCCCCGAGGACAACCACCCAAACCGCAAACCAGGTATCGGAATGTTAGTCAATTACATAAACAATCCTGAATATAACATGGCAGAAAGCTATGTTATTGGCGACCGAGAAACCGACAGGCAGTTAGCACAAAACCTTGGCGCCAAGTCATTGATTCTTGGTGACAACATGACTTGGGACAAGATTGCAGAGATTGTATTTGCTGGCGAACGCAAAGCAAGCGTGAAACGCACAACCGCCGAGACGGATATAGACATCTCGCTGAATCTTGACGGTAATGGAAAGAGTAACATCTCTACAGGTCTAGGATTCTTTGACCACATGCTAGAGCAAATTGCACGTCACGGAATGATTGACCTTGACATTAAAGTGAATGGAGATTTGAATGTGGATGAACATCACACAATAGAAGACACGGCACTTGCTCTCGGCGAATGCATAAGCAAAGCGCTGGGAGACAAAAGAGGAATAGAGAGATATGGATATTGTTTGCCTATGGACGACTGTCTTTGCCAAGTGGCACTCGATTTCGGCGGTCGACCGTGGCTGGTGTGGGATGCAGAGTTCCATCGTGAGCGCATTGGCGAAATGCCAACAGAGATGTTCCTACATTTCTTCAAGAGTCTTTCAGATTCTGCCCGAATGAATCTCAACATTAAGGCTGAGGGCACAAACGAGCATCATAAGATTGAAGGAATATTCAAAGCATTGGCAAGAGCGTTAAAGATGGCGGTACGTCGTGATGTTAATCATTTCCAGTTGCCATCAACTAAAGGCATGCTATAATACCAGCAGGTATGCTATATATATCAAAACGCGTAGTGATTAAGGCCTAATCATTACGCGTTTTGGCATCTATGAGATAGCGATTATACCCTAATCACTCTACGAAACATGGTCTTTTACTTTCTAAAGACAAACCTCACAAGCATGAAGTTAACGGGAACAGCAATACAATAAACCGGTATCGGGGCAAAATTCTCGTTAACTCCTAACCACAAGAACAGTTGAAGCAAAGATGTCTGAAGGATGAAATTAATGATATGGGCACCTAAAAAGCCCACTCCTTTTTTTGTTGTCGCATCCTTCTTGAATGTGAACTTTGCGGTCATGAAGAAATTAGCAATAAAACTAATGAAGTATCCTATTGCGAAAGCAACCACATGAACCATCCACTGTTTTAACAGTAGATAAATAGCATAATGAATCGCAACGGCCATAACTCCTACAATACAAAATCGGATGGCCTGACCAAATAGTTTCTTGTTAAATATCTCCATCTGTCCTAATGTTACATTATCACTCGCTAATCCACAATTCATCGCCGCATATCTTCAAAGGCATCGGAATATTGTCGGTGAACAGTTGTCCTGTACCAAGTCCTTGCGGAAATGTTATCTTAGGACCATAAACATCTGCACAAAGAAGAGCAATAGCATTAAGACCGACATTACTTTCAAGTGCGCTTGTAATCCATGAGCCAATGCCTCGTTGTTCTGCAAGCTTTATCCACTCTCGCGTGCCCACCATACCACCATGAAGGGATGGTTTAAGAACAATATATTGAGGACGTATAACATCAAGCAGCTCTTCCTTCTTTTCTATATCATTAATACCAATAAGTTCCTCGTCAAGTGCGATAGGCAGGGATGCACTTTTACAAAGCCTTGACATAGCCTCCCATTGACCTTGTTTTATCGGTTGTTCGATTGAATGTATATCATAACGTGACAATTGTTCAATCTTCTTAAGTGCTTCTGAAGGGGCAAATGCGCCATTTGCATCTACTCGCAATTCGATAGTTTCTTTTGAGAAACGTTTGCGTATGAGGGACAACAACCTTAACTCATCATCAAAATCAATAGCACCTATCTTTATCTTCACACATCTAAAACCAAGCCTTAGTTTCTCTTCCATACGTGGCAGCATTTCCTCGTAACTGCCCATCCATACGAGTCCATTAATGGGAATACCTTCCTTGCCTTTAGCAAACGGAGTGTCGAACAAGTGATGATTATTAGGGCATAAAGACATCAATGCCGTTTCAAGACCAAACAACATGGAAGGATAATGCCTTAAATCATTTATTGAAAGTTCGCCATTATCACACAAGCTCTTGGCAAAACCATAGAGTATATTGTAATATTCAGGAATGTCGTCACAAGAGAGGTTTGGCAACGGGGCGCACTCTCCCACTCCGCGATTTCCCTCATCGTCTCTCAACGTGACAAACCATGAACGGCGCGTAGTATAAACACCTCGCGAAGTGCCTGCTGGTTGTTTAAAGTGTAACGTTTTCTCCTTTATCTCAAATCGCATACTACTTGAATTAAATCGATTAAGACGCTTCTTATGGGAAATATGGATACTTCTCGAAATCGGGCTTGCGCTTTTCCAGGAATGCCTTGCCTCCTTCTTGGGCTTCATCCATAGTATAGTAAAGCATAGTTGCATCACCCGCAAGTTCCTGTATGCCTGCCTGACCATCAAGTTCGGCATTAAGTCCTGCCTTAATCATGCGTAATGCAAGTGGCGAACGCTCCATCATAATCTCTGCCCATTCTACACAAGTGTCTTCAAGTTGATCAAAAGGAACCACTTTATTGACAAGTCCCATGCGCTCTGCCTCTTGAGCATCATACTGTTTGCAAAGGAACCATATCTCACGAGCTTTCTTTTGGCCAACAATTCTTGCAAGATAACTTGAGCCGAAACCTGCATCAAAAGATCCGACTTTAGGACCTGTCTGTCCGAAGATAGCATTCTCAGATGCTATGGTAAGGTCACAAACAACATGAAGAACGTGACCGCCTCCAATAGCATATCCATTAACCATTGCAATTACAGGCTTTGGAAGCCGGCGTATCTGCATCTGCACATCAAGGACGCTCAAACGAGGCATTCCTTGTTCGTCAATATAACCGCCACGACCTTTTACATGCATGTCGCCTCCTGAGCAGAAAGCCTTATCTCCTGCTCCTGTAAGTATAACTACACGAATGTCTGACGATTCACGGCAATAACTGAAAGCCTGCGACAACTCAAGTGTTGTCAATGGAGTAAAGGCATTACGATAACGAGGACGGTTGATTGTAATCTTCGCAATGTGGTTATACTTCTCGAAAAGAATCTCCTTGAAGTCCTTTATTGTTTTCCATTCTCTTTGCATAGTATTTAAAGTTTTAGTTATATTATTATTTCCGAGTTAAGGTAATAGTTCAGAACAAAGACAACGAGAGATCTTTATCATCACATTTCCCAGTATCTTCATCTTCATCATCTGAGAACATCAGCATTAATTGCTGAGATTGCGCTGAATTAGGATTAATCTTATATGTTCCCCGTTGTCCATTATTCAGAAGCAAAGCATCTGTTCCTTTAGAATTGCGGAGCACATATTGCTGTACATAACGACGCACATCATCGTAAGCAACAGGTTCAAAGAACGAATTAGAAGCATTAAACACATGACGCGCTATTTTCTGCACGCTCATGCCTGTGTCTCCTGCCTCTGCGAGAACTTTAAGTATCGTATTATCGTAATTTGAAGCCATCGTCTTAAAAACAAAAGAAGAACCGGAATGCATTGTGCACCCAGTTCTTCCCATATTTGAAATGAAATCTCTTTCTCTGTAATTAGGCAAGAACAACCTTGTTAGCCTCGTCCTTTACCTTACCCTCCTTAAGCAGCCATCCAAGACCGAGGAGAACCTCCTCATTGCTGATCTTAGCCACCTTCGCAATCTCTGCAACGGTAAGTGCCTTTGCCTCTGATGCGAGAGCCTGATAAACATCACCTGCCTTGAAACCTACGTTCTCAGCGTTGATAACGAGTTCAGCCTTCTTTGCTGCTACTTTCTTTACTGTTTCCTTCTTTGGAGCTGCAGCCTTCTTTGTTGTTGTAGCTGCTGCCTTTGTTGCTTTCTTTTCTGCCATGTTATTTTTGAAATTATTATTAATCCTGATTGAATCTTATTCAACCTTAATTTTCTGAGTGCAAAGGTAGTAAAAATGTTCAATCCTATTACCACATAACAGCAGATTTTCAGCAATTTACGTCATTTTCTTGACATACATCAAAGATGGAAGTGCAGTTATTCTTCGAGTTTTAATTCGAGATTCAATTCCTCCAATTGTTTTGGATCGAGGTATCCTGGTGCATCGAGCATCACGTCACGACCACTATTGTTCTTTGGGAACGCAATACAGTCGCGAATGCTGTCTAAACCGGCCATAATGCTTACGAAGCGATCAAGGCCGAAAGCAAGACCAGCATGTGGCGGAGCTCCATATTTAAACGCATTTATAAGGAATCCAAACTGAGCCATCGCCTTTTCTGGCGTGAACCCCAATATCTGGAACATCTTTTCTTGAAGTTTGCCGTCGTGAATACGCAGAGAACCGCCACCCACTTCAATGCCGTTGCAGACAAAGTCGTACGCCTTGGCCCTCACTCGCTCTGGATGCTCTTCAAGGAGAGGAATATCATCAGGATTAGGCATCGTGAACGGATGGTGCGTTGCCATGAGTCGCTGTTCTTCATCACTCCACTCGAACAACGGGAAGTCGATTATCCACAGGCACTCAAACTTGTTCTTGTCGCGCAATCCTAACCTGTCACCCATTTCAAGACGAAGTGCACAAAGTTGAACGCGTGTCTTATTAGCATTGTCTCCACTCAGTATAAGCACGAGGTCACCATCATTTGCGCCCACTTTTTCCTTCAACGACTGCCATACCTCTGGTGTATAGAACTTGTCTATGCTGCTCTTTACGGTTCCGTCTTCGTTGAACTTAACGTATACAAGACCTTTTGCGCCAACCTGTTGCGACTTAACGAAGTCGGTAAGTTGGTCGAGTTGCTTGCGAGTATAGTTAGCACATCCAGGAACGCAGATGCCACCTATGTAATTAGCATCATTGAACACGGGGAATGAACCCGTACCTTTAAGCACGTCCATAAGCTCAACAAACTCCATTCCGAAGCGAAGATCGGGCTTGTCAGAACCGAAACGCTTCATCGCCTCATGCCAAGACATCTGCTGAAGTTTTGCAGGCAGCTCAACGCCGCGCACCTCCTTGAACAGATGACGAGCCATATCCTCAAAGAGGTCGATGACATCGTCCTGGTCAACAAATGACATCTCGCAGTCAATTTGAGTAAACTCTGGCTGACGGTCAGCACGAAGGTCCTCGTCGCGGAAGCACTTAGCAATCTGGAAATAACGGTCGAAACCACTCACCATAAGCAATTGCTTCAACGTCTGCGGACTTTGCGGCAAAGCATAGAACTGTCCGGGATTCATTCTTGAAGGCACAACGAAATCGCGCGCTCCTTCAGGAGTAGAACCTATAAGAATAGGTGTTTCCACCTCAATGAACTCCTTTGAGTCGAGGAAGTTACGGATGAGAATAGTCATTCTATGGCGAAGTTCCAGATTCTTCCTTACCGCCGAGCGGCGAAGGTCAAGATAGCGATACTTCATGCGAATGTCGTCGCCGCCATCAGTATTGTCCTCGATAGTGAAAGGAGGCGTTATGCTCTCGCTGAGAATATTGAGTTGCTTTGCAAGAATCTCAATGTCACCAGTCGGCATCTTAGGATTCTTGCTCTGACGCTCGCTTACCACACCTTTAATCTGTATGCAATACTCGCGTCCGAGCTTATTAGCCATAGCGCACAAGTCAGCATCTACCGACTCATTGAAAACTATCTGGGTGATGCCGTAACGATCGCGTACATCCACGAATGTCATTCCGCCCATCTTTCTCACGCGTTGCACCCATCCAGCAAGAGTAACCTCCTTGCCAGCGTCGGTCAGGCGCAATTCTCCACATGTGTTTGTTCTGTACATTTTATATCTTAGAATAATTTGAATGCAAAGGTAATCATTTCTGCCCAAAGAGCAAAATTTTCCGCATTTTTATACCCGTTAAATATTAAATAATGATAATAATTGAGCCAGAGGAAACATCATTCATAATAAATTATTACTTTTGCAAACGTTAAACCATTGACTTGCAAAATAGTCATATTGTCAACAAAGCAGTATAAACGAATTAAACACTTATAAAGATGAAAAAGATTATCATTATGACATTGATGATGCTCTGCACTTTTGGCTATGCATCAGCTCAAAACAAGGCAGACATCAAGTTCGACAAGACAACACACAACTTTGGAACTTTCTCCGAGAAGTCTCCAGTTCAGAAATGCACGTTCACGTTTACCAATGTCGGGAATGCTCCGTTGGTAATCAATCAGGCAGTTGCAAGTTGCGGTTGTACCGTCGCTGCCTATACCAAGACACCTATTGCTCCTGGTCAGAAGGGAGAAGTAAGTGTTACATATAACGGCACAGGAAAGCCATTTGGTCATTTCAAGAAGAATATTACAGTTAGAACTAACGGCGCTGTAGAGATGACTCGTCTTTACATAGAAGGCGAGATGACAGAATAAGCAACGTCGTTAGATATAAAACAACGACACCTTTCGGGCATCTGCCTGAAAGGTGTTTTTGTTTTCACTAGCGAAAAGCATATCGCCGAATTCTCAAAGGTATATCTTTCATGTTCCAAGAGATGCCTTTTGGCAATGCGAAAGGACATCTTTGACAATGCAAAAGGGCATCTCTGAGAATGCCAAAGGACACAAGTGAGACTAGAAGGAATAATTAAATCCGAGCGAGAAGTATTCCTTCAGCTGGAAGTATCCATGATGGCCGTCACGCGTAACGCCATCGTCGAAGCGTGGATAAACAAAGAGATTGGCCGAGATATACTTGTTGAACATGAACGAGAACGTGTTCTCCCACTCTATTTCGGCACGTTTGTATGACGTGAAGGCATAGAGACGAGTCTTCCATTTTATGTTCTCCGCTATTTGCCAAGTGAGGTCTGCCGTCAACGAAGAACCGATGTCGTGAAGCACATGACGGCCTTCCTTTAAACCAAAATATGGTGCAAGCGCCACGCGGTCAACATATCGGAAGTTGTAGGCGATAGGAGAAATGTTGATATTTCCCGTCAGCTTCTTCTTAAACCACTCCACGTTATAAGCCATACCGAGAGAGAGGTTGAGCTTGAAAGGCGAGAGGAAGTCGCTATAAACCATCGGGTCGTTGCTCTTGTAACCCTTCGTGAACTGCGTTTCAGCAATCATCTGCAATGTATAGTACCACCTCTTTGAGGCCTGCAAACCAAGTTTTGACGTAAGACGGATGAGGTCTTCTGATGTCTTAAACCTGTGCAGAGAGTCACTTCGCGATGTCATGAAGCCCATTTTCAGCTCAAGCTTGTTGTCCCACTTCACCTTCTGCTTGTTGTTGTAATTGGCTTCCATCGTCACAATACCAAGCATAGAGTAGTTACTCTCACCACCCTTATACCAGTTGCTTGAAATGTAGTTCTGAAGGAACTGCAACGAATAGTCGCCCTTGAACACCCAGAAGTTAGGTTTTGTAACCAACACTTCAACCGGTTCAGTCACAGGGTCTTCTATAATGGGGTCAACCTTGTCGGCCAACACCACATCTTGCTTTATAGGTTGTACGAGGTTCCCGTCTACTCCGCCAGAAGCCGTCAGATGGTTCTCGCTATTTTCAAGCAAATCTGGACGCCTAAGATACATCGAGAGCAGAGCCTTGTCGATAGCATTGTCTACCTCGTCGCCGCTGAGTGACGCGCCTCTGAAACTCAATCCCTTACTTGCAGGAGAATGATAGAACGTTGGCGGCGCAAAGAGTCGGTAATATCTTGCATCAACATCTGGATAATCGGTATTGTCAATTACCTCCTTACACTTGTATAAGGAATCCATGTACTGCTTGACTATTAACGAGTCAGACGGCGCTCCAAACGAAACGCAAGGCAGCAAAGCAAGCAAAGAAGAGATAAACAATTTGTTCATAAAAGCACTAGCAATTATTTGATTTTCAGGTGTGTACTGCCTTCAGGTATATAGGCAGGAAGCGTGACGTTAGGATTGGTTATCTTGCTTGTGAAGTTGGCAATTTTCTCTGCCGTCACTTCCTTCTCGCCGCCAGCACCATTCTGATTGCGTCCCATCTGCATGCCTTCAGGAAGAATATAGTCACCAACAATTGTATAGTGGTTGGTCCAGCAAGTCTTGGCTCGCTTCAAGTCAGACCTGTTTACGTCATATGCCAGCTGTCCCACCACAACGTTCGACTTTATAAGTTTGTTGATAGGAGCATTCATATTGAACTGCAACATAGCAGGGATGTCTATATCACATTTAGTATGTAACGTTGGTATGCACTCCTGGAATACCCAATCGTAAAGGAAAGACGGACGGGAGCTCGTGATGTTATACTGGTATTCGATGATGCTTCCAGCCTGAACATCAGGCACGTTCACGTGAATCACCATGTAGTTTTCATCAACACGCTCACTCTCAAATGAGGTTACATCTACGTTTCTTTTCTCCACCTTTCCCTTCTCGTTCTTGGTGAAGACCCGAACTTTCATGTCCGTGATTTCATCTGCGCTGATAATCCTTTTATCATCGATATTAAAGTAAACGATGTCAATATTTGCATGCTTGGCGCCTTCTGGCTTCAATATCTTTGTGCGTAACCTGAACTCATATTTAACAAGGATACTGCTGTCGTCAATCTGATTCTTGCTGAAATCCGTAATATTATCAGAGCCAAGTTCAGAGTCCGACTGATTGTAGTTAGATACTTGGTCTAAAAGCTGATAAGTCACATTCATCGTCTTGCACAAGACGATGGCGTCAGCGCCAACAGCATCTCCCCAACCTGAAAATTCCCATTCCATACTTGATGGCTTACCAAACTTCTCATTAGGCAACTGTGCATTCGCAACACTTCCGCAGACAAAGAATGCGAACAATAATAAATACCGGAATATTGAATACCTTGTTTTCATTTGCACAATGTTTTTAATTTATGACCCTGCAAAGATACAAATAATATTTTGTAATAGGAAAATAAAATGGAAAATATAAGTAAATGGCATGCTAAGCATGTCAAAATATGTTGCTGTCAACTATCTCTTTGCCTGGCAATGGAAAATTATTTTGCCAAAACATATGTTTAAGTTTTGTCATGTTAGAGAAAATTTGTAATTTTGCACTTTGTATTGCAAAATTCAACTTTGTTGAATGTAAACGACTAATAATATCGAAAAAGAAAAAACAAAATAAAGAAATGGACAAGAAAACTATCATTGGATTTGTGCTCATAGCACTTGTGTTCATCGGATTCAGCTGGTGGAATCGCCCGTCAGAGGAGCAGATAAGGCAGCAGATGATACAGGACTCAATAGCACAGGTGAACAAAGAAAAGGCAGAAAAGGAACTGGCTGACAAGGCAAAGTCGGAAAAAGAGAAAGAAAACGACAAGATAAAGGAAGCCTTGAAGGACACTTCTGCCCTATTCCACAATGCACTTAGCGGCACAGATGCTCCTATTGTTCTTAAGAACTCAAAGGTGGAACTGACCTTGGGAACAAAGGGCGGAACAGTAAACAAGGCCGTCATCAAAGACTTTGAGGACCGAGAGAACAACAAGGACCTCATTCTTTTCGATAAAAACGACCAGCAACTGAAGTTCATGCTTGCCGGAAAGGACATTAACATCAATACCGCCGACATGTATTTCACCCCTTCCGAGCAAACAGACACTACCGTAACGCTGACCGCACAAGCAGCAAACGGCAAGACACTCGAAATGAAATACCTGCTCGGAAAGGACTATATGCTACACATGTCAATTGTTGCCAAGGGTATGGAAGGACTCTTCCCACCGACAATGAACAGCGTTGACATCCAATGGGACGAGCGTTGCAAACAACAAGAGAGAGGTTTTACATTCGAGAACCGCTACTCTACACTCACCTATAAAGAAAAAGGCGGCAGCACCGACTATCTTAACGAAACTAAGGAGTATGCTGACGAGAAGATAGAAGAGGCCCTCGACTGGGTGGCTTTCAAAAATCAGTTCTTCTCAGCTGTGATGATTTCAAAGGACGGTTTTGCCAACAACTCGCTCATGACATCACTTCCGCAAGAGAAAGGGTCAAACTATCTTAAGCAATATGGTGCTAAAGTAAAGACCACATTCGACCCGAAGGGTGCCACACCAACAGAACTTGAGTTCTATTTCGGTCCTAACGACTTCCGTCTCTTGCAGGCTGTAGAGAAGCAAAGCACATTTGGCAAGGACCTCGATCTTGAGCGTTTGGTATATCTCGGATGGCCTCTCTTCCGCATCATAAACAGATGGTTCACGCTTTATGTTTTCGACTGGCTCACCAAACTGGGACTTCCAATGGGCATCGTGCTTATCCTTATAACGCTGCTTCTTAAGGTTATAACGTTCCCAATGGTCAAGAAGAGCTACATGTCATCAGCAAAGATGCGTGTACTGAAGCCGAAACTCGACGAGGCAACAAAGCAGTACGACAAACCGGAGGACCAGATGATGAAGCAACAGGCTATGATGCAGATGTACTCTCGTTATGGAGTGTCGCCTCTGAGCGGATGTCTGCCTATGCTTATTCAAATGCCTATCTGGATTGCGATGTTCAATTTCGTGCCTAACGCAATTCAATTGCGTCGCGAGAGCTTCCTCTGGATTGACGACCTTTCTACATACGACCCTATCATTGAATGGGGAAAGAATCTCTGGCTCATTGGAGACCACCTGTCACTCACATGTATTCTCTTCTGTATTGCCAACGTTCTCTATTCATGGATGACAATGCGCCAGCAGCGCGACCAGATGGTTGGCCAGCAGGCTGAGCAGATGAAGATGATGCAATGGATGATGTACCTTATGCCGGTAATGTTCTTCTTCATGTTCAACGACTATTCATCAGGTCTTAACTTCTACTATTTCATCTCGCTCTTCTTTAGTGCCGCCATCATGTGGACATTGCGCAAGACAACCAATGACGAAAAACTTCTTGCGATTTTGGAGGCTCGCTATAAGGAGAACAAGAACAATCCGAAGAAACAGAGCGGATTTGCTGCCCGCTTAGAGCAGATGCAAAAGCAGGCTGAAGAGATGAGGCGCATGCGCGAACAACAGCAAAAGAAATGATAATCTATAATATGAAAAAGGCTCTGACTTTGGCTGCCGCCATGCTAATAGCAAGTGCAGCAACGATTAATGCTCAACAAGAGATGGCACGACCGATTCTTAAAAGCAACATCAAACTGGCAAGCGACCGCATGACACCAGAGGCGTTGTGGGCTATGGGACGCATAGGAGGCTATGCTTCATCGCCAGACGGAAAGCAGATAGTATACAACGTGGCGTACTATAGCGTTAAGGAAAACAAGAGTCACCATGTTTTGTACATTATGAATGCTGATGGCTCTGGTCAAAAGCTGCTCACCGCTTCTGCCAAGAGTGAAACCGATGCTGCTTGGATAGAGGGAGGAAAGCGAATAGCATTCATCACAGGTGGTCAGATATGGAGCATGTTGCCCGACGGAACCGACCGCCAGCAAATGACTAATGATGAAACTGGCATCGATGCTTTTAAGTTCTCACCCGACGGAAAGCATGTGGTGCTTGTGAAACAAATACCTTTCCACGAAAGCATCAAGGAGAATCCTGAGGACCTGCCGAAAGCAACAGGACGACTGGTTACCGACCTTAACTATCGCCATTGGGACGAATATGTGGAAACTATACCCCATCCTTTCTTGGCAGATGTGGCAAACGGCAAGATTTCTGAAGGCATAGACATCATGAAGGACGAACCATTCGAGTGCCCGGTTAAGCCTTTCGGAGGTATCGAGCAAATCGACTGGAGTCCTGACTCAAAGTGCATTGCCTATACAAGCAGAAAGAAAGTGGGTGTGGAATATATGATTTCCACCGACACCGACATATATTTATATAATATAGGTACGCGCGAAACAACTAATCTTTGTAAGACTGAAGGTTATGTTGAGCCAAAGATAGACGCCACAAAGACAATGAAGTATCAGAGTGTCAACGCACCTGAGAACATGAAGAACAACCCGGGATACGACCAGAACCCGCAGTTCTCTCCCGACGGAAAGCATATTGCTTGGTTGTCAATGGCTCGCAACGGTTACGAAAGTGACCGCCAAAGACTTTGTGTATATGACTTCGAGACAGGAAGCAAGAAATACATGACCGAATCATTTGACTCTAACGTTGATGAATTCTGCTGGAGCGACACCAAAGATGCAATGATATATTTCATCGGAGTATGGCACGCTACAGAAAACTTATACTCCATCAACTGGAAGGGTGAAATCAAACAGCTTTCTTCTGACTGGGCCGACTTTGGTAGCCTGCAAATGATGAACAACGGCAAGCAGATTCTCGCTGAACGTCATTCCTATACGACTCCCGCTGACCTCTACGTGATTACTCCTGGGAAAGCAAAGAAAAGCGATAATGCATTTCCAATGGTTTCCTCAAACATAAAACAAATCACTCAGGAGAATGAGCATATCCTTTCACAACTCGGAAAGCCAAAAGTACAACAGCGTTGGGTAAACACAACTGATGGCAAGCAAATGCTCTATTGGGTAATTCTGCCTCCTAACTTTGACGAGAACAAGAAGTATCCTACATTACTATTCTGTGAAGGAGGACCACAAAGTCCCGTTAGCCAGTTCTGGAGTTATCGTTGGAACTTTATGATTATGGCTTCTCAGGGATATGTTGTTGTAGCACCTAACCGCCACGGACTTCCTGGATTTGGCAGCGAATGGTGTGAGCAAATATCAGGTGACTGGACAGGACAATGCATGGATGACTATCTTACAGCTATCGATGACGCCGCCAACAACTTGCCATACGTTGACAAAGACCGTCTTGGCGCGGTTGGCGCATCATTCGGCGGTTTCTCGGTTTACTATTTGGCAGGTCATCACGACAAGCGTTTCAAGTGTTTCATTGCCCACGATGGCGCTTTCAACCTTGAGTCGATGTACACAGATACCGAAGAGGTGTGGTTCTCAAACTGGGAATATGACGATGCATTCTGGAACAAAGACCAGACAGCAAATGCAAAGAAGACATACGACAACTCACCTCACAAGTTTGTAGATAAATGGGATACGCCTATACTCTGCATTCATGGAGAGAAGGATTATCGCATCAACTACAACCAAGGCATGGGAGCGTTTAATGCAGCACGCCTCCGCGGTATCCCAGCCGAACTGCTTATCTTCCCCGATGAGAACCATTGGGTGCTGAAACCACAGAACGGAATACTCTGGCAGCGCACATTCTTCAACTGGTTAGACAGGTGGTTGAAATAATAAAACCATAACATGTCGTTGTAACGGAATAACGTAACGCCGTCATAACGAAACAAAGAAAAACAATTAATCAAAAAATACAATGACACAAGTTATCAAGAAAACACTTAGAGACTCGGCGGGCATGCGATGGACTGCCCTCCTGCTGCTGGCATTAGCGATGTTCTGCAGTTATATCTTTATGGACATTCTCTCCCCTATCAAGGACCTCATGCAGGAAACACGCGGTTGGGACTCATTAGCCTTCGGCACAATGCAGGGCTCTGAGGTGTTCCTCAACGTCTTCGCTTTCTTCCTCATCTTCGCAGGTATCATTCTTGATAAGATGGGTGTCCGTTTCACGGCAGTTCTTTCAGCAGCAGTCATGCTCATCGGAGCAATCATCAAATGGTATGCTGTTAGCGATGCTTTTGCAGGAAGCGGCCTTGAGACATGGTTCACCAACAACCTTAACTACATTCCTTTGTTTGATGAACTAGGTGTTTCTCCATTCTATGAGGGGATGCCAGCATCTGCGAAGTTCGCCGCATGCGGTTTCATGATATTCGGTTGCGGTTGTGAGATGGCCGGTATCACCGTGAGCCGCGGTATTGTTAAGTGGTTCAAGGGACGCGAGATGGCACTAGCGATGGGTTCTGAGATGGCACTTGCTCGTCTTGGAGTTGCAACATGTATGATTTTCTCGCCATACTTCGCACGTCTTGGCGGTGCTGTAAGCGTGTCACGTTCAGTTGCTTTCGGCGTTGTTCTCATGTGTATCGCCCTCATTATGACAATCGTTTATTTCTTCATGGACAAGAAACTCGATGCCCAGACAGGCGAGGCCGAAGAAAAAGACGACCCATTCAAGATTTCCGACCTTGGAAAGATTCTCACCGACAGCGGCTTCTGGATTGTAGCTCTTCTGTGCGTGCTTTACTATTCGGCTATCTTCCCATTCCAGAAGTATGCCGTCAACATGCTGCAATGCAACCTTGACCTCACACAACCCGCTGCCGACTCTTTCTGGGCAGGCAGTTCGGTTACTATCATACAGTATGTAATCATGCTCGTTGTGGCTGCAGCAGGTTTCGCAAGCAACTTCCAGAAGAACAAAGGCATGAAATACACTCTGCTGGGAATCTCCATTGCTTCACTCATCACATACTGCTACATGGGTTACATGCGCCAGTCGGCAGAGAGTATCTTCGCGGTATTCCCATTGCTTGCCGTGCTCATCACCCCAATTCTTGGCAGTTATGTTGACCACAAGGGAAAGGCAGCATCCATGCTTGTACTCGGTTCGCTGCTGCTCATTGCATGTCACCTGACATTTGCATTTGTCCTGCCAGCATTCAGGGGCAACAACATTGGCGGCATCGTAACAGCATACGTAACCATTCTTATCCTTGGAGCATCGTTCTCACTCGTGCCCGCATCGCTGTGGCCAAGTGTTCCAAAGCTCGTTGATGCCAAAGTCATCGGTTCTGCCTATGCACTTATCTTCTGGATTCAGAACATCGGATTGTGGCTCTTCCCGCTACTCATAGGTAAAGTTCTCGACCAGACAAATCCTGGTGTAGACGACCCGAACAAGTTGAACTATACTGCGCCATTAGTCATGTTGGCTTTCCTTGGCGTTGCAGCACTTGTGCTTGGATTGGTGCTTAAGGTTGTCGACCGCAAGAAAGGTCTCGGCCTTGAAGAGCCAAACATCAAGTAAGCATATCATCATTACACACACTTCACTATTTCACAATTCCGTCATCACTCTTTATTACGAGTAGCGGAATTGTGAAATAGTTTTTTTATAAGTGTCATCACCCGCACGTTATTTATCATTGTTTTTCTTGCGAGATTAAAATTATTCGCATAAATTTGCACCCGAAAAACTACACACTCTATATGGAAAAGTCTATTAACGGGAAAGTCGTGTGGAAAGAGTTGCACGACTATCTTATGATTGCTGTTGGTCTGTTCCTTTGTACTGTGGGATGGACCGTGTTCATGTTGCCTAACCATATAACTACAGGAGGCACAGCTGGTCTCGCCTCTGTTATTTTCTGGGGTACTGGCATTCCTGTTGAAATAACCTATGTTATTATCAATGGCATACTGCTGCTTATTGCCCTTAAGGTGCTGGGCTTCAAGTTCTGCGTCAAAACGATGTATGCAATCGTCATTATAACTATTTTCATGCATTACGGACAGAAACTTACGAGCGACATACAGATGCTTCACGACCAGTTGTTCCTTGCCGCCGTGCTGGGAGGATGCTTCTGGGGAGCAGGCATCGGCATGGCCCTGAGCGTAAACGGCAGTACTGGCGGCACCGACATCGTGGCAGCCATGATAAACAAATATCGTGACATATCTTTGGGACATGCGCTTCTTATAACCGACTTGCTCATCATCACGTCCGGCTATCTGGTGTTCCGAAGTTGGGAACAGGTGATTTACGGTTATGTTGTGCTATACATCTCCACATTCATGATTGACCAAGTGGTAAACCTCACGCGTAGTTCGGTGCAGTTCTTCATCATTTCAAAGAAGCATGAAGAGATTGGTCATCAGATTAACGAGGTTGCACAACGAGGATGTACCGTAATAAACGGCAGCGGTTTCTACTCTGGCGAAGAGGTTAAAATGTTGTTTGTACTGGCGAAGAAAAGCGAGTCGGGCCGCATATTCTCTCTCATCAACGAGATAGACCCTAATGCTTTTGTATCGCAAAGTGCCGTTATCGGTGTTTATGGTTTAGGCTTCGACAAGATTAAGCAGAAGCGAAGAAAATCGTCAAAACATACCAATGAATAAGCGCTTCCATGCATCTGAGCAAGTCACATGCCACAAGTGATGCCGTCAGGAGGCACAAGTGAGGTGGTCAAATGTATATAAGTGAGACTGTCAGATGTATATAAGTGAGGTGGTCAAAAGGCACAAGTGACAACCTCAGGAAGCACAAGTGACAACCTCAGGAAGCACAAGTGGCATAGCAAAAAGACATAAGTGGGAAACAAGGCAATACTCACTCGTCATTTTGCATCCCACTCTTCAAGTATCTTTTTTGCCTTCTTGTAGTGCTTGCGGTCACGACGGGCGCGGCGGTCAATCATGTTTGCGAAGTCGAAAGTAAGACCTTTCCATGTAGGTTGCTGCAACATGCGCTCGTGGTTCTTCTTTAATGCCTTCTTAAGGTCGGGATTTAGTCCCGTAATAACCACATCTGGAAGCATCAGGTTCTTCGGAACGAGAAACATGGTATCTTTCATTTCCTCAAACGTAACCTTGTCCGAGAGATATTTCATATGGTTGAAACTGATGCTGTCGAACCGTTCTGCGATATTAGCAATACCGTTAATGTCTGTCATAACTGCATGTGCGGAATCTGTCTTGACGCTCACGCCTGCAATAGGAATATGCGTTTCCATATCCACAACGACTATTTTTCGTTGCGCACTCGCATACAATGCCGTCAGCAAGACAGTTATAAATACAATGGTTCGTTGCATCTATGATTACGTGTTAAATCACCGCTGCAAAGGTAAACTTATACTATGTTTGCGCCAAAGTATTTAATCGGAATTAACAAAGTAAAAGTTTCGTTGAGTTAACGAAAGTTGTGTAAGATTAAAAAGAAAAAAGTAAAGGAATCAAGTTGCCAAATAATGTATAAAAGAAGGCAGTTTACTTAATTCCTTTACTCTTTATATGATTGATGTCTGAGGACTATTTAGTCACTCTTTCGAGCCACTTCACCATGCCGAACATCACGCCCATCGAGATGAGACATACGGCAAGGAAGACTGCCCAGCATATCCAGATGGGCCACTTGTTATACATCAGCGGACCAATCCAAAGCAGAAGGTTTCCTACGGCTGTCGCTCCGAGCCACAAGCCCTGGCACAATCCCTGCAGATGCTTAGGTGCTACCTTTGATACGAACGATAGTCCGAGCGGAGAGATGAACAGCTCGGCAACTGTAAGGAAGAAATAAGTGAGAATCAACACCCAAGGACCTGCTTTCAACGCAGCCTTTGAAGCGTCGCCCATAGCTGTGAATGTCTCTGCCGAAGGATAATTCTGAGACATAGAGTATATCATAAGGAACAGATATGCTATACCAGCGATGCCCATACCATATGCAATCTTGCGTGGTGTGCTTATAGCGCGACCGCGAGCTGTGAGCGAACTGAATATCCACATTATAATTGGTGTCAGGAAAATGACGAAGAACGGATTAACGGCCTGCCATATTTCTGGAGCAATGGTATCTGTACGCACGAAGTCACGGGCGAAGAACGACAACGACTGACCATTCTGATGGAACGAGAACCAGAAGAACACGGCGATGCCAAGTACAGCAAAGAGTGCATAAAGGCGCTGGCGAATCTCCGTTGCCTGCTGTTTCTTCTCCTCTTCTGTGTACTCTACATTTACTGCAGCCTCTTTCTTTCCCGGTGTCGGGAATAGTTTCTTTGAAGACACAAAGATGATGAGTGAGATAATCATCATTACAACTGACGCTATGAAAGAGTAATGGATACCTGTATTAAATATGTCGAGATACTTCGTGCAGAAAGCAGAAAGGTCGGCGGTACTGCCTCCTACCTTTTCCACAAGTTCTGTCAGGTTCTGCATCTGGTCGGCAGCTATGCTTCCGCCTTTATTAATATATTCATGACAGAGCTTAGGAAGGTCTGAATTATATGTAAAACCGTTACTCTTCAACCACCAACTTCTAAGCAAAGGAGCTATAAAAGGAGCGGCAAGAGCGCCAATGTTAATGAACACATAGAAAATTTGGAAACCAGCATCACGCTGTCCCTGTGCCCACTTTAGTCTCTCAGGTCCTTGCTTTGCTGCATCCGCCTCGAAGTCATCATACATCTGACCAACAATCGCCTGCAAGTTTCCTTTGAAAAGACCATTACCGCAAGCAATAAGAGTCAAAGCAAAAATCGTTAAAGTGAGAAGCCATGAACTGTTGTTTGGCGTTGCAAGTATTGGAATGGCAAGTATTACATAGCCGATAGCCATAATTACGAGTCCCCACTCTATTGTTGACTTGTAATTTCGTGTACGATCGGCGATGATACCGCCTACAAGACTTAACACATAAATAGCAGCGAGGAAGAAAGCCGCTATTAATCCACTTGTCTCATCAGAGAGTCCGAACTTTGAACAAAGGAAAAGCACGAGCACCGCATTCATGATGTAGTAGCCGAAGCGCTCTCCCATGTTGCTTAATGCTGCCTGTAGCAGCCCTTTAGGATGGTTTTTAAACATAGTACTGTTATTTTGATTGATTTATTTACGCTTGGTTCTTATCAGGTCGAAAAGGTAGGTGAACTTCACAACGATGTTGCCGAAATTACTCCTTCCAAAGTAGTCACGCTTGGAGTCGCCGTAGATATTGCCTAAACCATAATAGTAGCGTGCCTCAAGCATCATTCTTCCTATCTTGGGATGACTGTACTCCATTCCGACACCCGCTGCGATACCATAGTCAAACTTATGCTCCACAACCATAGTGTCTTGTGCAACATTATTATTTACACGTTCCTCGGCGTTCCGCTCCTCCACTTTGAAGTTTGTCTTGGTGCTTTCACTTAGGAAATAACCAAACTGCGGACCTGCCTGAAAGAAGAACTGCAGACCTTTCTGCTCCTTACCCCATCCAAGGTGTGCAAAGACAGGAACCTGAATGTAGTTTATCGTACGCTGGTATTCCTCTGGCAGCCCTGTAACTGTATTTATTACAGGCGCGTCATGAATATTAAGAATTTCCTCTTTCCATCCAATGCTTGCATAATTCACTTCAGCCTGAATGGCACATATTGTCTTGAAGTACTTCTCACAGACATACTTGAAAGTGAAACCACCTGTTATTCCTCCATGCATCGTCTGTCCCACCTTTGGCTGGAACGAGACATTACTGAGAACATAACCTGCATTGAAACCCACGCTAAGGTCATTACGATGCTCTCCCACTTGTGCGTGAGATGTCATCGCCATGCCCAGACAAAGCATGAGGAACACAATTCTCTGCCTTACTTTCATAGAGAATTAGAAATTAATGGTTGAGATGGAATGATCCTTGTTGTAGTGAACAAAAAGGAATCCTGTGTTCTGATAACCTCCCTTGCCTACTTTCTTAAAATGAAGGCGCGTCTGCAAGGCGGTCTTGTCAGACTCTGCGCCAGCAAACTTTGCCCCTTCTCGGTGGAGTCCGCGAAGGAAATAGGTGCCATGGTCATAACCTGTTATGGCAAAACGTGGGAGATAGTCCTGCATCTCGGTACGGAACCATTGCTTGTAACTTCTCTCCAACGATGTTGTTGCAGATGAGAGTGAGTTATAATAGAAATGAGATGGAATGTATGTGTCGAACATGCAATACTTCTCTACATTATACTTAGCATACATCAGCCACTCGGTATAACCGAAGAGAGTCAACTGCAACTGCGGATTTGCTGCGCGCAGAGAGTCAAGGCGTGATATTACGCGGTTAAGACAGGGCGATTTCTCAGAGTTCAGCACAACTACATTCTGTTTGTTTGCGAGGAACGAGCGTGCAAAGTTCTGCCATTCAGAGTTCACGTTAGTAATGCTGTAAGCAACGTTGCGTGTCTCGAGTTCCTTACGCAACTGAGTTGTGAAATTGCCCTTTGTGCTCTTTTCATCATTACAATCAATGAATACAGGATGAGCAGAGCCGAAACGGCTGACAAACTGAGCAACAACTTCCTGATTGAAGAAAACTGGATTCTGATACACCTGGAACACGTTAGGATTGCTGTTCACAGCGTCGCTCTCGATAGAGAACGGTATTACAATCTTAATTCCATAAATGGAAGCGAAGTCAGCAAGCGCCTTTACTTGCTTAGTATATAACGGACCAAAGATAATGTCACACTTATCGGCGCCCTTGTTAAGCAAAGTCATGCGTATGTCGGCATTTATGTCAACATTCCAAGCATAGACATCAACAGATATACCTTCACGTTTCATCTGGTCGCATGCCAAAAGCAAACCACGGTAATACTCCACCATGCGCTTGCCGTCACCATCTACATTATGTAAAGGAAGCATCACTCCCATACGAATGGCACGCTTGCGAACATCCGACTTCTCGTCACCACGAGTCACTACCTTATCGGCAGCAGCGATGGCCTCAGCCTCTGAAGCATACGGAATGAAGATGAAATCGCCCTTCTTTAGTTTGTATCCAGGCTGATTCATGTCGGGGTTTGCAGCCCGCAACTGCTCTTCTGTGATGCCATATTCACGCGATATGCCGTATATGGTCTCACCTTTTGCCACCTTATGCATCTCCCTCCATTTGTTCATCTGCGCATTTGCAGAAGCACATACGAAGAAGAAAGCCAACACCAACGAATATCTAAAAAAATGTCTCATAATCTGTTTAATCTTATTTACTTCCCTAAATTTTTTGCAAAAATAAGCAATAAAGTTGATTTAACCGCTGTTTTTTTGTAATTTTGCATCTATTAAAAGAAAAGAAAATGAAAACTCAACGTTTTATAGCCGTTTTAGGTCTTCTGTTGTTAATCCACATAAGTGTTTTCTCACAAAGTGACATTCCAACGATAGAGCCAACTGCCTCCATCATTAACAAGGATGGAGAAGAGGTGGACAGTACTTCTTTCTCTGGTGATGCACCCTTTGAAGTTCATTTTCGAGCCAATCCACAAAACCAAGGGGCATATAACGCACACTACGAATGGCGCTTCACCAAAGAGGGTTCTACCGAACCATATCTTATAAGGTATGAAGAAGACACCGACTACACCTTTACCGAGGCTGGCACACACAGCATAGTGTGTTATGCGGTGTTCACCAATGGAAGCGACAGGCATGAATACACGGAGGAGTATTGGAAAGAAGAAAAAACGCCAATAAAGGTGATCGTCAGCGAGAGCATGCTCGAAATGCCAAATGCCTTCTCGCCCAATGGCGATGGAGATAACGAGATTTACAAGGCGAAGAAGTTTAAAAGCCTTGTTGAATTCCACGCCATCATATTCAACCGATGGGGACAGAAACTTTACGAATGGAATGATCCTGAAGGCGGATGGGACGGAACGTTCAATGGGAAGCCTGTTAAAGATGGCGTATACTATGTGTCGGTAAGGGCAAAAGGTTCCGACGGCAGAAAGTATAGTATCCGACGCGATGTTAACTTGCTGCGTGGATATTATACTAACGGTGGCAGTAACACCACCGAAAACTAATTGTTCATATGAATAAAGAATCTGAAAAGATAAGTGTCTGGGGCGCTCGCGTTCATAATTTAAAGAATATAAACGTCGAAATACCAAGAGACAGCCTTACTGTAATTACAGGACTGAGTGGTTCTGGCAAATCGTCATTGGCATTCGACACTATATTCGCAGAGGGACAACGCCGATATATAGAGACTTTCTCAGCATATGCACGCAACTTTCTTGGTGGCATGGAGCGCCCTGATGTTGACAAGATAACTGGCCTAAGCCCTGTAATCAGCATCGAGCAGAAAACAACCAACAAGAACCCTCGCTCGACTGTGGGAACAACAACTGAAGTTTACGACTTCTTGAGATTGCTTTACGCTCGTGCCGGAACAGCATATAGTTATATGACAGGCGAGAAGATGGTGAGATACACCGAGGAGCGCGTGCTTGACATGATAAATACCGACTACTCCGGTCATCGCATCTACATTCTCGCTCCTTTGGTTAGAAACCGCAAGGGACATTATCGCGAACTCTTTGAGTCTATGCGCAAGAAAGGTTATCTATATATGCGCGTCGACGGAGAGATTGTTGAAGTGACTCGGGGCATGAAAGTTGACCGCTACAAGAACCATAACATCGAGGTAGTAATCGATAAAATGGCTGTTAAAGAGCCACAGAAAGATGCTGACGGACAACCAATTACCGACGAACGGTTAAAGAAAAGCGTTGCAACTGCTATGAAGCAAGGTGATGGTCTCATAATGATAATGGACAAGGACAGCGGAGAGGCTAAGTATTTCAGCCGCAGGCTTATGTGCCCCACCTCAGGTATCAGTTATGGAGACCCTGCTCCTAACAAGTTCTCATTTAACTCTCCAGAAGGCGCATGCCCTGTATGCAAAGGCTTGGGAGTCATCAATCAGATAGACAACAAGAAGGTTATACCCGACGAAACGATTTCAATATATGATGGCGCAATAGTTCCGCTTGGCAAGTACAAAAACCAGATGATATTCTGGCAAATAGAAGCTATACTTAAAAAGTATGAGTGCGACCTCAAGACACCTATCAAAGACATACCGCAAGAAGCCATGAGCGAAGTGCTTTATGGTTCTCTCGAGAATGTGAGGATAGAAAAGGAACTTGTTCACACGTCAAGCGATTATTTCGTAGAATATAATGGCGTGATAAAATATCTGCGAAATGTGATTGAGAACGACGACAGCACAAGCGGACAGAAATGGGCAGATCAGTTTCTTGCCACATGTGAGTGTCCTGAATGTCATGGTCAACGACTGAATCGCGAGAGTCTTTCATACAAGATATGGGACAAGAACATCAGCGAGGTATCGAGAATGGACATCAATGAACTGAGAGACTGGCTTACCGAAGCACAAAAGCATCTCGATACCCAACAAAAACAAATAGCCGATGAAATCATTAAGGAGATACAAACGCGACTAAGTTTCATGCTTGAAGTAGGACTTGACTACCTGTCTCTTGACCGTCAATCGGCTTCGTTGTCAGGCGGAGAGAGCCAGCGCATACGTCTTGCCACACAAATTGGTTCTCAACTTGTCAACGTGTTGTATATTCTTGACGAGCCAAGCATTGGATTGCATCAAAGAGATAATGAAAGGCTCATAACATCTCTTAAGGAACTGCGCGACTTAGGCAATACCGTCATCGTGGTTGAGCACGACCGCGATATGATGCTTGCTGCCGACTATATAATTGATATAGGTCCTAAGGCAGGACGAAAAGGAGGGGAAGTTGTGTTCCAAGGTACTCCAGAACGTATGCTTAGCGAGAAAGCAACACTTACGGCCCAGTATCTTGAAGGTGAGAAAAAGATTGAAGTACCTGCAGAACGACGTGTCGGCAACGGCAAAACACTAAAGATAACTGGTGCAAGGGGCAACAACCTGAAAAATGTCACTATAGAGTTCCCGCTCGGCAAACTCATCGTTGTTACAGGAGTTTCAGGCTCTGGCAAATCCACTCTTGTCAACGAGACCTTGCAACCGATACTTAGCCAGAAGTTTTACCGTTCGCTTAAGAAGCCGCTGTCCTATGATACAATCGAGGGACTTGAGAATGTTGACAAGGTAGTAAGTGTTGACCAAACGCCATTAGGGCGCACTCCACGCAGCAATCCTGCTACATATACAGGCGTCTTCAGCGACATACGCTCGCTTTTTGTTAATCTTCCTGAGGCTAAAATACGTGGTTATAAACCTGGAAGGTTTTCATTCAATGTGAAGGGAGGACGATGCGAGGCATGTGGCGGTAATGGATACAAGAGCATCGAGATGAATTTCTTGCCCGATGTCATGGTGCCATGTGAAGTGTGTCACGGCAAACGATACAACCGAGAGACTCTCGAAGTGAGATATAAAGGCAAGTCTATCGCCGATGTCCTTGACATGACAATCAATCAAGCGGTAGAGTTCTTTGAGAATGTGCCTGACATTCTGCGGAAGATAAAGACAATTCAAGATGTAGGATTGGGCTACATAAAACTTGGTCAGCCGTCAACAACACTTAGTGGCGGCGAGAGCCAGCGCGTGAAACTTGCAACCGAACTGAGCAAGAAGGACACAGGCAAGACTTTATACATCCTCGACGAGCCAACAACAGGACTACACTTCGAAGACATACGCATACTGATGGAAGTGCTGCAGCGCCTTGTAAGCAAGGGAAACACGGTAATCATAATCGAGCATAACCTTGACGTGATAAAGCTTGCTGACCATATCATAGATATGGGACCTGAAGGTGGAAGACGCGGGGGACAATTAGTAGCATGCGGAACGCCTGAGGAAGTGGCAAAGAGTGGTGTTGGTTACACAGCACATTTCCTTGAAAAAGAACTCAGTCAACATTAAACGATGCTGCATGGCAGCACTAACGAAAGATAATAATTATGAAGAAAGAAGACCTTAGAATTGTTTTCATGGGAACACCAGAGTTTGCTGTAGGCACTCTGAAGGCTCTTGTCGATGGCGGATATAATGTGGTATGCGTGGTAACGCAACCAGATAAGCCCGTTGGTAGACACCAAGACACTCTTCAACCGCCACAGGTGAAGGTATATGCACAAGAGCATGGAATACCTGTCCTGCAACCCGTTAAGATGAAGGACGAGGTATTCGTTGAGCAACTCAGGTCATACCATGCCGACTTGCAAG
The DNA here is from genome assembly GCA_900315095.1 of uncultured Prevotellaceae bacterium. Lineage (GTDB taxonomy): Bacteria > Bacteroidota > Bacteroidia > Bacteroidales > Bacteroidaceae > Prevotella. The sequence goes on along the minus strand of OMXS01000014.1, from coordinate 34,603 downwards.
TAGTGGTGGCTTTCCGTATGCTTCCAGAAATAGTGTGGGCTATGCCACGTTTCGGAACTTTCAACGTGCATGCTGCTTTGCTGCCACAATATAGAGGTGCTGCCCCTATCAACTGGGCAATAATAAACGGAGAGACAAGAACTGGAGTGACAACATTCTTCCTCGACCACGAGATAGACACAGGACGCATCATCATGCAACACGAAATAGCAATAGGTCCTGAAGACAACGTGGAAACCGTATACGATGCCTTGATGGAAAAAGGAGCGGAAATTGCCATTGAGACCATCGACAAGATTATTGAAGGTAACGGCCATGTGGAAAGCATGCCGCAAGAGCAACTGACCACAAGTGGTGAAGAACTGCATAACGCTCCCAAACTGTTCAAAGAGAACTGCATTATCGACTGGAACAAAAGTGCTAAGCAGGTGCACGACTTCATCAGAGGCCTCTCCCCTATTCCTGGTGCATGGACGCCCTTTGGAACTGACGGCAAACAGACAATAAAAATATACGACTCGCGACTTACGGGCCTTGCAACAGACAAACATGCCGGAAGATTCTTCCAGCACGAAGGCCGCCTCATGGCATCAGCTGGCGGCGAAATGCTTGAACTGAAGTCCGTACAACTGAGTGGCAAGAAAAGAATGAGTGCCAAGGACTTCCTCAACGGGAGAAAGTTGTAAACCCTTCAAATCCCTTTATATAAAGTCATTCCAGAGATTTTGAAATCTCTGGAATCTTTTTACAAGCTATTCCAACATTTTTGGAATACTATTACAAGCCGTTTGTAACACAATTACAAGCCATCTGTAATACCATTACAAGCGGTTTGTAACAACATTACAAACCATTTGTAACAAACGAAAAGATATCATCCTCTTTCCGCCCAGTCACCTCTATCTAGATTGCGGTAACCGATTGCTTCTGCAATATGTGGGGTTTCAACCTTCTCGCTGCCAGCAAGGTCGGCGATAGTACGGGCAACCTTTAGGATACGACTATATGCACGGGCAGAGAGTTTCAAACGTTCCATCGCCATACGGAGCATATTAAGCGAAGACTCATCAGGCTCTGCATACTTGTGAAGCATATTTTCAGTCATCATAGCGTTACAATGGATGCCTTTATGTTCTTTGAAACGCGCCTCCTGAATCTTGCGCGCGGCAATCACACGCTCACGTATAGTTGCAGAAGACTCGCCAGGTTTCATCTGAGATAATTGAGCAAATGGCACAGCCTGTATTTCACATTGAATGTCGATACGGTCGAGTAAAGGACCAGAAATCTTGTTTAGATATCTCTGTATTTGTCCTGGAGTGCATACGCAATGATGTGTGGGGTCGCCATAATACCCACATGGGCAGGGATTCATTGATGCCACGAACATGAAAGAGCAAGGGAACTCAATTGAATACTTCGCACGACTGATGGTAATGGTGCGGTCTTCAAGCGGTTGGCGCATAACCTCAAGCACGCTTCGCGAGAACTCTGGCAACTCGTCACAAAAGAGCACTCCATTATGCGCAAGTGAGATTTCACCTGGGCGAGGATTAACCCCACCACCAACAAGTGCAACTTGGGATATGCTATGATGCGGACTTCTGAACGGGCGCTGATATAAAAGAGATGTACCTTGACTCAATTTCCCGGCAACAGAATATACCTTAGTGGTTTCAAGACTCTCGGATAATGTCAACGGGGGGAGAATTGACGGCAAACGTTTAGCCATCATGGACTTTCCAGAACCAGGAGGGCCTATCATAATCATATTATGTCCTCCAGCTGCAGCAATCTCTAGAGCACGCTTCACATTCTCCTGTCCGCGCACATCGGCATAGTCTAGGTCATAATGAGACTGGTTCTCATAAAACTCCTTGCGTGTATCAACAATTATCGGTTCGTATTTCTCTCCATTGAAGAATTTGATGACATCAACAAGAGATTCCATACCGTACACATCAAGATTGTTAACTACTGCCGCTTCACGTCCATTTACAGCTGGAACAATAAGACCTTTGAACTTGTCAGCACGTGCCTTTATGGCCAACGGCAACACGCCTCGAACAGGACGCAAACTGCCATCAAGACCTAACTCGCCTACCATCATATACTGTCCGAGCATATCTGTACGGATTTTCTCTGATGCGCCCAATATCCCAATAGCCATAGGAAGGTCATATCCACTACCCTCTTTCTTTATATCGGCTGGCGACAGATTCACCGTTAGGTCTGCAACTGGCATCTTTCCACCGATATTTGATATAGCCGCCTTTATACGATCGAAACTCTCTTTAACTGCAGCGTCAGCAAGACCAGACACATGTAGCAAAACACCCTTTGACATGTGAGTTTCAATGGTAACTGTGACAACATTCATACCTGTCACTTCGGCGGAATAGGTTTTGGTAAGCATAGTTAGCAAAAAGGCTTTAGTTGAAAACAGGGACATGTAAAAGCATACACGTCCCTGTTATATATTTTATATGGCGTTATGCCATTACTTCTTAATAATTGTATAGAGCAATGTACCGAAAGATATCACACTTGCAGCTGTTGATAAGAACCAAGTGTTGTTGCTGATAGTCTGACGGTTAATTCTAGACTTGTTAGGCTCTATATAAATAATGTCATTCTGCTGAAGATAATAGTAAGGAGAGTTCAGAATCTCAGCCTGACTGATGTCCAAGCGATGAGTGCTCTTCTGACCTGTCTTGTCTTCACGAATGAGCAGAATGTTATCACGACGTCCGTACATTGTAAGGTCACCAGCAGAAGCTATTGCCTCAACGATGCTCATCTTCTCTGTAGTAACAGGAACAATGCGTGAGCCTGTCTCACCGATAATCGTCACATGATAACTTGCCATACGAACAGTAACAATAGGATTCTCATTTGCAGCCATATAGGGTTTGATCTTTGTAAGAATCAGATTCTCACACTCACGAGTTGTAAGTCCCTCAACATGCAAAGAACCAACCATTGGGAAATTAATATTGCCCTGATTATCTACGAGATAACCATAAATACGTCCCTGCTGGTTACCAGTGGTACCCTCATTCATATTAAGGTTGAATGGTTTTGCAGCATCCTGGTCAGATGTGTTCACCCTAATATTGATAAGGTCTTTAGGCATGATGCGTGCATCATACAACCAACGAGAACGAGACAAATCTGCTGTGTCTGCACCTTGAAAGTAAACAATCTTCTTGGAACTTCCGCAACTGCCGAAGATTACCATAAGAGCCATAATGACTACAGGGAGAATTAACTTTTTCATTATTGTATTTTCGTTTAGTTTATTATTTGGTTGCAAATTTAATCTTATTTTTTGATATTTGCAAAAAAAACATAAAGTATTTGGTAATACATTAAATTACGTACACATTAATATATAATAATAACGACCATGCCTTAGACAAGTCATGGTCGTTATATATGTGATTAAAACTAATGTGCTTAGAAGAACAGGTAACGATTGTCCTTAACATCAGCCTTAACGAAATACTCTTGCATTGCTTGCTGGGCTGCCTGAGCTGCACGCTGGCCAAGACGCTGAGCATAAGTCTTCTCATCGAACTTGCCAGGACGCTGAGTCTTGTCCTTTACTTGGAAGAGATAAACACCTGCATTACCCTTTACAGGAGCAGCAGAGAACTTACCCTTAGCAGTAGCAGCAACAGCACCGCTAAGTGCTGGCTCGCTTGCACCTGTTGCCTGAACAAATACAGGAGCTGCGAATGTAACCTGAGCAACCTCGCTCACCTGTGCACCCTTTGCCTTTGCAGCATCAACAGACTTCACGTCTTTTACGTTTGCAATTATCTGTTCTGCCTTCTTATCACGAAGAACAGCATTCTTTACATACTCTTTAACGGCTGCATCGTCAAGACTGCGAACACCTTCCTCATGAACACCTGTAAGTGCAACCACAAGGAGATTATCGTTGTTACCGCACTCATAAAGTGGAGAAACCTCATTTTGCTTTGCACCATAGATCCACTTCATAGCATCGCGGGTGTTAGGTACATTTGCAACATAATGCTCTGCGCTTGAGAGATCTTTGCGCTCCTCTACCTTATAACCGTACTTAGCAGCATTCTTCTCCAATGCCTCGATGGTCTGACTCTCGCTAACATACTGACTGAACTTATTATAAGCAGCATTGTATGTGTCCTTAGAGAAATCTATGCTCTTAGAAATAACAGCTGCGGTGTACTTGGTAACCATTGCACGACGGTCAACAACCTGAACAATCATATTGCCAGCAGAAAGCTGGAGATTCTTTGTCTCATTTGCAGACATGGTATTGATGGCCTTGATATAAGAACGGAAGTCTGCATCGATGCCTGTAGCATTCTGATACTGACGAGTGGTAACCCAAATTTTCTCGCCTGTCTGACCATATTTCTTAGCAAGTGCCTCAAAATCGCCGCCACCCTGAAGGGCATTGTAAATGCTGTCTGCACGCTTTGAAGCAACATCATTGTTCTGGTCAGCAACCTGGATGATACGTACCTGAACAGAATCAGGAAGCTGCTCCTTAGCAATAAGACGAATAATGTTAGTTGTGTTGTCAGCTCCCTCAACAGGACCTAATGTCTGACCAACAGACATAGAATCGAGTTTTGATGCAATAGCCATAGGGAATGCCTCCTTGCCAACAGGAACACCATTGAAAGGAACGAGTGAAGAACTCTTGCTTACAACATTTCCCGGGTTGTCAGAACTCTGAAGCTCCTCTGCGAATTTCTTCATCTGAGCATTGAGAGCATTGCGGTCAGCATCAGAAGCAGAAACCTTAACGCTAACATACTTGATGTCGCGTGTCTCAACATACTGATTGAACATCGGCTTCAGCTCATCATACTTAGCCTTCAAGTCACTTTCTGTAACAGTAACCTTATTGTCGTTGATTGAAGAATATGGAATAGCTGCAAGTTCAATGGTGCTTTCCTCGTTCTCAGCAGCAAATGCCGCCTTTGCAGAAACGTTATTGGTAACCATCATACAACGAGCGAAAAGGCCCTGATACTTCTGTGCGAGAAGTTGAGTGCGGAGGTTCTTTTCTGTGTAATTCCAGGACTTCTTGATTGCCTCATACTGCTCTGCCACCTGAGGATTGTTAAGAGCAGACTTGTCGTTGAGGAACTTCTGAACCATAGTATAGTCGAAGCGTCCTGTCTGCTGGTTAACAAACGGAGTCTGAAGGAGCATCGGATTTGTTCCCTCCTTCATTATGTTCTGCAACTCTTCATCGGTAACGGTAAGACCAAGTTCGCCAGCTTCTTTCTCAATGATGCTGTTCTGAACCATTGTCTGCCATACCTGATCACGAAGAGCCGATGTCTGCTCATCGTTAAGGTTATCCATTCCACGAGCCACCTTTACATACTCTGTGAATTCGTTAACCTTCTCGTTGAAATCGTTGATGTCAACCGTCTTGCCAAGAACGGTACCAACCTGATTTCTCTTGCCGAAGAGAGCGTCTACAATCTTGCTCCAGTCTTCAGCAATGAATGCGAAAAGACCCAAGCCAATGACTATTATCAGCGCAGGTCCCCAGCTTCTGATTTTTCCAATTGCTGCCATTTTGTTTTTTAATTTTTATTTTATTGTTTTTATTCTTTACTTTGTTGCGAACCCATGTCCATGCATTCGGTTTTTGAATAGTCACGAGACACAAATTCCTGAAAATTAAGTTTCAAGGCGCAAAATTACAAAAAAGATGATAATTATCGGCAAATTATCTGGAAAAAGTTTATTTATTTTAGCACTTTCAACTTTACCAGCTCTATTTTTGTCATTGTATTCTTCATTATCTTGAACTCAAAGTCGCCTATAGTAACTATCTCGTTGAGTTTTGGGAAACTCTGATAGTAATGCAAAATCAAACCTCCAACTGTCATATAGTCTTCACTTTCGGGAAGGTCAAGATTGAATTTCTCGTTCACCTTGTCAATTTCAAGACGGGCAGAAAGCACATAATCCTTTTCTCCCACTTGCTTTGCCACATAGTTAGAGTTATCATGCTCATCCTCGATATCGCCGAATATCTCCTCCACTATATCCTCAAGACTAACTATTCCGCTTGTTCCGCCGAACTCATCGATGACCACTCCGAGTGTCTTTTTCTGCTGCATGAACGTCTGCATCAACTTCTGCGCAGGCATGGTCTCAGGCACATAAGGCATGTTCTGTATGCCCTTGTGCCAGTTCTTGGCGTCGCGGAACATCTCAGAGGAATGGATGTAGCCTATAATATGGTCGATATCTTCGCGGTAGACGATGATTTTCGACTTGCCACTCTCGACGAATATGTTCTTAAGGTCGTTCACAGAACAGTCATACTCGACGGCACAAATCTCCGTACGAGGCACCATACAATCACGAACCTTCGTGTCCGAGAATTCCAGAGCATTCTGGAATATCTTCACCTCGTCATCTATCTGAGAGTCATCTTTGGCCTTTGCGATGCTCGACTGTACAAGGTAATCGAGATCAACCTTTGAGAATTCCTCATCCTCGCTTTCCTTTTCCACCTTGATTCCCATAATCCGCATAAGCAAATGAGACAACATCGTGGAGAAACGGGATATAGGCCACAGCACGATATAGAATATATAGGCAGGGAAAGCGAATATTGTCAGCAACCTGTTTGCATTGCTTTTGAATATCGACTTCGGAAGAAACTCGCCGGTAAAAAGCACTATCAAGGTGGAAAGAATAGTGTCTGCGGGTACCGTTATGCCTGGATCGAGCCCCGCAAATATCGTCTTGTCGAAGAAGCGTGCTATGAGAATACCATAAACGACCAGCACAATATTATTGCCAACTAGCATCGTGCTGACGAAATTATTAGGATGCTTATAGAACACCTGCAAAGGAAGGCGTGCAAGACCAAGCTTGTCTTTGTCCATTTCGGCTAGCATGCGGTTGCTCGAAACGAATGCTATCTCCATCCCGGAAAAGAATGCAGAGAGCAGCATTGTTATGAGAATGCCAATTATTAACAGCAGGCTAATGTCTTGCATGATTTGTATTATTGTTATTTGTAGGAATGTTTACCGTTGTCTTTGCTTTGGGATTAGCTGGCGTTCTCAGCTTAGCCTTAGCAGTATCTGGTGCCGACAATATTGTGTCACCTTTGGAACTGCCGAATCCGTCCTCGCCTCTGACAAACGAACCTTTAGAATTAGTAATGGTGTAATGTGTGAGTTGCTCATTACTCAAGAAATGAGTGCCTTCAAGTTCTCTTGTAGGTGTTACTATACGAGAGAATTTATTGCTATACAACTCATGACTGTTCTGGTCCCAGAAAAGTTCCTCACTATTGAATCGCAAGCCGTCTTTTGTCCTCACGCTTACCCTTCCGCGCAACTCCCAAAGTCGCTTCACGTCGTAATAGTAGGCGGTATCTGCCTGCAGATAAGCCTCCACGTGGAAGTTCTTGTCAAACTCCTCAAGGAACAATCCATTTCTGAATATCCATCGAGAGGGGTTCCTGTTCTGGTTAATCTCCCACTCCTCTGTCACTATTCTGTATTTCATTACGCCAGAGTCGCTTATCAACGTGTTCACACCATAGCTAATCATCAACGCCACCGAGTCTCTATCGTAAATGGCGGGTGCCGTGTGTTCCACCGCTTCCTCACACGAAACAATCATCATGGGCAAGGCAAAGGGCAATAAATACATCATGCTGTACCTCTTCAGCAGAGCTACAGCAAAGCGATGTATTATAGAAAAAGCCTTAATGTCTATGCCCATTTCAGGTCTTAGTGTTATTCAACCTTCCACTTCATGAACCATCGTTCGTTGAACGTCAGTCCTATATTGATTCTGAAGGTATTCTCTGTAATGAAACTCTTTGAGTCGGTTCTTACCCATTGAGCAGAGATATTGAGAATCGACCTGTTGTTATAAGAGTTCATTATAGGTATTCCGAAGCCAGCGCTTACAGACAATTCTTTAGGTCCGTCCTGTCCGTTTATAATTAAATAAGGTGTAGCATAGGAAACACCGAACCTATAGTGAATTCTGTTAAGGAACTTCCTGCTATATTGTCCTGGACAGAACTCACCGCCAAAGGTGAACTTATGTCTGTCCTTGAAATATTCCTCGCTGAGCGAATAAGTAGCACTTCCGTTGTTGTCTCTATATACTGGGAACGGCGTGCTTGCCCACTTCTGCAACGTATAGTCGACTCCAAGTTTCAACTTGTTGCGATGATTATACATCAATCCTGCACCTATGGTTTGCGGAAGCTTGAAAGCATTCTCCAAAACGAAGGTGGTACTGTCTTTAACACCTGTCTGCGTGTTAGTAGAAAGTATGGTGCACTCGGCATTATCGTTAATCTTATGGCCCAAACCATAAGTAGCTCCGAGCGTTACGCTATTGTTCTTATTGAACGGAATTGTCAGTTGCAAACCGAAATCCACACGGTATGTTCTGATGTCGGCTCTATAATATTTCGCCAGGTTATTGACATAACCGTCTGTATAGGAGTTTCCTATCGAGCGATTGTAATCTCCCCACATGTAAGAACCATTAACACCGAAAGACACGTTCTTAATAGGCTCAACACCAAAGCCAAGGAACACCTGACGCAAACCGCCGTCTCCTTTATATGTATTGATGTAGGCATTGGTCTTATCGTTACTAACGTAGCCCGAAGTGCTGTAGTTATACCCTACGTTCGTGAACGGCACAATACCGAAGCTCAATCCGACGTGCTTGAAAAGTCTGAATGATGCAACGGCATATTCAAAGCTTGCGTTCTTCGCATTCCTCTTAACGCCGTTCTCAGAGAAGTTAGTTAGTTGTCCGCTAACGCCAACATCGAATATGAAAGTCAGCGAGTCGATTGACGAATAAGAGGCAGGGTTAATGAAATTCACCTGGTTCGACTCTCTGAAACCTATTCCTAAACCATTCATACCACGATTGAAACCGCTTGTCTGGTCAGCCAAAACGCCAAAGCCATACTGACTATATGGAGAGTTGGTGCCGCTCTGTGCCATAGCGGTTAGTGTAGTAAAGACCATCATAACGATGGCAATCGATATCTTCTTCATTATCTTTTATTGTATTCAAGAATTGCGTTAAGCCCCTCAGGCACTAAATACCGGTCTTCAACGAGACTTATTTTCGCTCCTTTTTTATTTGCAAGTGCAAAGGTGGGCATTTTTTCTGAGAAATGCAAATTTAGTTGCCCTCCCCCCGTTAAATAAACGTAAAGTTGGGAATATTTATGACTAAAAGCACTAATATAGCCATTTATTTCGTGCAAGATGCCAGAAATCACTCCGCTTCTGATTGCCGTTTCGGTAGAAACTCCCATCTCTGGAGTCTCCCCTTGGGCATCGACGAGGGGCAGTTTCGATGTGAAGGCGTTCAAAGCCTTTAACCTCATGTCCACTCCAGGCGAAATGTTGCCGCCCTCATATTCTTCGTTTGCGTTCACGAAGTCGTAGGTTATGCATGTCCCGACATCAATAACAAGTATGTTCCTGCCCTTGTTTTTCGACCATGCCCCTATGGAAGCGGCAAGCCGGTCGGCACCTAACGTGAGCGGAGTGGCATAGAGATTCTTTATCGGAATGGGCGTCACGCCCGGCTGGAAATGCAGCATCGGCACTCCGAAAGACTCTATCCTGCCTCTGAAGGCATCATCGATGGCCACCGTCGAGCAATAGATACCGTCGCGGAAACTATACTTTGAGACAAACGCAGATGCCTCGTCGCAGAAGATGTCCTTGACGCGTACGCCCTCGACGACTTTCTCTTTGCCGTCGAAACATACCATCTTGGTGGATGTATTGCCCACGTCGATAACGAGACTTAAATCACTTCTCACGACTGGAAATGCGTTCTGAGTTGTTACTTTTTACTTTATCGGGTGCAAAATTATTGAAATTTTTCGAAATAAAAGCACGCTAAGTGGAAAATATAAAGTAATTTTGCATCGTGAAACATAGAAATAACATTTTGAAGGCGTTTCTCTTGGCAATGATGATGCTGAGTTCAACACTTTCATTCGCTCAAGAAGAAGGGCTGAATCCCGACTCATTAGAAATCAGCTTGCTCACCTGCTCGCCCCATCAGCAGGTGTACAGCCTCTATGGTCATACGGCAATAAGAATGCGTGACCAGCGGGCGGGACTTGACGTGGCCGTCAACTATGGAGTTTTCTCTTTCAACAAGCCTCTGTTCATACCGCGTTTCGTCTTCGGAATCGCCGAATATGAGATTGGCATAATCCCCTTCAAATACTTTATTTCCGAGTATGCCTACTATGGAAGCAGCATAACCCAGCAGGTGCTTAACCTCACCCCGGAGGAGAAGATGATTATTTTCGAGGCGATAAGAGTGAACAACCTGCCTGAGAACAAATACTACAGATACAACTATTTCTATGACAACTGCACCACAAGAGCACGAGATATTCTTGTGAACAACATAAAGGGAGGTGTTACTTACCAACCTCGCGACGGCAAGAGTTACCGCGAGATTATTCATGATAAGAACGAAGGCCATCCTTGGGCGCGCTTCGGAAATGACCTCTTGCTTGGAGTCGGCGCTGACTATGCCACAACCCAAGAGCAAAGACAGTTTCTTCCGGACAACCTGATGATTGACTTCGAGAATGCCACAAGAAACGACAACCAGCGCCCGTTGGTAGATACGACGATGGTTATTCTCCCCGCTCGGGCACAGGTTATTGAAGAGGAGTTCCCGCTCACGCCTACTCAATGCGGATGGGAGTTGCTCATCGTAACCGCCATTCTTACCGCCTTCGAAATCAAAAAGAAAAAGAACCTGAGATATTTCGACGCACTTCTGATGGTGGGAGCATCGGTAATGGGCATCGTGCTCTTCCTGATGCTGTTCTCAGAGCACCCGACGGTTAGGGTAAACCTTCAGATTCTGCTGGTCAATCCCCTACCCCTTTTCTTCATAAGAAGGCTGCTTAAAAGACAGAAAAACGGCACAAAAGACTGCCAGTACATAATGTGGACGGTGCTGATTCTGCTCTTCTTTGCAGGAGGATTTATCCAGTCGTACGCCGAGGGAATGTATCTTTTGGCATCATCTTTGCTGATAAGAAACGTGAAAGGTATCCTTTTGCATTGCAAGAGATGTCCTTTGAAAAAGTAAAAGATGCCTTTTGACGATGCCAAAGGTATACATCTGAGGAGGTCAAAGGTATACATCTGAGGAGGTCAAAGATGTCTTCTGAGGAGGTCAAAGATGTCTTCTGAGGAGGTCAAAGATGTCTTCTGAGGATGCGAAAGATGCCCTTTGGGAAATCAAACAGATAGAAACGATATGCAGAACAATATATTTAAGTTGAACAGACGATACCTGACGGCAACGCTGCTTGCCCTCATTTCCACAGGCCTTCAGGCTCAGCAAGCCTCGAAACCAAGGCTTGTGATAAGCATTGTCATCAACCAACTGACGAGCGAGTGCCTCGAAGAGTATTCCGAAGCATTAGAAGACGGAGGCTTGAAGCAACTTCTCGCATCAGGAAAGGTATATTCTTCTGCCACAATGCCTTTTCCCCCAACAGACGCGGCATCGGCAATCACAACGATATACACAGGCACCACACCTTATTATAACGGCATTGCCAGCGCTTCGTGGCTCGACCGCAACTCGCTAAAAGTGGTGTCCTGCGTCGACGACAGCAAGTATCGCGGCACGGGTTCATACGAAGGCGGCTCGGCAGCCAACGTGATGTCGTCGATGATTGGAGACGAACTGAAGGCCAAGACATCAAATCTGGGCTTGGTTTACTCCATCGCCATCAACCGCGAGGCAGCCATTTTGTCAGCATCACACTCAGCAAACGGAGCGCTATGGGTGGACAATAAAACTGGCAGATGGAACACTTCAACTTATTATTTAGGCGGATTGCCTAACTGGCTGGATTCCTTTGAGAAACAATCTGCCTATACTACTGAAGCAGAAGACAACAACAGAGTCGCTAACGCAGCCATAAGTTGCATTGCAAATGCATCTCTTGGAAAAGACGACAATAGTGACATATTGGCACTAACATTTGAAGTCGCAGACGATTTAAATACATACAAGCAACTCAACAACGACCTCGGCAGGTTGCTGAAGTCTGCCAAGGATGCTGTAGGCGAAAGCAATCTGCTCGTAGTTGCCACAGGAACAGGCGTCGCTCCACGTCAGAAGGTGGATTACGAGTTGCTTCGCATCCCTCATGGAACATTCAGTATCGACCGCACCGCCAAGCTTCTCGACCTTTATCTGAATGCTGTCTACGGTCAGGGCAAATACGTTGACGGAAGCGTTAACAACCACATATACCTCAACTCTAAACTTTCAGAGCAGAAGAAGATTGATATGGACGAGCTGCTGGCACGCTCTCAAGTGTTCTTGCTTGAGACTTCGGGCGTCAGCAACGTCTATTCGAGCCGTCAGTTGATGACAGCAAGCTCTGACATGCTTGCTCCGATACGCAATTCTTTCAACAGCAACACCTGCGGCGACCTTATTATAGAGACGCTGCCAGGATGGAATCTGGTGAACGAGAACACAAGACAAGACATAACAACACAAAATGCATCGGCACAGTTCCCTATCATCGTATGGGGAGCAGGCACAAAGGCAGAGCGCATCAGCACTCCCGTGTCGGCCGTAAACATAGCACCCACAATCTCAAAGGCCATCAGAATAAGGGCGCCTAACGCCTGCACGGCTGCTCCTTTGAGATGATTTTTACAGCCACAAACCTCATTTTATCATTATTTTATGCGCAAATAACGATTATTTTTCGTACCTTTGTCGCTCAATTTTACATGTAACAATAAAACAAGATATAAATATGAATTTCAACAAAATCTTGACTTCGTTATTTGGAAACAAGTCAACGAGAGATATGAAACTTGTAAAACCGCTTGTAGAAAAGGTGAAGCAAGCATATCCGGAAATAGAAAAACTTGACAACGACGCTCTCCGTGCTAAGACAAAAGAGATACAGTCATACGTTCAAGACTCAGCAAAAGACGAGAAAGCAAAGATTGCTGAACTCAAGTCTAAGATTGAGTCAACGCCTATTGACGAGCGTGCAGCAATATTCGACCAGATAGACAAACTGGAGAAAGATGTGCTTGAGATTTACGAGAAAGCACTTAACGACGTGATGCCGGTGGCCTTCAGCATCGTGAAAGAAACCGCACGCCGCTTCGCAGAGAACGAAGAGGTGGTGGTGACTGCCACAGATTTCGACCGCGAACTTGCCGCCACAAAAGACTTTGTGCGCATAGAGGACGACAAGGCGATATACCAGAACCATTGGGTAGCAGGTGGTAACGACCTCAAATGGGATATGGTGCACTATGATGTGCAGCTCTTTGGAGGTATCGTTCTCCATCAAGGAAAGATTGCGGAGATGGCAACTGGTGAAGGAAAGACGCTTGTCGCTACCCTGCCAGTATTCCTTAACGCCCTCACAGGCAATGGTGTTCACGTCGTAACTGTGAACGACTACCTTGCAAAACGTGACTCTGAGTGGATGGGACCTCTCTATATGTTCAACGGACTTTCGGTAGACTGCATCGACAAGCATAAGCCTAACTCTCCAGAAAGACGCAAGGCTTATCAGGCAGACATCACATTCGGAACGAACAACGAGTTCGGTTTCGACTACCTTCGCGACAATATGGCCATCAGCCCGGCTGACCTTGTGCAGAGAAGTCACAACTACGCCATCGTCGACGAGGTCGACTCGGTGCTTATTGACGATGCCCGTACACCTCTTATCATATCAGGTCCTGTTCCAAACGGCGGCGACCAGATGTTTGAGGAATACCAGCCGCTCGTTGAACGCCTTGTAGATGTTCAGCGAAAACTGGCTTCGCAGTATCTTGCAGATGCCAAGAGACTCATTACAGAAGGTACAAAGATGGTTGAAGAGGGCAACAAGGAGGGACAAAAGAAACTCGACGAGGGATTCCTTGCACTCTATCGCTCTCACAAGGCGCTGCCAAAGAGCAAGCCGCTCATCAAGTATCTTTCGGAAGAAGGCATCAAGACAGGTATGCTGAAGACCGAAGAGTACTACATGGAGAACAACAACCGCCACATGCCGGAGGCTATTGAGCCGCTCTACTTCGTTGTTGACGAGAAGCTGAACAGCGTTGACCTTACCGATAAAGGTACCGACTGGCTGGCTAAGCAGGTTAACGACCGCGAGCTGTTCGTGCTTCCTGACATCACGACAGAGATGTCTGAGCTGGAAGCGCAGCAGATGAGCGACGAGGAGAAAGTGACAAAGAAAGACGAACTGCTCAGCCATTACGGCGTGCAGAGCGAGCGCGTTCACACCCTGCAGCAGCTGCTCAAGGCTTACACCATGTTCAACAAGGACGACGAATATGTTGTTATGGACGGCGAGGTGAAGATTGTGGACGAGCAGACAGGACGTATCATGGAAGGTCGCCAATGGAGTGACGGCTTGCATCAGGCTATCGAGGCGAAGGAACATGTGAAGGTGAAGGAAGCTACACAAACATTTGCAACCATTACCCTGCAGAACTACTTCCGTATGTATCACAAGCTGGCTGGTATGACCGGTACGGCAAGCACCGAAGCAGGTGAGTTCTGGGATATCTACAAGCTTGATGTTGTTGAGATTCCTACCAACAAGCCTGTTATTCGTAACGATATGAACGACCGCGTGTATAAGACTGCACGCGAGAAATATAACGCCGTTATCGAGGAGATACAGGAAATGAGAAACGCTGGCCGTCCTACGCTGGTTGGTACAACAAGTGTGGAGATTTCAGAGTTGCTCAGCCGCATGCTTACCTTGCGCAAGATTCCTCATCAGGTGCTTAATGCTAAGCTCCACCAACGTGAGGCTGACATCGTGGCTAATGCCGGACAAAGCATCAACGGACTTGGTGCCGTTACCATAGCGACCAACATGGCTGGTCGTGGTACCGATATTAAGCTTTCAAAAGAGGTGAAAGAGGCAGGCGGACTTGCAATCATTGGTACAGAGAGACATGAGAGCCGCCGCGTTGACAGACAGTTGCGTGGTCGTGCAGGTCGACAGGGTGACCCGGGTTCTTCTGTATTCTATGTTTCACTTGAGGACAAGTTGATGCGTCTGTTCGCATCTGAGCGTATCGCAAAGATCATGGACCGTCTCCACTTCGATGAAGGAGAGCGTCTCGAACACTCGATGATTTCAAACAGTATCGAGCGCGCTCAGAAGAAGGTTGAAGAGAACCACTTCGGTATTCGTAAGCATCTGCTCGAGTACGACGATGTTATGAACACACAACGAACCATCGTTTACAAGAACCGTCGTCACGCCCTTATAGGTGAACGAATAGGAATGGACATCGCGAACCTCATCTGGAACCGCGTGGAAAACATCATAACCACAAACGACTACGAGGGATGCAAGGAGCAGTTCATCAAGGTGCTGGCAATGGAATGTCCGTTTACAGAAGAGCAGTTCAGAGAAGGCGTAACCGAAAAGTTGCTTGAGGACTCATATCAAGCAGCCATCAGTTCGTTCAACCGCAAGACCGAGCGCATTCAGACCGTTGCATGGCCTGTGATAAAGCAGGTTTACGAGAACCAAGGAAGTATGTATGAGCGCATCGTGGTGCCTGTAACCGACGGCAAGAGGATGTATCAGATACCTTGCGACCTTAAGGAAGCATACGAGACAGAGGCAAAGAGCGTGGTTAAACAGTTCGAGAAGTCTATCATGCTTCATGTCATCGACGACTGCTGGAAAGAGAACCTGCGCCAGCTTGACGAACTTCGCCATAGCGTGCAGAACGCAAGTTACGAGCAGAAAGACCCGCTGGTGATATTCAAACTCGAAAGTGCAGAACTCTTCAAGGAGAACATGGTTGACCAGAACAACAACCGAATACTGAGTATTCTCATGCGCGGTCAGATTCCTGAACTACAACAAGATGAGGTTCATGAGGCTGCACCAGAGCAACGTTCACAACGATATAACGAGCAAAAGGGTAACGACCTTGTTGACCAAAACCAGCAAGCAGCTGCCCAACATGACACACGAGAGAGTGCTGCTCCTCAACGACGCATGCCAATAACACGCGAGAAACTGCCAGGACGTAATGATCCATGCCCTTGCGGAAGCGGAAAGAAATTTAAAAACTGCCACGGACGTGGTCTCGTATAAATAACAATGTAGGGTTTAAGTATTGGAATCGACCTTCAATACTTAAACCTTTTTCATAATAAATAAAAGAAATGCAGATATCAATAAGCAACCTAAAAAAGATATACGGTAAGAATACCGTTGTCAATATCGAGTCTTTCAACATCGCCGATGGCGACTTCCTCGGTCTTGTGGGAAACAACGGAGCGGGCAAGACAACGCTCTTCCGCCTAATTGTTGACTTGGTGAAGGCAGATGACGGCGGAATCACGCTGTCATATCTCAATAGCGAAAACCAACTCACATCCATCAACCCTGCTGAGAGCGAGGACTGGAAGAGCCATACTGGAGCGTACATCGATGAGGGGTTCCTTATTGATTTCCTCACGCCTGAAGAGTATTTCCAATTTGTAGCAAACGTCAACAATCTTAGCAATGATGTCGTGAAACAGCACATGGAGAAATTCGAGACATTCATGGGCGGAGAGATACTCGGACAAAAGAAACTGATAAGAAACCTGTCGGCTGGCAACAAGCACAAGGTAGGTATCATGGCAGCACTAATGGCGTCTCCACAATTGGTTATTCTCGACGAACCATTCAACTTCCTCGACCCTACGAGTCAAAACGTATTGAAACACTTGCTCACAGAATACAACAAAGAGACTGGCGCAACGATATTGTTGTCGAGCCACAACCTTGCCCACACAGTAGACATCTGCACTCGCATCGCCTTGCTCGAGCACGGAGTGATTATCAACGACCTTGAGAACCACGAAGGTTCTGCTACAGCTCTCCTCGAACAGTATTTCGAGAGGTAATCACACCCTATCAATTACTCTCTCCGCTGTTCGCACGCTATTATAATCTTGACAAAGCCAAAGCATAATGACTGCTAAGGATGTTTTTGAGCTACTAAAGCAGGGACGCATAGAGGAGGCTTACGATGCCATTCGACCTCTATACGCAACGGACAAGGGGCCTTACACGTCGTCGGCAATGTTTTGGACAGCTACAGATATCTTAAAAAAGAGATTAAGCGAAAACAGAATTGACGAAGCAAAGAAGATATTTGCCGCGCTAGAACGTATGTTGCCAAACGTGCCCGATAAGGAGGGAATGACAAGCAAAGCATTTAAAAGATGCCAAGAACTATTAGCCGCAAGTGAAAACAGCAATAGGCAGAGAGAAGAAGGACCAGAACATTTGCAGACAGGCATCAAGGGTGAAGAGATTGCTTCGGCCTACTTACGGGAAAAAGGCTACATCATCTTAGAGAGAGACTGGCGTTCTGGCCATCGCGACATTGATATAATAGCTATGCACGAGGGCACTATTGTGTTCGTTGAGGTGAAAACACGTAGCAGCCACGACTATGCAGCCCCTGTCACAGCCGTAAACCGCCAGAAGCAGCGCAATCTCCTGGCTGCCATTAACCATTACTTGCAATACAAACACATTACCTCTGCCCATCGCTTTGATGTCATCACAGTCATCTGCACGTCCGATAACTGCACCCCAGAAATTGAGCATATAGAAGACTTCCAGTTATCTCAGCCATTATACAGCGGTGGACATCGAAGAATATAATTTGCTGTTTAATAATATAAGAGATTGTGATGTGAATAGGTGCATTTGATAGGTTCTACGGAGTAATGTAAGCCTCATTTGGCCGATAATTCATGGCATTTGTTATCAGATTATAAGAATTTAAATTTGGTTAAATGGGCAGCAAGTGTAGGATTTGTCATCGGAAAAGCGTCTCTTGCATGTCTTTTGAGGCCTTTTAGGGAAGAAAAATGCAGTTATATGTGACTTCTGAAGACTTAGGCATTGCTGGTGCCATGCAGTAAATAAATCGTATTTCATTGTAAATCAGCTTTTTAGATAAATAGTTAAATGACTTGCATTTCAATTTCAGTTATTTCAGTTGTTTTTCGAGGGGTTGTGATTTTCCTCTCTATTTATGTAACTTATTAATAATTAATTAGTTATATATTATAATAGGGTTTTGAAGAATAACGATAACGCAAAAAACGAACTGAAATAACTGAAATTGAAATAACTGAAATGTACGTTGTTCACTCACTTTCCTCTACAAGGGCCGATGAGGTTTAAAAATATATGATTGACATAATTAAAAAAGAGCACCCGTTTCGGATGCTCTTTTGTGATAGATTGAATTCGATTGAATTGCGAAATTCGTAGTTTTTAGTCCTCCCAATTCTCTGCAGCCTTGCGGATGTAGGTCTTGTAGCGGAGCTGTGCCATCTTCTGTGCCTCAGCGAAGAGTTCTTCTGCCTCGTTAGGATAAGCCTTCTTAACTGACAGGTAACGAACCTCACCGAGCAGGAAGTCGTGGAAGTTCTCCCAGTTAGGCTCCTTAGAGTCGAGAGAGAATGGGTTCTTGCCTTCCTCAGCAAGTGCTGGGTTGTAACGCCACAGGTGCCAGTAACCGCACTCAACAGCCTTCTTCTCCTCAGCCTGGCTCTTACCCATGCCGCCCTTAGCCTTCAGACCGTGGTTGATACATGGAGCATAAGCAATGACAATTGATGGTCCGTGCCATGCCTCAGCCTCGCGGATAGCCTTGAGAGTCTGGTTGTGGTCAGCGCCCATTGCAATCTGAGCAACATATACATAGCCGTAAGTTGTGGCAATCATACCGAGATCCTTCTTGCGGATGCGCTTGCCCTGAGCAGCGAACTGAGCGATAGCACCAAGAGGAGTAGCCTTAGAAGCCTGACCACCGGTGTTAGAGTAAACCTCAGTATCAAGCACGAGGATATTCACATCTTCACCAGAAGCAATCACGTGGTCGAGACCGCCGTAACCGATGTCGTAAGAAGCGCCGTCACCACCGATGATCCACTGGCTACGCTTAACGAGATAGTGATCGAGAGTCTTCAGTTCCTTGCAGAACTCGCAACCAGCCTCTGCGCCAGCAGCGATAGCCTCACGCAACTTCGGAGCAATCTCCTTGGTCTTGTCGGCATCTTCCATGTTGGCAATCCACTCCTCAGCAAGAGCTGTGAACTCGGCGGGAGCATTTGCCTCAGCTTCCTTGAGCAGCTTGGCCACGCGCTCCTTCATCTTCTTGTTACCGAGAGCCATACCGAGACCGAACTCGCAGAAGTCCTCGAACAGAGAGTTGTTGAAGCATGGGCCCTGACCCTTCTCGTTCTTGGTGTAAGGAGTAGAAGGAATAGAGGCAGCTGAGAGATGAGCTTCACGTAAGGAGTCTCACCGCAACCAGAGCAAGCGCCAGAGAACTCGAACAGAGGCTGAGCGAACTGAGAGTTCTTCACGTTAGAGCGGATGTCTACGAGATCCTGCTTCGAAGGAACCTTCACCAGCTTGTCCCAGTCGGCAGCCATCTTCTTCATGTCGGCAGCATCGGGATTGAACGGAACCATCGTGAGAGCCTTGCCCTTCTTGGGATGACCCGGGCAGATGTCGGCGCAGTTGCCGCAACCCAGACAGTCGAGTACAGATGGCTCGATAACGAAGTGCATGCCCTTCATGGCAGCAGGAGCCTTCATCTCGAGGGTGGTCAGACCTTCGAAGCCGGCCAGCTCGTCGTCGGTAAGTACGAATGGACGAATAGCTGCGTGAGGACAAATATAAGCGCACTGGTTACATTGGATACAGTTCTCAGAGTTCCATGCTGGAACGAAGGCCTCAACACCACGCTTCTCATAAGCAGCTGTGCCAACCTCCCAAGAACCATCAACAGTTCCATGCTTAACGAAGTCGCTAACCTTCAGCAGGTCACCTGCCTGAGCGTTGATAGGACGAACCAGTTCCTTAACGAATGCTGGAGCATCATCCTGCTTCTCTGCATCGTCTGCCAGATTAGCCCACTCAGGTTTAACCTCAAACTTCTTGAACTCTCCACCACGGTCGATAGCGGCGTAGTTCTTGTCAACCACGTCCTGACCCTTAGCGCCATAAGACTTCAGGGCAGCAGCCTTCATCTTCTCAACAGCAAGTTCTACAGGGATAACCTCTGTGATGCGGAAGAATGCAGACTGAAGGATGGTGTTGGTGCGGTTGCCAAGACCAATCTCCTGTGCAATCTTTGTAGCGTTGATGGTATAAACTGTGATGTTGTTCTGAGCGAAGTAACGCTTAACCTTATTCGGCATGAACTTCTCCAGTTCTGCATCATCGAAGATTGTGTTCAGCAGGAATGTTCCGTTCTTCTGCAAGCCACGTGTAACGTCATACATGTGCAGGTAAGCCTGAACGTGGCAAGCCACGAAGTTAGGTGTGGTCACCAGATATGTAGAACGGATAGGTGTGTCACCGAAACGCAAGTGTGAACAGGTGAAACCTCCTGACTTCTTAGAGTCGTAAGAGAAGTAAGCCTGGCAGTACTTGTCGGTATTGTCACCAATAATCTTAACTGAGTTCTTGTTTGCACCTACGGTACCATCGGCACCGAGACCGAAGAACTTAGCCTGGAACATGCCAGCACCACCAAGAGCAATCTCAGGAACCTCTGGAAGAGAGGTGAAGGTAACGTCGTCAACGATACCGATGGTGAAGTGGTTCTTTGGCTCTGGCATAGCGAGGTTGTTGAACACGCTGATGATCTGAGCAGGAGTGGTGTCATGAGAACCAAGACCGTAACGGCCGCCAACGATGAGAGGACGATCCTCTACATCATAGTAAGCATCCTTAACGTCAAGGTACAGAGGCTCGCCATTAGCACCTGGCTCCTTAGTGCGGTCAAGCACAGCAATACGCTTCACGCTCTTTGGAACAGAAGCAAGCAGATGCTTAACTGAGAACGGACGATAGAGGTGAACGCTGATCATACCAACCTTCTCGCCATTTGCGTTCAGGTAGTCGATAGCCTCGCGAGCTGCGTCAGTAGCAGAACCCATGAGGATAATCATGCGGTCAGCATCCTCTGCTCCATAATATGAGAAGAGGTGATACTCACGACCAGTAATCTTAGAAATCTCACCGAGATACTTCTCAACTACTTCAGGTACTGAATCGTAGTATGGGTTACAAGCCTCACGGTGTGTGAAGAATGTCTCGGGGTTCTCTGCAGTACCGCGAGTGATAGGACGCTCTGGGCTCATAGCACGGTCGCGGAAACGCTTGATATACTCTTCCTTAACGAGTGGACGGATATCCTCCTGATCCATGAGCTCAATCTTGTGATACTCGTGAGATGTGCGGAAACCATCGAAGAAGTTAACGAATGGCACACATGTCTCGAGAGTTGCCAAGTGAGCAACAGCGGTAAGGTCCATCACTTCCTGCACACCACCTTCGCAAAGCATAGCAAAACCTGTCTGACGGCAAGCCATAACATCCTGGTGGTCACCGAAGATACAGAGTGAGTGTGAAGCAAGTGTACGAGCAGATACGTCGAATACGGTAGGAATCAGCTCACCGGCAATCTTGTACATGTTAGGAATCATCAGCAGAAGACCCTGAGATGCGGTGAATGTAGTGGTCAAAGCACCTGCCTGCAATGAGCCGTGCACAGCACCGGCAGCACCTGCCTCTGACTGCATTTCCTGCACACTTACGGTCTGACCCCACAGGTTCTTGCGACCGCGGGCAGCCCATTCGTCAACGTGCTCAGCCATTGGCGATGATGGAGTGATAGGATAGATAGCAGCAACTTCTGAGAACATATAGCTCACATGAGCTGCAGCCTCGTTACCATCACAAGTGATAAACTTTTTTTCTTTTGCCATAATGTTTAAATTATAATGTTAATGTAACTATATTTAATATAAGAATCCGAAAAGCCACAATGGAATCTGGTTGTCAAATCCCACTTCTGTGTTATATCTGGCATAGATTACTTCAGGATTGATGCGCATCTTTCCGCTCTTGGTGGCGTCGCAGATGCGGAACCGCTTTGTTCCGTCCACAACATAGTAGTTGTGTTTTCCTCCGTCATTCACCAGATGGTCTTTCCAAAGAGAGTTGACAAAGAATGTTTCCATAACATCCTGTTTCTCAACCTGTATGGGATAAATGGTGTACATAAGGTTTGAGTTGTGCACCATAACCTTTGATGGCTTCTTGGGGAAGTCCTGCCCTACCGGGTAAATCATGTTCAGCAATCTCGCGTCAGTTAGATACTTTATGTAGTTCATGACCGTTGCGCGACTTGTCTCGATATCATGTGCCAGCATGCTGATGTTTGGAGCTTTGGGCCCCTCAACTGCCAGTTGGTAGAACAATTTCTTTATTTTGGTTAAGTATTTCAGTTCGATTTGTTTTATTAGCAGTATGTCCACCTCTGTCATCATGTTCATCGTCTTGAGCAGATTCTCTGAATAGTTGCGATGCTCTAGGAAGAACGGATAGTAACCATGATGAACATAATCCTGAAAATACTTCATCGGCGACACCTTGGGCAGTATCTGCCTGACTATGCGCTCATGGTTTTGGAGAATCTCGTCGAGCGTGAACGGTTTCATGTTATTTCCCGTCTGCAGATTGAGAAACTCTCTGAACGAGAAGCCCCTGAGGTTGTAACTCTTCACAATACCGTTGAGCTCGGGGTTCTCTTCTTTCAGACGCATAACGCTGGAGCCTGTGAATACAATCTTCAAGCCAGGGTTCTCGTCGTAACATCGCCTGAGTTGCGTGCTCCAGTCGGTCTCTTTGAACACTTGGTCGATAAGAAGCACCTTGCCACCTTGCTGGTAGAACTCATGAGCGAAGTCTGCTATGCCGTGCCTCTGAAAGAAGAAGTTGTTCATGTTGACATAAAGGCACTTGCGGTCACGCGTTCCGAAGTTCTCCTTAGCATATTGAAGAAGGAATGTAGTCTTGCCAACGCCGCGAGTACCCTTGATGCCTATCATGCGGTCGTCCCAGTTTATTTCGTCCATTAGCAATCGACGAACAGGGGCGTTCACATGTTCTACCAGGTAGGTATGCGTGCGAAAGAAAGCTTCCATCTCTATCTAAGTGTTTGTTTTCAAATTGCAAAGTTACTAATTTATTATTAATTTGCAAAGTCAAGTTGGCAAAAACTCGATAATTTTTATTAATTTTGCACTCAGATATGAATATATTGGGCATAAACAATGAATTTACACATATTTAACCCTGAACATGACATCGCTCTAGCATGTAACAAGAAGCGCTTCACGGCGCCACATGCGGCACAAGAATTGCGCATGAGCATTGGCTGGATTCCTGCGTTGTGGGCATCCGACGGCGATATGGTTCTGGTTGATGATGTGGCTTTTGCCATTAAGGCCGCTGCCAAATGCAAGGAGAAGAAGGCTGAAGTGCTCTTCGTGAGCGATGCTGACCTTAGCGGCATTAGATTCGATTGCGTCATGCCTTGGGGATGGGACAGAGCCGTAAAGACTCGCCTTGTTGATGATGGAGTGCCTGCAGAACTGATGCCTTCAGACAATGTGATGGAGCATCTGCGCCTGCTTTCGAGCCGAGTGCAAACCAAGAGTGCGCTAAAGCATTTGAGAGAAGGATTGGAAGGCACTTGTGGAGAGGCATTTTCCACAAACGACATTTCCCTAATAAAGGATTCCGTGGCCAGCGGAAACCATATCGTGATAAAGTCTCCTTGGAGCAGTAGCGGCAGAGGCGTGCGTTATGTGGAGCGTAGCATAACACCATCGGTGAAAGGGTTCATAAGAAACGTGATACACGAGCAGGGCGAAGTGATGGTGGAGCCATATTATAATAAGGTGAAAGACTTCGGAATGGAGTTTGAGGCGATGTCAGACGGCAGCGTTGCTTATCGAGGACTGTCTTTGTTCTTGACCCACAACGGAGCCTATACCGGCAATCTTCTCGCCCACGAGGACGAAAAGGCGGAGATGCTTTCGCGATACGTCGCCCCGCAACTCATAGAAGAGATAAAGACAAGAGCATGCCGCTATTTCGCCAACAGGTTCAAGGGGATTTACCAAGGACCATTCGGAGTGGACATGATGATTGTGGCATCTGGCGACGAGAGCAATGGATTCCTGCTACATCCTTGCGTTGAGATTAACCTCAGAAGAACTATGGGACATGTCGCTTTGGCATTAACGCCAGAAGTAGCATCGCCTCATCGCCTGATGCATATCGACCACGAGGTGAACTATCTCATGCGTGTCTCTCCTATTGAGAATCCCTTTGTCAAAGTGATATGAAACCAACGAGTTGCCAAAGGTATATCTTTGAGGTGGTCAGAGATGGCTTCTGAGGATGCCAGAGATGGCTTTTGAGGATGCCAGAGGTATACTTTTAGGACTCGAAACGATATAAATGAAAACAGAACTACTAAAAACTAACAATAATGTACATCAAATCTTTCGTGTGTTTAGCGTTGCTTGGCATGTCGTTATCGGCACATGCGCAGTATGTTTCAGAAGTATGGTGCCCTGACAACGGCGACGGGACATACACCAACCCCGTGATAAACGCGGATTATTCCGACCCTGATGTGTGTGCCGTCGGCGACGACTATTACATGACTGCTAGTTCCTTCAACTGCGTTCCGGGCTTGCCTATACTCCACTCTCGCGACCTTGTGAACTGGGAGATTATAGGTCATGCTCTGACTTCTCTTTATGAGAATGACAACCAGTCAGTACTCGACTTCAACATTCCACAACATGGCAACGGAGTATGGGCTCCATCGATAAGATATCATAATGGTGAGTTCTATATTTATTGGGGCGACCCCGACAACGGCATTTATATGGTTAAGACAAAAGACCCTGCCGGCAAATGGGAGGCGCCTGTATGTGTGCTTAGGGGTAAAGGCTACATCGACACTACCCCACTATGGGATGATGACGGACGGTGCTATCTTGTTAATGCTTATGCTGCCAGCCGCAAGCATATCAACTCTGTGCTAATGGTGCGCGAGTTATCTGCAGACGGCACCAAAGCAATAAGCAATCCCGTTATAGTTTTCGATGGAAATAAAAACGGCAACTACGTCAGCGAAGGACCAAAATTCTATAAGCGGAATGGTTATTATTATATAATGTGGCCTGCTGGCGGAGTGGTTGACGGTTGGCAGATGGCAGCCAGAAGCAAAAACGTGTATGGTCCTTATGAGTACCGTAAGGTGATGGACAAGGGCAATAGCGGAATAAACGGGCCACATCAAGGTGGATGGGTGGAGACAGCACAGGGCGAGCATTGGTTCCTCAATTTCCAAGACAAGGATGCATACGGCCGCGTGGTTCATCTCAATCCTATGAAATGGGTTGACGATTGGCCCGTAATAGGAAATGATAAGGATGGCGACGGTTGTGGAGAGCCTGTGGCGAAATACAAGAAACCGAAGTCTAACTATTCAACTGTGGTTAATCCACAAGAAAGCGATGAGTTCAACAATCCTGCCTTAGGAAAGCAATGGCAATGGCACGCTAACTACGATGAAGAATACGGGATGCCCACGCCAGACGGTTTCTTCCGCATGTTTACGCGCAAGCAAAGTGAGCATTTCGTAAACCTTTGGGAGTCGCCAAGCCTGCTGTTGCAGAAGGCTCCGGCAGATGAGTTCACGGCAACTGCCAAGATAGAGTTCGCCTCAAAGGCTGACGGGCAATATGGTGGCGTAATGATGATGGGATTAGACTACTCTTCTCTGGTGGTGAAACGCACAGGAGACATGTTCGAGTTGCAACAACGCACATGCCACAAGGCAGACAAAGGAGGAACAGAAGATGTGAAAACATTGGCGATGTTGAAACCCACATCACGCGACGAAGTTGACTATAAGCCTGCCATTTACGAGAGAATATATCTTCGTATGACTGTTAAGAAAGGCGCTTTGCTCACCTTCTCATACAGCACCGACGGCAAACGGTTCAAAGACTGTGGTGACACGTTCAACATGAAAGAAGGAAAATGGATAGGCGCAAAGATGGGATTCGTCTGCGAGGAACCTGCAGGCAAGACTGACAGAGGATGGATAGACATCGACTGGTTCCATGTAACAAAGTAATAATGTGCTAAATAAAAAGGGACTTGCAACTTCTTACGTTGCAAGTCCTTTTATTATATCGTAATAACATAATTAATTATCAATATGATAGATATAAATGCATAGCAAGGTAACAGCAATCGCCAGTATGCATAGAAGTCTGAAAATCCATTTTTCCATCAACTTGCGACGCTTAGCTGCTGACAAGTTATGTAACTTGAAGCGTTCGCTGCCGTCTACATGCTTGCCTCCATGATGCTCATGATGATGGTGATGTTCATGATGATGCTCATGGTGATGATGGCTATGATGATGTTGTTGCTCCTCTGTTTTAGAGTCTTGCACAATGTCTTTTTCTTTATTATCCATCTAAGTTGTTGATTATGTTATTTCGTTTTCGCCTGCAAATATAGCATTTATTATTTATAAATGCAAATATTATCATTTTTTTATATTATGCAGGCAACTGTGAGTCCAGCCATTACGATGCTTACCATAGACATCAGCTTTATAAGGATGTTAAGCGAAGGACCACTTGTATCCTTAAACGGGTCACCAACAGTATCACCAACGATGGTGGCTTTATGAGCAAACGAGCCTTTGCCTCCGAAGTTGCCTTCCTCGACATTCTTCTTAGCGTTATCCCATGCGCCACCGGCATTGGCCATGAATACAGCCAAGGTGAAGCCACAAGACAAACCGCCTACAAGCAAGCCAAGAACACCTGCAACACCAAGCAAGCAACCAACAACGATAGGGATGATGATGGCCAAAATACTAGGGAATATCATCTCATGCTGGGCAGCACGGGTGGAAATCTCAACGCAAGAACTATAATCTGGAGTTGCCTTTCCTTCAAGGATACCCGCAATCTCACGGAACTGACGACGCACTTCCTCAACCATCTTCTGGGCAGCACGACCTACAGCCTCCATAGTAAGACCACAGAACAAGAACGCAGCCATAGCACCAATAAAGGCACCTACAAGCACTTTCGGGTTCATAAGGTTCACCTGGAAGTAGTTCATGAAATCAGGAATGGTTGCCTGAGCAGCATTTATGATTTCACCTTTCACGTTTGTCATCATGACATCTGCGCGGTCCATAGCTATCTTGATTTCCTCTATATAAGAAGCCAGCAGAGCAAGAGCGGTAAGTGCAGCAGAACCAATGGCGAAACCCTTGCCTGTAGCAGCTGTGGTGTTGCCGAGAGCATCGAGCGCATCGGTACGATGACGAACTTCCTCGCCCAATTCACTCATCTCTGCATTACCGCCGGCATTGTCGGCAATAGGACCATATGCATCGGTAGCAAGCGTGATGCCCAGCGTGGAGAGCATACCTACGGCTGCGATACCAACACCATAAAGACCATTAGCAAGACTTTGTGAAGACATAGACAAGTCAAAACCGTTAGCACACAAGTAACTCATCAGAATAGCGACACCAATAGTGATAACAGGTATGCATGTTGAAATCATTCCTGTACCTATACCTTTAATAATAACGGTAGCAGAACCTGTGAGACCTGCTTCCGAAATCTTCTGCGTCGGCTTGTAACTGTGAGAAGTGTAGTACTCTGTAGCCTGTCCGATAATAACACCTGCAGCAAGTCCTGAGATTACCGAGAACGAAAGACCTAACCAGTTTTCAACGCCAAGCAGATAAAGGATAGCGAATGTGGCAACTGCTATGAGCACAGCAGAGACATTAGTTCCTAACGACAACGATTTAAGCAGGTCATGCATGGAAGCACCCTCTTTTGTCCTAACAAGGAATATGCCCAGCAATGAAAGGAACACGCCAACAGCAGCAATAAGCATTGGGGCTATGACTGCCTTAAGCTGAACCTCAAATCCCGACATAGCGAAAGCAGCAGCACCCAAGGCGGCAGTAGAAAGAATCGACCCGCAATAGCTCTCATAAAGGTCGGCTCCCATACCAGCCACGTCACCAACGTTATCTCCAACGTTGTCGGCAATGGTAGCAGGGTTGCGTGGATCGTCCTCGGGAATATCTGCTTCAACCTTGCCCACGATATCGGCACCAACATCGGCCGCCTTAGTATAGATACCACCACCAACACGCGCAAACAAAGCCTGTGTTGAGGCACCCATTCCGAACGTAAGCATAGTTGTGGTAATCGCTATCAGCGACTCATCGGTAAGCCCGTTAAGCACAACAAACCAAATGGCGATGTCGAGCAAGCCAAGTCCCACCACCGTGAGTCCCATAACAGCACCTGAGCGGAACGCTACTTTCAAGCCTCCGTCAAGACTCTTGCGAGCAGCATTAGCGGTACGAGCCGAAGCATAGGTGGCTGTCTTCATTCCGAAGAATCCTGCCAAACCAGAGAAGAATCCACCCGTAAGGAATGCAAACGGCACCCAAGGGTTCTGAACGTGAAGCACATAAGCCATAAAGGCAAAAATAACTGCCAACACAATAAACACATAGAGCACAACCTTGTACTGCTGCTTAAGATAAGCCATAGCGCCTTTACGAACATGACTGGCAATCTCTGCCATACGAGGGGTGCCTTCACTCTCCTTCATCATTTGCGAGAAGAAGTACCAGGCCATGCAGAGTGCCACTATCGATGCGAATGGCACGAGCCAAAATACTGCGGGAATATTCATAGTTTAGTACTTTAAAAAAACTGATATTGCTAACCGGTAATATATTCTATTGTGATATTATCGAAATAAATGTCATAGTAGTCCGGAGACGTCTTAGAAGCGGAAATCGAACTCAACATCAACAAAGTTGTAGTTGTGGTTGTTCAGAGTGCGGTCATTAACGCGAGCATACTCAGCCGTAATCTCCATATTCTTGTTGATGAAGTAGTTTGCACCAATCTCATACATCGTCTTAGATGAAGCCATGTCCTTTGACTGACGATAGCATTGGTAACGAGCCTTTGCATGCAACTTTGACTTAATAACAGGAACGATGCCAAACACATACCAACCGTCGGCCTTGTCACCCTTTGAATAGTCAATCACATTGCTGCCAATGGCTGTTGCTCCCCAACCATGAGAGTGCAGATACTCAGCGCGGAAGGTGTATTCGTCCTTGTCGTACTCAGCTGAGAGAGCGTAGCGGTGAAGTGAAACGCTACCAGTAACGTTAGTAGTCACGCCAAATTCATCAGTAGTTGTACCTGTAATCATGTCGCCATGACTTCCTGTCCATCCGAAGGCACCGATGCGCAGGCCCTTGATAGGCATCACCCAAATACCTCCGATAATGTCTTTGCGGTTGTCTTTATCGCTACGGTTGATACCCTCACCATTATATACGCCAATCTGATAGTGGAGCAAGGCACGGCCAGAACTGTTGGGGAGTACATCTCCTTGCAATTGGATACCGATGTCACGTCCGCCAGATGATTTCTCTCCTGCACGGTCGCCAAAACCTGAGAGTCGGTTGATTACGTCTGCATAGGCATACCATCCCTGAGTGATTGGGTGGGTAGGATTTTCAAATGTGAAAGCACGCTTAAACTGTCCAATTCTTACACGAGCCTCCTTATACTTCACCCATTCTGCATAGAGGTCAACCAACTGAACTGTAGGTTCGCCAGGACCCTTTGCATTGGTGCCCTGAATTTGTGCTCGCCAATCCCAGTCGCCAATCTTTCCGTCGAGAATCAAACGGAGCAAGCGCAGATTGAACGTGTTGGTCTCTTTTTCATCCCTGTCCTGATACTGATACTGCAGCATGCCGTATCCGCTGAACTTGATGTTGTCGTACCATTTCTTAGGTTTCTGCTCTTGGGCACTCATGCTCATCACGGCCATAGCCAGCAAGCAGGTAGTTAATAATCTCATTTTCATAGTGTAGTTCATTAGTGGGTTAAACATTTTATAATTTCAAATTAATTCTTTTTCCGTAAGCAGGACCACGTTCTCAACATGTGGAGTATGCGGGAACATGTCCACGGGCTGCACGCGCTCTACCCGATATGCCACATCGAGACTTGCCAAGTCGCGCGCCTGGGTAGCAGGATTGCAACTCACATATACGATGCGCTTTGGCCTTGCTCGCAATATGGTTTGCACCACATCGGGATGCATGCCTGCACGAGGAGGGTCGGTAATGATGACATCTGGACGCCCGTGCTGCTGTATGAAGTCGTCGGTGAGGATGTCCTTCATGTCGCCAGCAAAGAACAGAGTGTTCTCTATACCGTTGATTTGCGAGTTCACCTTTGCGTCCTCAATGGCTTCTGGAACATATTCGATGCCTATTACCTTGCTTGCCTTGCGAGCCACGAAATTGGCTATTGTGCCTGTACCTGTATACAAGTCATAGACAAGAGGCTTAGGAATGTCTGGACGTTCTGACTCCGACCCTGCCCCACTCCCCATAAATGCGAAGTTGCGGGCCACCTTATATAGTTCGTATGCCTGCTCGGTATTTGTCTGATAGAAACTCTTTGGCCCAACCTTGAACTTCAGGTCTTCCATCAGCTCGTATATGTGGTCATTACCCTTGTAAAGATTCAGTTCGAGGTCTCCAAATGTGTCGTTGCACTTTTGGTTGTCAACCCATAGTAATGACGAAATCTGAGGGAATGTGTCAGCAATATGCTGCATCAGCGCCATCGCCTTTTCCTCATCGCCTTGCTCGTCAAAATGGAACTGCACCAGCACCATCCACTCCTCGGTGTTAGAGTTCCTTATCATTATGTCGCGCAACAATCCATGTTGATTGCGAAGGTCAAAGAACGTCATACCCGTGGAGTAAGCGAAGTCGCGAATGGAATTGCGTATCTCGTTGTGCAAAGGGTGCATAAGGTGACATTTCTCTATAGGAAGAATCTTGTCAAAAGCGCCAGTAATATGGAAACCGATAGCACCCTCCTGCTCCTGGAGCTCCTCTTCGCTAAGCTTTGCAAATTCCTCGCGCGTGCGCCATTTCTTGTTTGAGCATCCGAACTCCAGTTTATTTCTGTATTCTCTTGTTTGCTTGCTTCCCAATATCGGGCTTATTTCCGGCAACTCTATCTTCCCTATTCTGCGCAGCTGGTCAACCACCTGTTTCTGCTTCATCTTTAATTGTTCCGAGTAAGGCAGTATCTGCCATTTACATCCGCCACATATTCCAAAGTGCTGGCACATAGGCTCTTGCCTTACATCGCTTTTCTTTATGAATCGCACCACTTCTCCTTCCGCATAGCTGTGCTTTTTCTTCCTTAGCTGTATATCGACCACATCGCCTGGAACACAAAAAGGCACGAATACAACCAAGTCGTCAACACGCGCCAAGGCTTTACCTTCGGCAGCACAGTCTGCGATTGTAACGTTTTCCAGTAGTGGTAAAGGTTTCTTCTTTCTAGACATGATATTGCTAAATGCTAATTAGGGTTGCTTCTCAAATAGTATTAACCTGCGTCACTTATTGTTTGCAAAGATAATTAAAAATGTTTAATAATCAAATATTTTTGTGACTTTTTCTCCTAAACAACACAACTTTAGCACACCAGTTGTGGCATGTGGCAATGTCAGGAGACACTCCTGAGGGTGTCAGGAGATACAAGTGAGAAACTCAGATGTATATCTCATGCGCGTGTATTATAATAATGTGTCATTATCGATGTAAGCTTTTAACTTGTGCCGACCTTCTTATCATTATCTTTAAAAAAGTAGAAATGTAAGATAAAGGTAGCATTTTTTCCAATATTTTCTTGCGAGGTTGATTAAAAATCTGTATATTTGCACAATATTTAAATACTAAGAGAAATTCAAAACAATAACTATGAGCGAAAAAAGAGTTTACCTTTTCGGCAATGGCAAAGCCGAGGGTAATGCAAAAATGAGAGAGGAACTCGGTGGCAAGGGTGCCAACCTTGCTGAAATGAATCTTATCGGTGTTCCAGTTCCTCCAGGTTTTACAATCACCACCGATTGCTGTAATGAATATTATGAAGTTGGGCAGGAGAAGATTATGGAACTGCTTAACGATGACGTTATGGCAGCAGTAAAGCACATTGAGACGTTGATGAACTCCAAGTTCGGAGATGCAGTAAACCCGCTGCTCGTCAGCGTTCGCTCAGGTGCACGCGCTTCAATGCCTGGTATGATGGATACCATCCTGAACCTTGGTCTTAACGACGAAGTTGCTGAGGGAATGGCAAAGAAGACCAACAACCCACACTTCGTATACGACTCATATCGTCGTTTCGTGCAGATGTATGGTGACGTGGTGCTTGAAATGAAACCTGTAAACAAGGAAGACATCGACCCGTTCGAGGAGATTATCGAGAAAGTGAAAGAGCGCCGCGGCGTTAAGCTCGACAAGGACCTCAGCGTAGACGAACTGAAAGACTTGGTTCAGCTCTTCAAGGCTGCCATCAAGGAGCGCACAGGCAAGGACTTCCCAGACGACCCAATCGAGCAGCTCTGGGGTGCTATCTGCGCCGTGTTCCGCAGCTGGATGAACGAGCGCGCTATCCTCTATCGTAAGATGGAAGGCATTCCTGATGAGTGGGGAACTGCAGTTAGCGTGATGGCAATGGTATTCGGTAACATGGGCGACACATCTGCTACAGGTGTATGCTTCAGCCGTGATGCCGCTAATGGCGAGAACGTGTTCAACGGCGAGTATCTCGTTAATGCTCAGGGCGAGGACGTGGTTGCAGGTATCCGCACACCACAGCAGATCACCAAGCTGGGTTCACAGCGTTGGGCAGAGCGCGCAGGTATCTCTGAGGAAGAGCGCGTTGCAAAGTATCCTTCTATGGAAGAGGCAATGCCAGAGATTTATGCAGAACTGAACGGTATTCAGGACAAGCTGGAGCACCACTATCATGACATGCAGGATATGGAGTTCACAGTTCAGGAAGGCAAGCTTTGGTTCCTCCAGACACGTAACGGCAAGCGTACAGGTGCCGCTATGGTTAAGATAGCTATCGACCTTCTCCACGAGGGTATGATTGACGAGAAGACAGCCATCCAGCGTTGCGAGCCACAGAAGCTCGACGAACTGCTCCACCCGATTTTCGACAAGAAGGCCTTGACCACCGCTAAGGTTATCGCACAGGGTCTGCCAGCATCTCCTGGTGCTGCATGCGGACAGATTGTATTCCATGCTGACGACGCTCAAGCATGGCATGCTGACGGTCATAAGGTAGTTCTCGTTCGTATCGAGACATCACCTGAGGACCTTGCAGGTATGTCAGCTGCAGAGGGTATCCTTACTGCACGTGGCGGTATGACATCTCACGCTGCCGTTGTGGCACGTGGTATGGGTAAGTGCTGCGTCAGCGGTGTAGGTTCGTTGAATGTAAGCTATAAGGACAGAACCGTAGAGATTGACGGCGTTGTTTATAAGGAGGGTGACTACATCTCTCTGAATGGTACAACAGGTCAGGTATATGCAGGCGAAGTTCCAACAAAGGCTGCTGAACTGAGCGGCGACTTCAAGGAACTGATGGACCTCTGCGACAAGTACACCAAGCTGCAGGTTCGCACCAATGCTGATACTCCACACGATGCACAGGTGGCACGCGCTTTCGGCGCAAAGGGTATCGGTCTTACTCGTACAGAGCACATGTTCTTCGAGGACAAGAAGATTATTGCTATGCGTGAGATGATTCTCGCCGACAGCGTTGCAGGACGTGAGAAAGCTCTCGCCAAGCTGCTGCCTTATCAGAAGGCTGACTTCAAGGGTATCCTCGAGGCTATGGACGGACTGCCAGTAAACATCCGTCTGCTCGACCCACCACTCCACGAGTTCGTTCCACACGATCTTGCTGGACAGGAAATCATGGCTAAGGAAATGGGCGTTGACCTGGCTACCATCCAGCGTCGTGTTGACTCTCTCGCAGAGAACAACCCAATGCTCGGACATCGTGGTTGCCGTCTGGGTATCACATTCCCTGAGATTACCGCTATGCAGACAAAGGCTATCTTGAGCGCTGCGTGCGAACTGAAGAAGGAAGGCAAGAACCCAATGCCAGAAATCATGGTTCCTCTGATTGGTTCTATCAACGAGTTGAAGCAGCAGAAGGAAGTTATCCAGTATGCTGCCAAGGAAACCTTCGCAGCTGAGGGTGTTGAGGTAGAGTTCGAGATTGGTACGATGATTGAGATTCCACGTGCTGCCCTGACTGCAGACCTGATTGCTTCAGAGGCTCAGTACTTCTCATTCGGAACCAACGACCTCACACAGATGACCTTCGGTTACTCTCGTGACGACATCGCTTCGTTCTTGCCTGTATATCTCGACAAGAAGATTCTGAAGGTTGACCCATTCCAGGTACTCGACCAGAAGGGTGTAGGCCGTCTCATCAAGTTTGCCGTTAAGGAGGGCCGCGAGGTTCGTCCTGACCTCCGTTGCGGTATCTGCGGTGAGCATGGTGGTGAGCCTTCAAGCGTTAAGTTCTGTGCTAAGATTGGCATGAACTACGCTTCTTGCTCTCCATTCCGCGTGCCTATCGCACGTCTTGCCGCCGCGCAGGCTGC
>OMXS01000031.1 GCA_900315095.1 uncultured Prevotellaceae bacterium | reverse complement strand
TGAAAATTCTGACTCACCCGGGTCCAATTCTGAATCTTTGTTAAAATTGGGTTCAGGGGTACTTCGATTCCATTTTGGATTCGAATATTCCATGTTCTCACGTATCACCCTTTCCGTCTGCTGCTGTGGAAAGACATAACCGTTGGAAGGGAAGAAAGGCTGCTGAGGATAGCCTGGATGATAGGTTCCTTGCATCTGCTGTGGCATGTACGGCATCGATTGATAGGGAGGGGGTGCAATAGGAGGAATTGAGTTTACTGCCATTTGAGGAACTGGCTGAATACCCCATCCTGTCTGGCCAAATGAAATCCTGTAACTCTCAAAGGATTTCTTGAATTGAGCGACTGTAGGTACTATATTCAACCTCTCATAATTGTACATTATACTACTGACACCGGTTCGCAACATTTCAAGGGTAAAGTTAATCTGGGCCTCAGACATTCTCATATAAAGATTATCCCCGGTAACTCTTTGAGCTTTGGAATCCCAAAGATCCTCATCAATATGCAAATTGGTGGACAGTCCAATACGATTGCCACAATAACTGACTGTCATCACAATGAGCAGGTTCCTCTTCTTGGACTTCTTTTTACCACTCACTTTGTCTGTAGTCTTACGAGACATCAACCTGAATCTGACTGATTTCTTAATCTCCATCA
This sequence comes from uncultured Prevotellaceae bacterium, assembly GCA_900315095.1. Taxonomy (GTDB): domain Bacteria; phylum Bacteroidota; class Bacteroidia; order Bacteroidales; family Bacteroidaceae; genus Prevotella. The sequence continues at coordinate 21,134 of OMXS01000031.1, read as the reverse complement.
TTTTAATCTTTTTAAAAGTTAGACATAAGTTTCGTCGCAGGTTTCATCGGGCGGTTTTTGCTCATTTCACACATACAGTGCGTTCGCTTAAAATGACGGACTTTTTTCTCTATTTTTGCCGATTGCGTTCATGCTTTTGCCGATTGCGTTCGCGCTTTTTCTCAAAAAATAGGCTCAAAATCCAAAACCTCGGCAATTTTGCGATTTTCTTTACAAAACATGGTGTGTTTTCGCACACAAATCCGTAAAAAGTGCCATTTTTTGCCGACAACGGCAAAAATAGCGTTCGCTGTTTTTAAGGTCTCATCGTTCGCTGCAAAACGAACAAAATTGCCGATGAAATAGCAGGGATTTTGAACCTTCGATATCCAGTTCTGATTAGGATGTTAGCAATTGTTAACAACGTCTTGAATTGCCTGTATTAAAAACATTCCGAAATGCTGTTTTGTCAGCTATAGAGGTAATAAATGATGTGAAACCCCACTAGTTCGCGTCCACATTTTGGCCATCAATACCCCTGCAAGCCAAATCAATTGCGTTCGCAAAAATAAGGCTTTTTTTTGAGACTGCAAAACGCCATTTTTGCCGATTAGTAAAAAAAATAGCTATTTTGAGGTAAAAATTGGCATAATTAGGTGAAACGAGCAAAAACGTTTAAGATTGCTAAATTTCTGCGAAAATCATTTAATTTGTCAAGGAAATACATATCAAAACCTAGAAAAACAGCGTATATTTGCAAATAAAAGTAAAAGACAGACTGTTTGGTCAAAAGGGGAAAAAGGTGATGAGAATGGGCAAAGTTCATTCTTTTCCTTCTCCGAAACGAAAATGAATGAAATGCCGGTTCTCCGTAAAAATATGGCCATCGTAGCCTCTCTCTCCGCAAACAAGAGGCATCAGTTTTTTCTGATGCCTTTTTTTGTTGCGGTTGCGAACCGGGGTCTCACAGTTCTTTCAGTCGCTTCGCTTGGTGAAAGCGCCCCATTGGGTCGAGCGCGAATCCCTCTCTCTCCGCAAACAAGAGGCATCAGTTTTTCTGATGCCTTTTTTTGTTTGTATCTTCCTTGGGGTGGGCTGATTTCGCGGATTGTCACGAAATAGACAATCACGTTGAGGATGAAAAAATAAGGCAATTATATACTATAGACCCCATTGCAAACGACTCCCCGCCCCTGAAGGGGAGGGGACGGGGGTGGGGACTGTGTTGTCCTCTATCTCCCTCTATCTCCTTATATCTCCTTATATCTCCCTTTATCTTCCTCTATATACTTTCCTTTAATCACCGCCCCCACCCCTTTCCCCTCCCCTGCAGGGGCGGGGAACCGAAGGGAAAAGCAATTGTCGACAAGGCATTTTACGGAATACAATCCATAATAGGGACAAACCGTATAAAACAACCAAAAACAATCTGCGGAAATCTGTGTAATCTGTGCCTAATCTTTTCCGCTCTCCTCAACACTACGAGCAGGGGTTACGAGCTTCAATCCGCATTTTCTCGAACCTAAATTTCCTTATCTAAATTTTAAATAGTAACTTTGCACCCATGATTTATCCTAACACCTTTGAGAAGAAGATTGGCTTCAGCGAGATAAGGAATCTGTTGAAGGAGCATTGCATCAGTCAGCTTGGCAAGGAACAAGTTGACGGAATGACGTTTTCCTACGACGCCGAGGTCATTGGCCAGCGCCTCCAGCAAGTGAGGGAGTTCAGGCGAATGCAGCAGGAGGCGGAGGACTTCCCTCTGCAATACTTCTTCGACATGAGGCAGCAGGTGGCAAGGCTAAGGCTCGAGGGCACTCATCTGGAAGAAGACGAGCTGTTCGACCTGATGCGCTCGCTGAACACCATTCACCTGATAGTGAAATTCCTAAGGAAGGCGAACGATGACGATGCGCAGGTGAAGACATACCCCTACCCTGCCCTCAAGAGGCTTACCGACGGCATTGTGACGTTCCCTCAGCTGGTGCAGAGGATTGACGGCATTCTGGACAAATACGGCCACATTCGCGACAATGCCTCGCCCGCTCTGGCACAGATAAGGAGTGAGCTGGCTCGCACCGAGGGCAGCGTTTCGCGTTCATTGAATAAGATTCTGCACCAGGCGCAAAGCGAAGGGCTTGTGGAGAAAGATGTCGCCCCCACTCTGCGCGACGGGCGTCTGGTGATTCCCATCGTGCCTGCGATGAAAAGGAAGATACGCGGCATTGTGCATGATGAGTCGGCATCGGGCAAGACGGTGTTCATTGAACCCACCGAGGTGGTGGAGGCAAACAACCGCATACGCGAGCTACAGGCAGACGAGAGGCGCGAGATAATACGCATACTGACCGAGTTTGCCACCGAGATGAGACCTCATGTGAGGTTTATCGTGGCTTCATACAAACTGCTCGCACAGGTGGATTTCATCCGTGCCAAGGCTTTGTTCGCCGAGGAGACTCAGGGCTTCGAGCCAGACCTAAGCACTACGCCGACGGTGGACTTCATCCGTGCCATTCACCCCCTGCTTCGCATCTCGCTGGCAAAGCAAGAGAAGGAGGTGGTGCCGCTGGACATCATGCTCACGCCAGAAAAGCGCATACTGCTGATTTCAGGTCCTAACGCGGGCGGTAAGTCGGTATGCCTGAAGACTGTGGGACTGCTTCAATATATGCTCCAATGCGGCGTCTCTATCCCCGTTTCCGAGCGTAGCAAGGCAGGTGTGTTCGAGAATATCCTCATTGACATCGGCGACGAGCAGAGCATAGAGAATGACTTGAGCACCTATTCGAGTCACCTGATGAACATGAAATACATGATGCGCGCCGCCAACGAGCGCACGCTGATACTGATAGACGAGTTCGGAACAGGCACCGAGCCGCAGATAGGTGGAGCCATCGCCGAGAGCGTGTTGCTCCAGTTCTGCAAGAAAAAGGCTTGGGGCGTTATCACCACCCACTACCAGAACCTGAAACTCTTCGCCGACAACCACAAGGGAGTGGAAAACGGCGCAATGCTATACGACCGTCATGAGATGCGTCCGTTGTTCCAGCTTCAGATAGGTCAGCCGGGTTCTTCGTTCGCCATCGAGATAGCACGCAAGACAGGCTTGCCCGAGGAGGTGATTGCTCACGCCGAGGAGATTGTGGGCTCCGACTATATACAGAGCGACAAGTATCTTCAAGACATCGTGCGCGACAAGCGCTACTGGGAAGGTAAGCGGCAGAACATTCACAGTCAGGAGAAGCAGATGCAGCAAACCATTGCCCACTATGAGGAGGAACTTCAGGAGGTGGAGCAGGAGCGCAAGGCAATACTGAAACGCGCAAGGCTGCAGGCGGAGGAACTGCTGAAAGAGGCCAACCGAAGAATAGAGAACACCATCAGGGAGATAAAGGAGGCAGAGGCAGAGCGCGAGGCAACACGAAGGGCCCGCGAGGAACTGCAGCTATACAAGAATGAGGTGCACGAAATAGACACCACCGCCAACGACGAGATGATTGAGCGCAAGATGAAGCAGATTCTCGCAAGGCGTGAGCGCAAGGAGAAGCGCAAGGCGGAGAAAGCCAAGAAGAAGGAGGAAGAGATGCGCAAGGCTGGAAACCGCACAGAGGGCAAGCCATTGGATGAAGCAACGTCTTCCGGAAGTCCCAAAGTAGCCGTGGAGTTCAAAGAAGGCGATACGGTGAGGATTAAGGGCATTGGCAGCGTCGGGCAGATTTCCCATCTTTCAGGCAAGAACGCCACCGTGATAATTGGCGGAATGAGCAGCAAGATGAATGTGGAGAAGTTGGAGAAGGTGTCGGCATCGGCGCTGAAGAAGTCGGAGGAGGCAAAGCCTCAGTTCACCGTTCTCAGCCGCAGCACTCGCGAGACGATAGACAGCCGCCGCTCAAACTTCCATCAAGACCTTGACATTCGTGGACTTCGCGGTGACGAGGCGTTGGACGTTGTAATGCACTTCATCGACGATGCAATACTTATAGGAATGTCGCGCGTGCGCATTCTTCACGGTACTGGCACAGGTGCCTTGCGCCAACTGGTTCGTCAGTATCTCTCTACGGTTCCCAATGTAGAGAAATTCCACGATGAGCACGTGCAATTCGGCGGTGCCGGCATCACGGTAGTCGATTTGTAACAGAAAAATATCTCACGACATTATTTTTATTGTCGTGGATGTGTGAATCTATACCGAGGTTGTTTTTTTATCCCGTTTAGCAATCATTAAAGCATAAAGCAAGATATGAACATTAAACTACATACACCGAAGAGTCTGAAGGCGGGCAGCGGAATGGGCTCGATAAAGCAGTTTATGCTGTCGCTCCTCGCCACCACCGTCTCCATCGCGCTTACTTTCGGTACGGCGGCTATCATCGACAACAATAAGAAGCAGAGTGAGAAGCGCGAAATCGTGATGATGGTGATGTACGACATGTACAACACGATTCAGTCAGTGCAGAGAGCCGACTCGATGCTACACCAGTCGATGCTGATCCAGAAGCAGATAGCAGAGGACACCACACTGTTCGATAGCCTGAGGTACCGGCTGCCTCCGCTGATACCGGACGCAGGGTTCACCGAGACAACGGAACACATCTTCTCGTCGAGCATCGAGACCATCAACACGGTTGGCAATGTGATCTTCACCGAGAACGTGGCGAAGTTCTATCAGATACGCAATTATTACAAGACGACGGTCTGCGACTCGATTATAAACGATTTTGCCAATAAAAGATATATGTCCTCCTTAGAAGGCATCCTCGACTTCAGTTATTTCGACTATGCCATCATCTGTAACGAGTTCATGCACGACATGCAGCGCCGGTTCACCCTGTGCCAGCAGATGATGAAGGTGTCCGACGAGGATATAGAGGCCTACTGCCGCGAGCGTCAGCAGATGGAGGCAGGCAAGAATGATGCAGATGACGCGAATACTAAGAAGAGGGAAGAACTGATACAACTGCAAAAAGAAATAGATAAAGCAAAGAAAAATATAAGTAAATAGGAGCAATGAAGGAGTTTTTGTTCCTGGCAGTAGCCTCTTGTCGGATTAGATATCCGAAACGCCTGCCGCAGGCAGGCATACAAAGAATCAACCTCGGCTTCTTCTGAAAGTAAACTTTCACAGAATACCGAGGTTGAACTTTGAGCCTCTTGTCGGATTCGAACCAACGACCCCGAGATTACAAATCACGTGCTCTGGCCAACTGAGCTAAAGAGGCGGGTGGGCAAGCTACCTGCATCGCGCCGCTACAACCAACTACCTTTGCTACGTTCCCGTCCTGGAGGATTCGAAGGGAGCTGGCCGTGCAGGACTTACCCATTTAGCGGGTGCAAAGGTAATAACTTTATTTCGGAAATCACAATATTTCGACAAAGAAACTTTTCTTTTAACTTTTTTTGGTTAAACGACAATCTCAAATTTCCCTTATATACGCCCGGAAGAGAGGCGAAAAAGGTTAAAATATAGGCGTTTTCTTTGGAGGTTTATTAATAAATGAGTAATTTTGCCCCACAAAACGAAAAGAGTACAATGGCAACCCAGGAAGAATATGCCCAGATGAAAGCATACTCGCGCATCGACGGAGCGCTTGTGGGCGTGATGTGGGCGGTGAGTTTCGCATGCATGGTGGCAGGTTTCAAGAACCCTTCGTGGTCTTATGCCTCCATTATCATAGGCTTCGCGTCGCCCATCTACGGCATTTCACGCATGAGGAAGTTCCGCCGCAAGGTGCTCGAAAACAAGATGAGCTATCGCCGCGCGTTGGGTTACGCCATCATGATGCTGCTCTACGCCACGCTGATACTGGCTGGCGTGCAACTGGTTTATTTCCAGTTTCTTGACCACGGTTACTTCATTGAAAACTACGCCTCTATACTGAAGTCGCCAGAGATGATGGAGGCAGCCGTAAGCTACGGTCTTTCAGAGCAGGACATCGACTCCACAATAGCCGTTCTCTCAGAGATGCGACCCGTGGAGGTGGTCATTCAGTTCCTCTCGAGCAACGTGCTTCTGAGCGTGCTTTTGAGCATTCCGATGGCTCTTTTCGCAAAGAAAAGCTGATGCATGAGGCGAATTTTATGTTTTTGAATTGATAATTACGCATTCAATATGGATATTTCAGTTGTAGTACCTTTATATAACGAGGAAGAGTCGTTGCCCGAACTCTACGCCTGGATAGAGCGTGTGATGAAGGAGAACAACTTTTCTTACGAGGTTATTTTCGTTAATGATGGCTCGCGCGACCATTCATGGGACGTCATCTGCGACCTTAAGTCGAAGAACCCTGAGGTGAAGGGCATCAAGTTCCGCCGCAACTACGGCAAGAGCCCTGCCCTCTTCTGCGGTTTCGAGGAGGCACAAGGCGATGTGGTCATCACGATGGACGCCGACCTTCAGGACTCCCCCGACGAGATTCCTGAGCTTTATCACATGATCACCGTTGACGGCTTCGACCTCGTTTCGGGCTATAAGCAGAAGCGCTACGACCCTATCACGAAGACTCTCCCCACTAAACTGTTCAACGCTACGGCAAGAAGGATAAGCGGAATAAAGAACCTGCACGACTTCAACTGCGGTCTCAAGGCTTACCGAAAGGATGTGGTGAAGAACATAGAGGTTTACGGCGAGATGCACCGCTATATCCCCTACCTGGCCAAGAACGCAGGATTCACAAAGATTGGAGAGAAGGTGGTGCACCATCAGGCACGCAAGTATGGCAAGACGAAGTTTGGACTTAACCGCTTCTTCAACGGCTATCTAGACCTCATCACGCTCTGGTTCCTTAGCAATTTCGGCAAGAAACCGATGCATGTGTTCGGTTTCCTCGGCACCATTGTGTTCTTCATCGGCTTCATTGCCGCCGCATACATCGGCGCCGACAAGCTTTGGTGTCTTGCCAACGGCATTAAGCAGCGTCTCGTGACCGACTCCCCGTTCTTCTACATCTCGCTGACGATGATGATGATAGGTACCCAGCTGTTCCTCACCGGATTCCTCGGCGACCTCATCAGCCGTTCTTCACAAGGCAGAAACGACTATCAGATAGAGGAGAAAATATAGCATCAGGAAATGAAGAAGTTGCTCTTGCTGATAACATTTGCGATTGTGGTGGCAGCATGCTCATCAATCGAATGCCCGCTCAACAACACGGTTTACGCCAACTACGACCTGTATAAGGCAGACGGCAGGCCCGACACGTTGAGCGACACGCTCACCATATTCACAAAACGCCACACTCCAGACGAAGACACCGTGAAACTGAACCGTTACGTTAATGCTAAGACGTTCAGCCTTCCTATGAGTTACGCCGGCGGCACCGATGTGCTCATATTCGAAATGAGAGACACGCTACATAATGTTGTCTACGACACCATCACCATCACCAAGACAAACACGCCGCACTTCGAGTCAACAGAGTGCGGACCTGCATACTATCACACCATCGAGGGAGTGAGCACCACCAACCACAAGATTGAGTCGGTAACCATTAACGATACTGAAGTAAACCATGACGGTACGAAAGAACATATACGCATACTTTTTAAGTCTGGCGATTAGTCTGCTCCTGATTCCTCAGACGGCTGAAGCGCAACGCAAAAAGATAGTGGAAGTGCCCGACTCGGTGCCCTTCTTCCGCGGCGTGGCGGTATCTGCCGACCTCGTGGGACTTGGTATGGTGATGCTCAGCGACTACGGTCAGTATGAAGGAGCCGTAAGAGTGAACCTTCGCGACCGCTACTTCCCTATCGTCGAGGTTGGTTTAGGAAAGGCCGACCACACTAATGCGATGACCAACCTGAGATACTCCACAAGTGCGCCTTATGGAAGGATTGGCATCGACTTCAACCTGATGAAAAACAAGCACGACATCTATAGGCTTTACGGAGGCGTGCGCTATGCTTACACTTCTTTTAAATACGACATCGAGCACCCTGGCGTTACCGACCCGTATTGGGGCGATGTGGCAGAGTTTAGCGCCAAAGATGTTAAGGCCCACTATCATTGGGCAGAGGTGGTGTTCGGCGTTGAGGCCAAGATTTGGGGCCCTATTCATCTCGGATGGAGTGCGCGCTACAAGCGCCGAATAAGCTATAAAAGTGGCGACATCGGCAAGCCGTGGTATGTTCCAGGTTACGGAAAGAACGGAGGTTCGCGCCTCGGCGGAACATTCAACGTGATTCTGGAGATCTAAGAGAACTGAAGACAAAACAAACTACTACAATATGAAACGCTTTCTGCAAATACTGTTCCTCGTGGCGCTCATAGTGGGCACCATACTCATAATCAGACAACAGCAGTCGATGCCTTATCAACACGACAAGGGTGAGGTGTTCGGTACGTTCTATAACATCACCTACCAGTCGGACAAGAATCTGAAGGGCGAGATAGAAGAGGCTTTGAAAAAGGTAGATGCCGAGTTTTCGATGTTTAACGAGAACTCAACTGTGGCAAAAATCAACCGCGGAGAGAAGCCCGAACTTAGCGAAATGTTCATGGAAGTGTACGAACTGGCAATGACGGTGAACGAGGAGACCAAAGGTGCTTTTGACATTACTGTGGCTCCATTGGTAAATGCGTGGGGCTTTGGATTCAAGACTCAGCAGATGCCCGATAAGCATCAGGTAGACAGCATCTTATCGTTTGTGGGTAAAGGAAAGTTTAAAGTGGTGAACGAAGGCAAGAAACGAGTGCCGCAGAAGAGCGACAAGCGCACCATGCTCGACTTTAGCGCAATTGCAAAAGGTTATGGAAGCGATGTGGTGGCGCGGCTTCTCAAGAGTCACGACATAAAGAACTTCATGGTGGAGATTGGCGGCGAGATTGTCACTTGCGGCAACAGCGAGAAACGTCTGCCGTGGAAGATTGGAGTGACGAAGCCCGTTGACGACTCGCTAAGCGTGGACAACGAGCTTCAGACGATTCTGAACATTACCGACAAGGCAATGGCTACAAGCGGAAACTACCGTAAGTTCTACTATAAGGGCGGCAAAAAATATGCCCACACCATCAATCCAAGCACGGGTTTCCCCGTTCAGCACAACATTCTCTCGGCTACCGTAATAACAAAGAATTGCGCCGTTGCTGATGCATACGCCACCTCTTTCATGGTGCTAGGTATGGAAGAGACGAAGAAGGTGCTGGAGAAGCACCCCGAACTGATGGTTTATCTCATCTACGCCAACGACAAGGGAGAAAACGAGGTTTGGTTCTCGCCCTCGCTCGAAGGCAAAATCACCGAATAAATGCGCCTGCACGACCGTCTTCTGCTGCTCCCTCTTTTCCAGGGAATGACGCGCAACGACATTGAAACCGTTGTTGCCCACACTCGTCTGGGCTTCTCGAAATGCGGGAAGGGAAAGGTGATTATCGAGGACGGCGAACCGTGCGACCATCTTCGTTTCTTGCTTCAAGGCGAATGTGTTGCTACAAGTGTTGCCGACGATGGCAGCTACAGCATTGGCGAGATTATAACATCGCCAGAAGTGATTCAGTCAGAATGTCTTTTCGGACTTCATCAAAGATACACCAGGACACTAACTGCCACTACGGAATGTAGCATCGTGAGTATTAACAAAAACGACGTCATGCGGCTCATGTCTGAGTTTGACATCTTCCGTCTGAACCTTCTTAACATCATGAGCACACGCACGCAAAGGCTCTCAAGGCACCCTTGGCGCAAACTACCTGAGACAATTCGGCAAAAGATATTCCGTTTCATAGAGATGCGATGCACGAAACCCGCTGGCCACAAGATGCTAAAGATAAAGATGGAGGTGCTCGCCGAGCATATAGGAGAAAGCCGCCTGAACGTCTCACGATGCCTCAACGAACTCGAAAACGAAGGCGTTCTCACGCATAGCCGTGCCATTATGAACATCCCTGCATTGGAGAGGCTTATCGATTAATGGCCTTTTGGAATGCGAAAGGTGCCTAATCGCAACACGAAAGGTGCTTAATCGCAACACGAAAGGTGCTCAATCACAATGCGAAAGGTGGCAAATCGCAGAACAATGTTATTAACTTTGTTCGACTATGTTATTAACTTTGTTGCCTCACTTGTATACTGTTAGCAACTAAGAACATACAAGTGACGCTTAAAAAAGAATAAAATCTTTTGTGTTTCGGCAGATTTCTTATATCTTTGCAACGTGTGATTAAAGAGCGACACACGAAATATGATTATGAACGAGAACAGCATAGAGAAGTGTAAGGAAAACATCAGCGAGGGAGAAAGAATAAAGGAAGGACGCATAAACCCGTTCTTCAAGAAATATAACACCCCTCATGAGACAGCACCTTTCAATGAAATAAGGCTTGAAGACTATGAAGAGGCCTTCGTGGAAGGCATTCGCCGCGACAACGAACAACTGGACAAGATAATAAACAATCCTGAGAAACCAACCTTCGACAACACCCTTCTCAACAAGGATGACGACGAAGACTATTATGGTTTGCTGGGACGCGTGAGCACGGTGTTCTTCAATCTCCTCAGCGCCGAGACAAACGACGAGATGGATGCGCTTGCTCAGAAGATGCAGCCGATGCTCACAAAGCACGCCAACGACATGGCTCTTAACGAGAAACTGTTTGAGAGGGTGAAATATGTTCATCGCCATCACCGAAAGCTTACACCCGAAGAGAAACAGCTGTTGGAGAACAGTTATCAAGGATTTGTGCGCTCTGGCGCCCTGCTCGACAAGGAGGGGAAAGACAAGTTGCGCAAACTCACCGAGGAGGCGTCGATGCTCTCGCTTCAGTTCTCGCAGAACTTGCTGAAGGAGAACAAGGCTTTCACGCTTCATATAACCGACGAGCAAGACCTTGACGGACTGCCCGAGACAGCACGCGAGGCGGCGGCAATGGCGGCAAAGGAACGTGATTTGGAGGGATGGGTGTTCACTCTCGACTATCCCAGTTACAGTCCTTTTATGACATACAGCACTCGCCGCGAACTGCGCGAGAAACTTTACATGGCGCGAAACTCGGTATGTATTCACGACAATAGCGAGAACAACCTCGAGATATGCAAGCGGCTGGTGAACCTTCGACGTGAGGTGGCACAACTGCTTGGCTATAAGACCTACGCCGACTATGTGCTGAAGCGCCGCATGGCGGGCAACACACGCAATGTATACAAACTGCTCTACGACCTCATCGACGCTTACATGCCCACGGCTCGCAAGGAGGAGGAAGAACTGGAGCGACTGGCAAAGCGCGCAGAGGGCAAGAGCTTCGAGATGATGCCTTGGGACAGCAGTTTCTATTCGCATAAACTGCAGATGAAGAAATTCAACATCGATAGCGAGATGCTGCGCCCCTACTTCGAGTTGTCAAAGGTTATCGACGGCGTGTTCGGACTTGCCAACCGCCTCTACGGCATTACGTTCAAGGAGAGCAACGACATTCCTGTGTATCATCCCGATGTGAAAGCATACGAGGTGTTCGACCGCGATGGTTCGTTCCTCGCCGTGTTCTATGCCGACTTCCACCCGCGCAAGGGTAAGCAGGGAGGAGCGTGGATGACCGAATACCAAGGACAGTTCATCGACCGCAAGGGAGTGAACGTGCGACCGCATGTAAGTGTGGTGATGAATCTCACGAAGCCCACCGCCGAGAAGCCTGCACTTCTAACGTTGGGAGAGGTGGAGACATTCCTGCATGAATTCGGCCATTCGCTTCACGGCATGTTTGCCAACACCCGTTTCGAGAGTCTTTCGGGCACCAATGTGCTTTGGGACTTTGTGGAACTGCCCTCGCAATTCATGGAGAACTTCTCCGTTGAGAAGGAGTTCCTTCGCACCTTCGCATTCCATTACAAGACGGGCGAGCCTATTCCCGATGAACTTATCAACCGCATCGTGAAGAGCCGCAACTTCATGGCAGCCATGGGATGCATGCGACAAGTGAGTCTCGGACTTCTCGACATGGCATACTATACCAAGCGCGACGCTTTCGACGAGGACATACTGAAGTTCGAGCGCAAAGCATGGGCAAAGGCAATAGTGAAAAAGAAACGCCACCAACTGAACACTTGCATGACGGTGCAGTTCTCGCACATCATGGCGGGAGGTTATGCTGCTGGCTACTATAGTTACAAATGGGCGGAAGTGCTCGATGCAGATGCCTTCAGCGTGTTCAAGAAACATGGCATTTTCAATCAGGAAACGGCATCTTCTTTCCGCGAGAACATACTCTCTAAGGGCGGCACCGAGCACCCTATGACACTCTACAAGCGTTTTCGTGGCGGTGAGCCAACGATAGATGCGTTGCTGAAAAGAAATGGAATAAAGAGAGTTAGGAGTTAAGAGTTAGGAGTTAGGAGTTAGGAGTTAGGAGTTAAGAGTTAATTTGTAGGGGCGTACCCCCGTGTGCGCCCGTTTCTAGGAGTTAGGAGTTATGGATAAGCAACAGAAACTTGACATGAGGTATCTGCGCATGGCACGTATATGGGCAGAGAACAGCTACTGCAAGCGCAGACAGGTAGGAGCGCTTGTGGTGAAGGACAAGATGATAATCAGCGACGGCTATAACGGAACGCCAAGCGGATTCGAGAACGTGTGCGAGGACGATAACAACGTTACCAAACCATACGTACTTCATGCTGAGGCAAACGCCATAACTAAACTGGCACGAAGCTCTAACAACAGCGACGGCTCTACGCTCTATGTAACCGCATCGCCATGCATCGAGTGCGCGAAGCTTATCATACAGGCAGGAATCAAGCGAGTGGTTTACGGCGAGAAGTATCGTCTTGAGGATGGCATCAACCTGCTCAAACGCGCAGGAATCGAAGTAGTTCTATTGGAAATTGAAGAATATGAAGCAAAATAAGAACAACCGCTACATGCCGCTGCTGATGGCGGTGTGCGTGATGGTGGGAATACTGATGGGAACATTCTTTGCCAACAGGTTCTCCGGCAACAGGTTGAATATCATAAACAGCGGTAGCAACAGGCTCAACAACCTGCTGCATATCATCGACGACCAGTATGTTGACAAGGTGAACATCGACTCGCTTGTTGAAAAGGCGATGCCTCAGATACTTGCCGAACTCGACCCGCACTCGGTTTATATAAGTGCGAAGGACGTGCAGCTTGCCACCGACGACCTGAAAGGCTCGTTCTTCGGTGTGGGCATTGAGTTCGTTATTCGCGAGGACACCGTACACGTGCAGGGAGTAATCGCCAACGGACCTGCAGAGAAGGCTGGCGTTATTGCTGGCGACAAGATAATAAGTGTCGATGACAAGCCTTTCGTGGGAAAGGGCGTTACCAACGAGGAGGCGATGAAACGCCTGAAAGGTCCCAAGGACACGAAAGTGAAGATTGGCGTGATGCGCTACGGAGAGAAGAAACCACAGTACTTCACAATCACTCGTGGCGAAATCCCAATGAAAAGTGTCACCGCAGCATATATGCTTGATGATGAGACGGGTTATGTGAAAGTGAAGAACTTCGGCGAGCACACCTACGACGAGATGACCATCGCCCTTGCAAAGCTCACAAACGAAGGACTCACAAACCTTATTCTTGACCTCCGCGACAACACAGGCGGTTATCTGAAGTCTGCTGTGCTTATGGCACAGGAGTTCCTTCCAGCAAACCAACTCGTAGTTTATACCCAAGGAAGAAAGTCTCCACGTCAAGACTACAAGAGCGACGGGCGAGGTGCTTTCCAGAAGATGCCGCTCGTAGTGCTTATTAACGAGTCATCAGCTTCGGCATCTGAGATTCTTGCAGGTGCAATACAAGACAACGACCGCGGAACAATCATAGGCAGACGCTCGTTCGGTAAAGGTCTCGTGCAACAGCAGATACCGTTTAACGACGGCTCGATGATTCGTCTCACCATCGCCCGCTACTACACCCCATCGGGTCGTTGCATTCAAAAGCCTTACAGCATCGGCGACGGCGCGGGATATGAAAAGGACATCATCCAACGTTACGAGCATGGGGAGTTCTTCTCGCAAGACAGCATAAAGCATGAAGGCACACCATACAAGACGCGCATCGGCAGAATAGTATATGGCGGCGGCGGTATCACGCCAGACATCTTCGTTCCTGAAGACACTCTGGGCATCACCACCTATTACAAAGAGGCTGCAATGAGCGGACTTATATTGCAGTTCGCATTCACCTATACCGACGACAACCGCCTGAAACTGAATAACTTCAAGGAAATGATGCAGTTGTCCGACTATCTGAAACGTCAGAACCTCGTGGAGCAGTTCGCCACCTACGGGGCAAACCACGGTTTGCAACGCCGCAACCTCATGATTCAGAAGAGCCATAAACTGCTTGACCGTTACATCAACAGCCGCATCATTTATAACATGCTCAACGAAGAGGGATGGACACAATATCTCAACCAAGACGACCCTGTTATAAAGAAAGCACTTGAGGTGTTCCGCAATGGCGAGTCGTTCCCCAAGAAACCCGAGGCAAACCAAGAAGAGACGAAGAAACAGAAGGTGGCTCAGGCGAGAAACTCTGTTCCATACATGCCTCTGAACAATAACATGAATATCGTTGTAAGGTGTTGATATGGAAAAGAAAGACCTGAGAAACTTCATCCGCATGCAGAAGAAGATGTTCAGCCAACAACAACTGGATGAACTCTCCGAGCAGATCATTGGCAGACTTATGGCAAGTCCTAAAGTGAAAGCGGCAAAGACGGTGCTTATGTACTACTCTCTCGACGACGAGGTGAACACCCATAAAGCCGTTGACATGCTGCTACAGCAAGGTAAGGAAGTGCTTCTGCCCACCGTTGTCAGCGACACGGAGATGGAACTGCGACGCTACACCGGTCCTCATGACCTGCAAGGAGGTTTCTTCAATATCATGGAACCCGTTGGCGAACGCTTCGACCGTTACGAAGACATCGACCTCGCCGTTGTCCCAGGCATGGCTTTCGACAGTCAGAACAACCGTCTCGGACGAGGCAAGGGCTACTACGACCGCATGCTTCCTCGTCTTGTCAATGCCTATAAAATAGGTGTATGCTTCGACTTCCAGCGTCTCCCTGGAGTACCTGCCGATGAGCACGACTGCAAAGTAGATGAAGTAATTTGACAATGAGAAAAACATTTTCATCATTCATATTCATTCTCATCGCCATAATCATAAACTCATGTGGTGAACACCGTTATCCGTCATATCTGGTAATGGCAGACAGTCTTTGCGATACCAACCCCGACAGTGCGTTGTCTATGCTATACACCATCGGCAAGGACAGCGCACAGATGCCTGAAGCCGACCTGATGTACTGGCGACTGCTACGCATCAAAGCCGCAGACAAAGCGTATATCCCGTTCACCTCAGACTCCGCAGCCGTTGCCGTGATGCGCTATTATGAGGATGGTGGTGACCGTGCCCTACTGCCTACTGCCTATTACTATGCCGGTCGTGCCTCTGCCGACATTGGCGATGCCCCGCAAGCACTCGACTATTACCAAAAAGCACTCGACGTTATAAAATATAATAGGTATAAAAGGTTAGAGGGGCTTATCCATTCCCAGATGGGTTATATATTCAGCATGCAGAACCTTTATTCTCAAGCGCAACTTTCCTGGACCAAAGCACTTGAAACCGCAAAGAAAGAGGAAGACGTAAGAACAATAGAGTATTCTCTTAGAGATTTAGGAGACTCTTATATTAATAGTAATCAATATGACAGTGCTTATTCCTGTTATAGTCAAGCCCTCAATGTAGCAAAAAAACAATCTGACAAGTTCTTTGAATATGACCTATATTCACAAATAGCATATTTGAAAACTATTACAAATGATTTTGATTCCGCATTATATAATATAAGGAAATCATTATTGTATTATCATCCAGTACAAGAATCCTCAAAGACTTGCATTGCTGCATTACTATTTGAAAAAATGGGCAAAATCGATTCTGCATACTATTATTTTAATAAGCTCAACTACTGTGGTAATATATACGGGAAAGAAAATGCATACAGATGGTTGTCGATGTATTATTCTGAAAAGAACATGAGTGACAGCGCATGTAAATATACTGCTCTTTATGGTATGATTCTCGATTCAATAAGTCATACTTATGCCATTGAGAGCACCGCAAAGATGAATGCAATGTACAACTATCAGAATAGAGAAAAAGAAAACAAGAAACTCGCCATAGAAAATACGAACAAGAAAATTCTCATTATTGTTTTCTTTAGTGTCATTATTATGATGGCACTTGCTATTTTGTATATTGTTTCCTACTCCATGCAACGCAGTAAGCTATATAAACTTAAAATAGAAAAATACGATTTGCTTCTTGAAGAATATAACAAACAAACTGCATTGAATCAGAAAAACCAGGAATCAATTAATAATAATGAGATTGTAAAGAAGATTAGAAGAATTCTTAATAACGACAAACGGGAAGAAAAACTGAAAGAAGAAGACTGGCTTATGCTTCATAAAGCCATCTTAGAGAAATATCCAAACTTTGATTCGGCACTACATGATTTGTATGCCAAGATTAGAACTCATGACATAAGGGTTTCCATGTTGATAAAGATAGGTATTAAGCCCGTAGATATTGCATATCTTACTTCACATACAGAAGAAGCGATATCATCAACCCGTAGAAGGTTATATGAAAGAGCATTTAACAAGAAGGGGAAACCGTCTGATTGGGACAAGACCATACTTGCAATAGGTTGATAATCAATCTGTTAAAAACTGCACACTTTTTGCACACTCATTTTCTTGTATATTTAATCGTAATTTGTTTGTTTTGCGTCACCTAAACAACAAATTACAATATGAAGCATATATTATTACTCTTATTCTTATTGTTTGCGTGTATAGGGTATGCGCAAAACGAAGTCGAATTAGTCGGCAAAAACAACGGTACGAATGGCGTACCAAATCGTAACGAGGCTTCTCTCCCTCAAGTGACCTACGATGACAACACGGTTTGTGTTGCCGATAGTTTAAGCCGTGTGGCAGAGATAGTAATTAAAGATACAGACGGTGAAATCGTTCACCAGTCGATATCTATCCTGTCACCCTCTACCACTTTGTTGTATTATGCCCCTGAAGGGACAGACAATCTTTATACCATTGACCTCTATATCGAGGATGAAGAGTACTACGGATATTTTGAATAAAAACATTTTAATCACTACAATCATGAAGAAAACAGTTATTCAGATAGTTGTTTTCCTTCTACTATCTTTATGTGTTAACGCTCAAAGACCATCATCATATAGAATACTTACTGTAGATGATGCATACAGAGTTATACTTGACAGATACCCTGAAATCGAAAGATTTGACATTTACTATTCAATTGTCCATGGCATGTTGCCAATAAGCGGAATACCTATAAACGACTATTGGGTTTTCTTCATAGATGAAGAGCCTCAAAAAGGCTGGAGTCATAACTGTTCGTTATATGCTATTTCAAGGGTGGTAGATGAAAAATCTGAATTAGCGGATATTCCCATACAAAGTGAAAGTCTTACCATGCCACCTTTCCAATACGACCTAACACCATACAGAATAGGAAACAGTCTTAGAAATAATGCATCAATGCAAATAAGAGTTTCTGGAAATCATGAAACTAATGGTGGGGATTCAATTGCTAATGAAGCGGCAGAGCACACATACGTAATGATTCTCAGTGGAGGTTATAATAAATATTCCAACTATGGAAGATACTGGAATGATTGTTCTTATATTTATCAGACATTAAGGAACAAATACGGTATACCCAAAAACAACATAACTCTTCTTATGGCAGATGGTGATAATCCTGCTGAAGACATGGTGAAAACAGACTGGACTGGCTATCAGTCATCACCTCTTGACCTTGACTTTGATAGCATTGCAGACCTTCACCTCGCGGCAACGAGAACGAATGTTTTCAATATTCTCAGTTCATACGCGCAATCCCTGACAAGTGACGACCACCTTTTTATTTATGTTATAGATCATGGATCGTATGACAATGCGGGGAACTCCATGATATGCTTATGGAACCAACAGAATTTAAAGGATTATGAACTTGCTGCAAAATTAGATTCTATAAATGCACGTTCTATAAACGTATTACTCGGACAATGTTATTCTGGCGGTTTTGTAGAAGAATTGGAAGCAAACGGAAGGGTAATAGCCACTGCTTGTTCTGGCACAGAATCTTCATGGGCATGTCCTGACATTCCATATGATGAGTTTGTCTATCAGTGGACTAATGCTGTAAATGAAATGGACAAGGATTCTGTTGAATTGTTATCAGACATTGACTTGAATGGACGTGTAACCATACAGGAGGCTTTTGAGTGGGCACGCGACCACGACAGAAGAAATGAGACACCTCAATTCAGTTCGATACCGCTTTCCGTAGGCGAAGACCTCGCTTTCAATAATATCCCTAATGGATATGACCTATACATAAAAGACAACGAAGAGGATACTGGCAAAGAGCCTAACACAACAAAAATAAATATTTTCCGCAGTCCAGACATATACATAAGAAACCAAAATGATGGTTTCGATGTTCATGAAAGTGAAAAAATAGATACAACATTATTTCACCAACTATACGCTTACGCAATTGTAAGGAATCGTGGAACTGAAGATTATACAGGACAAAACCAATACGTACATTTCTACTGGGCAGCACCTAGGTTGTTCTTTAATCCCGCAAGCTTTCATATAGATGACGATGACATATGTGCCGCAGAAATTGGCTTTGCACAAATAGGAAGAGTAAATGCAGGAGATAGTTCTATTGTCGTCTGCGCATTCAACATTCCTGAATTCTATTATAACAAATATCGTAAATACCTTAGAAAAAGGGAGTTGTCATTATATGCATTAATAAGTAAAAGAAGGAATCCATTAGATGAAGATCTAGAAGGTGTAATAAAAGGTGGAAAACAATGGGTAAGAAACAACAATAATTTGGCTGTTAGGAATTATTTCACAATAATGGTGTCGAGAAGAAACTATGATTTTGAATTTTGTAGTCAATTAGATAGTGCCAGATATACAATAGAATTCAACAGAGACACACTCTATACCATGGATAAACTATATATTAAATCAGATTTACTTAGTGACTCTATACATTTAACACCTGTTCATCATCTTATTAATATGGTGCAGTCTGACGAAAATGATGGTTGGCTAAGATTAAACGGAGATAGTTGTGTCGCAGAGAATTTACTCATTACGCCAGAAACGGATACAGAATTCTCAATTAAAATAGAGAATGAAGAAAACTCTATTGATAGCATACCCGATTACAACATTGATGTCTACCTTCGAGATAGTGAAACAAACGAAATCATAGGAGGAATGACGCTTCGTGTGATACATGGAGAAGATGGCGAAGAACCAGAAACCCAGCAGGTCAGCACTTCAAATCCTGTCATTGACAAAGTTAGCATCAACGAGAACTCTGTTGTCCATGTGGAATTGCTCGAACCTCTTGAGGAAGACGCTGTAGCATTGATAAAAACGGGCGATGACCCAAGTGCCATAAAAGCAATCCCATTAAGGAAGGGGATTACGTGTTTTGACGTGAAAATTACAAATAGAAATAGTAATTTGGTATTTGTAAGCATTGAAAAGAATGGGAAAATTATAGATTCAAAGAAAACATTTTTCTTGAGATAATGCATAATAAAAGGTGAATAGTCGCATGTGGGGGATACACAAAGCATTCCCCTACATGTTTGCAAATAAACTTTTGCATCCGATGCAATACTTCTGCATGTCTTGTATTATATAGATAGGACAACTTAATATGAAATGGGTATTACATGTATATCATTATTTTAAAACAACATATATCATGAAGAAATTTATACTTTTATCTGTTGTGCTTTTGGCTGTAAGTGCTTCCGTTTCTGCAAGGATTAATCCAGAGGATTACGGAAACATCAGAGTGGATACTATATGGTGGGAGGGACCACCATATCGCCACTACACTAAGATAATGCATATGGTGATAACCAATGCAGGCACAAAGAAAATAGAGGGTAGTCTATGGACGGCAGACAGATATACAACGATAGAAGGAAGTGACGGCAAACCGTTATCATTCTATTATTGTCATAATTCATTCAGTTTATCGCTTATGCCAAATGAGACACAAGAATATACCTGTCGTTTCACACCATATTATGATTTTATTCCTGAAGGACAGACCGAAAATATATCACATTTCTGTTTACTTGCAGAAGACGACACTCTGGACGAAGTATTTAGTCGCGATTTTGTGTTCGGGAGAACGAGTATAATCAACAATAGATGTGTATTTAACATCTCCGGTATTGACATTAATCTAAATTCTGGTATTGATTATACCAAAATAGAAAATATCCCTTCAGTAGCAAACGACCTGCCTGTCATTGAATGGACATACGAAAATCTTGAAAACTTCCCCGTATTTGACATTTGCGGTATTGGATTATATTCCACAAGATATTCGAATGGAGAATATGAACCAGTACATCAGATTGGCGGACAAGTAATGTTTGAAAGCATCGATAAAGGAGAAACAGTAACTGGGACATTTATACCTGAACACCTTTTGAGTGACGGAGGATATTACATGATTCAAATTCGATATGGGTTTTATATAAACGAATCATCATTAGGCATATTATGGCAAGACATACAATTTGCAAATGAACCTTTTATATTCAAAGTGGATATGTCATCAGGAATAAAGGATATAAGGGATATCTGTTATGACAAGCCCATTTATACGTTAGGTGGCATACGTATTGCAGATACACGCAACCTGCCCAAAGGAATATACATCAGAAACGGAAAGAAATTCGTAGTAAAATAACCTATAAAGTGTTTCTTCGGAACTGGCATTTACGTCCTATTTACGGCAATTTGCGGATAAAAAGTATCGCCTGTAAAAAAATGCAAAAAAACTGTTGTATCCGATGCGATATTTCGGTATGTCATGCATTCTATAGATAGGACGACCTAATATGAAATGAGTATTTCATCCGTATCATTAACTTAAAACAACGTATATCATGAAGAAATTTATACTTTTATCTGTTGTGCTTTTGGCTGTAAGTGCTTCCGTTTCTGCAAGGATTAATCCAGAGGATTACGGTAACATCAGAGTGGATACTATATGGTGGGAGGGACCTATAT
>OMXS01000020.1 GCA_900315095.1 uncultured Prevotellaceae bacterium | reverse complement strand
TACTTGGCGCACATGTGAGTGGTTCTGAATTTCAATACCCTGACCTCACTTGGAAGGAACTTTGTGGCCAAATGGCTAATCTTGTTGCAGAAAGTGGGGATAACAAAGGTCAACTGTCACTTTTTGTAGAGGTAAAAATATGAATGTTTTGTGTTTATGATGAAACGGAATACGAGAAACTTGTCGCCTAAAAAGCATTAGATGTTCAGCTTGTTGGTCTTATAGACTGATGGGGTCAATAGTATATAATTGCAAAAAAATAAAAGAAGACGGCGTTAAACACCGTCTTCTTCATCTTCTGTATCTTGTTGCGCGTTTTGCTCTGCATCTGGTATCTCATCGGGATGATTGTCTTTTTCTATGTGCACGTCACCCATACGAGAGATACTTATAATGAAAGGCACGTAATCGTCGCTCATAGCATCGGGAGAGCCCACGCTTGCGGCAAGTACAAGACGGTCGTCTTTCACTTCGTTGAATACCACAGCCAGCAAAGCGCCGTCCTTAAGTGTCGACTCATTAAGGTATTCGCGGAACGACTGTTTTGTGTACTCACGACTGAAGAACTCTGTCCCGTCAGGACGAATCACCTTAACCTGAATGCGGTTGTCATAATACTCGGCACCCGACTCATCTCGCGTCAAAGGCATTTCCTTATCTGCGCGGCGATGAATCTCTACGGTATATGTCTTTCCCAGCCATTGCACGGCATCGGTATTGTCTGTAGACTCCAGTGCCTGAGGCCCCTGTTTCTTCACGATAATAGGTTTCTGCGTGATAATATCCTTTGTTTTCTTTTCCTCCTTACATGCTGACAATAAGCACAATGAGGCTAATAGTGCGATTCCGAAATACTTCATATCAGGTAAATTTAATGCAAAAGTAACTAAAATCTGTCTAAAATCAAAATTTATCCTTTCATATTTTCATTTGAATGGATTTTTCTATTATCTTTGTCCCACAATAAATAAGGAACACATGAGGGATTATTTGATTATTTTGGTTGTCATCGTGTCGCTATTCTCTTGTAGCGATTCTGCCGAGCAGTTGCAGAAAAACCAGCTGACGCAAGACTCCATCCCGAAACTCATTATGCAGGTGCAGAAGAGTGCGAAGCTATATACCGCAGAGATACAGGTGCATAAAATCATCACTCACGACGATGACCTGAAGATAAAGGGCAGCATCCTGCAACAGAATTTCGACATTCCGCTGCCCCTCGGCTCTCGCAAGGTGGCAATCCCGATGGATGCTACGGTAAAGGCGTATATCGACTTCGCGAACTTCTCAGAGAAGAACGTGAAACGCGAGGGCGAGAAGATAGAGATAATACTCCCTGACCCGCAGGTGGAACTGACAAGCACCCGAATCAATCACGACGACGTGAAGAAACACGTGCCTCTGTTCCGTTCTAACTTCAGCGACAAGGAACTGGCCGACTACTCTCTGCAAGGGCGCAAGGCAATCGTCAACGACATCCCGAAAATGGGCGTTGTTAAGATGGCACAGGAAAGCGCCACGCGAATGCTGGTTCCTATGCTACAGCAGATGGGATATGAGGAAAGCAACATCACAATAACATTCCGCAAGGACTTTAGCGAAAAAGATGTGCTAAGCATTATCAAGGTTAACATTGAAGGGAAATGAACAATAAAAAGAACAAGATACTCACTTTCGGCAAGGCATCTTGCCTGATATGGTCGCTTATAGTGCTGGCTATTGCCGTCAGCATCGTCATTTTCGTGGCAAGACTCAAACGCGACCATATCGAGACGGCTACCGACCAGATAATCAACCCTACCCCAACGCTTATCAGGTCGATGCAGAACATCGGCGAGTGGGAGTTTCTTGCCATTGCCGACGAGGAACTCATAGATACCGTAAGGCCTGGGATATTCACTAATGACGAGCTAGTTCGTATCTATTACGGCACGTTGCGACTAGGTGTGAACATGCACAAGACCACCCCCGGATGGCTTACAGCAAGAAACGACACCCTCTTTGCACGAATACCGCGCATAGAACTGCTCGACAACAATTTTATTGATGAAGGACTGACCAAGTCGTTCTATGAAAGCGGTACATGGACAGACAAGGACCGTGCCGACCTCTACGACCGCGCATATCAGCAGATGAAGAAGAGGTGCCTCACGCCTGCGAACATCAAGACTGCAGAAGCTTCGTGCACCACTCAGTTCACCAAAATCTTCAAGGCTTTGGGATACGAGAAAGTAAGCATAACATACGACAAATAAGGAGTGAAGAAATACATATTGTCTTGCATATTGTTATGTTGCGCTATCAGCATTAACGCCCAACAAAACAGGCGGTCCATGCAGCACATTCGCCCGCCATACTTGCGCGTTGGCGATACTGTGGCGGTATGCAACGCCTCGAACAGGGCTTATCCCGAGAAGATTGAGCCGGGAATAGAAGTGCTTGAATCGTGGGGACTGGTTGTTGTCAGGGCCACAAACCTCTATGCTGTAGACAGCAGATATAGCGGAACTGAGGAGCAACGCGCATCCGAACTGCAACGGATGATGGACGCCCCTAACATAAAGGCAATATTCATGGCACGCGGAGGCTATGGCGCCTCGCAACTGCTCGACCAGCTGTCGTTCAACAGGATGCGGCGCCATCCAAAGTGGGTCATTGGCTTTAGCGACGCTACGGCATTACATATAGCGCTTAATAATGCGGGAATAGAGAGCATTCACGGCCCTATGATGTCAACACTCGGCAGTCAGGAAGAAAGCGGCGCTTTCCTTCATGCGGCACTTTTCAACGAAGGGTATGACAACATAACCATAGAGACAAACGAGAACTGCGTGAAGGGAAAGGCTCGCGGACGGCTTGTCGGAGGAAACCTGTCGCTAATCTATAGCGAGCAAGGCACACCATACAACCTGAACATGGACAACGCCATTCTCTTTATTGAAGAGACAGGCGAGTACACCTACTCTATCGACCGCATGCTTACGAACCTCAAGCTTAGCGGGAAACTCGGCAAGTTGCGCGGAATTGTTGTGGGAGCGTTTGTTAAATCAAAGCAAGAAACGGGTGACCCTACCGCTCAGGAAGTATTAACGAAACGATTATCGGAACTAGGAATACCTGTGATGTATGGCGCTCCTTGCGGCCATGTCCACAAGAACCTTTCTCTTATTCTTGGTAGTGAAGTGACCTTAGATGTCAACGATTATGACGCGACACTAAGGTTTGTTGAGCGGTGAATTTTTAACGTTGAGAGTTGAGCGTTAAGGGTTGAGCGTAATTGATTATTTCACTATACACTCAACTATCAACATTCAACTCCCATTGCTCAATCTTATTCCTTATCATTTTATTATAAAAAAAGAGGATGCACCAAAGCGCATCCTCTTAATATTCATTTTTGAACGATTCTTATTTCAGTTTTATTTCAGTTCAGCGAGGTACTTGATAGTACGAACCATCTGAGAAGTGTAAGAGTTCTCGTTGTCGTACCAAGCAACAACCTGTACGAGAGAGTTGCCGTCACCAATCTTAGAAACCATTGTCTGGTTAGCGTCGAAGAGTGAACCGAACTTCATACCGATGATGTCGCTAGAAACGAGCTTCTCCTCTGTGTAACCGAAGCTCTCGTTAGCAGCAGCCTTCATAGCAGCGTTGATGTCCTCTACAGTAACCTCACCCTTAACAACTGCGTGCAGGATAGTGGTAGAACCTGTTGGAGTTGGAACGCGCTGAGCAGCACCGATGAGCTTGCCGTTGAGCTCAGGAATTACGAGACCGATAGCCTTAGCAGCACCTGTTGAGTTAGGAACGATGTTCTGAGCACCAGCACGAGCGCGCTGAACATCACCCTTGCGCTGAGGACCGTCCAGGATCATCTGGTCGCCTGTGTAAGCGTGAACTGTTGTCATGATACCGCTCTGGATAGCAGCGAAGTCGTTCAGAGCCTTTGTCATAGGAGCCAGACAGTTGGTTGTGCAAGATGCAGCTGAGATAACGGTGTCAGCAGGAGTCAGAGTCTTGTGGTTTACATTGTAAACGATAGTAGGCAGGTCATTGCCAGCAGGAGCAGAGATAACAACCTTCTTTGCGCCAGCCTGGATGTGAGCAGAAGCCTTCTCCTTAGATGTGTAGAAACCTGTGCACTCGAGAACAACGTCAACGTTGAGCTCGCCCCAAGGAAGTTCTGCAGCGTTTGGCTTAGCATAGATAGTGATCTTCTTGCCATCAACTACGATGTAGTCCTCACCAGCCTCTACGGTGTGCTTGTTCTCACCGAACTTGCCAGCGAAACCACCCTGAGCGGTGTCATACTTCAACAGGTGAGCGAGCATCTTAGGACTTGTCAAGTCGTTGATTGCTACTACTTCATAACCTTCAGCCTCGAACATCTGACGGAATGCGAGACGACCAATACGGCCAAAACCGTTAATTGCTACTTTTGTCATTTCTTTTAAAATTTTATTAGGGTTAAAATAATATCCTTAAAATTAGACTTCTCAATACCTATTATTATGTGTTACAAAGGGTTATTAATGACCTGAAATCAAAAAAAAGAGCCCTTTCACACAACTTTTTTATATTTTCGCATGCAAAGTTACAATTTTTTCTTTAAATTTGCATCAGATTTCTGTATTAATAAAATTAAAAATTTGATTAAGAAGGAAATTGTGTTGAGAAATCGAGCGTGCTTCACTTAGATTGCAAACTAAAGATAGCAAAACGCGAGGAAAGGATTTACCTCATTAATTAACATAATAATTTAAAACTATGGGATTTATTAAAGAGTTTAAAGAGTTTGCCATGAAGGGCAACGTAATGGACATGGCTGTCGGTGTAATCATCGGCGGTGCGTTCGGAAAGATTGTGACATCTCTCGTTGATCACGTTATCATGCCTCTCGTAGGTCTCTGCACGGGCGGAGTGAACTTCAACGACATGTTCGTAAACTTCAGCGACACTCCTGTTGCTTCTCTTGCTGAGGCAACCGAGAAGGGCGTTGCCGTGTTCGCCTATGGCGCGTTCATCCAGAGCGTCATCGACTTCCTCATCATCGCTCTCTGTATCTTCTTCATGATTAAGGCTATGAACAAGCTGACGAAGAAGAAGGAACCAGAGCCAGAAGCAGCTCCAGAGCCATCTGCAGAGGAGAAACTTCTCACCGAGATTCGCGATGTCCTGAAAAACAAATAATATTCAATAGTTTTGGACAAAACAGCGCGGGAGCCGGTCAAAAGACTGGTTCCCGTTTTTCTTTCTGTCATTCCTGATGTGTCAGTTATATATAAATAAGGTGGCAAGGAGGCACTTCTGAGGTGGTCAGTTGTATACAAGTGAGGTGGTCAAAGATATATAAATGATGTGGTAAGGAGGCACAAACGGGAGAGCGAGAAATGGCTTTCGGGAATGCGAATGATATGCTTTCCGAAGACGAAGGTTATTTCTTATGCTTTTTTCATATAAAATATAGTGTGCGAACGAAATATTTTTCGTATATTTGCATGCGAAATCTATGATTACGAAAAACAACTATCCAGAAGGCAGATGGTTTACATTCAACTCCCTCAAGACGAGGAACGACAGCTGAGTTTCTATCTTGCAATGGAGGAATATGTAGCGCGCGAGACCGACGTGCGCGACGCGTTCTTCATCTGGCAGGTGGAGCCGTCCGTGATATTCGGCAGAAACCAGCTGATAGAGAACGAGGTGAACATAGACTACTGCCGCCGCAACGGGGTGAAGATGTACCGCAGGAAGAGCGGCGGAGGTTGTGTGTATGCCGACAAGAGCAACATGATGCTCTCGTTCGTGACCAGCAGCGACTACGTATGCCTTACCTACAACCGATACATAATGATGGTTGTGGAGGCTCTGCAGAAGATAGGCATCGACGCTAAGGCCAACGGCAGGAACGACATCATGATTGACGGGCGCAAGGTTAGCGGCAACGCGTTCTATCACATACCTGGCCGCAGCATCGTGCACGGCACCATGCTCTACGATACCGACATGCGCAACATGACCGCATGCATCACTCCCGACGACGAGAAACTGCTGAGCAAGGGCGTGAAAAGCGTGCGCCAGCACATCGCTCTGCTGAAGGACTACACCACGATGAGCCTCGACGAGATAAGGAGGTCTATCATCCAGAGCATCTGCGAAACCACGATGACACTCGATGAAGAGGCCGTCAGGAAGATAAAAGAAATTGAGAAGGAGTACCTGACCGAAGAGTTCATCTACGGAAACAACCCGAGATACACCCTGAAGCGCAAGCGCAGGATAGAAGGAGTGGGAACGATAGAGGCGCGGATGGAGGTGAAGAACTCCATAATAAGGGACATCGACCTGAAAGGTGACTTCTTCCTCACAGGCGACATAGACACGATAAGGAAAGCCCTAAAAGGCAAACGGCTCGCCAGGGAGGACATCCTTTCTGCCCTACCCGACAACATCGGCGATATAATAATGAACCTGAGAAAAGAGCATATAGCAGAAGTATTGCTTGAAAAACTTTAACCTAAATATAAAATGGAGAATAAAAGAACATGTCTTTACGACAAACACGTGGCACTCGGGGCGCTGATGTCGCCTTTCGGAGGCTTCGACATGCCTATTCAGTATTCCTCAATCATCGAGGAACATAATGCCGTGCGACAGCATTGCGGCGTTTTCGACGTGTCGCACATGGGCGAGGTGAGCGTCAAAGGAAAGGATGCAGAGCGCTATGTCAACCACATCTTCACCAACGACGTGACCAACGCGCCCGTAGGACAGATATACTACGGCATGATGTGCTATGAGAATGGCGGCACCGTTGACGACCTGCTGGTGTACAAAATGGGCGAGAACGACTTCTTCCTCGTTATCAACGCCGCCAATATCGACAAGGACTGGGCATGGATTCAGCAGCAGGCAAAGGGCTTCGACATCGAGTTGAACCATTGCTCCGACTATTACGGACAGCTGGCTGTGCAAGGACCAGAGGCTGAAAGCGTGGTCGAGGAGGTGCTCGGGTTGAGTTGCAAAGAGCTTGTGTTCTATACCGTAAAGACGATAGATACCGAGGGCGAGACGCTAATAGTGAGCCGCACGGGATATACGGGCGAAGACGGATTCGAGATTTACGGCTCTCACGACTACATCCGCCGCGCATGGGACAAGCTGATGGAGAGCAAGCGCTGCCTGCCTTGCGGCCTCGGCTGCCGCGACACCTTGCGTTTCGAGGTGGGACTGCCGCTCTATGGCGACGAACTGAGCGACGAGATAACGCCTGTTATGGCTGGTCTGAGCATGTTCTGCAAGTTCGACAAGCCCGAGTTCATCGGCAAGGAGGCTCTGCTGAAGCAAAAGACTGAAGGACCGAAGCAACGCGTCATAGGTATCGAGCTGGCCGACCGCGCCATCCCAAGACACGGATACGACGTGCTCTTCGAGGGCGAGAAGATTGGAGAGGTGACCACAGGCTACAACTCCATCAGCACAGGCAAGAGCGTATGCATGGCTCTTGTCGATGCCGCTCACGCCAAGCTGGGCACCGAGGTGGCAATACAGATACGCAAGAAGACATTCCCTGGCGTTGTCGTGAAGAAGAAGTTCTACGACAAGCATTACAAGAAATAAAACAAAAATATATAATAACAACCGGACCCATGCCCTTGGTTGGTCCTCTGCTTCAAGGCGGAATAAGAGAGGGGCTACGTTATGGCAAAAGTAATTGAAGGACTCTACTATTCTGAGAGTCATGAGTATGTGAAAGTAGAAGGCAACATCGGCATCATCGGCATTACCGACTATGCTCAGCATGCACTTGGAAACGTGGTTTATGTTGACATGCCTGAGGTTGACGACGAGGTGGAGGCAGGCGAGGAGTTTGGCGCTGTGGAGAGCGTGAAGGCTGCCAGCGACCTCAACTCTCCCGTTAGCGGCGTTGTCGTTGAGGTGAACGAGGCACTTGAGGACAAGCCTGAGCTGCTGAACGAGGATGCTTATGCCAACTGGATTATAAAGGTTGAGATAACCGACACCACCGAACTCGACAATCTTATGGGTGCCGACGAGTATGCAAAGTTCTGCGAGGAGCAGGGATAATGCTTACTTCCAACAATAAAGAAACACTAAAGGAAAATACCGTAAGATATTAACTTGCAACACGTTAAACAATAAGGTTATGTTTAAATATTTCCCTCATACCGAGGAAGAAATCAAGGAGATGCTCAGGGTGGCGGGCGTCAACTCTCTCGAGGAGTTGTATTCCGACGTGCCCGAAAGCATACGCTTCAAAGGCGATTATGACATCCCCGAGGCAAAGAGCGAAATAGAGCTGCGACAACTGCTCGAGAGTTTCGGGTTGCTCAACGACCAGCTGACCTCATTCGCGGGTGCTGGCGTTTACGACCACTACACTCCCGCCGTTATTCCCAACATCATTTCGCGCTCGGAATTCCTCACAAGCTACACTCCATATCAGGCAGAGATATCTCAAGGAACGCTCCACTACATCTTTGAGTACCAGTCGATGATGGCCGAACTGACGGGCATGGACATCTCCAACGCCTCGATGTACGACGGCACAACAGCAACGGCCGAGGCTGCTATAATGGCAATGAACGCAGGAAAGAAATGCACCAAGGTGCTCGCCAGCCGTACCGTTGACCCCAAGACGATGCAGGTGGTGGAGACATACGCCAAGTATCACGGCTTCGACATCGAGATGATTGACGAGAAAGACGGCACCACCGACCGCGAGGACATGCGCCGGAGACTCGCCGAAGGTGGCGTGGCAGGCGTCATACTGCAGATGCCTAACTACTACGGAATCGTGGAAGACTACACAGGTTTCACAGATGACATTCACGAGAGCAAGGCTCTGATGATTATGAACAGCGTGGCTGCCGACCTCGCGGTACTGAAGTCTCCAGGCGAATGGGGCGCAGATATCGCCGTGGGCGACGGCCAAAGCCTGGGCATCCCGATGTCTTTCGGCGGCCCTTCTGTTGGTTATATGTGTTGCAACGAGAAGCTTATACGCAAGATGCCGGGACGTATCGTGGGACTGACCAAGGACAACCGCGGACAACGGGCATTCGTCCTTACGCTCCAGGCACGCGAGCAGCACATCAGAAGACAAAAGGCAACATCCAACATCTGCTCTAACGAGAGCCTTATGGCACTCTATGTGACCATATACATGTCGCTCATGGGCAAGGAAGGACTGAAAGAGGCGGCCAAACTGTCGTATGCCGGAGCGCATTACCTCTGCGACGAACTGCTGAAGACCGGTCGTTTCACAATGGCCTACGACAAGCCTTTCTTCAACGAGTTCTGCGTGAGATACGACGGAGATATCGATGCTTTGCAGGAGCGTTGCATCGCCGCCGGCTATCTGGCTGGAGTGAAGATTGACGACCACACCCTTATGCTCGCCGTTACAGAGAAGCGCCAGAAGCATGAAATAGACGAACTTGTAGAACTAATGAAGGAGGACGCGCTATGAACGACAAGTTATACGGAAACCTGATATTCGAGTTGTCTCATCAGGGACGAAAGGGCTATTCCCTGCCTAAGAACGAGTTCGGCAAGTATGCTGTAAACGAACTGCCAGAGGCCATGCGCCGCAAGGAAGATGCGGAGATGCCGGAGTGCGACGAACTGACCGTTGTTCGCCACTACACCAACCTCAGCGGCAACAACTTTGGAGTGAACAACGGGTTCTATCCTCTCGGCTCTTGCACGATGAAGTACAACCCCATCATCAACGAGGAAATAGCCGCTATGCGCGAGTATGTGGCGCTCCATCCGCTTCAGCCGGCAGAGACATGTCAGGGTGCGCTGGAGGTGTACTACGGTCTTCAGGGCATGCTGAGCGAACTGACGGGCATGAGTGAGTTCACGCTCAACCCCTTCGCAGGCGCACATGGAGAGCTGACAGGACTCATGGTCATCCGCGCATACCACAGAAGCCGCGGCGACGAGAAGCGCACCAAGGTGATTATCCCCGACTCTGCCCACGGCACCAACCCCGCTTCGGCTGCCGTATGCGGACTTGAGGTGGTCGAGGTGAAAAGCCTTCAGGACGGAACAGTCGATGTGGAAGATCTCAAGACTAAGCTCGACGATACCGTTGCGGCCATGATGATGACCAATCCTAACACCCTCGGACTATACGAGAAGCATGCTCATGAGATTGCGGCCCTCGTTCACGAGTGTGGCGGAATGATGTACTACGACGGCGCCAACTTCAACCCGATGCTCGGCGTGGCACGTCCTGGCGATATGGGATTCGACGTGATGCACATCAACCTGCACAAGACATTCTCGACGCCTCACGGCGGCGGCGGTCCTGGTGACGGTCCTATCGGAGTGCGCAAGGGACTCGAGGAGTTTCTCCCCACCCCGCGTGTGGTGCTGAACGAGGACGGCAGCCTTATGGTGAAGACCGCTCTGCCTACATATCTCAGGACCGAAGGTGCTGCCGACGACGACAAGTCGCTCGGTTCCGTAGGCGCTTTCTTCGGCAACTTCGGCGTCATCCTGCGTGCTTTCTGCTACATCCTCACTCTCGGAAAGGAGAACATAAAGATGGTGGGACCGCTCGCCACTCTTAATGCCAACTACATGAAAGAGAGTCTTAAGGATGTCTATGAACTGCCTATAGAAGGTGTCTGCAAGCACGAGTTTGTGTTCAACGGACTCAAGGACAAGTCAACAGGTGTCACCACGATGGATGTTGCGAAACGACTGCTCGACTACGGCTATCATGCGCCAACCATCTATTTCCCGTTGCTTTTCCACGAAAGCCTGATGATTGAGCCGCCAGAGAACGAGAGCAAGGAGACGCTCGACGGATTCATCGCCGTGATGCGTAAGATAGCGCAAGAGGCAAAGGAGAATCCCGACATCGTAAAGAGCGCGCCTCACAACACTCCTATCGGGCGTGTCGATGACGTGCTGGCTGCAAAACATCCTGTAGTCACATATAAACAGATGAAAAATGAAGAGTGACATTATCATAATAGGCAGCGGACCTGGTGGATACCAAGCCGCTGCCTATGCAGCTAAGAACGGGCTGCAGGTGACCATTATCGAAGAGCGGCATGCTGGCGGAACGTGTCTTAACGAGGGGTGCATACCCACGAAGACTCTATGCCATGAGGTTGATGTTCTCGAGACATTGCGCACAGCCGTTCCTTCTGCCGCTATCGATTACGCACACGTCTCTCAGCGGCTCGAGGAGGTCATAACGCAACTGCGCACGGGTGTCGAGCAACTGATGAAGATGCCTGGAATAACGATGGTTAACGGGCATGCCGCCTTCAAGGACGCTCACACCGTTGTCGTGAACGGCGAGGAGTATACAGCCCCTAAGATTATCATCGCCACAGGCTCAAAGCCTAAGATGCCGCCCCATTGCGATATAGACATGAGTGTGGTGTCCACATCTACCGAGATGTTGCGCCTCGATCATGTTCCAGAGAGTATCGTTATCGTTGGAGCGGGAGTCATAGGAATGGAGTTCGCCTCTATCTTCAACAGTTTCGGCAGCAAGGTGACGGTCGTGGAGTTCCTCAAGGAATGTCTGCCGACAATAGACGGTGACATCGCCAAGCGTCTGCGCAAGACGATGGAGAAGCAAGGCATCACGTTCCACATGCAGTCGGCCGTGAAACGTATCGCTTCCGACGGCGTGACATTCGAGCGCAAGGGCAAGGAAGAGACAATAAACGCCGAGACCATTCTCGTGGCAACGGGCAGGATGCCGAACCTAGAAGGGCTATGCCTTGAGGCAGCAGGCGTGGAACACTCGCCAAAGGGCATCACTACCGACGACAACATGCACACCAACGTAGAGGGCATCTATGCCATCGGAGACGTCAACGGCCGTCAGATGCTGGCTCATGCCGCCACGATGCAGGGAATAAAGGTGGTGAATGAAATCCTTGGGAAGCCGTGCGACATACGTCTCGACATCATGCCCGCCGCCATATTCACTCGTCCCGAGGCAGCAAGCGTAGGCGGGAGCGAGGACATGTGCAAAGAGAGCGGCGCAGAATACATCTGCCGCAAGGCGTTCTTCCGCGCCAACGGTAAGGCTGTAGCCATGAACGAGACCGAAGGAATGTTGAAACTGCTTGCTGACTCAAGCGGTAGAATCGTCGGTTGTCACGTCTTCGGGCCGCATGCCGCTGATATCGTGCAGGAGGTTAGCGCCCTGATGTGTCGCGACACCACACTCTCCCAACTTGCCAATATCGTGCATATACACCCCACTCTTGGCGAGATAGTGCATGAAGCGGCTATGGGCTAATCATAGACGCTCGCCTGCAAGAACTCTCTTCTTGATTTTCTCAAGGTCTTTACGGAAGGCATTACCGGCATCAGTACCTATTTCAAGCATGCGGGTAATGTCTTTCTTGTTGAAGCTGGCGGCATCATAACCGTCCAGATTAGGGTTGATATAAATGTCGGCGCTTGCCCTATTGTCATTATACTTTTTCCAGTCGGGACGTGACACCAGCCAGTCGAGCAGTCCTCCTATGCCTAGCGACTCCTTCAACGAGAAGTCGCGCGTATCATGCTTCTTCTGCTGAAGGTCAACGGCAATAACGATATCGGCTCCCATATCCCTTACCACATCCACAGGCAGGTTGTTAATCATGCCTCCGTCAACAAGCAGCATGCCGTTGATTCTCACAGGCTTGAAGGCTCCCGGTATCGCCATGCTCGCGCGCATAGCCTGGGCAAGTCTGCCGCTGCGCAGCACCACCTCCTCGTGCGATTTCAAGTCGAAAGCGACACAACGGAAAGGTATTGGCAGTTGGTTGAAATCAATCGAGTCGTTAGGCCCCACCATATTCTCAAGCAGATTAAGCACGCTTCCCGTAGCGAAGAGGTCAACCCAGTCCTCGTTGCGGAAGAGCGAGTCGAGCTGCTCCACCGTGAAGCCCACCGAATAGAGTCCGCCCACGATAGAGCCGATGCTCGTGCCAGCGATATAGTCGATAGGCACGCCCACCTCCTCGATGACCTTCAGCACGCCCACCTCAGTAGCACCCTTGGCACCTCCACCGCCGAGAACGAGTCCCACCTTCGGGCGGTTGACGTTCTTCTTGTGTTGTGCGGATAAAGAACACACAACAAGCAAAAGTGCCGCTATAAATAACAAACATTTACGCATAACGCTAAACGCTCATCGCTCAACACTCAACACTCAACTAATCGTTGCCCATTCCCCCGAGAATGCCCTCGAGTATTCCCTGGAGCTCGTTGGTATAGGTGCTCACGCGGTTGATGATGCCGTCCTTCGCGCCCTTGGCCATATAGCTTGCGCACTCGCCCTCTATCTGACCTATGGTGCGGCGCTCGTCGGCGGTATATTCATGCTTGCTGATTTCGTCGCGCAGTTTGACGAACTTTTTTATCGCCCTGTCCCAGTCGTTCACGTCATAATACTGGCTATGGTCGCGCAACTCGTATGAAAAACTGCGAAGGTTGTTTATGGCACCCTGCTTTGTTGTGCACGAAGCGAACAGCACCAGGCTGAAGGCCAACACCACTAACGCATTAATAACATTCCTTGTCTTCATATTTTCGTTATTGTTGTATTGTTTCGTGCAAATTTAATCAACATCAATTGATATTAAGCATGAAAAGCGCATTTTTTATAATTCTTTAAGCGTTTGTTGTTTAAATATTGAATATTATAACTACCTTTGCAACTCGTTTTAGAGTTTTTTATTCAGGATAACAGTATTTAGATGAAGACATTAGACTTTAAGCCGAAGATTGTATCGGCAATTCGCAGTTACGACAAGAAGACTTTTTCGTCCGACCTCATGGCAGGTATCATCGTGGGAATCGTGGCCCTGCCTCTGGCAATAGCGTTCGCCATAGCGTCGGGAGTAAGCCCCGAGAAGGGCATCATCACAGCCATAGTGGCAGGTTTCATCATCTCAGCCCTCGGAGGCTCGAAGGTACAGATAGGAGGCCCCACAGGAGCGTTCATCATCATCATCTCAGGCATCATCGCCCAGTATGGCGTACAGGGACTCACCATCGCCACACTCATGGCAGGCGTGTTCCTCATCCTCATGGGAGTGCTCAGGCTCGGGACAATAATAAAGTACATTCCCTACCCCATCGTCGTGGGATTCACCAGCGGTATCGCCGTGACCATCTTCACCACGCAGATAAAGGACCTCACGGGAATGCAAATGAGCAGCAACCCCTCCGACTTCATCGAGAAATGGATTGCCTACTTCCAGAACATCGGCAACATCGACCTGTGGAGCACAGCAATGGGACTGCTGAGCATTGTCATCATAACCCTCATGCCGAGGATAAGCAAGAAAATACCAGGCTCGCTCATCGCGATAATCGTTGTCACCATAGTGGCCTTGCTGCTCAAAGAGTTCTGTGGCGTCGACTCCATCGAGACCATAGGCGACCGCTTCAGCATCAACGCCAAGATTCCAGAGGCGCAGATGCCACAGATGACGTGGGACACCATAAAGGGACTGGCAGCACCAGCCTTTACCATCGCCATACTCGGAGCCATAGAGAGCCTGCTCTCGGCAACTGTTGCCGACGGTGTGACAGGCGACCATCATAACTCGAACACCGAACTCATCGGACAGGGCATCGCCAACCTCGCCACGCCTCTCTTCGGCGGAATACCTGCAACAGGAGCCATAGCGCGCACGATGACCAATATCAACAACGGAGGGCGCACGCCAATAGCCGGAATCGTTCATGCTGCCGTGCTGCTGCTCATATTCCTCTTCCTCATGCCGCTGGCACGCTTCATCCCTATGGCATGCCTCGCCGGCGTTCTGGTGGTCGTTTCCTATGGCATGAGCGGATGGCGCTCGTTCCTCGCAATGCTCAAGAACCCGAAGAGCGACATCACAGTACTGCTGCTCACATTCTTCCTCACCATAATCTTCGACCTCACCATAGCCATCGAGGTGGGACTCGTATGCGCTTGCCTCCTCTTCATGCGCCGCATGAGCGAGACCTCCGACGTGAGCGTCATCTACAACGAGATAGACATCAGCGAAGATGCCGACATGCAGGCGGGCAACCTCGAGAACCTCACCATTCCGAAGGGTGTGGAGGTATACGAAATCAATGGCCCGTACTTCTTCGGGGCAGGCAACCGCGCCGAGGAGATGATGCAACGCTTCGGCAACGATCCCAAGGTGCGCATCATACGCATGCGTAAGGTGCCTTTCATCGATTCTACGGGCTTGCACAACCTCGAGAACCTCTGCCTTATGAGTAAGAAGGAGAACGTCCAGATAGTACTCTCGGGCGTCAATCCCAAGGTCGAGGCAGTCCTTGTGAAGAACGGCTTCATCGAACTCCTCGGTCGCGAGAACATCTGCAACCATATCGACATCGCCCTCGCAAGAGCAAGCGAGATAGTTTCTAGCCCCCTCTAGAGTCCCCCTAAGTTCTTGCTCTGGCAAGCGGTCTACCTCGCTAGATTGCAAGATTGCATATTGCATGCGTTTTTTTTCGTGGAGTGGAGAAAATTATAGTTAATAAAGTATAATTTTATTATGTAATATATTGATTATTAATTATTTATATAATATTTACTATATCTTTACTTTAATCTCAACTACACGCTTCATAAAAATTTTGAATGCAATATGCAATCTTGCAATCTAACTCCCCCGCGAATTGTGGGGCGTGTGCCTGTATGCGCCTGTTTTAGTGCCACATGCGTCTATTCTAAGTGTCAAATGGTGCTACTGAGCCTCTCAGTTGTGGCTTCTGACCGCCTCAGATGTGTCTTTTTATGTTGGATTTTGGCGCGGATTACGCGGATTTCCACGGACTAACCCCAATTTAATTGTAGGGGTGTACCCCTGTGTGCGCCCGCATGGAGGCCTCATGTTGGTGTTATTACGGGCGCACACGGTGGTACGCCCCTACAAGTTTTTAACCATCACAAAGAAAAATCCGTATTAATTCCGCGTTTCTCCGTGAAAATATGTGCCTTTTTATCTTGAATTTAGGCAGAGATAACGCGGTTTTTGCGATGTTATTATCAGTTTTCCGTGTTTTTTAGAGCGAAATATGTGCCTTTTCCATTTCCAACAGGAAACGTTTCTTGTCGAGACCACCGCTATAGCCCGTGAGGCGGCCGTTGCTGCCGATGACACGATGGCAGGGAACGAAGATACATAAAGGATTAAGGGCATTGGCATGCGCCGCCGCCCTTATCACTTTGTTGTCGCCCAACATATCTGCCTCGGCTTTATATGATATGGTGGTGCCGTAAGGAATGCCTTTCAGCACCTGCCATACTCTTTGCTGAAATGCGGTGGAACCCGCATGACACAACGGTACGTCGAACTCGCGCCTTGCGCCAGAGAAATACTCGTCAAGCTGCCTGCGAGCCTCGTCAAGGACATCATTCGTGCCTTCCTTGCCGATATCCAAGGGATGCCAGCAGGCACGACACAGAGCGTCTTCCGTGGCCGCCAGATACAACTTGCCGCAGGGAGCGTCATATACCGTTCGGAGCATCACTCCCACTCGATGGTGCCTGTGGGTTTCGGGGTGAGGTCGTAGAGCACGCGGTTCACGCCTGGCACCTCGGTAATGATGCGCTGTGTGATGTGGTGCAGCACAGGATATGGTATCTCCTCGATGGTGGCAGTCATAGCGTCGCGGGTGTTCACGGCACGTATGATTACGGGCCAGTCCCAGCTGCGCTTGTTGTCCTTTACGCCAGTAGACTTATAGTCGGGCACGATGGTGAAATACTGCCATACCTTGCCTGCCAGACCGTTCTTGTCGAACTCCTCGCGCAGGATGGCATCAGACTCGCGCAGAGCCTCGAGACGGTCGCGGGTGATGGCGCCTGTGCAACGGACACCAAGGCCTGGGCCTGGGAACGGCTGACGGAACACCATGTTGTCGGGCAGTCCGAGTTCCTTGCCCACCACGCGCACTTCGTCCTTGAAGAGCAGTTTGATGGGCTCCACGAGTTCGAACTGCAGGTCCTCAGGCAATCCGCCCACGTTGTGGTGCGACTTCACAGGACCAGACTCCACGATGTCAGGATAGATGGTGCCCTGTGCCAGGAAGCTGATTCCCTCCTGCTTGCGTGCCTCCTCCTCGAACACGCGGATGAACTCGGCGCCTATAATCTTGCGCTTCTGCTCGGGGTCGGCGATGCCTGCCAGCTTGTCGAGGAAGCGGTCGGTGGCGTCAACATACACGAGGTTGGCATCCAACTCGTCGCGGAACACGCGCACCACCTGCTCGGGCTCGCCCTTGCGCAGCAGACCGTGATTAACATGAACAGAGACCAGCTGCTTGCCTACAGCCTTGATGAGGAGGGCAGCAACCACCGATGAGTCGACACCTCCAGAGAGTGCCAGCAGCACCTTCTTGTCGCCAATCTGAGCACGCAGCTCGCTAACCTGTTCTTCAATAAATTTCTTAGCCAGCTCCGGAGTGGTAATGCGCTCCATCGAGGCCGGACGTACGTTACCTGTTGTCATAAGTTAAAGTATTTATATTGTTTAAATGAGGCCCCCACCACACCTCCCCCCATAGGGGAGGCTTTAATATCAATATAACTATTGTGATTTCAACTCCCCTCCCTACGGGGGAGGGGTCAGGGGAGAGGCTTTTTTCACTCCCACTCTATCGTGGCTGGTGGCTTTGAAGAGATGTCGTAGCAGACGCGGTTGACGCCACGCACCTTGTTGATTATCTCGTTGGACACCTTGGCGAGGAATTCGTACGGCAGATGAGCCCAGTCGGCTGTCATAGCGTCCATACTCGTAACGGCACGCAGGGCTACGGGATTCTCGTAGGTGCGCTCGTCACCCATCACGCCCACGGAACGAACGGTTGAGAGCAGTACCGCTCCGGCCTGCCAAACGTGGTCATAGAGCGGCTGTCCGTCCTCTGCCTTCCATGTGTGGAGTCCCTCGATGAAAATGTCGTCTGCCTCTTGCAGCACGCGCACCTTCTCGGGTGTAATCTCGCCCAGGATGCGGACAGCAAGACCGGGACCTGGGAAGGGGTGACGCTTGATGAGACTTTCTGGCATATCTAGCTGATAACCAACGCGTCGCACTTCATCCTTAAACAACCACTTCAGTGGTTCACAGAGTTGCAGGTGCATCTCCTCGGGCAGTCCGCCCACGTTGTGATGACTCTTAATCACCTTGCCTGTGATGTTCAGACTCTCGATGCGGTCGGGGTAGATGGTGCCTTGTGCAAGCCATTTGGCATCGGTAATCTTCTTCGCCTCAGCATTAAACACCTCAACGAAATCGCGGCCAATTATCTTGCGCTTCTGCTCAGGCTCGGTGACGCCGGCGAGGTCGCTGAAGAACTTCTCCGAGGCATCCACGCCAATAACGTTGAGTCCAAGGGTGGAGTAACTGTCCATCACCTTGCGGAACTCGTCCTTGCGCAGCATGCCGTGGTCGACGAAGATACATGTGAGGCGGTTGCCGATGGCCTTGTTGAGAAGCACGGCACAAACGGAAGAGTCGACACCGCCCGAAAGACCGAGGATTACGCGGTCGTTGCCGAGCTGTTGCTTCAGTTCTGCAACCGTTGTCTCCACGAACGAGGCTGCGCTCCACTCCTGACGGCTGCCGCAGATGTCCACTACGAAATTGCGGAGCAAGAGGGTGCCCTGGGTGGTGTGATAAACCTCGGGGTGGAACTGAACGGCAAAGACGGGTGCCTCCTCCACTTCCTTGCCCGTGGGAGAGGAAGTCCAATAGGCGGCGTTTCTGACGTCTGCCGTGGACGCTATGGTCTCGAATCCCTCGGGGATGGCGGTTATGGTATCGCCGTGACTCATCCACACCTGCGAGCCTCTGTCGAATCCCTTGAAGAGCGGGTTGTACAGGTTTATCTTCTCCAAATGGGCGCGCCCGTACTCACGGGTGTTTGCCTTCTCCACCATGCCTCCGAGGGTGTGGCTGATGAACTGTGCGCCATAGCAGATGCCCAGCACGGGAATACGGCCCACGAAGCGACTCAGGTCCACCTTGAACGCCTCGGGATCGTGTACCGAATAAGGCGAGCCGCTGAGGATGACGCCAATAACGTCGGAGTCGTCCTCGGGGTACTTGTTGTACGGCAGTATCTCGCAGAACGTGTCCATCTCGCGGATGCGTCGTCCGATGAGCTGTGTGGTCTGACTGCCGAAGTCCAAAATAATTATCTTCTGTGACATATGTTTATTTTACGATTTGACTATTTTACGATTTCACAATTTTCGTTATTCCGTTATTCCAGAATTCCGATGTTCCGACATTACTGTGTTCAAGAAACGCTCCGCCTCATGTAGCGAGTCGAGTTTACCGACATCGAGCAGGTGGAGGTCTTCCTTAAGGTATCCGGAGATGGGCCTGTCTGCACATGCTTTAAGATAAAAGTCGATGATGCCAAAACGCTCGGGCCACTCGTCCATCAACGGGAACAGACGCGGGGAAAACACATGGATGCCCGAGAAGGCGTACATCTGCGGATTAACGGCCGTGCAAGGTCCTTTCTGCTCGCCCGTCTCTATGTTCTTCCACCCGTTTAAACGCATGCTCTCGTCAAAGAGAAGGTAACGCTTGGTGACGCGGGGACTGACAAGTAACGTAGCGTCGGCTTCGCTTGCACTATCGTACAATCGTGACACGTCAACATTACTCAGGATGTCTACGTTATGAATAAGGATAGGGCTTTCCGCGTCGAAGAGGGCTCTTGCAGCCTTTATTCCGCCGCCTGTCTCAAGCAATTGCTTACGCTCGTCGCTGATGCGGATGTCAAGGCCGAAACCGTTGTTGGCTTTGATGTATTCCTCTATCTGGTCGGCAAAGTGATGCACGTTGACAACGATTCGCCCAAAGCCGGCAGCCTTCAGTTTCATCACCACATGCCAGAGAAGCGGCTCGCCACCAACCTTCACGAGTGCCTTGGGCATGGTGTCGGTAAGCGGTTTCAGACGCGTTCCCAAACCAGCAGCGAATATCATTGCCTGTTTCATGGGCACAAAGGTAACAAGAATTATTGGAATATTAAAATTATTTTGCCGCTAATGTCTGGGTGATATTCTGCTCGCGATGGCACACGCGCACCTCGACGCCAAACTTCTCGTGGATATGCTCTGCCAGGTGCTGCGCGCTATAGACGGAGCGATGCTGGCCACCCGTGCAGCCGAAAGAGAACATCAGCGACGTGAACCCTCGCTGGATGTAGCGCGCCACATGGGCATCGGCAAGTTTATAAATGTGGTCGAGGAACGTGAGTATCTCGCCGTCATCCTCAAGGAAACGGATAACAGGCTCGTCGAGACCTGTGAGTTTCTTGTACGGCTCATATCGCCCGGGGTTGTGGGTGCTGCGGCAGTCGAACACATACCCTCCCCCATTTCCGCTCTCGTCCTCGGGGATTCCCTTGCGGTAGGAGAAACTATAGACGCGTACGACAAGCGGGCCTTTGCCGTCATACTTAGAGAAGGTGGCAGGTCCGTCCTGCGGGTGTGCCTTATAGACGTCGCTATCTGTTGTCTTATAACCGTCGGCACGCTCTGCCACAGGCTCTTCCTTTTGCGCAAACTGAGGCAGTTCGGTAAGACGGCGCAGGAGGTCCATCATATATGGATACGGGAACACGTCGAGTTCCACCAGTTCACGCAGGTTTTGTATTGCCGGCGGTATGCTGTCGAGGAAATGCTGCTTGCGCTCGAAATATCCGCGGAAACCGTATGCGCCAAGCACCTGAAGGGTGCGGAACAGCACGAAGAGAGACAAACGCGCTACGAAATGACGGGGCGCGGGCACCTCCATATAGTTGCGCAGACTGTTGTAATACTCATAGACGAGTTCTCTGCGCAGCTTATGAGAATACTTGGCCGAAGCCTGCCACAGGAAGGAGGCGAGGTCGTAATAGAACGGTCCCTTGCGGCCACCTTGGAAATCGATGAAGTATGGAGCCCCGTCGCATAGCATCACGTTACGCGCCTGGAAGTCACGATAGAGGAAGCTGTCGCAAGGCTCCGAAGTGAGGTCCTTAGCGAAGAGTCGGAAATTGGCCTCTAGTTTCAGTTCGTGGAAATCGATATCAACAGGCTTCAGGAAGCAATACTTGAAGTAGTTGAGGTCGAAAAGCACGGAGTCGGCATCAAACTCAGGCTGCGGATAGCAGTTGCTCCAGTCCAGTCCTCGCGCTCCGCGAATCTGGAAGTTGGGGAGCTGGCGGATGGTTTCCACGAGCAGTTGCTTCTCCTTCTGGGTATATCTGCCTCCTGCCTCGCGACCTCCGCGAAGGGCATCGAAGAGCGACACGTTGCCCAGGTCTTCCTGAAGGTAGCACATCTCGTCGTCGGAGACGGCAAGCACCTTGGGAACAGGCAACTGGCGATGGGTGAAGTGGCGTGCCAGATAAACGAAGGCGTGGTTCTCGTCGCTACTTGTGCCCAGCACTCCTATTATTGCCCTACCCTTGCTGTCGGTAAAGCGGTAATACTGTCTGTTGCTGCCTGCGCCAGCCAGTTTCTCCGTTGTGGCAGGTGATTCTCCACAATACTGCTGGAATAGTTTTAAGAGTGACTCCATAACAGTTTCCGGTTATTCTTTTCCTTGCTGGTCGTCGTTCTCGTTCTCTTCCACACTCTCCTGCTCACTCTCTTCCTTCTTCTTGCGGTCGTATTGGGTGAAGATGCTCTCGTACTCCTCACGGCGTTTCTTGTCCCATTGTACGATGAAGAAATCTACAAGCAAAAGAAGCATGAAAATACCCAGCGCCATCCAGAAAGAACCCGTAAGGATTCTGAGTCCTGCCGCTACTATAATGAACGCAACCCATTGCCACGGGCTTATTCTGTAATCCTTTATATCCATATCGTTCCTATTTTCTTGCAAAAGTAGAAAAAAAAATCCATAACAGGAAATATAAGGGCACAAAAAATCAGTTGCTACTATTTGATTCTTTTGACCCCTTGATAAGGGCACAAAAAAATCGGTTGCCTCACGACACCCGATTTTCAAAAAACAAACTACTTAAAAACTAATCTACTAAAACAAATCAAAAAAATATCCTTGCATGGACTATGTCCGATACAATTTTATTGTTTGCGCTGCAAAATTAGAACTTTAATAACAAATGCCAAAATTTTAT
Organism: uncultured Prevotellaceae bacterium; assembly: GCA_900315095.1. Classification (GTDB taxonomy): domain Bacteria; phylum Bacteroidota; class Bacteroidia; order Bacteroidales; family Bacteroidaceae; genus Prevotella. Next base: position 32,345 of record OMXS01000020.1, on the reverse strand, counting down.
TGGTATTATTTAATCATTTTCTGTCTTAAAAAAATAAAAAAGAGGTCAATCACGAGCGATTAACCTCCATTTTGATAAGTATACTTTACAAAATCGACCTTTAAATGTCAATTTGTAACTAGTTAACGACTAGCGAATTACATCATGCCGCCCATTCCTGGAGCGCCGCCCATCGGCATAGCGGGCTTGTCCTCTGGCTTGTCTACGATGAGACACTCGGTGGTGAGGAACATTCCTGCGATAGATGCAGCATTCTCAAGTGCCACACGGGCAACCTTTGCCGGGTCGATGACACCTGCTTCGCGCAAGTCTTCGTAAACGTCGGTACGAGCGTTATAACCGAAGTCGCCCTTGCCCTCGCGTACTTTCTGTACTACTACAGCACCCTCGCCACCAGCGTTGATGACAATCTGGCGCAGCGGCTCCTCGATGGCGCGCTCAACAATCTTGATACCTGTCTCCTCGTCGGCATTCTCACCCTTCAGAGCCTTAACGGCATCGATAGCGCGGATGTAGGTGGTACCGCCACCTGCTACAACACCTTCCTCGATGGCTGCACGGGTAGCGCAGAGAGCGTCGTCAACGCGGTCTTTCTTCTCCTTCATCTCTACCTCGCTGTTAGCACCTACATAGAGAACTGCAACGCCACCGGCGAGCTTTGCCAGACGCTCCTGCAACTTCTCCTTGTCGTAAGAGCTTGTGGTCTTCTCAATCTCGTTCTTAATCTGAGCCACACGGTCAGCAATAGCCTCCTTCTGGCCTGCTCCATTTACGATAGTGGTGTTGTCCTTTGAAACAACTACCTTCTCGCAAGTGCCGAGCATATCGAGAGTTGCCTGCTCAAGTTTTAGACCCTTCTCCTCGCTGATTACGAGACCGCCAGTAAGAACTGCGATGTCCTCAAGCATAGCCTTGCGACGGTCGCCGAAGCCAGGAGCCTTGACAGCACATACCTTCAGACCTGCGCGAAGACGGTTTACAACGAGTGTTGTAAGTGCCTCAGAGTCAACATCCTCTGCGATGATAAGCAGCGGCATGCCATTCTCTGCTGCTGGCTGAAGAACCGGCATAAGGTCCTTGAGGTTAGAGATTTTCTTGTCGTAGATAAGGATGCGTGGATGGTCCATAACGCACTCCATCTTATCGGCATCGGTCATGAAGTAACCTGACAGATAACCGCGGTCGAACTGCATACCCTCGACAACGCCGATGTGTGTGTCGCGGCTCTTGCTCTCCTCGATAGTGATGACACCATCCTTAGAAACCTTGCGGAAAGCCTCAGCAAGCAGCTTACCAATCTCTGGGTCGTTGTTAGCACTTACGGTTGCAACCTGCTCAATCTTGTCGTAGTTGTCGTCAACCTTCTCGGCATTTGCCTGGATATACTCTACAACAGCCTTAACAGCCTTGTCTATACCGCGCTTCAGGTCCATTGGGTTGGCACCTGCGGTAACGTTCTTCAAACCTACGTTGATGATGCTCTGTGCAAGAATAGTTGCAGTTGTAGTACCGTCACCAGCATCGTCGCCAGTCTTCGATGCCACGCTCTTAACGAGCTGAGCACCAGTATTTTCGAAACGGTCCTCGAGTTCAACTTCCTTTGCTACGGTTACGCCGTCCTTAGTAATCTGAGGCGCGCCGAACTTCTTTTCGATGATAACGTTACGTCCCTTAGGACCAAGTGTCACCTTTACTGCATTTGCCAACTGGTCAACACCATTCTTCAGCAAATCGCGAGCATCCATATTGAATTTAATATCTTTTGCCATGTTATTTTAATTTTAGAATTCGTTTTTTGTTATTTCGGCATACCGTTATTACGTTATACCGTTATACCGACATTATATTATTTAGCCAATGATGGCGAGAACGTCGCTCTGGCGCATAATGAGATACTTTGTTCCCTCATACTCCAGCTCGGTGCCGCTATACTTGCCGTAGAGCACTTCGTCGCCCTCCTTAAGAATCATTTCCTCGTCTTTTGTACCGTTGCCTGCTGCCACGATAGTGCCGTGCAATGGTTTCTCCTTTGCAGTATCAGGAATAATGATACCGCCAATTTTCTCCTCAGCTGCTGCCGGGAGAACCAGAACTCTGTCTGCTAATGGTTTGATATTCATAATAAAATATTTTAAGTGTTTAATAATCTCTGCCCTCATGAATGCGAAAAGCGTGCCAAAATGTCAAATGACACCTTGTGACACGCCAATACTGAAAATTTGTCAGTCGTTATCGAGAGGCAAGGAATATACATGTGAAGGTGTCACAAGTGTCTTGTGAGGTTGTTACAAACGGCTTGTAACAAGATTACAGACGGCTTGTAACAAGATTACAAACCGCCTGTAACAAACAGAAATCAAATGTTATAGTCAGATTCTGATATCCATCCGGCACGCCGCGCCACACGGATTGCCTCGATAGCAGTATTCACACCCAGTTTCCGGAAGATGTTCTTGCGATGGGTGTTTACGGTATGGGTACTCAGGAAACGCTCGTCTGCAATCTCTCGCGTAGTCTTTCCCTCCGCGATGGCAGCCACTATCTCCTTCTCGGTTGCCGTGAGCGGAGAGTGCTGTTGTTCTTCCCCACCCTTGCTTGAGAGCAATATCTCGCTCACACGAGGGCTGAGATAACGGCGACCGTCGGCAGCATAGCGCAACGCGTCGCGTATCTCATGCAGGGGCGCATCCTTGAACACCACGCTGACAGAATGGCTTTGGAAAACAATCTCGCGCAGGAACGACTCCGTAAGGTCATCGCTGAACAACACCCAATGGGCCTCGGGGAACCTCTGCGAGATGATGATGAGGTTGGAGGCGTCAGAAATGTCGAACAGGGTGTAGTCAATCACGACCACACTCTGTTCATGTTCCCTGAGTTGTTCCATCACTTCGGCTTTGTCAGCCGCATGTCGGATATTATGATGTCCCAGGGACTCCAGCAGATGCTTTATGGCAAAAGATGTTATTTCCTGCCTGTCAGCTAGGATAAATCTAATCAATGGAATCTATAATTAACAGTTCTTTTTTTTTATAGTGGATATTCCTCGAAAGCATAGAGTACTGTAGAGAGATAGCGCTCGCCGGTATCAGGAAGCAGAGCAACTATCGTCTTGCCAGCATTCTCAGGACGTTTCGCCACCTGAAGCGCTCCAAATGCTGCCGCACCAGAGGAGATTCCAACGAGCAGTCCTTCCTGCTGTGCCAGTTCGCGGCCTGTGCGGATAGCGTCGTCGTTATCAATATCGAGCACCTCGTCAATCACATTAGAGTCATAGGTCTTCGGGATGAAGCCCGCTCCGATGCCCTGTATCTTATGAGGACCGCTGGGCTGACCGTTCAGCACGGCTGAAGACTTTGGCTCTACGGCGATGATCTTCACGTTAGGATTCTTCTCCTTCAGGCGCTTGCCGATACCCGATACGGTTCCACCTGTACCCACGCCGGCAACGAAGATGTCAATCTTGCCTTCTGTCTGTTCCCAAAGCTCAACACCTGTTGTGTCATAATGGCGCTGAGGATTGGCGGGGTTCTCGAACTGCTGGAGTATAACGCTGCCAGGGATGGAGTCGCGCAACTGCTCAGCTGCCTTGATGGCACCTGCCATTCCGTCCTTTCCGCTGGTCAGACGCACCTCGGCGCCATATGCCTTCACAAGATTGCGACGCTCAATGCTCATCGTCTCGGGCATAGTGAGAATGAGGTGGTAGCCCTTCACGGCAGAAACGAGGGCGAGGCCTACGCCTGTGTTTCCGCTTGTCGGCTCGATAATGGTGGCGCCTGGCTTCAGTATTCCTTTCTTCTCAGCATCCTCTATCATGGCGAATGCTATGCGGTCTTTCACGCTACCGCCTGGATTAAAGAACTCCACTTTAGCGATAATCGGCGTACTCAGTCCTTTTGACTCTGAAAACTTACCCAGTTCAAGTAATGGTGTGTTGCCGATGAGTTCGGTCAACTTCTTTGCTATTTTTGTCATAACCCTAATTCTTTATCAATATTACATTATTTATTAATAATCTCTCTCCTCTACCCTAACGCCTGGCTGATGTCGTCGATAATGTCGTCGATATGTTCTGTACCGATGCTCAGACGTACCGTTGCGGGAGTGATGTGCTGCTGAGCCAGTTCCTCTGGCGACATCTGCGAGTGAGTTGTGGTGTATGGATGAATCACAAGACTCTTCACGTCGGCCACATTTGCCAGCAGAGAGAAGATCTCGAGAGAGTCGATGAACTGCCAGGCCTCTTTCTCGCCGCCCTTTATCTCGAAGGTGAAGATGCTGCCGCCACCTTTGGGGAAGTACTTCTTGTAGAGTTCATGGTCAGGATGATCTGGAAGAGAGGGATGGTTAACCTTTGCCACCTTCGGATGCTTGCTAAGGAAATCCACTACTTTAAGTGCATTCTCAACATGACGCTCCACTCTAAGGCTCAAAGTCTCAAGACCTTGCAAGAGGATGAAGGCGTTGAAAGGAGATATTGTAGCACCTGTGTCACGAAGGATGACGGCACGGATGCGAGTCACGAATGCTGCTGCGCCAGCCACATCGGCAAAAACTGCGCCATGATATGAAGGGTCTGGCTTTGCCAACGTTGGATACTTGTCGGCATTAGCCTTCCAGTCGAACGTTCCTCCGTCAACTATCACGCCGCCGAGAGAACTGCCGTGGCCGCCGATGAACTTCGTTGCCGAGTGAACAACAATATCAGCACCATGTTCGATAGGACGAATGAGATATGGAGTTCCAAATGTGTTGTCTATAATAAAAGGTATGTTATGCTTGTGTGCTACGGCTGCAATTCCTTCTATATCAGTAACGTCGCTGTTAGGGTTGCCGAAAGTCTCAGCATATATCACCTTTGTGTTCGGCTGTATTGCTGCCTCAAGAGCCTCAAGGTCGTTAACGTTAACGATAGTGTTTGTGATGCCTTGTGTGGCAAGCGTATGGGTTATCAGATTGAACGAACCGCCGTAGAGGTTGTCAGCAGCCACGATATGGTCGCCGTTCTGCGCGATGTTCTGCAGGGCATAGGTAATGGCAGCTGCACCAGAGGCAACTGCAAGGCCGGCCACACCACCCTCGAGGGCAGCCACACGGTCCTCAAACACGCCCTGTGTAGAATTTGTCAGTCGTCCGTAGATATTACCTGCATCACGAAGACCGAAGCGGTCTGCCGCATGCTGTGAGTTGCGGAACACATAAGAAGTGGTCTGGTAAATAGGCACCGCACGTGCATCAGTTGCTGGATCGGGCTGCTCTTGCCCCACGTGAAGTTGTAGTGTCTCGAAATGAAGTTTCTTGTTACTCATAATTCTAAAAGTTTTTAAATCCGACATTTTGTTTCCGTCAAACAATCGATGCTTAACTTTCTGGGTGCAAAGTTACAGCGAAATGCCGGTTGCCGAAATCCCTAATTGATGTCATTCGCATACCTAATTCATGGTATATTGCCGTTTTTCACCCATTTTCAACGGCATAAACAACCCCAAAAGGCGTGTTCCTTCATCAAAAACACGTCTGCAAAAGTACATTATTTTTCATAAAGAGCAAAACATTTATACGTTTTCATTAATAATATAATATAATGAATAGATATAAATTACTCATCGAAAACATCATGCATTCTGCTTTATAATGATGTTAACAGCCAACTATTGCCTCTGCCTTACAGCCTCGAAGAGGAGGATGGCGGCGCTGACGGAGACATTGAGGGAGTCGAGACGGCCGAGCATGGGGATGCGGATATGGGCATCGGCGGCCTGGCGCCATTGGTTGGTGAGGCCTGTGGATTCGGTTCCCATGACTATTGCGGTGGGGCGACGCATGTCGATGTCGTAATAGAGACTGGAGTCTTGAAGCTGGGCGGTGAGGATGCTTATGCCTCGTTGCTTGAGGAAGGCGATGCACTCGTCGGAGGAGCATGCCACGCAAGGCACGGTAAATATCGCACCTATACTGCTTCGTATGAGATTAGGGTTATAAAGGTCGGTCAGCGGGTCGCAAACTATGACGGCATCGGCACCTGCAGCATCGGCACTACGTAGCACAGCACCCAGGTTGCCCGGTTTCTCGACACTCTCAAGAACCACGACAAGCGGGCTTTCGCCAAGCGAGAGATCATCAAGGGTGCGCTGGCGTGCAACCACTTCGGCAACGATTCCCTCGGTACTTCCGCGATAGGCAATCTTCTCGTAGATGTCACGCGACACCTCGAACACCTTCTTTGCAGGCGCCTCATATCCTTCCTCCAGCAAATCGAGGCACACAAAGGCGGTATCCACCTCGAACCCTGCATTAATGCAATGCTGTAGTTCGCGGCGACCCTCCACCACGAAAAGTCCGCTTTTGCGGCGTTCTGATGACTTCTGCTGTAACAGTTGAAGGCGTTTTATCTTAGGATTCTGCGCACTTGTAATGATGTTCTCTTCCATATATGTGTGCAAAGATACAACATTCTCTTGACTTTTCATCAAAAAAAGTAGTAACTTTGCAGCCGAAAAAATCATTTTAAGCATACAGGGAGTGGACATCACGACAATCTACCTTATACTCCTGTGCATCGGAGCGAGTTTCATCCAGCGCACAACGGGCTTCGGCTTCGGCATTTTCATCATGTCGATGCTGATACATCTCGTGCCTTCCTACGGCGAAGCGGTAACGCTCTCGGGCATGCTTGCACTCACCACCTCACTCACTATCGCCCTGCGACTGCGCAAACTCGTGGTATGGAAGCGCCTTCTGCCGATGCTCATCACGTTTATTATTGTGTCGTCTATATGCATCTTCTTCCTGAAAAGGATTGAAGACGTGCTGCTAAGGCAGATTCTGGGCGTTGTACTCATACTTACGAGCATCTATTTTGCCTTCATCAGCAAGCACATCACGCTGAAGCCTTCGCCCAAAGCACAGGTGGGAACGGGCATATTGAGCGGACTTATGGGTGGATTCTTCGGCATGCAAGGACCGCCTGCCGTGCTTTATTTCATCTCTTCCGAGAAAGACAAGCAGCACTACATGGCTATGACACAAGTGTATTTCGTGCTTGGAAACGCCATGATGACTGTTGTAAGGGCGCAAAACGGATTCCTCACATCAACTGTTATACACGATTATTTCTATGGTTTGATTGGAGTGGTTGCGGGCACTCTGATCGGAGCCTTTGTCTTCAACCGCATTCCCTCGCGCATTTTCCGTTATGTGGTTTACGCATATATCGGAATCAGCGGCGTGATGATTCTATTGGGAACATAAAATTTAAGGAGACAGAGGAAGGTATAGGACAATACCCTTTTTAATTTCCGAAGAGCATCGTTTCGAGTTGGTTGACAGCACTATTCATATCGTTCTCAAAGTGCTGATGGTCGCGCAGAAAACGGTCGTTGCCATCTGCAATCTTGTCATATAGTTCGTCGTTCATGTCGGCCACATATTGCTCTATGGCATACTCGATGTCGTCGCGTTGCCACTCCATCGTGGAATGCTCATAAACGCGGAGTTTCTGATGGAAGAAACTATATGCAGTCTCTATGGCGTCGCGCGTTATCATCTGCCGTCCTCCTTCCCGTCATATCCTATCGGGCGCATCTGTTTCTGCTCCTCGCTATACACGAAACCATACCCACGGAGATAATCCTTTATCTCCTCAGCATCACGATTGAAGTTATAGCAAAGTTCTTCGAGAGTGTCAAACTCCTCGTCTCTGAGCAGCATGTTTATCGCCGAGACGAGTATTGCAGGGTCTTTTGGTAGATATTCCATATTATTATAACCGCCAATTTGCCGCTTTATTGTGTGCCAGAAGTATCAAATGAGCATGTCAAAAGGCACAAATGAGATGCTCAGACGTATACAAATGAGGTGCTTAGATGTATACAAGTAAGATGCTCAGATGTATACAAATGAGGTGCTCAAGAGGCACAAGTGAGACTGCCAAACATGCTTAATGACATCTGAAGGATTTGTTTTTTGAATTTAAATAGTTATCTTTGCAAGCAGAAAGAACGAGAAAGATGCCGATAATAGAGATTGATTCGCTTGCGCACGAGGGTGTTGAGGTGTTCAGCACACTTACCGAGGCACAACTGAGAAACAAGGTTGAGCCAGAGAAGGGCGTGTTTATTGCCGAGAGCCCAAAGGTTATCAATGTGGCGCTCGATGCCGGTTACGAACCGTTGGCTCTGCTCTGCGAGCGCAAGCACATAGAAGGCGATGCGCAAGAGATTATCAGGCGCGTCGGCGACATTCCCGTCTATACCGGCGACCGCAAACTTTTGGCTGCGCTTACCGGCTACACTTTAACTCGCGGAGTGCTTTGCGCTATGCGTCGCCCTGCGCCGAAAAGCGTGGAAGAAGTGACCTGCGGGGCTCGCCGAGTGGTGGTTATAGACGGCGTTGTGGACACAACCAACATCGGAGCGATATTCCGTTCGGCAGCCGCTCTTGGCATCGACGCCGTTCTGCTGACACAAAACTCATGCGACCCACTTAACCGTCGTGCCGTAAGAGTGTCTATGGGCTCGGTATTTCTGGTGCCTTGGACGTGGATAGACGAGAGTCTTGAACCGCTTGGACAACTCGGATTCAAGACGGCAGCAATGGCTTTGAGCGACAATTCCATTTCTATCGACGACAAAAGACTAAAGGACGAGGAACGCCTGGCGATAATTATGGGAACGGAAGGCGACGGACTTCCCAAGGAAACAATACGCCGTGCCGATTATGTCGTGCGCATCCCGATGGCACATAACGTCGACTCGCTCAACGTAGCGGCGGCGGCAGCCGTTGCGTTTTGGGAACTGAGGGGAGTTAGAAGTTAGGAGTTAGGAGTTTAATTGTATCCTTTATTTAAAGCGATGGTTCTTTAATGCCCTGCGATGTTCTGACGAAGCAGAGCCGCCAGCAAAGCCTCTGCCACCTGAATATTGCGAATAATACTGGCTGATGGCACGCACATAACCCACCGTCTCGCTACTCCTGACATACCCATGTCGCACAACGGGGTCGTTGTAATATTCCGGTTCGCTAAGCAACGAGAGGTAATGCTCAACATCGGCCCATCGCTCTGCGCTTGCCCCATCTTTTCTTGCAAGCGCCTGGGCATCTGCGATGTGACCAGAACCACAGTTATATGATGCAAGCATAAAGCAGATGCGCTCGTCGAAAGAGCGAATATATGAATACTGACTCGATAGTTTTGCCATCAGTCGGGCGGCTGCCGCAACGTTCGTCTCGGGGTCAAATATCTTGTCACGAGGCACTCCCAACGATGCTGCCGTTTGCGGCATCAACTGCATCAAGCCACAAGCACCCGCCCAAGAACAAGCCGTTGGGTTGAAACCCGACTCCTGACGGCATTGTGCAACGAGCAAACGCCAATCGACTCCTGCCGTAGATGCGTGTTTCTTGAACAAGTCGTCCCAAGGCGACAAGGCGCCTGGAGGTGTGGGCGGAGTGGCTATATGCGGTATGCGTGGTGCCGTCTGCGTTGGCGGAGCATAGCGGTTTGACGGCGAAGGACGACGACCGCCGCGAGGAGAACCTGCATTCGGGGAGTTTCCGCCCCACCCTCCGAATGGCGACGAGAGACGGTCGTTAATACGAAGAGCCATCGGTCCTTTTGCCTGTAGCGCCCTGCCCTCTCGCGAGTACCATTGGTCTAAGGCGGCAGCAAGGTCCTCGCCCTGCGGCGAAACAGCCCATTGGCAATCGCTCTCCTCATCTACGGCACCGCAATAGTGCAACGACTCATCGTTACGGGGCAACGGAGTGATAACGATATCGGCATCGCCATGAAACAAGGCTGTGCGGAGTTCGGCAGAGTCGCGGCACAAATGGATGCGCAAGGTGACTCCCACCTCTGCGGCAAACCTGTCGCAAAGGAGGTAATACAAACCGAGACGCTCGCCTCGGTATTCATAATAAGTGTCAGGACCTGAAAGCGTTGCGGCAATCAACTCGCCGTTTGCTATGATGTCGCTAAGCGAAAGGGCTGTGCTGTCGTTGGCAGAATCGCCCCACGGGGGAAGTTCTCCTTTCTTCGACTTCACCGAGCACGATGCCAAGAACATCAGCAACAATAGTGTAATATAAATGCACTTCGCTTTCATTTTCGCGACAAAATTACAATAATTCTTGCAAATATCAACATAAAAGCGTAAATTTGCAGCAAAAAAGTATGATAAGGATAGCAGTTCAATCCAAAGGCCGTCTTTACGAGGACACCATCAGTCTTCTAGGAGAGGCGGATATTAAGATAAGCGCAAGCAAAAGAACCCTGCTGGTACAGGCTTCAAACTTCCCCCTCGAGGTACTTTATTTGAGAGACGACGACATTCCGCAGAGCGTTGCAAGCGGAGTGGCCGACCTCGGTATTGTGGGAGAGAACGAGTTTGAGGAGCGTGAGGAAGACGCCGAAGTAGTTTGCCGCCTTGGCTTCTCCAAGTGCCGTCTTAGCCTCGCGATACCCAAGAGCATCGAATATAACGGCCTTGAATGGTTCAACGGCAAGAAGATTGCCACATCATATCCCGTTATCCTGAGGAAGTTCCTCAACAATAACGGCATCAACGCAGAGATTCATGTCATTACAGGAAGCGTGGAGATAAGCCCGGGCATCGGTCTTGCCGACGCCATCTTTGATATTGTGAGCAGCGGCTCAACACTCGTAAGCAACAACCTCAAGGAAGTTGAGGTGGTGATGAAGAGCGAGGCTCTGCTCATAGCAAACAAGAATCTCGACGAAGAGAAACGCGACATCCTGAAGCAGATACTTTTCCGCATCGAGGCGGTTAAGCAGGCAGAGGACAAGAAATATGTGCGCATGAACGTTCCAAAGGCACATTTGCAAGACATCGTTAGTGTGTTGCCAGGATTGAAGAGCCCCACCATCATACCTCTTGCAGACGATGAGTGGTGCTGCGTTCATACCGTGCTCGACCAAAAGCGTTTCTGGGAGATTATCGGGAAACTGAAAGAGTTGGGAGCACAGGGCATTCTTGTCACTCCTATAGAGAAGATGATTCTATAGGAGCATGATTTGTAGGGGCGTACCTCCGAGTGCGCCCGAACAAAAATGACAGGAGATAGTAGGAGGTAGAAGACATTTACCAGAAAATGAATATAATAAAATACCCGAAGCGGGAGGAATGGAAGAGTATTGTTGAGCGTCCGCATCTGGATGTCTCACAACTCAACGACACGGTTAGCCAAGTGCTGAACGACATAAAGACACGTGGAGATGTGGCGGTAAAGGAGTATGAACTGAAGTTCGACCATGTGGCACTTGAGAGTCTTGCCGTTACCGAAGCGGAGATTGACGAGGCATTTGCTTCTATCGGCGATGAACTATTGCAAGCGATAAAACTCGCCCACTCTAACATCTATAAGTTCCACGACGCACAACGCTTTGAGGGAGAAAAGATAGAGACTTGCAAGGGAGTGACTTGCTGGCAGAAGAGTGTGGCCATCGAGAAAGTAGGCTTGTATATTCCTGGCGGTACTGCCCCACTCTTCAGTACTGTATTGATGCTGGCCACACCTGCAAAGATTGCGGGATGCAGAGAGATTGTGCTTTGCACCCCTCCTAACAAGGAAGGAAAGGTTAACCCTGCCATTCTCGCCGCCGCTCGTGTGGCTGGAGTGAGCAAGATATTCAAGGCTGGCGGCGTTCAAGCGATAGGCGCTATGGCCTACGGAACGGAGAGTGTGCCTAAGGTGTACAAGATATTCGGTCCAGGCAACCAGTATGTTATGGCGGCAAAACAACAAGTGAGTCTCCATGATGTAGCGATAGACATGCCTGCTGGTCCTTCTGAGATATGCGTTATTGCCGACGAAACGAGCAATCCCGTCTTTGTTGCCGCCGACTTGCTGTCACAAGCGGAGCACGGTATCGACTCTCAAGTAATAATGATCACCACCTCGGAAGAGATGGCGAAGCAAGTGGAGAAAGAAGTCGATGCGCAACTGGATACTTTGCCTCGCAAGGAACTGGCGAAGAAGACGCTCGAAAACTCAAAGATTGTTGTGGTGAACGACAAGGAAGAGGCGATGGCACTTAGCAACGCTTATGCGCCGGAACATCTTGTGATTGGCACCGACGACTTCGAGGAACTTGCAAAGAAAGTGATTAATGCCGGTAGCGTGTTCCTGGGCAAATATGCTTGTGAGAGCGCTGGCGACTATGCAAGCGGAACAAACCACACTCTGCCCACTCACGGCTATGCGCTCGCATACAACGGAGTGAATCTCGACAGTTATAACCGCAAGATTACATTCCAGCATCTTACGAAAGAGGGAATTAAGAGCATAGGAAATGCCGTTGAACTGATGGCCGAAGCCGAGCAACTTGATGCCCACAAGAGAGCGATGAGCTTTAGAGTTAGAAGTTTGGAATTATGAGTTAGGAGTTGAAGGAGTACGTCCGAAAAATAATTGCGCCGAAATATAAAAGACATGAAACCATTATCCGTATTAACAAGACCAAATATTTGGGACCTCGCGCCTTATAGTAGTGCCCGTGACGAATATAGCGGACACGAGGCAACGGTATTTCTCGATGCCAACGAAAACCCGTACAACGCCCCGTTCAACCGCTATCCCGACCCTCTGCAAAGAGACTTGAAGAAGATGCTGGCGCAAGTGAAGGGCGTGGCAGAAGACCAGATATTCCTTGGAAATGGAAGCGACGAGGCAATTGACCTTCCATACAGGTGTTTTACACGTCCTGGCGTTGACAACGTAGTGGCTATAGAACCTACATACGGCATGTATAAGGTATGCGCCGACATCAACGACGTGGAGTATCGCCCTGTTAAACTTGACGAGAACTTCCAGATGAGTGCCGAGCGTTTGCTTGCCGCCACCGACAGAAACACGAAGATAATATGGATTTGCTCGCCAAACAACCCCACAGGAAACAGTCTTGACCGCGATGAGATAATCAAGGTGATTGAACGCTTTGAGGCTTTTGTAATAGTAGATGAGGCATATGGCGACTTCTCTCAAGAGAGTTCTTTGCGCGGAGTGTTGAACAAGTATCCCAACCTCATAGTCCTAAACACCATGAGCAAGGCATGGGGATGTGCCGCAATAAGACTCGGAATGGCTTTCGCAAGCAAAGAGATTATCAGTATATATAATAAGGTGAAGTATCCGTATAACGTGAACCACCTGACACAAAAGCAGGCGATGGAATCACTTCGCGACCCGTTCCAAGTGGACAAGTGGGTGAAGATATTGCTTCAAGAGCGTCGCCGCATGATGGAATCGTTCTGCCTCTTGCCCATTTGCGAGAAGGTTTATCCTACCGATGCAAACTTCTTCCTTGCAAAGATGACCGATGCGCAATCTATCTATAACTATCTGGTAGAGCGAGGCATCATCGTTCGCAACCGCACACGAGTAACGCTTTGCAACAATTGCCTACGCGTCACCATCGGAACAAAGACCGAGAACAACGAACTGCTCTCAGCACTCAGACAATACTAAGGAGTTAGGAGTTAGAAGTTAGGAGTTAGGAGTTAGAAGTTAGGAGTTAGAAGTTAGGAGTTTATTTGTAGGGGCGTCGCTCGGCTTTGCCGCTTTCTTAAGACTCGCTATCGCTCGAATAAGCGGCGAAACCGAGCGCATAGCGAAGCGGAGAAAGAATCCCGTGTGCGCCCGTCTCAAGATTTAGGAGTTCTTCGTGTTGAGCGATGAGTAAAAATATAGGAGCATGCTCCGCAACATAAAAATAAAGGCCTTAGGTTTCCAAGGCCTTTTATTTGTTATGGTTGAATAAGTTTATCACCAGTTTCCTTTATCAGTCTTCTTGCATAACTCTCTGGGAAGCCTGGGCGTTTAACCTTTGCACCAAGTCCTTCTGGAGTAAGCTCGAACTTACCATCTTTCTCTGGTTTAACAGCCATATCGTTATACTTCACGATGAGATAGAAGGCAAGTTGCTTCCAACGGTCAAGCATCTGCTGAGCCTTCTCGTTGCTATAGTCGTTAAGGAACTTCTGAGCAGAAGCGGGACTTTCGCCATAGAGTTGCATCGCGCGGTCCTCTATTGACTTCTGGTTAGCAAAGTATGAATTCTCAAGCGAGTCGCGTACCTCCTTCAACGATGGGAACATCTGCGAATAACGCGGATAAACCATATTGCTCACCCAGTTGCACACCCAGAAAGCGTTGTCCATAGAGAATGTAACGGCATCAGCATCTGGCGTGTTATAGCACTCCGGCTGAACGGTATTGCAACAATAGATTGGAGTGTATGCAACCATGTTGCCGTCGTCATTACCCCACCAGAGACAACCTCCAATCTCACGAGGGAGCCACGAACGCATCTGACTTACATAACTAAAACCTGTCTGCTGAGTGCTCGTTGGGCGCTCGTTGAAGCATTTTTTGCCGTCAACCTCAAACGAGAGAGGCGTAGGACGATAAGGCATTTCCCAAATACCACCACCCATGTCTTGGTCGAGCGAGAACGGCGTTCCCTCATAATGGTCGCGCATGCAAGCCTCAACCTCCTGAACGCTAACCTTATGGTTAGGCACAATCCACAACGGCATCGGCTCGGCATTAGGAACCTTGCCCATAGCATAGTCGAGGTATGGCATCATGTCGCCAAAATGATTGAAGAAACTCCACACGCGGGCCTCGCAATAACGACGGCCAGAGAAGTCAGGAGCAGCATATGCGGCATTAAACGAGAAATCGGCATCCTTGCCTGTAAAGAATCCCTTCTCACGTGCGAAGGTTATAACGTCCTTTGCGTAAAGAACGTTCTTCTTGTCCTTGAGGTTGAACTTTGTGATACGGCTCTGGTTAGCATGAGCGCAGATGGCGTTGTCGGGAATGCGCATAGCCACCCACACAGCACCCTTGTTCTCAGGTCCCTTGCCTATCATCTCCATAATCCAAGCCTCGTTAGGGTCGCATATCGTAAAGGTCTCGCCCTCCGAGTTATAGCCATACTCGGCAACTAGCGATGTCATCACGTTGATAGCCTCGCGAGCTGTTTTAGAGCGTTGAAGAGCGATGTAGATGAGAGAGCCATAATCGAGAATGCCCTTGGGGTCAACAAGTTCCTCGCGCCCGCCGAACGTTGTCTCTCCGATGGTCACCTGCCACTCGTTGATGTTTCCAATGACATTATAAGTCTCTGGAGCCTCGGCAATCTCGCCATGATAAACATTGGTGTCCCAGTCGTAAACTTTGCGCATCTCACCCTTAGCATGCTTGCCGGCAGGGAAATGGCAAAGACTCTGGAACATTCCGTAGTCATCAGCATTATATGTGCAAATCACGGAACCATCGGTACTTGCTCCTTTTGCCACGATGAAGTTTGTGCAAGCCATTGATGCGGTTGCACTCGCTATAGCGAATAGAAATAAAAGTGTTTTCTTCATATATTAATAATCAAAATGCATGTTCTTTTGAATAGAGTTGTTGCGGTTGTCCTTGGCATAAACGGTAAGAGTCCGCGTTGCGCCTGTCCGCTTCAATGGTGTTTGAGAAAGATGACACACCTTAACGGTTGACTTCGGAACGTCCTCGAAAAGCACGAACTTGCCGTCAACATAAGCCTTGAACGACGAGAGCCCGCTCTTTGAGTCATAGACATTAAGCCTCAACACACCTGCTGATGCCGACTCCAAGTCAACCTCGGGAGGATTGTCGTCGTAAGCCACTTCATAACTAAGTCCCAAGTCACGCAAACGTCCCTTCACCCATCCGTCCTTATATTCTCCTTCTTGATAACGGTCGTAGGTGTCATGACATACGATATACAACTTGTCGGGATTCTCGACAGGCGAAAGAACCTTAAGGCTTATCTCGCCCCAGTCGAACAAAGGCGTGAGAGCATCACGGAAGGAATAAGCATCGGAGATTCCTTCATGACATGCGGCAATCTGAGGAGTGATGCCCATATTCATAGGCAGCAATCCCTTCTTTAGATGAAGGCGCATGTTCTGAAGGTTGATGTCATTATCTTTGTCGTAACTCAGCATGTAGGCGCCCGTTTCTTTCCGAGGTTCGATGTCTTGCCGTTTTCCGTTGACCACAAAGGAATACTCGGTTGTGTTGCCGAAATAATCTCGGAGAACATACCTTATATTATATGGCCGTTCCTCGTTGAACGTTATGATGCCAAGCTGGTCGTTGGCAGAGATTACGGGCAGGGAGTTTCCTGGGTCGATGAACGACTTCATGAACCACACGTGGTTCTCCATGTAATAGTCGTAGTCGCCCCATGAGTTCACCATGCGGTGGCTGGCAACGGGAATGCGGTTGACATTACTGCTGAACACGGTGTCGCCGTCAACGATAAGCGTGGTGTAACGTATTCCGAAGCGGTTCCAACTGCCTTCCATCTTGTCCTCGGCATGAAGAGCGAAGCCCACCTTTCCCCATGCGTTCATCTCGGTCATGTTCTCCGAGAGGGCGAAACGTTGCTTGTAAGACTTGCCACAGAAAGAGCCCTCGCCGTCAACGGGCATCGCCATGATGGCATCTGCCGTGGGAGCGGTGGTGTCTTTGACATACTTGCCTATGAAGTCAAGCGGGTCGAGCACATCCCAAGTGCGCGTGTCATGAACCTCGAGATGAAGATGGGGCGCCGTGCTTGCCCCCGTGTTCCCGCTAACGGCTATCAGTTGGCCTTCAGAAACGGGGAAGTCAGTTGGTTGGAACTCCACATCTGCCACATATTGCTCGTGCTCATACTGCCATATCTTCACCATTGCCGCTACCTGAGGCGTGAAGCGCTGCAAGTGGCAATACACGCTGGTGTAACCGTTGGGATGTCTCACATAAACGGCATTGCCGAAGCCAGACACTCCCACCGTCACTCGGCTGATATAACCGTCGGCTATAGAGAATATAGGTTTCCCCTCCACCTGCTCCGTCTTGACGTCGCAACCAGCATGGAAATGATTCGGACGCGGTTCGCCGAAGTTTCCCGCCAGCGACAGTTCATGATGAACAGGCGAAGAAAAACTCAGAAGGGCACTAAGCAATAATGATGTCAGCATGCCTTGAAACTCATGTCAAGTCCTTTGACAGAATGGGTGAGCGCACCTACAGACACGAAATCTACTCCGCACTCGGCATAGTCGCGAATGGTGTCGAAGGTTATTCCGCCGCTCGATTCTGTCTCATACTTGCCGCCAATCATTTCAACGGCCTTGCGGGTGTCCTCAACGCTGAAGTTGTCGAGCATGATGCGGTCAACGCCGCCGCACTCCATCACCTGACGAATCTCGTCGAAGGAGCGCACCTCAATCTCAATCTTCAGGTTCAGTCCTTTCTCCTCAAGATACTTGTGGCAACGGGTGATTGCATTCTTTATGCCGCCAGAGAAATCCACGTGGTTGTCCTTGAGCAGAATCATGTCGAAAAGACCGATGCGATGGTTAACGCCGCCGCCAATCTTCACCGCCTGCTTCTCAAGCATGCGCATGCCTGGAGTAGTCTTGCGGGTGTCGAGCACATGAGTCTTTGTACCCTTCAGACGCTCCACATAGCGGTCGGTCATCGTCGCTATTCCGCTCATTCTCTGCATGATGTTGAGCATGAGGCGCTCCGTCTGCAGAAGAGAGCGTATCTTGCCTGTAACAATCATAGCAACGTCGCCTTTCTTCACTCTCGAGCCGTCACCCATAAACACCTCCACCTCCATAGTGGGGTCGAAGCGTGCAAACACTTTCTTAGCCACTTCCACGCCAGCAAGTATTCCGTCTTCCTTGATGAGCAGCTTGCTCTTTCCCATTGCGTCCTCGGGAATGCAGCAAAGAGTGGTATGGTCACCGTCGCCTATATCTTCCGCGAAAGCGAGGTCGATAAGCCTGTCTTCTAATTCTTCAACTGATAACATAGTTGTTATGATTTATGGTTAGTATATGTTTCGAGGGGCGAAAAGCCGTCTTTCGCATTGTCAAAGACCATCTCTGACATTGTCAAAGACCATCTCTGACATCACGAAAGGGCATCTTTCACACCTCGAAAAGACGTCTTTAGTCCTTGAAGAGATATACTCCAATACCAACGCGAGCGCCGAACTTGCTATAATCGGAGTGCTTGCGGAACGACTGGTCGTAATATATCGAAGGCTCGATAGTCACGGTACGGCTCAAGAAGAACGCATAGCCAACCTCTACTTCAGGCATAATGTCGTTGTAGTTGTGGTTAGAATGAATCAACTTCGCATTTGCTCCGAGGAACAATCCGTTCTGGAGGATATAGTAGCGGCCGCCCAAACCGAGAGTGAAGTCGGTTGGAGCATCATCTTTTCCTGAATAGTTGACTCCGGCACTTGCCTTAAGCATGATGTTGTCCATGATGAAATAGCCGCCAGTAGCCTCCACTCCGAGGTGGAACTTCTCTGAACCGCTATAACTGAGGTCAACGCCAGTAAGCGAAGCACCAATATAGACTTTACCCTGCTCAAACTGAGCGTTGGCTGTGATTGACATCGCAAGAGCGATGATGAACATTGCAATTTTCTTCATAGCATTTCTTATTTTAATTATTAATAAATTATATGTCTGTTCTTTTGCTCTCCTTGCTCTTCCAGACGAAGAACCAAGCCAGAGAGACGATGAGGGCGGCTCCGCCGACAGCATAGCCTACACTCATGTCGAATCCGAAAGCATTAGGCGAAATCATGATGAACGACGAGCAAACAACGGTCATGAAAAGCGCCGGAAGCATGGTTATAATCCAAGGTTTCTTCTGCCTTACCAGATAAACGGTTATCGCCCATAGCGTGAACACGGCAAGCGTCTGGTTGGCCCATCCGAAATAACTCCATATAACGTTGAATCCGTCGGGGTTCTCGATATTGAAGAAGAGCAGGGCAAGCGTGGCTCCGAAGAGCGGGATACAAATGTATATGCGCTTCATGTAACTCTTCTGGTCAAGATGCAGGAACTCAGCGATGATAAGACGTGCCGAGCGCAAAGCCGTATCGCCGCTGGTGATCGGGGCGGCCACAACACCAAGAAGAGCCAGAATGCCGCCAAAAGTTCCCAGCCAGCCTTGACTGACGGTGGTAACCACCTCGGGAGCCTGAAGCGAGAGCGATGCGCCAAGTTCCTGAGCGGCTCCTCCGTAGAAGAAATACATCGATACGGTAGCCCATATCAAGGCAACGATACCCTCGGTAATCATCGCTCCGTAGAACATCGGGCGACCCAGGCGCTCACTCTTCACACAACGCGCCATCAACGGTGTCTGTGTAGCGTGGAAACCACTTATGGCGCCACAGGCGATAGTGATGAAGAGGGCTGGGAAAATGGGCGACTTGAACCCTTCGCCGTAAATTCCGTCGGAAAGTTCGGGAAGCGACGGCCACTTAACGAAGAGCACCGCCATGAGAGCCAGCGCCATGAAAATCATGGAAATGGCAAACAACGGGTATATCTTGCCTATAATTTTATCGATAGGGAGCATCGTGGCGATGATGTAATAAACGAAGATTATGCCGCACCAGATGTAAACCCAGGTGAGACCTTCGCCACAGATGTCGCCAAGAATCAAAGCAGGCGAATAAACAAAAACGGCTCCAACCATCATCAGCAGGAATACACTAAAGACAAGCATCACGCGCTTGGTGCCCTGACCGAGATAATGTCCTATGAGTTCTGGCTGCCCCGCACCATCGTGGCGCATCGAAAGCATTCCCGAGAGATAGTCGTGAACGGCTCCGGCAAAGATACATCCGAGCACAATCCACAAATAGGCAGAAGGGCCGAACTTCGCTCCCATAATGGCTCCGAAGATAGGTCCGGTGCCGGCGATGTTCAGAAACTGAATCATGAATACCTTCCAGCTGGGAAGCACAATGAAGTCGACTCCGTCGTTTATCCTTACGGCAGGAGTCTTGCGGTCGTCGGGCGAGAAAATCTTCTCAACCAACTTTCCATAGAACACATAGCCAAGCACAAGTGCTAAGAGGCTAACGATGAATGTTACCATTTTGGGTTATATATTTTAATTAAAACTGAGTGCAAAGATACGATTTTTTATCAAAGATGCAAAGGATTGCCGAAAATATAATTATCTTTGCAAGCGAATATGAAAAAGAATCTAATCATTTTATCTTTAGCCGCTATGTTTTCGCTGGCGGCAGAAGCACAAGACAAGATAAGCCTCAACTTCGGAGAGACACCGAAAAGAGAGGTGAGAGCAGTATGGCTTACTACGGTGAAAAGTCTCGACTGGCCTGACACAAAAGCCAATTCGCCTGAAAACATCAAGAGACAACAGAAGGAACTCACGGATATTCTCGACAAGTTGCAGAAGGCTGGCGTCAACCTCGTGCTGATGCAATCGCGCGTGAGGGCTTCGACAATCTACAAAAGCGACATCGAACCGTGGGACCAGAACATAACAGGGCAGCCGGGAAAAAATCCCGGATACGACCCTCTGCAATTCGCCATAGAGCAATGCCACGCCCGAGGAATGCAGATTCACTCGTGGGTGGTGACGCTCCCCATAGGTCCGTGGAACTCCTATGCCGCCCAGCAACTACGGAAGAAGCATCCCAACATTCTAAAGAAGATTGGAAGCGACGGCTACATCGACCCCGAGAACCCCGAGACGGCTCCCTACATCGCCAGCATCTGCGCCGAGATTGTAAGGAAATATGATGTTGACGGCATTCATCTCGACTATATCCGATACCCCGATGCTTGGAAAATGCCCTCGAACAGAGCGCGTTGCCGTGAATACATCACAAAGATTGTGCGTGCCATAAACACAGCCATAAAACAAGAAAAACCGTGGGTGATGCTCAGTTGCTCGCCCGTTGGCAAGCACGACGACCTGAGCAGATTCAGCAGCCGGGGATGGAACGCACGCACAGCGGTGGCTCAAGACGCTCAGCAATGGATGAAAGAGGGGCTCATGGACGCCGAGTTCCCGATGATTTACTTCAGAGGCGACAACTTCTATCCTTTCGCACTCGACTGGAAAGAGAACACCAACGGCAGGATAATGGCGCCAGGACTGGGCATCTACTTCATGCACCCGTCTGAAGGAAAGTGGAAACTCATAGACGTACAGAGGCAGATGAACTACCTCCGACAGATAGGTCTCGGCCATACTTATTTCCGCAGCCGTTTCTTCACGGAGAACACAAAGGGCCTATACGACTTCACCATAAACGAGTTCGACCGCTACCCTGCCCTTGTGCCGGCAATGGCGTGGCTTCACAAGACACCGCCAACGGCGCCTTCAAACCTTCGCATAAGCGAGGAGAACGGTCAGCAACGGCTCACATGGAGCCCGGCAAAGAGCAGAAACGAGAGCCCCAACGTACTATATAATGTATATGCTTCGCGCGAAGAGACGGTTGATGTCAACGATGTGCGCAACCTCATAGCGCAACTCGTGAAAGGCACGTCGCTCGTAATAGACACACAGAAGCCCTACAACTATGCCGTGTGCGCCATTGACCGTTTCGGCAACGAGAGTGAGCCTGCCCGAATGGGAGGAGTGAAGCCAAAGAGCGAAACGCCGCATCTTCTCGCCAATGATGGAAGAAGCGTGCGACTGCCCAAGCGCCCCAACACCCTCGACGCCGAGTTCGTGGTGTTCAAGTCGATTGCAGGCACTCCCGTAACAACACGCCCTTACTATTCTGACGTGATAGACATCTCCACCCTGCCCTACGGATTCTACTCCGTTCACTCTCTCGGTAAGAAGGGAAGGACCCACCGTCTGGGATGGATTAAGAAGGAGAAACGTTGAACTTTAAAATCCCCTTGTCGCGTATGGTGCGTTGCCAACGCGCCACATAACACTTATGCTCACAAAGAACACCATAAAGATGATACGCTCTCTTGAACAGAAGAAGTTCAGGACAAGAGAGAATTCGTTCGTGGCGGAAGGTCCTAAGGTGGTGGGCGACCTGCTTGCCGTGATGCACCCAAAACTGGTCATCGCCACAAGCCAATGGATTAACGAGAACAACACCAAGGGCATTGACGTAGAGACGGTAAGCGAAGACGAACTTTCACGCATCAGTTTCCTTCAGCACCCGCAACAAATTCTGGCGGTATTCCCAATCCCAAGTGTCAGCGAATCAAATGATTACAATAAAGCGCTTAAAGGAAAACTTACACTCGCTCTCGACTCCGTTCAAGACCCCGGAAACCTCGGCACAATCATACGCATAGCCGACTGGTTTGGCATAGAGACGATACTTTGCAGCCATGATACGGCCGACGCATACAACCCCAAGGTGATTCAGGCAACGATGGGAAGCATAGCAAGGGTAAGGATAGTCTACACCGACCTCCCGAAGACTCTTGAAAGCCTCGCCTCGACGATGCCCGTTTACGGCACCTTCCTCGACGGCGAGAACATCCACGCGAAGCAACTGCCCGAGGAGGCAATAATAGTGATGGGAAACGAAGGCAAAGGAATATCGCAAGAGGTGGCGAGACTGGTGACCGACAGGATACTGATACCCAACTATCCCGAAGGCCGGCCAACCGCCGATTCGCTCAACGTGGCCATTGCCACAGCCATCACCTGCGCAGAATTCAGAAGGAACTCTTGAGCGCCCACAACTAAAAAATACTAAAAAACACTCACTATCTCAGAATTATTTCGTACCTTTGCACAAAATATACAAGAGAAATCAGAAACATAATAAAAAAACAACCATAGTCATGAATGTTTTAGAACTGAGTGAACAAGAAATAGGAAGACGCCAGAGTCTTCAAGAGTTGAAGAATTTAGGTATCGACCCATACCCAGCAGCTGAATACCCCACAAACGCTTTCAGCACCGACATCATCGCAAACTTCAAAGACCCCGAGGAGGGAACCGAAGCAGAGCCGCAACAGGTGTGCATCGCAGGACGAATGATGAGCCGCCGTGTAATGGGAAAGGCCTCGTTCATCGAACTCCAAGACTCAAAGGGCCGCATTCAGGTGTACGTCACCCGCGACGACATCTGCCCCGACGAGAACAAGGACATGTATAATGTTGTCTTCAAGAAACTGCTCGACATCGGCGACTTCATCGGAATACGCGGCTTCGTGTTCCGCACCCAGATGGGCGAAATCTCAGTTCACGCACAAGAAATAACACTCCTCAGCAAGAGCCTCAAGCCGCTGCCTATAGTGAAATACAAGGACGGTGTGGCCTACGACAAGTTCGACGACCCAGAGTTGCGCTACCGCCAGCGATATGTTGACCTCGTGGTGAACGAGGGAGTGAAAGAGACATTCCTCAAGCGCGCCATCGTTACACGCACCCTGCGCAACATTCTCGACCGAAGCGGATACACCGAGGTGGAGACACCCGTGCTACAGAGCATCGCGGGAGGCGCTTCGGCACGCCCGTTCATCACCCATTTCAACGCGCTCAACCAAGACATGTACATGCGCATCGCAACAGAACTCTATCTGAAGCGACTCATCGTGGGAGGCTTCGAGGGCGTATATGAGATAGGAAAGAACTTCCGCAACGAGGGAATGGACAAGACACACAACCCAGAGTTCACATGCATGGAACTCTACGTTTCATATAAGGACTACAACTGGATGATGTCGTTCACCGAGAAGATGCTCGAGGAGATATGCATCGCCGTGAACGGAAAGCCAGAGGTGGAAATCGACGGCAACATCATCTCCTTCAAGGCGCCATACCGCCGTCTGCCAATCCTCGACGCCATCAAGGAGAAGAGCGGATACGACCTCAACGGAAAGAGCGAGGACGAGATACGCGAGATAGCAAAGAAACTGGGCATCGAGGACACCGAGACAATGGGCAAGGGAAAACTCATCGACGAGATATTCGGAGAGACAGCCGAGGGAACATTCATCCAGCCCACATTCATCACCGACTACCCCGTGGAGATGTCGCCGCTCACCAAGATGCACCGCTCGAAGCCAGGACTCACCGAGCGCTTCGAACTGATGGTTAACGGCAAGGAGCTCGCCAACGCATACTCCGAGCTGAACGACCCAATCGACCAGGAAGAGCGATTCGTCGACCAGATGAAACTTGCAGCCAAAGGCGACGACGAGGCAATGATTATCGACCACGACTTCCTCCGCGCCCTGCAATACGGTATGCCGCCAACAAGCGGCATCGGAATCGGCATCGACCGACTCGTGATGCTCATGACAGGCAAGTTCGCCATCGGCGAGATAATGCTGTTCCCGCAGATGAAGCCTGAGAAGAAGGCACCAAAGAGCAGCGCCGACGAATGGGCACAGGTGGGAGTGCAGGAAGAGTGGATTCCCGTGCTCAACAAGGCAGGCTTCTACCTCGTTCAGGACATCCGCGAGCAGAAAGCACAAGGACTGCAGCAGAAGATTGGCGACATCGTCAAGAAATACAAACTCGACATGCAGAAGCCGAGTGTTGACGAAATAGCCGCCTGGATTGAGAAGGCGCAAGCCTGATTGTCAATTATAAATTGTCAATTATAAATTAGTATCATGTTCGACTGCGGTAAAATAGCAATCATCGGAGGCGGTAGCTGGGCAACAGCAATAGCCAAGATTGTGGTGGGACACACTCACCACATCGGGTGGTACATGCGCCGCGACGACCGCATAGAAGAATTCAAACGACTCGGACACAACCCCGCCTACCTCGTGGGAGTGCGCTTCGACATCAGCGAGATAGAATTCTCGAGCGACATCAACAAGATAGTGGAGAACTACGACACACTCGTGTTCGTCACACCGTCGCCATACCTCAAGAACCACCTCAAGAAACTCAAGACACGCATACGCGAGAAGTTCGTCATCACAGCCATCAAAGGCATCGTGCCCGACGAGAACCTCGTATGCTCAGAGTATTTCCACCAGGTGTACGACGTGCCCTACGACAACCTCGCATGCATCGGAGGACCATCACACGCCGAAGAGGTGGCCCTGGAACGACTATCCTACCTCACCATCGGGTGCGCCAACACCGAGAAGGCACAGGCCTTTGCCGACCTCATAGCAAGCGAATACATCAAGACAAAGACCTCTACCGACGTGCTCGGAATAGAATACTCTTCCGTGCTGAAGAACGTCTATGCAATAGCGGCGGGCATCTGTAGCGGACTGAAATACGGCGACAACTTCCAGTCGGTGCTAATGTCCAACGCCGTGCAGGAGATGAACCGCTTCCTCAACGTCGTGCACCCCATAGAGCGCTCCATCTTCGACTCCGTGTATATGGGCGACCTGCTCGTCACCGGCTACTCCAACTTCTCGCGCAACCGCACTTTCGGAACGATGATAGGAAAGGGATACAGCGTCAAGTCGGCACAGATAGAGATGGAGATGATTGCCGAGGGATTCTTCGGAACCAAGTGCATGAAGGAAATCAACCGCCACCTGCACGTCAACATGCCAATACTCGACGCCGTATACAACATCCTCTACGAGCGCATTAGCCCGCAAATCGAGATAAAACTGCTTACCGATAGTTTCAGGTAATCGTTATATCCGTTCAACTGCCTTGTAGAGGAAGAGTAAGTAATATACTAATAAATAAGTCTATTCCAATTCCAGTTATTCCAATTAAAAAAATGAGGTGTGTTATTCCCTAATAAACATTATAATATATTGATATATAGATAGTTATATATAATATGGGGAAATGGAATACCCTCAAATAATTAACTGGAATAATTGGAATTGGAATATTTTACAAGCAACCATTTATCTAAAAGACTGATATACAACAAGATACAACATCAGCATAAACTCTGCATCATACATTTATAGTCCCCAAAAGGACAAAAAACACCATATATCTTCTCTAAAAGGCCTCAAAAACGTATGAAAAATGCCTTTTATCGATGATTATCTCTGCATTTGAAGCAAAGTTGGCGTTTCAAAAAATAAACGCCAACCTCACTTCTAAAGGGTATATATAGTAAATACTGCTCACATAATTGTCGATTTTGAAAGACAAAAACACAATTATTGGAATATGCATCTATAATCTGACGTACCGTCGGCACTATATATACCTTAATAGATACTGAATGGTATCATCTGTTGAATGTGCTGGGGGAGAGGCCGTTGTCAAACGTTAAAATCACGGGATTGTTGAGATTAATAAGCAATTTTCCGTATTTTTGCATCATGAAATCCAAAAGATGCATATAATCATGTCACAGCAGAAATAAAAACGAATGAAAGTAAAAATGATTCTGCCTGCCTTGCAGGAAGCAGAGAGCCCATACTGGCGCCCAATCAAGTATTCTTTGTTTCCACCATTGGGACTGGCAACGTTAGCTGCCTATTTCAATGATGACGACGAGGTGGAGATTCAGGATCAGCATGTTGAGAAGCTAATTTTCAACGACGAGCCCGACCTGGTTTGCATACAAGTGTATGTGACCAACGCCTATCGCGCCTACAAGATTGCCGACGACTACCGTAGCCGCGGTGTGTATGTGGCCATGGGCGGCCTGCATGTCACCTCGCTGCCCGACGAAGCCGCTCAACATGCTGACACCATTCTGCTCGGTCCCGGCGAGGAAGCTTTCCCACGTTTCGTAGCTGACCTACGTGCTGGCCATCCGCAGAATCGCTATGTGGCCCGTTGGCGTTCGTTGGAAAACATCCCTCCTGTGCGCCGCGACCTTATCAAGCGCGAGAAATACTTTGTGCCTAACTCGCTGGTCGTATCACGCGGTTGCCCCCACCATTGCGACTTCTGCTATAAGGATGCGTTCTATGGCGAGGGGAAATCGTTCTACACGCAACGAGTGGATGATGCGCTGGCTGAGATAGACCGATTGCCCGGGCGACACCTCTACTTTTTGGATGACCACCTGCTGGGCAGTCCTCACTTTGCAGCAGAGCTTTTCGAGGGAATGCGAGGCATGGGACGTGTGTTCCAAAGTGCCGCCACGGTGGCATCGGTACTAAAGGGTGACCTTATTAAAAAGGCGGCAGAGGCAGGGTTGCGTAGCGTGTTTCTTGGCTTTGAGACTTTCTCACCAGAAAACCTACGGTCGAGCAACAAACTGCAGAACCTCTCGAAAGATTATGTTGCAGCTGTGGAACGGCTCCATAGCTTAGGCATCATGATTAACGGAAGTTTCGTCTTCGGATTGGATCATGATGACAAGGATGTGTTCCGAAGAACAGTTGACTGGGGTATAGAACACAGCATCACTACTGCAACCTTCCATATTCTCACGCCCTATCCCGGCACACGATTGTTTCAGCAGTTGGAGCGAGAAGGACGAATCACTTCCTATGACTGGAGCAAATACGACACTCGAACCGTTGTCTACAAGACGTTTGGCATTACTGCTGACGAACTGAAACAAGGCTATGACTGGGCATACAAGGAATTCTATACCTGGAGCAACATCTTCCGTGCCAGTTTCGGACACGACAACCTGAAACAACAACTAGCCCATTTGTTCTACATGGGCGGTTGGAAGAAGTTTGAACCGTTCTGGAACTTCATGATACAATACGGGCAACTTAACCGCATGCTTCCAATTCTTGAATCATTATTGGCGAATACCAAAAACAGAAAAACTCCGGAAAAAACACTTGTAAAATCATTAATCGGAAAAGCCGCATTATGAAAACGAGAAAGCACACAAACATATTATGGAAAACTATATTTAGCATAGTTATCATCCTGTCTACCAATGCTATACTTATGGCTTGCCATAATAAGAACATGGAAGACGAAGGACCACAAAAGAACGTACTCATATCATTGCAACCTTTCGACAATTTCACGCAAAAAGAAGCGGAGTCGTTGCAAAAAGACCTAGAAAAGAACCTTAGTCCTCTGATTGGAGATATAGGCGTGCAGATAGAAGTCTTGCCCAACAAACCATTAAGTGACGACCTGAAGAATGACACGAAAAGCCGTTATCGTGCAGACAAGATTATCAACTCTTTGGAAAAGAATGCAAACAAGAAGAACATTATAATAGGCCTTACTCACCACGACGTGTCCATCACTTACAAAGGACACCAAGACTGGGGCGTGTTAGGTTTGAGCCGACATTCAAAAAAAGCGTGCGTCGTCTCTACCTTCCGATTAAGGAATCACAAGGATTTATGGAAACTGACAACACATGAGTTCATTCATACATACTTCAAGTATGCCCATTGTCCTGAAGACAATAACACTTGTATTATGAAAGATGCTAAAGGCCATGCGGACTTCTCAAACAAGTCTACCTTGTGCAAGACATGTAAAGAAAATATAATAAAAGCCCAGTAGTTTGTCACAAAAAGGATTGTAACAACTCGTATTATAAATACGCAATAAAAACAAAAGAAATACGTTTACAATAACGGTGAAATAACCCGTGACATGTGTTTCAAAACAAATGAACGAATAAGCGTCTAGCAATACTTTGCACCTTACACTATGAACAAGAACAACGACCCGATGGGCAGGGCCATCAGCGACTACTACAGGACGGGAACGGCAGGGAGGCTGCGGGTGTTCTCGCCGATGTTTGAGGAGGATGAGATTCCTCTGGAAACGCTCTTCCGCACGTATGACACGATGCCGGCGATTGAGCGCAGGGCAATAGATATGGCGCAGGGCAGGACTCTCGACGTGGGCGCCGCTTCGGGGTGCCACTCGCTGGCGCTTCAGGAGCGCGGCATCGGGGTGACGGCCATCGACATCTCGCCTCTCGCTGTGGAGACAATGAGGCTGCGCGGGGTGAGTGACGCGAGGCTTCAGGACTTCTTCACGATGGAGGGAGAGCGGTATGACACCATACTGATGCTGATGAACGGCATAGGCATCGCGGGGACGCTGGAGCGCCTGCCTGAATGGTTCGGACGACTGGACAAGGTGCTTGCCGAGGGCGGACAGGTGCTGTGCGACTCCTCCGACATCAGTTACGTGTTCGAGGGCGAGCTGCCCGACATGGAGTACTACGGCGAGCAGAGTTTCTGGATGGAATACGAGGACACCGTGGGCGAGCCCTTCCCCTGGCTGTACATCGACGCGGACACGCTGAAGCAGGTGGCGGCAGAGAACGGCTATCGCGCAGAGGTGGTGGCCGAGGGTGAACACTACGACTTTCTGGCGAGAATAACAAGGAAGTGATTTCGGTTAAGAAGATATAGGAAGATAAAAGGAGGTATAGGAAGATAAAAGGAGATAGATGACGTCACTCTGCTTGCGGTAATCCTGTAGCAAATCTAATGTCTTATATCTCCCTCTATCTCCCTATAACTCCATCTATCTCCCTCTAACATCATCTATCTCCCTCTATCATCAAGCAAGCGATGCTTGCGAAAGTTGAATAATTATGATAAAAGATATAGTTTTAGTAGGCATAGGAAGCGGTATCGGCGGCATCTGCAGATACCTCATATCACTTGCAATGAGTCATGTATGTAATGGCTTCCCGTGGGCAACATTTTCCGTCAATGTAGCAGGATGTTTATTGATAGGAATCTTATGGGGACTGACAAGCAGGTTCCAAAGCATGTCTCCTACGTTCACGCTGTTCCTCATGGTGGGATTTTGCGGCGGTTTCACTACATTCTCAACGTTCTCGAAAGAGGGGATGGCGCTTCTCCAAGCCAATAATTACATGCTGTTTGTTCTCTACACCATAGGCAGCGTCGTTCTGGGCATCGCAGCAGTAGCATTGGGATTTCTAACAACCAAGTGAATTCCAATATATTGAGAAAACGGTGTTCGACTGAAAGAACCCAACATCCAACACCCCATCACCTACCACCCTATTTGTTAATTTGTCTTAACGCAAAACAAATTCTTCGATATTGTTTCTTCTTTCTTGAAAAATCATGTTACCTTTGCACTCGCTTTTCGGAAATCGACCGGTTAAAAGCAAGGAGAGATGGTAGAGTGGTCGATTACAACGGTCTTGAAAACCGTCGTGCTGAGAGGCACCGGGGGTTCGAATCCCTCTCTCTCCGCGAAAGGCGAACGCTGTTCGCCTTTTTTCATGGAATAAAACGCTGACTTGCAACGAGTTAGCGTTTTTTATTTTGTTAAAATAGCGAACTGTTCGCGGTTTTTAGAGGAGACGAAGCGTTCGCGGTTTAACGAAAGCGTTCGCTCTTTTTGCGTTCACCATTTGGTTTTAACCATAAAGTTCGGCAAATTTGCATAATTAAAAAAGATAAAATAATATTAACGTTACATAATTGACCCTTTCTTGGCAAGCTTTACCTCAATTTTAATAAATCATATGCGTTTTATGATTATGCAGACTGTGCCGAAGTAGTTCAAATTCTTTTTGCCGAGGTTTGCAGACTTATGCCGAGGTGTTGATAATCATCAATCCTTAACAAACATTTCCTGAACTATATAAAAATGCGGTGTACCGTCACTTCCCCTTCGATAAAATATTTCCAGTATTTTGGCTTCCTGGGCTTGGTGATCGGTACATCCGCATTTGCGTATTACACGCTTCTGTCGAACAAATTATTGCCAATGTATAATGGTATGACTACATTACTTAAACCTCAGTTTGAGCTGCCTGTTTCGCTTATATTGCTTCTGCATTGGAGGTGGGGCTACAGACCATCCAAAGTCTAATAGATTCACCTTAAACACAAACTCCTTCAGGTTCTTGCGCTGGTAATTCTTGTTGGCATCGCGGAACTTCGGCTGGCTTTCCTTTTCTTGAATAACCTGAATGACGTTCTTGCGCTGGTAGTTCTTGTTGGCATCGCGGAACTTCGGCTGGCTTTCCTTTTCTTGAATAACCTGAATGACCTGGATCCAAGTGTCCCTGCACAGCTTAGCCTCTCTTTTAAAGGCATTCATATAATAGGTAAGGTCTTCATTATCAAAGTATTTTTCAAGAAGACGCTTTACTAACTGACATTTCATGTCATCATCAATATCATAGAAGGAATTCGATTGTAGCTTCTGCTTAGGAGTCAGCTTCTTGGTCTCTTCATGACTTGTGGCGTATGGTGACAATGGCTTATCGCCTTTCTTCCATGGGCTTTCCTGACCTTCCTTTGGATGCTCTTTGGTATATACATAAATAAAGACCTGGTCTACTTTTCCACCAAGCCCCTTCCTATCTCCTTGTTGGAAATCAAACCATACATCACAGGCACCAAATCTGTACAGCTCATACAATTCTTTCTGGGCGACTTCAAGAATGTTCCTCCTGATGTCGGTAAAACAGGTATATGAAGCTTTGGACTGCACTTTTCCTGTCTTCTGATCCCTTTTCTCATCAAGATTGAACATTCTTCTGAAGTCACTCATTCTGAGGGGGATAACCCTCTTCTTATAATTATAGTCTAATGATAACGACTCCTTGTCTGCATATTGGAAATCACCGCTATGCTGACAGCAAAACTCATACATCTTTTGGGTGTATTTCGATTTCAAAGCCAGTGCGACACCGACATCAAATGTGGTAAACGACTCGTTTACATCTATAATATATGGCATAATCTCTGGGGAGACACGCATCTTATACAGCCTGCTTTCCTTGTCGAATTCGAAATAATCTATCCAATGCATCCTTCCAAGTATCTTATTGCCCGATTTGTCGTAATAATGAAACGGGAAGAATTTCTTGCCAATTTCACACAGGACACTGTATGTATAATTGATGTTCTTGATGCCGCCTATCTGCGCCAGATCTGCCTCACTCAGATAGAAATACAGCTCTTTCCAGTTCTCTGGCACGCCAAGTCCCCTTTCCGTGAACTTTCGTTTGATCAGAAGGGTCAGGAAGTACAATATCCGCCTTTCAAGCAGAGTATTGCCAATAGGAGCACTTATTAGTAAGTTGCTCCACCTGGCTTTCTCATGCCTTATGCGAAGTATATCCGCACAACGGTCTATATGTTCCTTCTGTTTGGGCATTGTTTGTTACCAACCTGCTTAATCGGTCTTTTACACTTTAATTCTTTCATACCGAAAAGAGTATAAGATACCCATTCCGGCATCACTGAAGTTTGTCTGTCACGATGGTGATTTTAAGAATTCAAATTAAAGTGTTCGTAACAAACGACATGGCAAAGGTAGTGTTTCTTTTTCAATCTGCAAAATATAGGAAGGTCTCCTGACAGATGAAAAACAGCTCAAAAAAGAATGATTGTAAACAAATGTTAAGAAGAAACGAGCCGTCATAAACCTCCCTATAAAACTCGGAAGTTTGCTAAAAACCTCGGAAGTTCACTAAAAACCTCGGAACTTCCGCTAAAAACCTCGGAAGTTTTGCTATAGACCTCGGAAGTTTTGAACAAATATGCTCTAAACCCCTTTAAATAAAGGCTTTTTGAACAAGGGAAATAAAGCTTTATTAAATAAGAAATAAATAAAGCTTCAAAAACTTGGACTCTAAGGGAAAAAAACAGACAAGGAGACACAAAATC
>OMXS01000041.1 GCA_900315095.1 uncultured Prevotellaceae bacterium | reverse complement strand
TACGGGGTATTCCTTTTTCTTATCCACATATTTCCACGCCAGCGGTTTCCACTCGGGACTTGTCCTGCGAATGACTTTTCGCCTTTTCGTGTTGGTATCAGCGGAAACCGTCGCCAGCGTACTGTCTATCATTTCCACAACTGCCCTATCCAAAGAGTCTTCCTCAACCACATCATAACCTTCGTCATCTTTATCATATTCATAAGTGGTGTCTGGCTTTAGCACGAAGTTGGCGTTGATGAAGTCGGAATATGCCATATAGACATGCTCCGGATAAAGGTTGTCTTTTTCCCACACAAGACTGTCGTTGCTTCTGAGCAAACCTCTCGATGCAGCGCGCTTGATGGCGCTGGCGCTGAAATAACCGTCGTCAGACAGGAACTGGAGCGTGTCTTCTAAATCATACTGGAACCTGTCGGTACAGATAAGCAGTTTATTGCCTTTAGAAACGAAGTCGAGCAACGACTTTTTCTCCAAGCCAGAATACTTTCCATACTCAGAATAGATATCTATGACGCTCAACGGAGCCTTCACCGACGAGTCGTTAAGCAACTGGTAGAACGTGGTGTGCTTCACGCTATAGCCGTGCTTCACGCTAGTCTTTGCAAGACTGTCGAAGAGGGCGCACCCGAACGGCTGTTTGCTGTCATGACTGAATGTGGGCTCCCACACGAAACGCTTGGGAACGGAGAGTTCTATCAGCACCGCAACAACGAGCAGCACGGCAATAGCCAAAACAAATATCTTGCTGTTATTCATGCTGGCCTCCTTTCTCTACTGATGTGAAAGAAGACTTGAGCGACCGCTGCCACTCCTCCATTTCGTTGACGTTCTCCTCGCTTGCCTCATAGTTGCCGTATCTCACCTTGACAAACTGCCTCGTCATGTCGCGGAAAGCATCGTTGGGCATCTCTGAGGTATATTGCATTGGCGGTTTCCACGGCTGCCATGTTATCTTGCCGTTGTCTGAAAGGAAGCGCAACGTGTCGAGATAGATGAGTCTGACGGCCTCGAACCAGTCCTTACGGTCCTTCGCTGCGCTTATCTGACTGTCGAAATCGATGCCGTAGATGGTGTCCTCCACCTCCTTGTATTCCAGTTCCGACTTCTCCTCACGGCGGAAGAGTTTCGGCTTCAGCTTCACCACAACAAAGATGATGAAGAACAAGAGCAGCAGCGCCGCTATAACATATAAAGTATATTTAGTGTCGGAAGAGATGCCTGAGAAGAGTTCGTCCATAAACTCCTCTATTTTCCTCATAATCCACTCCAGCAGATTCATCTGCGACCCAACCAACTCACGGTTGTAGTCGTAGTCTCCGCTTTCCTGCCATTCGGCAATCTGCTGGGCGTTATATGTCAGGGTATCTGTCTGCATCTCTTACTCCAGGTTTTCAAAGTTATCGATATCCGAATCCATTGTGATGCTGTCCTTGCGCTCCGTGGCATGAGCATAATGGTAGGCGGTGGACAACGGCTGCAACATCATGGCAAGGTAGGTAACAAACATCATCATCACTCCAAAGAGGAACGAAAGCACATGAACCGTTGTCTCGAGCCACGGGGAGACGTCATCTACCTCGCCGAATATCATAGCCATAACGGCACATATCGCCCAAGGGATGGACACCGCCTGACTTATGATGTTCATGATAAAGCTAAACACCATATTGATGACGAAAAGTCCCACCCACGTGCCGAAGCCTAGACGTATTGCCTTTGATACGGCATCCTTCATGCTTATGTTCTCAAAGGTGTAGATGCAAGGGAACATCAACATCGGAACAATAAGGACTATCATGGCAGGGATGAAAAGTATCAGCGCCAGAGGGTTGAGTAGCGAGAGGGCGAGCATAACGATAACCGCGCCTGAGCATGCCAGCGTTGACTTCATCACGCGCTTAATGTTGCGCCACAAGTGGTTCCATATCATGCCAAACGTGACGCCCTCGAGACCTTCCTCACGCTCGTTGTACTCCTGAACCATAGTGAACGTGAGCGACTGCAGCAGTATGCCGCCAAGCAAGAGGCAAAGCAGCAATATGCCGTAACTGGAGAGCATGCGCAAGGCATAAGCCAGTTCGCTTTCCGAATCAACAATAGAGTCAAGACCGATATAGAACCCCATATAGTCGCCGAAGAAACTGTTCATCGCAACCGACTGCACGATGCTCAGGGGCAACAACATATAGATTGCTGCTCTGAACATCACCGGCCAGTTCTCGCGCATGAAGTCGATGGCGGCGGTCATTCGTTCTCCTATCGTCCGTTCTTTATAAAACGGTATCTTGTCAAAATCTTCCAATTGTCTTTCCTTTTACTCTTTTACCGTTTTGCTTCTCCTCGCCAGTATCTGCGGCCACACCACGAAATAGAAAATCACGAAGAGGAGCGAGCAGATGATGATGCCTGCCCTTATCGCATCGGGAATCTCCGTGTGGCGGGTGACGAAGCCCTCGATGAATCCCGCAGTTATGAAGACGGGAACGGTGCCCACAATTATCTTTAGTCCGCGGCGGGCGCCTTGTCGGAACGCCACACCTCTTTTATACGTGCCCGGGAACAGCCATCCGCGACCTAGCGCGAAGCCAGCCGCTCCGCTTATTATGATGGCGGAAATCTCAAGTGTACCGTGAAGCCAGATGGCAAGTGCCGACTCCACAAGCAGTCCCTGACTGAAGAAGAATGTCTGGAAAGCGCCGAGCATGATGGCGTTCTGCATCAGTATATATCCGGTGCCCACACATGCCATGATGCCAGCCACAAAAGCCATGAACGACACCATAACGTTGTTCAGGGTTATCTGAAGGAACATCGGCGTTTCGCTGCCGCCGTTATATACAGCCATAGGAGTGCCGTTCTTGATGTTCTCAAGAGTCATATCGACATAATAGTCGCCAAGTATCAGTCGTGAGAAGTCGGGGTCGTTAAGTTGCGACAGCACTCCGACAAAGGCGAAGATGGCAAAGACGAGGAAGGAGGCAAGCAACTCCTTGCGCGCGTCATACATCGTCAGCGGCACTTCATGCGTCCAGTAAGTGAAAATCCTGGTCCACTTCTCTTTCTTATTCTTATATATAGTATTGTGCAGAGCCGAGGCGAGGTCGTTCAGGTAAAGCGTAATCCTCGACCTGCGGTAGTGTGTCTGGGCAAACGCGAGGTCGGCGGTGAGTTCGGTATACGCCTCCGCCAGCTCGTCAGGAGTGGAAAGCAGAGGGTCGGAGACCATAGCCTCCGTCTTGCGCCACTTCTCTATGTTGCTTCTTATGAATGATGCCTCTTTCATTATTTATATTAAGGTATCCTTGCTTACAAGTAAAGGAAATATCCAAATTGCTTGCAAAGATAACTAAAATAGAGTACAAGACAAAAAAAAAGATTTCTTTTTATATCAAAATGTAATAACTTCGTGATTTTTTCGCTAAGTTAAGAAAAAAGCGTTACTTTTGCAACAAATTAGAAGAAATGTCACAAACGAACATCATAACAGGTCAATACGTGCGCATCAGCCAGGCTCCGGCGAGTCTGGCGGCGAGAATAGGTGCATGGGGCATCGACATTATTGCCATCATGATCTATTTCACGGGTATCACATATCTCATCACTAAGATTTCGCCCGACTTCGACAGCCCCGTTCTCCTGTTCATATTTATATTAGGTGTCTATCTGCCCACCTATGCCTACCCTCTGCTTTGCGAGGTGTTTTTCAACGGCCAGAGCCTCGGCAAGCGCATCCTGAAGATTCGTGTGGTGAAGAAAGACGGCTCGGTGCCCACGCTGGGCGATTATGTCATGCGGTGGCTTCTCTTCATCGTCGACGGCCCCACGATGGGATGTCTCGGGATAGTGTTCATCCTGTTGTCGAAGAATAGCCAGCGGTTGGGCGATATGGCTGCCGGCACTATGGTGATAAAGACCAACAACTTTGCGCGCAACCGCGTGCTGCTAAGCGAGTTCGGCTATGTGTCGAAGAACTACAAGCCTTTCTTCCCGCAGGCAGCAGACCTTACTTATAAGCAGGCGGAGGTGATACAGAGATGCCTCTTGTCGGAGGAGCGTCAAAGAGTGATGCGCATCTCCCGCTTGTCACAGAAGGTGCGCAACACATTGGGCGTATCACAAATGAACATGAGCGACGAGCATTTCCTTCAGGCCGTGCTCCACGATTTTCAATATTATGCGATTTATGAAGTTTAACCCTTCATAATTCTTATTTCGCCATCTTGTAAATCTTCACCATTTCCTCTCGTCCCAAACGCTCGAGGGTGCCCACGGTAATGGTACCGCCACGGCTGCATTTATCAGCCATCACTTCTATCTCTTCGTCGGTAACGTCACGGCCAAGCAACTCCTTGATGGTTATCGGCATTCCTATCTCTTTATAGAAACGCTCCATTGCCCTGATGCCCTTCTCTGCCGTCTGCTCTGGCGAGGTGAAGTCGTTCTCCACTCCCATCACGTTAACGGCAAACTGAACGAAGCGCGAGGTGTGGCGCGGCAACATATAACGCGCCCAGCTGGGCCATATCGCAGCCAGTCCGGCTCCGTGTGTCACTCCGAAGAGTGCACTCAGTTCATGCTCGAGGCGATGGGTGGCGAAGTCTTTCTCGAGTCCGCACTCCATGAGGTTGTTGTGCGACAGACTTCCCGCCCACATTATCTGGGCACGCGCGCGGTAGTCCTCAGGATCACGCAGCACGTCTATGGCGCAGTCCTTCACCGTGCGAAGCAAAGCCTCGGCGAGAGCATCGGTGAGAGTCATGTCCTGATACTTGCAGAAATAGCGCTCCATAGTGTGCATCATGATGTCCGTGGCACCTGCCGCCGTCTGATAAGGGGGCAACGTGAACGTGCGCTCAGGATTCATTATGGCGAAACGGCAACGGCAGAGGTCGCTGTTCACGCCACGCTTCAGCAGTCCCTCGTCCTTCGTTATTACACAGCTGTCGCTCAACTCGCTTCCTGCAGCCGGTATGGTAAGCACCGAACCGATGGGAAGAGCCGCCTTGGGTGTTCCCTTACCGTCCCAGAAGTCCCACACGTCGCCGTCATATTTCACACCGTATGCTATCGCCTTTGACGAGTCGATGACACTGCCTCCACCAATGGCAAGAATAAAGTCAACATTCTCCTTGCGGCACATCTCGATACCTTTATATACCATAGAGAGCAGAGGATTGGGCACCACGCCCCCAAGTTCCACATGCTGAACGCCGCCCTCGTCGAGCAGACGCAACATCTTGTCGAGCAGACCACTTCGCTTGGCACTCCCGCCACCATAGTGAACCAGCACCTTAGTGCCGCCATATTTCTTTACCAACTCGGCAACAGCCTCTTCCGACTGTCGCCCGAACACCACCTGAGTGGGTGAATAGTAATTAAAGTCCTTCATATTGCATTCTTCATAAGTTACTCGGCAAAGATACAAATTAAATCTTAATTACACAAGATTATAATCAGTTTTTGAAATAATAAATCTTGAGGAGGGAGAAGTGAGGGATGTCGCAACTCCCCTCCCAAATCCGCAAGTATAAAGCATGTTTATGCGGGAACAAAAAAAAGTGTATAAAAATCGTCGAAACTGCATCACTATTTCAGCATTTTTTTATAACTTTGCACGCGGTTTTTGAACAAAGGAGAAAATTTTATAAAAGATTCCGATTGTTGATAGGTAAACATAATCTCTGTAAATGCAGAGATACAGGTAGGAAGAAATCAAAGAACGTTTAACATAATAAAGTGATGAAGAAAAAACTAAAGAAGGTGCTCGTGCTTGGCTCGGGCGCGCTGAAAATCGGACAGGCAGGCGAGTTCGACTACTCAGGCTCGCAGGCGTTGAAGGCGTTGAGGGAAGAAGGCATCAGCTCGGTGCTCGTCAATCCAAACATCGCCACGATACAAACCAGTGAGGGCATTGCCGACAAGGTTTATTTCCAACCCGTGAACACTCACTTCGTGACGGAGATAATCAAGAAGGAACGACCCGACGGAATATTGCTCGCCTTCGGAGGTCAGACAGCATTAAACTGCGGAACAGAGCTTTATCAAAACGGCACGCTTAAGGAATATGGCGTTGAGGTTCTCGGCACCAGTGTTGAAGCAATTATGAACACTGAAGACCGAGACCTTTTTGTGAAGAAGCTGGACGAGATAAGTCTGAAGACTCCTGTAAGCCACGCCGTGGAGAACATGGAGGACGCGCTGAAGGCAGCACGCGAGATAGGCTTCCCTATCATGATTCGCTCGGCTTACGCCCTCGGCGGACTCGGCTCGGGCATCTGCCCCGACGAGAAAGCGTTCACCGAACTGGCAGAGAGCGCATTCACCTTCGCACCACAGATTCTCGTTGAGGAGAGCCTGAAGGGATGGAAGGAGATAGAGTTCGAGTGCATCCGCGACGCCAACGACCATTGCTTCACCGTTGCATCTATGGAGAACTTTGACCCGCTCGGAATACACACGG
Organism: uncultured Prevotellaceae bacterium; assembly: GCA_900315095.1. Classification (GTDB taxonomy): domain Bacteria; phylum Bacteroidota; class Bacteroidia; order Bacteroidales; family Bacteroidaceae; genus Prevotella. Next base: position 3,160 of record OMXS01000041.1, on the reverse strand, counting down.
GCGAGAGCATCGTGGTGGCTCCTACTTGCTCGCTCAACGAGGAGCAGGTGAAGATGCTGCAGGAAATCACCATACAATGTGTGCGCCACCTCAACATCGTGGGCGAGTGCAACATACAGTTCGCGTTCAACGCAAAGACCAACGACTACCGCATCATCGAGATAAACGCTCGTCTGAGCCGCTCCTCTGCCCTCGCATCGAAGGCTACAGGTTATCCGCTCGCTTTCGTGGCCGCTAAAATAGCCCTGGGATACACCCTCGACCAGGTGGGCGAGATGGGAACACCTAACTCGGCATACGTGGCGCCACAGCTCGACTACATGATATGTAAGATACCGCGCTGGGACCTCACCAAGTTCGCAGGCGTGAGCCGTCTCATCGGCTCCAGCATGAAGTCTGTGGGCGAGATAATGAGCATCGGACGCTCGTTCGAGGAAATGATTCAGAAAGGTCTCCGCATGATTGGACAGGGAATGCACGGATTCGTGGGCAACGACCACACACGCTTCGAGGACCTCGAGAAGGAACTGCAGAACCCTACCGACCTGCGTATCTTCGCCATCGCACAGGCTCTCGAGGAGGGCTACACCGTGGAGCGCATAGAAGACCTTACCAAGATTGACGCGTGGTTCATCACACGACTGAAGAATATCGTAGACCTGAAACACGAGTTGCAGAAGTACAACACCCTCGAGGAACTGCCCGACGAACTGCTCCGTACCGTGAAGCAGGCAGGATTCTCCGACTTCCAGATTGCACGCTTCGTGCTGAAAGACGCCGACGGCAACATGGAGAAAGAGAACCTCATGGTGCGCAAACACCGCAAGGAGCGCGGCATAATGCCGTCGGTGAAGAGAATAAACACCGTGGCAAGCGAGCATCCAGAACTGACAAACTACCTGTATTTCACATATCTTCCAAAGGTAGAGCCTACCAAGGCCGACAAGACAACCACCGAGGAATGGAAAGAGGCTGTGGCAAGTGCCAACAACAAGGCACAGCACGACGTTCCTTACTACAAGAACGAGAAGTCGGTGGTGGTGCTCGGTTCCGGTGCCTACCGCATCGGCTCAAGCGTGGAGTTCGACTGGTGCTCGGTTAACGCCATCAACACCGCACGCAAACTGGGGTACAAGTCCATCATGATAAACTACAACCCAGAGACCGTGTCAACAGACTACGACATGTGCGACCGCCTCTACTTCGACGAGCTGTCTATGGAGCGCGTGCTCGACGTCATCGACCTTGAGGAGCCGCGCGGAGTGATTGTCAGCGTGGGCGGACAGATACCTAACAACCTCGCGATGAAGCTCCACCGCCAGAGCATTCCTGTGCTCGGCACAAGCCCTGTCGACATCGACCGCGCAGAGAACCGCGACAAGTTCTCCGCTATGCTCGACAAACTGGGCATCGACCAGCCCGCATGGCGCGCCCTCACCTCTCTCGAGGACATCAAGGAGTTTGTCAGCGAGGTGGGATTCCCCGTGCTCGTGCGTCCTTCATACGTCCTCTCCGGCGCTGCCATGAACGTATGCTACGACAACGAAGAGCTGGAGCGCTTCCTGAAGATGGCCACCGAGGTGTCTAAGGACTTCCCCGTTGTTGTGAGCCAGTTCATGCAGGAGACCAAGGAGATAGAGTTCGACGCCGTTGCCGACAAGGGCGAGGTGGTCGAGTACGCCATCTCAGAGCATGTGGAGTATGCCGGAGTACACTCTGGCGACGCCACTATGGTGTTCCCCGCACAGCACATCTACTTCTCTACCATACGTCAGATAAAGAAGATAGCACACAAGATAGCAAAGGAACTCAACATCTCAGGACCTTTCAACATACAGTTCCTCGCCAAGAACCGCGAGGTGAAGGTCATCGAGTGCAACCTGCGCGCATCACGCTCGTTCCCATTCGTGTCTAAGATACTGAAGCGCAACTTCATCGAGACTGCCACGAAGATAATGCTCGACGCACCATACCAGCGTCCCGACAAGAGCGAGTTCGACATCGACCGCATCGGAGTGAAGGCATCACAGTTCTCTTTCGCCCGTCTGCAGAACGCCGACCCGGTTCTCGGAGTGGATATGTCATCAACAGGCGAGGTGGGATGTCTTGGCGACGACCTCCACGAGGCATTGCTCAACGCACTCATCGCCACCGGCTATCGTCTGCCAGAGCCAGGCAAGGGCGCAGTACTCATCTCTTCAGGTGCCGCCAAAGGCAAGGTGTCACTCCTTGAGCCTGCACGCCAGCTGGTGAAGAACGGCTATAAGATTTACGCCACACGAGGCACAGCGAAGTTCTTCGAGGACAACAACATCCCCGCAACGGCAGTATCATGGCCCGACGAGGACGGCGAGAACAAGGTGATGGACATGATTGCCGAGCATAAGTTCGACCTCATCATCAACGAGCCTAAGAACCACACCAGCCGAGAGCTCACAAACGGCTATCGCATCCGCCGTGGAGCCATAGACCACAACATCCCGTTGATGACCAACGTGCGCCTCGCAAAGGCCTTCATCGAAGCCTTCTGCGCCCTGAGAGTCGACGACATCAAGATAAAGAGCTGGCAAGAGTACAACTCATAAGAAACTCATACCCCCTCGCTCGGCTGAAGGACACTTGCAAGCAAGAACCCCTCTCCCGCAGAAAGGGAACAAAAACAAAAATGCCCCTCCCCAAAAGGAAGAGGCATTTTTTGTGAGTAAAGCCACAACCACACCTCTCGCCATAAGAGAGGCTTGAAGCCCCAACAATACCTCCCCCCCCGTAGGGGACAACGGGGAGTATATAACCGTGACGCGCCGCGACGACGGCTCGCTGCGCCCTAACTTCAAGCCTATAAAGACAGGCAAGGGCTTCGACGTGGTGCGCTACGCTATGGCCGTGAGCAACGAACTCATCTGGGCACTCGATGGCCTGGTAGAGGAAAGATAACCTAGGGATTAATCTGACACCTGACAGTCTGACAATTAAAAAAAGGGGACATAACCCCTTTCTAAAGACTATATAACTAATTGATATATAGATAGTTATATACAAATATAAGGGAGACAATACCCTTAAAAAACAACTGTCAGAACTGTCAGCTGTCAGATTTAGCAATTAAATTTTCATCTAAAAAGCAGTATATCAATGAAATACGATATTACAAAACAGACAG
>OMXS01000055.1 GCA_900315095.1 uncultured Prevotellaceae bacterium | reverse complement strand
CCTTTTTCAAAAACATGCCCGGATAGTTCTCTACACCAGCATCCATCACGATAGCCTTCATGCCGTCTGGCAGGCAGACTGCCAACGGGGTGATGGCCAGCGAATCGGGGTACATCTTTGACAGCGGGACTTCATCATAATAGGACTCGAAGGAATAGCAATAGCGCTCTCCTGCCCGATTGTCGTTGACATAAGGGATAAAGGCAGGAAAGTCGTCGGCAAAACAGAATTCCACGGTTTCATCGGCCACCTGAGCTGCTTTTTTCTCCTTGGTTATCAGACGATAGGCTGCTCCATCATTATAAGCACGTACCTCGATGGTAAACTTCTGGGTGGTATAGAGCAACAGCTGTCCATACTCATCGCTGACGGTCAGGCGCTTATAGAAAGGATTCTTAAAACTATTATTCACAGAGAGTTTGGCCACCTTCCCTACCGTTCCCAAACCATGGGTTTTCTTACCTTGCACCAGACGGATGTCAATCGTGGAAGGTAACAATACCTGGCGACCGTCATAATCAACCGACCACTGCACAGCAGCATCAGTATTAACCGTAACTTTCACCTTTCCATTAGGCGAGCTTACCTCATAGTTGCCTGCTGAGACAGCCATTGCCGTCAAGCAGAATAATAACAGCATATTAGTTCTCATGTTACGTCATGAATTTTAAGTTTGTGAGTGATTTTAAGCTATTGTCGGCGCAAAGTTAAAGAAAAAAATCATAAAAAAGGTTTTTTATCAGCAAAATATGCATCTTTTAAATTAAATTGCCTATCTTTGCATCGTGAGATATAATACAAATAGATGGAAAGATATGTACTAAAAGCCTTACAGCGATGCCCACTTTTTGACGGGTTTGCTGTTAAAGACATTGAACAGATGATGGAAAATATTTCTTATCAACTCATCAAAATTGATAAGAAAGAGGTATATTTGCCAGCAGGAGCACTATGTAAGTTTGCAGACATTGTGATAACTGGTGAGATTATTGCCCGAATGGAGGGGCCGTCGGGTAAGTATATGCAAATCACAACCAGGTCGCCAGGCGAGTTGATGAACTCCGCCTTTATCTTTGGCAAGAACAAAACCATTCCTGTCAATTTGGTGGCCAACAAGCCGACAACGATTCTCCGAATGATACCTCGCTCCATGCAGATGCTTCTCAACATTGACGAGCGTTTCAGTTTCAACTTCATCCAGCTCTTGTCTGGATTCTGCGACAATCTGGCACGCAAGGTACGTATGCTGACACTTCATACCGTCAGAGAGAAGGTGGCCATTTACTTGTTAGAGCTGTCGAAACAGAAGAATTCCGATAACTTTATGTTGCAGAAATCACGTCAGGAGATAGCGGAATCGTTCGCCATCCAAAAATTCTCTCTACAAAGATGTCTGAAAGAGTTTGCCTCTGACGGTGTCATCCAGCTTAACGGAAAACAGATTGTCATCCTCAACAAACAAAAGTTGATGGATTTGGCGCACGACAAAGAAGCAGAAGCTATTTCCGCCAGAAAAGAGGAGTGATATCCTCGAAAGTACCTGCCTCGTTCTGGCGATACAACCGCTGGTTTGTTGTAGGCTTCTTCAAAGGACCAAGATGTCTGATGTAGGGGCCTATCTTGATATAGTCGAAATCTTGTTTGTTTATTTTAGGTGAGATAATGGTCTTTCCACTATACCAAGCCACTTTGAATTCAGGGTGTTCCTCGTGGATATACTGGGCCAGTTGATTGACACCCTTGGGATCATTATCGCCTCCCATGAAAGAGATACAAGTGATGTCTTTACCGTATTCAGCGGCAAAGCTATCAATAGCATCTGTATTCAGCGGCAGTCCGATATCTTCCCAAAGATAATGGCTATGACACCCAGGACAGTGACACGGGCAATTAGAAATGTTAATTGCCAGTGTCACCTCGTTGGGTATCTCCTGAAATACGATTCCTGTATTGACGTACTTCAACATTGTTATCTGTCGGCCATTGCGTAATAACGGCGTGAAGCTTCTTCCTGACGGGCCTGTGAGAAATTGCTCACACGCTTCAGGTAACCGATGATACGGGTCATATAGTCAACATTCTTAGAATGGCAGTGAGGGCACTCCTTCAAGTAGCGTTTGTCGATAT
>OMXS01000039.1 GCA_900315095.1 uncultured Prevotellaceae bacterium | reverse complement strand
AAAGGTCAGGATGGCACTGATTTTAAACCTTGATAATCTTTGCTGACAATTCCTTAAACTTCATTAAACATCGGTGACACATGAAGCTATCACATTATATTATTATGAATACAACAGCCATCAAACTTTGTGTGAGACAATGGGCAGGGAGAAGAAAGCGCCGATAAAAGATATCTATTGAAAAATTAGACATTTAGACAATTAGACATTTAGACAAATGCCCTTTTTGGAATTATGGCAGGGCAGAAAAGAAAGACCGCTCTTTCGTTGCTGAACGCAGAAAGAGCAGTCCTTTTTTGTGGTGAGAGAATGTTCGGATTATTTCTTCACGAGACGTACTATCCAGACGAGCAGCGACGCTCCGATGATAGCCGTTATCGTTTCTCCTATCCAGTTGCCGCTGGTTAGGAATGAAGAACTGGGACTCTTGCCAAGCAGTTCGTAGATGAGGTCGAATAACAAACCTCCAACAACACCGCCAATGAGACCGATAACGAGGTCCCACCAGCAACCGAATCCTTTTCCGTTAATGAGTTTGCCGGCAGCCCATCCTGCGACAATACCTCCAATAATTGCTCCAATCATGATGTTTTATGTTTAGATGAAAAAGTCAAAATTGAGGGAGTTAGAGGGAGTTAGAGGGAGATAGAAGGAGATAGAGGACAACGCCTTATAGCATTCAGCCCGCTCGACCCCGTAGGGGGCGCTTTGCTTGCAAAGAACACCTATCACCTGAAATCTCCTTTATCCCATCACTACCACCACGTCGTGCTTTCCCTCGGCGGTGGGAACGATGTTGCCGCTGATCTCCTTGCCGTCAACGGTGATGCTCTTCACGCCCTTCTGCACTCCGTCGGGGTTCTTCACGGTGATGTTGTACTCGCCTCCGCGGAAGCGGCGGGTGACGTTGTACTCCTTAGCCGTTGCGGGAACACACGGGTCGATGAGCAGTCCTTCGTAGTGGGGCTTCACACCGAGGATGAACTGTGTTATGGTGTACCAGTTCCATGCTGCCGTACCTGTGAGCCATGAGTTCTTTCCCTCGCCTGGCTTTGCGGCGTCCTTGCCCGCCACCATCTGCGAGTAAACGTACGGCTCCACCTTATGCAGCGTCTGGTCCTTGATGAAAGCAGGGCATATCTTGGTGTAGTGCTCCCAGGCGTCGTTGCCGCGTGCTGCCACCGTCTCGCCGATGATGACCCACGGGTTGTTGTGGCAGAAGATTCCTGCGTTCTCCTTGTAACCTGCGGGGTAACTTGATATCTCGCCCATCTCGACGTAGTAGCGTGTGAAGGCAGGGTTATTAAGCACCATGCCGTGCTCGGAGTCGAGATATTTCTTGCATGAGTCGAGCGACTTGTCAACCATTCCTTCCTCCATACCGATGCCAGCCATAGTGCACCATCCCTGACTCTCGATGAATATCTTGCCTTCCTCGTTCTCCTTAGAGCCAATCTTGTTGCCGTAGAAGTCGTAGGCGCGCAGGTACCACTCGCCGTCCCAGCCGTCTTTCTTCACAGCCTCAATCATCTCGTCGATGTGCTTCTGTGCGCGGGCGGCCTCGTCTTTCTTGCCCAGTTCCTGGCAGAGTTCCACATAGTCCTTTCCGCACACCACGAAGAGTCCGGCAATCATCAGCGACTCAGCCTTAGAGCCCACGCTGTTGTTCTCTGTTGTCTGGAAACTCTCGTTAGGGTCCCATGAGAAGCAGTTGAGGTTGAGGCAGTCGTTCCAGTCGGCGCGGCCGATGAGAGGCAGTTTGTGAGGACCGAGGTTCTCCACAACATGATTGAACGAGATGCGCAGGTGCTCGAAGAGACTCACCTCTGTGCCTGGCTCGTTGTCCCAAGGCACTGGCTCGTCGAGAATGGAGAAGTCGCCTGTCTCCTTGATATAAGCCACCGTACCGAAGATGAGCCACATCGGGTCGTCGTTGAATCCTCCGCCGATATCGTTGTTTCCGCGCTTTGTCAGAGGCTGGTACTGATGGTAGCAGCCGCCGTCGGGGAACTGTGTTGAAGCGATGTCGATGATGCGCTGGCGTGCGCGTGACGGTATCTGGTGAACAAATCCCACGAGGTCTTGGTTGGAGTCGCGGAATCCCATGCCGCGTCCTATGCCGCTCTCGAAGAACGATGCCGAGCGCGAGAAGTTGAATGTGACCATGCATTGGTACTGGTTCCAGATGTTCACCATACGGTCGAGCTGTTCGTTTCCGCTCTTCACGCTGTAGCGGCTGAGCAGTTCGTCCCAGTATTCGTTAAGTTCGCGGAATGCCTTGTCCACTTTCTCGGCGGTGTCGAACTCGGCAATTATCTTTTGCGCGCGAACCTTATTAATAATAGTATGGTCGAGGTCGCCGAGTGAAGTGATAAGGCCAGCGGTCTTCTCAGCATATTTCTCCTCCTGCGGTTGCTCCACATAACCCAGCAAGAACACGAAGTCGCGGCTCTCGCCTGGCTCTAGTGTCACCTCGATATAGTGGCTTGCGATGGGGCTCCATCCGTGGGCCACGCTGTTCTTGGGCGCTCCTGCCATAACGCAGTCGGGGTTGGCGAACTCGTTATAGAGTCCGATGAACGACTCGCGGTCGGTGTCGAATCCCTGCACAGGTGCATTGACAGAGTAGAAAGCGAAGTGGTTGCGGCGCTCCTTGTATTCTGTCTTGTGGTAGATGACGCTGCCGTCAATCTCCACCTCTCCGGTAGAGAAGTTGCGCTGGAAGTTCTCCATGTCGGTGGCTGCGTTCCAGAGGCACCACTCGGCGAACGAGAACAGCTTCAGCGAGCGTTTCTCTGCTGTGGTGTTCTTTAATGTCACTTTCTGCACCTCGCACCATTTCTTCAGCGGGACGAAGAAGAGCGCGCTTGCCTCGATGCCGTTCTTACGGCCCGTGATGCGTGTGTAACTCATGCCGTGACGGCACTCATAGAAGTCGAGTGGTGTCTTGCATGGCTTCCATCCTGGGTTCCATACGGTGCCGTTGTCGTTGATGTAGAAATAACGGCCGCCGTTGTCCATTGGCACACCATTGTAACGGTAGCGCGTGATGCGGCGGAACTTAGCGTCTTTGAAGAACGAATATCCTCCTGCTGTGTTTGAGATTAGTGAGAAAAAGTCTTCGTTGCCGAGATAGTTTATCCACGGCCACGGTGTCTGTGGGTCGGTGATGACATACTCCCTTTGCTTGTCGTCGAAATGCCCGTAAATCTTGTTGTTCATAATTATTAAATTGCTATTTGTAAGTTCGAGATTGATTACAGGTGCAAAGATACTGCTTTTTGAGCAAAAAGTATGATATTATTTTGCCCAAAATAAATTATTTGTTGTGTTCTCTCACTTCAATATTTGTTCAGCGTGTACTTTTGTCTTTATTTCTTTCGGCAGGAACACGCGCTCGATGATGCCTTCCTCGTTGATGATGAACGTGGTGCGCAGCGTTCCGAAGTACTTTCTGCCGTACATGCTCTTCTCGCCCCACACGCCCATCTGCTGCACCAAGGTCATGTCGGTGTCGGCGATGAGGTTGAAGGGCAGCTGGTTCTTCTCGATGAATTTCTGGTGAGACTTCTCGTCCTGGATGCTCACTCCCACCACCTCGTAGCCCTGTCGGCGCAGTTCGGAATAGTTGTCGCGCAACGAGCATGCCTCTGCCGTGCATCCGCTGGTGCTGTCCTTGGGATAGAAATAGAGTACGAGTTTGCGTCCTGCGAAGTCGGACAGTTTGATTTCGTTACCGTTCTGGTCGCGTCCCAGAATCTCCGGTGCCTTGTCTCCGATGTTCATATTGTTCTGTTATGTATTTAAATGGTTTGTTCTTTCTGGTGCAAAGATAAAGAATAATATTGAAACTTCATAACAATCGTAAAAAACTTATAAACAAGTTTTGTTGTATGCAATTTTTTCGCTACCTTTGCATTATACTAGAAAACAGTATAGGCTTATGAAAAAATCATTCTTATTAACCGTTTTCGCATTAATTTGTACACCTATGTGGATTTTCGGACAGAACTACAAGCAACTGTGGAGCGATGTGGATGCAGCAGTGGAGAAAGACATGCCGCAGACCGCCATCAAAGCACTTGACAAGGTGATTGCCAAGGCACAGCGCGAGAAGTCGTACGGAAATCTTCTGAAGGCGCAATTGATGCGCTCGGGATTTGTTACAGAGGTGAATCCCGATTCTGCCGACACAGAAATTGAAAAGTTCGAGAAAGCTGCTGCTGAAGCAGAGAAGACAGACCCCGTTTTGGCTGCAGTTTACTATTGCACTCTTGGCAATTCTTACAAGAACGCTTACGGAAGAAACATTGAGAAACGCGGCAATGCACGCGTCTATTATGCCAAGGCATTGGCGAATCCCGACCTGCTGGCGCGACATAAAGCATCGGAGTTCGAGCCGATGATGGTGAAGGGCGTTGACAGCAAGTACTTCAATCACGACCTGTTAAGTGTCATCGGCTTTGAGGCTGGCGACATGCAGACGCTGCACGACTATTACAAGGCGAAGGGAAACCGCGAGGCAACATTCATCACTGCCTATGAGATGATTACCGAGGAGCATGTCAAGCCGTTGCAGTATGCTGATGACGCCCCGACACACAGGAAGATTTACGGCATCGACGAGGAGAAGGAGCTCGACTCGCTCATCGACCTTTATGGCGACCTCGACATCTGCGGTGCTGCCGCCGTGGCTCGTGCAGAGCATTTCTATAATGACAAGGCGAAATATGATTTCATCAACTCAGCCTTGAAACGCTGGAGCAAGTGGAAGGGCATCAACCAGTTGCGCAACGAACTGGCTGACATGACCGCCCCCAAGGTGTATATAAGGACGAGCAACGAAATTGTATACCCCCAAACTCCTTTTGACATGGACATCGACTTGCGCAATCTCAAAGACCTGACTGTGCGCTTCTATCGTGTTAACATCAGTCCTGAGGAGTTCCATAGTGTGGTGCCTAAGATGGGGCGCGACGGTGTGCTGAAGAAGTATGGCAAGACTCTCGAGAAGGAATACACACATACTTATTCAGGCAATCCGCCGTATGAGACATTCGATGACACTCTTCATGTAGAGGGCTTGCCAGCAGGAATCTATGTGGTGGAGACTTCCACGAAGAACAATGATGTGGATAAGCTGCATACTGCATTATATGTAACGCGTCTCACTTACGTGGCAATTCCTCTGCCTGACAACAAGTCGAGGTTTGCTGTGCTCGACAGGAACAGCGGACAGCCTGTGGCTAATGCCAAGATAGGTGTCGCTCCTTATGCAAAGAGAAACGAAGAACTGTCGTTCACCTATTATAATACCGACGCTAAGGGCGAGGTGATGATTCCACAGGACCCTTATGTGGCCAACGTGACGCTTTCTGCTGATGGTGACAACTATTTCCCCGTGACGTATGGCGGCATGGGAGGGTTCTCCTACGACGGCACCCCGAATGACAGCAAGCACATACAGATATATACCGACCGCTCTATTTACCGTCCCGGACAGACGGTTCATGTAGCGGTGTTGACATATAGCATTAAGGACGGTCTTGACTCTAAAGCTGATGCAAACGTGAAGTTGAAACTCGAACTGCGTAATGCTAACAACGAGAAGGTGTCGGAAGCCGAAGTCTCTACTGATGAGTTCGGTGTGGCTTCTGCCGACTTTGAGTTGCCAACCACGGGACTTACAGGCACGTTCAGAATACGTACTAACGTCAGGACGGGCTATGCAACGTTTAATGTCGAGGAATATAAGCGCCCCACATTCGAGGTGGAGTTCGACGATTACAAGCAGACATATAAGATAGGCGACACCATCCAGGTGAAAGGTCGTGCCAAGAGTTATGCCGGAGTGGCTGTTCAGGGCGCAAAGGTGACCTATACCGTGAAGCGCCGTCAGGCATGGTGGGGCTGGTGGCGTGGCTACCAACGTGACGAAACAGAACTGTATAACGGCGAGGTGACATCTGATGAGAACGGAGAGTTTGAAATACCTCTCAGGTTCATCTATCCTTCTGGCAGTTATGACGTGTTCGACTATGTTGTGAAAGCAAAGGTGACCGATACTGCTGGTGAGTCGCATGAGGGCGAGATGTCGCTGCCGCTGGGCAAGAAAGAGTATTACTTCGACTTCAACCTGCCAGAGAAAGAACTTAAGGACAAACTGAAGAGCGTGACATTCGTTCTGCGTAATGCCGCAGGCAAGGAGGTGGAGTCTGATGTCACATACACCATTGACGGCAAGGATGCCAAGACTGTGAAGACAAACGAGAGCATAGCGCTCGACCTCACATCGCTGCCTTCGGGCAAGCATGTGATGAAGGCCACATGCAAGGGCGAGGAGAAAGAGGTGAAGTTCATAATCTTCTCACTCGACGACAAGACTCCTTGTGTGGAGACTCACGACTGGTTCTATGTTACTGATAATGTGTTCCCGCGCGACGGAAAGCCTGTGAGCGTGATGGTGGGTTCTTCTGACGAGAATGTTCATGTGCTTTATACCATCATTTCGGGCGACAAGGTGCTTGAGAGCGGTACTATGGAACTCGACAAGGCCATCAACACCCGACAGTTTGAATATAAAGAAGAGTATGGCTCGGGTGTGCTGCTAAACTACGCATGGGTGAAGAACGGTACTACTTACACCCACAATCAGACAATAGCGAGACCGATGCCGCAGAAGAATCTCACACTTAAGTGGACAACATTCCGCGACCGTCTCACACCAGGACAGAAAGAGGAGTGGACTCTCTCTGCCGTTACACCTGACGGAAAGCCAGCAAAGGCACAACTCCTTGCCACGATGTATGACAAGAGTCTCGACCAGATAAGGCCTTATCACATGGGCTTCGGACTGCCGTTGAGCCAGAACCTGCCTCACACAAATTGGACAAGACCATCACCATCATGGTTCTCAGCATCGCTGACAAAGTCGTTTGATGACCTATGGAAATTTGACGGGTTCCATTTCACATCATTCTCAGGACTTGGCATAGGCATGAAATACTCCTCCCCAGTTATCAAGTATGACGATATGGTCGCCGGTGGTGCACGGATGATGAAGGCAAACCGTGTCTATGATTTGGCAATGGAACCAGAGGTTGATGCTATGAAGAGTGCACGTATTCCAGGGGTGTCTATAGATGAAGAATCTGTAGAGAAAAAGGAAGAGGTGACGTCGTCAAAGAAAGAGGACGTGCAGGTGCGCGAGAATCTCAACGAGACTGCATTCTTCTTCCCGTCACTCCTCAGCGATGCTAACGGTAACATGAGCATCAGGTTCACTCTGCCTGAAAGCGTTACAACATGGAAGATGGTGGGACTTGCTCACGACCAGAGCATGAACTACGGCATGATTTCGGGCGAGGCGATTGCCCAGAAGGATGTTATGGTGCAGCCAAACATTCCGCGATTCGTGAGAATGGGTGATAACTCAACTATCTCTACACGACTGTTCAATACTTCAGAGAAGAACGTTGCTGGCATCGTGACCATGACTCTGCTCGACCCAGAGACAGAGAAGGTGCTGGTGGAGAGCAAGCAGCAGTTCAGCGTTGAGGCAGGAAAGACAGGCTCTGCCACATTCTCGTTCAATCCTGAGAAAGACCTTAAGGGCAAAGACCTCTCGCTGCTCATCTGCCGTATCACGGCATCGGGCAAGAACTTCAGCGACGGCGAGCAGCACTATCTGCCAATACTGCCTTCAAAGGAGATGGTTATCAACACCTTGCCAATAACACAGCATAATGCTGGCGTGATGAATATCGACCTTACGAAGATGGTTCCTGCAGGTAAGGACATTACAAGTCCGAAACTGACTCTTGAATATACCAACAACCCGGCGTGGCTGATGGTGCAGGCAATACCATACGTTGGTAACGTGAACGAGAAGAATGCTATCTCGCTTGCAGCTTCATATTATGCTAATACTCTCGGCTTGTCACTTGTAAAGAGTTCTCCGAACATTGAGAAAGTGTTTAAGGAGTGGCAACAGGAAACAGGCAACGAGAAGTCGCTGGCATCGCAACTGGAGAAGAACCAGGAACTGAAGAACCTCATTCTCGACGAGACGCCGTGGGTGGCTGACGCTAAGAACGAGAGCGAGCAAAAGCGTAAGATAGCCAACTTCTTCGATAATGCTTCGATGAGGAAGAGACTGAATGACGCTGTTGACGGACTAAAGGTGTTGCAGAACTCTGACGGCTCGTTCTCGTGGTGGAAGGGAATGATGGGCTCGCCGTGCATGACAGGTGAGGTAATCGAGTTCCTCACACGTCTGAATATGCTCGCTGGTGAACAGAGCAACACGCGCAGCATTCTCACACTTGCCAACGACTATCTGAGCAATATAGTAATAGAAGAGGTAGAGGAGTTCAAGAAACTGGAGAAGAAAAAGGAACCCGTTTACATCTATGACTATCATGCTCTGCAATGGGTATATATGAATGCTATCTCTGGTCGCGAACTGACCGCAAAGGAGAAAGAGGCAAAGGATTATCTCATCAATCATCTCGAGAAGATGAAACTCTCGCAAAGCATGTATGCCAAGGCTATGATGTCGGTAGTGCTTGCAAGGGACGGACAACTGGAAAAGGCGGCTGAATACATACAGAGTCTCAAGGAATATACTGTGTATAATGAAGAGAAAGGACGCTACTTCGAGACTCCGCGCGCAGGATACAGCTGGTGCGACTACCGCATCCCGACACAGACGGCGGCAATAGAGGCGTTGCAACTCGTTAATCCTAACGACCAACAGACCATAGACGACATGCGCCGCTGGCTCCTCACGGAGAAGCGCACTCAGGCTTGGGACACACCAATCAATAGTGTTAATGCCGTGTTTGCATTCCTCAACGGTAACATGAAACTGCTCGACGAGAAGGAACCTACAACCTTCAAGGTGGACAACCGCCAGATAGAACTGCCGAAGTCAACAGCAGGAATGGGTTATGTAAAGACCGTTGTAGATGTGCAGAAACCGAAGAACCTCACAGTAACAAAGACCTCGGAAGGCACATCGTGGGGTGCTGTATATGCGCAGTTCATGCAGCCAAGTACCGAGATAGATGCTGCTTCGTCAGGTCTCAGCGTGAAGCGCGAGATAATGCAACTGACGCCGAACGGCGAGGTGAAAGACCCGCAGACGCTTAATGTTGGCGACAAGGTGAAGGTGCGCATCACTATCACGGCCGACCGCGACTACGACTTCGTGCAACTCATAGACAAGCGTGCTGCATGTCTCGAGCCTGTGAAGCAACTCAGCGGCTACCACTGGGGATATTACATCGCGCCGAAGGACTATACTACGAACTATTACTTCGACCGTATGGTGAAGGGTACGCATGTTGTCGAGGCAGAGTATTTCGTTGACCGTGCAGGAGAGTATACCACAGGCACATGCTCCGTTCAATGTGCTTACTCGCCTGAGTTCAGCGCGCGCAGCAAGGCGTTGACCATCAAAGTGAAATAAACAGATTATGGACAAGAAACTTATTATATCATCAATGCTGGCGATTGCCGCATCAGGCATCTCAGCACAGGAAATTACCGCAGTTCACCAGACAGTGGACTGCGGTGGAGTAAGGTTTAACCAACCAGTAACAGTTAACTTCGAGTTGAAAAACAAGGGGCAGCAACTTAAAATTAGCGATGTGCGTCCCGACTGCGGTTGCACCATGGTGAACTTCCCGCGACAGCCCATAGGTGACGGCGAGAACTTCGTTATTTCCGCTACCTACGATGCACGTCAGATGGGACACTTCTGCAAGCAGTTGGCTGTATATAGCAACGCTTCGTCGAAACCTTACTATCTCACGCTGAAAGGTGTTGTTGCAGAGGGCGATATTTCGTTCTCTGGCGGTTATCCCGTGATGCTGGGTGACATCAAGGCCGATGTAAATCATGTTGAGTTTGACGATGTAAACCGCGGGGAGATGCCTTTAAAGAGAATACATGTCATGAACAGCAGTAATAAGGCTGTGAATCCTGTGGTGATGCACCTGCCAGACTATCTCCGTGCAAATGTCTCGCCAACAACTATTCCTGCGGGAAAGCAGGGTGTTGTGGAGTTGACTCTCAACTCAAACAACGTACATGACTACGGTCTTACCCAGACATCTGTTTATCTTGGAATGCAGCCAGGCGACAAGGTAAGTCCGGGCAAGGAGATTGAGGTGTCTGTTGTGCTGCTGCCGTCTTTCAAGGAGATGACAGAGGACGAGATGCGTAATGCACCGCGCCTGAATATTGACAACACCACACTTGACCTTGGAAAGTTAAAGGGAAAGAAGAAAAAGAGCGGTACCATCACACTTGAGAACGTCGGAAAGAGTGAACTCGACATCACTTCGTTGCAGATGTTCACCGCTGGTCTCAGCGTGCAGTTGAGCAAGAGCCGTCTGCAAGTAGGTGACAAGGCTACTCTGAAGATTACTGCTGATCCTAAGGCAATGAAGAACCTGCGCAGCGAGCCGCGTGTGCTGATGATAACCAATGACCCGAAGAATGCGAAGGTCGTTATTAACGTAAAGGTTGAAAGATAATAACGAGCGAGAATGAGGAAAGAGGAAGGAGAAATGCAACTGAGATAAATGAGAACAATAATAAGTCCCGTTCTCCCTCCTCTTTTCTCCCTCCTCCTTCCTCCAAGAATATAAACTCTATAACTATGGAACACCCAGAGAACAACGAAGAATATAAAGGATTGACTGTAAATTCCGGTGTTGAACAGCCATCAATAGTTAACCCGTATCTAAAGCGTGGTCGTTTTCGCCGCCGCGAAATGACTGTAGCCGAGATGGTTGACGGTATAGTGAAAGGTGACGTCACCATTCTGAGTCAGGCGGTGACTCTCGTAGAGAGCGTGAACCCGGCGCATCAGCAGAAGGCGCAGGAGGTCATCGAGAAATGCTTGCCCTACAGCGGCAGTTCAATCCGCATAGGTATCAGTGGCGTGCCAGGTGCTGGCAAGAGCACGAGCATAGACCAGTTTGGCATTCATGTTCTCGAACGCACAGGCGGAAAACTTGCAGTTCTTGCTATTGACCCAAGTTCTGAACGTAGCAAGGGCAGCATACTTGGCGACAAGACACGCATGGAGAAACTGTCCGTGCATCCCGATGCCTTTATTCGCCCTTCGCCAACGGCAGGTTCTCTTGGCGGTGTGGCACGCAAGACACGCGAGTCTATAATCCTCTGCGAGGCAGCAGGCTTTGACAAGATTTTCGTAGAGACCGTGGGAGTGGGGCAGAGCGAGACCGCCTGTCACTCAATGGTAGATTTCTTCTTGCTCATTCAGTTAGCGGGAACAGGTGACGAACTTCAGGGCATAAAGCGCGGTATCATGGAGATTTCCGATGGTATAGTAATAAACAAGTGTGACGGCAACAACGTTGAGAAATGCCAGATGGCAGCAACGAATTTCCGCAATGCTCTGCATTTCTTCCCTATGCCCGACAGCGGATGGCTGCCTAAGGTGTTGTGCTACAGCGGATTCTATGGCACGGGAGTGAAAGAGATATGGGACATGATATACCAGTATATAGATTTCGTGAAGAACAACGGCTATTTCAACTACCGTCGTAACGAGCAGGCGAAGTACTGGATGTATGAGAGCATCAACGAGCATTTGCGCAACTCGTTCTACAACAACGAGAAGATACAAGAGAATATTCAGCACGCAGAGCAGTCGGTGCTTAATGGAGAAAAGACAAGTTTCGCCGCCGCTGGCGATTTGCTTGATATGTATTTTAATGAGTTGAAGGAAAAACTTTAAGCATAGAACTTTGTAATCTCTTATGAATGAATGCAAAGTTCAATGTTCAAAGTTCCGCTCGACCCAAAGGGGCGCTTTCATAGCGAAGCGGAGAAAGAATGTTCAAAGATAAATGCTAAATATAGAAATAGACAATGGTAGTGGTTTCTGCTTTGGAGTAACCACCGCAATACGTAAGGCAGAGGAAGAGCTGGCAAAGGGCGGCACGCTCTATTGCCTTGGTGACATAGTGCACAACGGTATGGAGTGTGAGCGCTTGCGCAATATGGGACTCATAACTATCAATCATGATGAGATGAAGGAGTTGCACAATGTCAAGGTGTTGCTTCGAGCTCATGGTGAACCGCCAGAGACCTATGCCCTTGCAGAGAAAAACAATATCGAGATAATTGATGCCACATGCCCTGTGGTGCTGCAACTCCAGCGTCGCATCAAGAAACAGTATGAAGCAACAGAGGGTGGACAGATAGTAATCTTTGGCAAACAAGGACATGCCGAGGTGCTCGGACTTGTAGGACAAACCAAGGGCAACGCCATTGTTATAGCCCATTTTGATGATGTCAAACAACTCGATATGAGTCGTGACATCTATCTTTATTCTCAGACGACGAAGTCGCTCGACGAGTTCCAGCGCATCATAGAGTATATCAAGGAGCATATCTCGCCTGATGCTGAGTTCCGGAGTTTCGACACCATCTGCCGACAGGTGGCCAACCGCATGCCCAACGTGAGTGCCTTTGCCAAGCGTCACGACTTAGTCCTGTTTGTCTGCGGACGTAAGAGCAGCAACGGCAAGGTGCTTTTCAACGAGTGCCAGCGTGTCAACCCCAACAGTCACCTCATAGAAGGGGCAGAAGAGATAGACCCCGAGTGGCTCAAGGGCATCAACAGCGTCGGCATCTGTGGTGCCACCAGCACCCCGAAGTGGCTTATGGAGCAATGCCGCGACGCGATACTTGCGACGGTTGAGGAACCTTCGTAATTCAAAATTCAAAATTCGTAATTCTTTATGGAATATATGTCACAAGAGGGCTACGATAATCTCGTGGCCGAACTGCATGAACTGGAAAGCGTGGAATTGCCTAAGGTGAGGGAGGCCATTGCAGAGGCACGCGACAAAGGCGACCTGAGCGAGAACTTCGAGTATCATGCTGCAAAGCGCGCACAGGCACGTCTGCTCAGCCGTATCAGTTTCAAGCAGAAAGTGCTGGCTAATGCCCGCGTGATAGACATGTCGAGGCTGAGTGCCAACAGCGTGCAGTTGCTGTGCAAGGTGGAGATGACCAACCTCGCTTCAGACAAGAAAATGACCTATACCATAGTAAGTCCGCACGAGGCAGATATCCACGAAGGTAAAATCTCTATCAAGTCGCCTATAGCACAGGCATTGCTCAACAAGAAAGTGGGTGATGTCGTGGAGGTGCGCGTTCCTGCCGGCGTCATGAAACTACGTGTTGAGAGTATAAATCTATGAGTTAGGAGTTACGAGTTATGAATTCTTTTAGTCGCTCCGCTTGGTAAAAGCGCCCCTTTCAGGGTCGAGCGAGGAGTTAGGAGTTTAAGGGTTACTGCACTTGATAGGGGCTTTCCTCCTCCTAGTAGGGGGAGGTCAGGAGGGGATTGTCTCGAGAATAGAGGCCAGTTAATCAATCCCCCTCTGACTCCCCCTTTCCAAGAGGGAGAAATGTACTAGGAATCACATACTCTGTTGGTGTTTCCAGCCTCCCCTATGGGGGGAGGTGTGGAGGGGGCTTTCGGGGGGATGGGTTGTTTACGGTTCAACCTCCTCGCCTACAGCATTCTTCGGCAACTCCTTCGCCGTCACGCCCTGCAGCATGGTGATGGTGCGTTTGCCGTTCTTGTCCACGGTCCACTCGTTGAGGAAGTTCAGGCGCATGCCCTTCACGTTGTTAGCAGCCGAGAACTCCTTTGCGGATGGAGCCGGAGAGGTCTTCAGTCCAACCTTGAAGATACCCAGTCCTGGAATCCTCACGGCATACGACCGTTTCAGCAGCGCCCTCATCTGCTCCACCATTTCGGTGAGCACGGCCTGTGCGTCTGCTTTCTTTGCCGTGGTGTTGTCCTGAATGAGCTGAGCCAGCTCGTCGAGTTCGATGATGTCGAGCATCTTAGCTCGTGCGTACCACATACCCTTGTGGGTTGATGTGTCGCGGTTGTCCTGTTG
>OMXS01000002.1 GCA_900315095.1 uncultured Prevotellaceae bacterium | reverse complement strand
ACCGCAACACAGACTTGGGCTGTGACCTCAAGACTATTCTCAGTAGCGACACGAGCATGCAGACGGGCAAGGAGTACCAGGGCGTGCTGCGCCGCGACAACGACAGCATCGTGGACGAGTTCATCTGCAAGGACGCTCACTACACCTTCGTGGAGACGCAGCCGGCTGTTCCCGAGAAGCGCAACCCGCGCGTGTTCAACGGGGAGTATATCACCGTGACGCGCCGCGACGACGGCTCGCTGCGCCCTAACTTCAAGCCTATAAAGACAGGAAAGGGCTTCGACGTGGTGCGCTACGCTATGGCCGTGAGCAACGAACTTCTCTGGGCACTCGATGGCCTGGTAGAGGAAATATAACCTAGGGATTAATCTGACAGCTGACAGTCTGACAATTAAAAAAAAAGACATAACCCCCTTCTAAAGATTATATAACTAATTGATATATAGATAGTTATATATAAATACAAGGGAGGCAATACCCTTAAAAAACAACTGTCAGAACTGTCAGCTGTCAAGAACCGCTTGTTCCGATGGCAATTCCTGCACTTGCCGCCCATTTAACTAATGTTAAATTCTTGTATTCTGATAACAAATACTATGAATTGTGCGGCCAAATGGGTCACTTGATAGGTCCTTCGGGTGTAGGAAAAGCACAGTTGTCTCATCTTATAGAGGCAATAATGAGACCGTTCCGTGTTCATGACGAGATGGAATACGAGAAACTGGTGGACTGGCAGCGCCAGGTGAAAACCAAAGGGGCGAACAAGGAGAAGCCCGAACGTCCTGACGTGACATTCTGGTTCCCGCCTGCCGACCTGACTAACCCGGCATTCATTCAGAACGCTATGGCGCTAGAGAAAAAGGGAGGCCGCACGCAGTACTTGAACCTGCCCGAGATAGAGATGGCCGACCGCATGTGCGGAGGTCACCGACAGGTGAGCCAGACCATCCGCAACATTTATGACTGCCAAAGGGCGGGTGCGTTAAGGGCAACGGCAGACGGCGTGACGGGCAACCCGATACTACGAGTGAACATCACGTTCAGTTCTACTCCCGACGCAGCACGCACGTTCTATAAGAAGGACATGACTAACGGGTTCTTCGGCCGTATTCCTTTCGTCTACAAGGCACGCGGTGAGCGCAGCGGAAAAATACCTCGCCAAGGACAGTACGACGAGGAGTTCCTGAAAAAACTCGACAAATACATCTTGCGCTTGGACAACTGCAAGGGCACTTTCGTGGTGAAGCCGTTGAACAAGGTTGCCGACCAACTGGCAGAGGAGATGGCCCGTCTGGCCGACCTTGCCGACGACGACACGCTCTTCGAACTGTCACACCGCAGCATCTTCGCTGCATGGAAGAAAGCCGCTACACTATGGATATTGAACGACCAGAAATGGAGTCGCTCCATCGGAGAGTTCATGATTTGGTTTTGCTATTACGACCTGTGGTCGAAGGTAAAAGTGTTTGGCGACATGTTCAAGGGTGGCGACGCTCTGACCGATGAGACAAGAAAAGCAGGGCCGAAAAACATGCTCGAAGACTTGCCTGACACCTTCAACGAGGCACAATTGGAGGCACTACGCACCAGTCTAGGCAAGAGCGCTGAGGGAACGAAGAATCAGCTCTACAAATGGGTGCAACGAGGGTTCATCACCTACTCTGCAGAAACGGGACTGTATTCAAAAACGGCTCAGTTCCTGGGGAATGCGTAATTCATAATTCATAATTATGGAAAAATATGAGATTCAAAAGCTGCGCGACCTCTCTATCGTAGGGGTCGCGGAGCGACTTGGGCTACGGGTGAACAGCCGCCGGATGTGCTTGTGCCCATTTCACGATGACCATCATCCGTCGATGGCGCTGGGAAGGAGGAATCATTACAGGTGTTTCGTATGCGATGCTCATGGGGATGTGATAGACCTGGTGATGCGTTTTTTGAATAAGACATTCACCGAGGCTTGCCATTGGCTGGCAGACGAGAGCAACATCATTCTGACGGAGTACAGGCCAAAGGAAACGGAGCCGAAGCCGTTTGATGCTTCCCGTTATGAAAGGTTTTTTGAACGCCCTTGGCTTCTGCCTGAGGCACGGCGGTTCCTGTATGATGAGCGTCGGATTGACCCTCGTGTGGTGCGCTGGTGCCGTCTGACCTCGTGGAAGGACAAGAGGGAGGTGCCGTGGCTGCAGATTCCTTATTACGACCGTGAGGGCCGTCTGGTGGGCGTTCAGAACCGTAACCTCAGTTGGAGCAGCCAGCCTCAAACGACCAAACCACCAATCTCCCAAACGACCAAACCACCTCGCTTCCGCTTCCCACAAGGCTCGGAATGTGGCATTTACAACCTGCCTGTGCTTAACCTGCTGCGCCCGGGCGACGAGCTGTGGATAACAGAGGGCTGCTCCGACTGCTGGGCCATGCTCTCTGCCGGTCACAAGGCCATCGCCATCCCCTCCGCCACGCTGCTCACGAAAAAGGATAAGGAACTGCTGTCATCGTTATCGTTATCGTCATCGTTATCGTTATCGTTTTCCTTCCACATGTATCCCGACCGTGACGCGCCTGGCGAGCGCCTCTTCCTACAGCTGCAGCAGGTCCTTCCCTCGCTGGTGCATCATCAACTGCCCGAGGGCTACAAGGACTTTGGGGAGTACTATGGGAGCCTCACCCCCGACCCCTCTCCAAAGGGCGAGGGGGGGAGTTCCCAACCTTCGTAATTCCACCTTCCACCTTTCCAAAAGTCTCTCAAAGCCCCCACCATACCTCCCCCCATAGGGGAGGTTGAAATCACAAAATGCCTCTTCCTTTGGGAGGGGTGTTTTTGTTTATTATCTGCAACACTCTTCGAGACGGGCGCACACGGGGGAACGCCCCTACAGGTCGAGCGGGCTATTATGAATTATGCATTATGAATTATGAATTATGAATTGTATCCCCTCCTGGCCTCCCCAGTTCTTTCTCCGCTTCGCTATAAAAGCGGCAGAGCCGAGCGACTAAGGGGCGGAATCTTCACATGTGCTTTCTGACCGTCTTGGGAGTGTCTCCTGACCGCCTCAGGAATGTTTTCTGACAATATTATGTTAAATCCCGCTGAAGATTGCATACTATAGATTAATTTGTTTATCTTTGCACTCAGAATCAGGTTTTCGCCGCCCATAAGGAGGAATATCTAACCCAACATTGGAGCGATTATCTGATTCTTTTCTTGAGTACGACATCCTTTTTAGGCAGCATAATAATGGTTTAAATCCTCCCCAATCCAATATACCCATTTTGCTTTTAGTCTGGCAACGGACTGGCAAGTTGTTTTTTCCTTCCTCGACGTTTTTCGTCAGAAAGTGTTCTCACTTCATGCAGTTAATTAGTATTAATAATAATACTTTGTTGTCGTTTTACTTGTAGAATAGTATCATTTTTATTACCTTTGCACAGTCAAACTATTTAATTACAATTGAGGAGAAATAAGATGGAAAAGATTAGAGTGGAGGTTGCATGGTGCAACAAGAATTTTGGAGCAACCTTTGGTGAAAATGTGCCAGGTGCTGTTGTGTTGACTGCAAAGACATACGAGGAACTCCTTCGGGATATTCCAGAGACTCTTCGTTTCCATGTCGAAGGAATGCTTGAAGATGGAGACGAATTGCCGCAATGGTTAGTAGATGGCGAATATGAGTTTGAATATTGCCTAAAAGACGTGACAACGATGCTTCGTGCCTACGAGCCTTATGTCTCGCTCGCTGCCATCAGTCGTGCCTCAGGCATTAATCAGCATCTGCTCTCGCATTATGCAAACGGACTGAAGAAACCACGTCCGCAGCAGCGCCAGCGCATCGTGGAGGGGATTCATAAAATAGGACGCGAACTTTTGTCAGTTGTATAGTCTTGTTATTCTTTTGAAAGATATTAATCTGTGCCTTTTTATGTTGCATTTTGGCACAGATGACGCGGATTTAACACGGATTTTTCTTTGTGATGGTTAACAAATAAGCGTAGGGGCGAGATTAGTCCGTGTTTTTCTGTGAAATCCGTGCCAAAAAGGAACGAGAAACAAACAATCCCCTCCTAACCTCCCCCTGTTAGGAGGCGGAAACGTGAGGAAATGTATGGGCAAATGTTGATGTTCAGACCCCCAGCCCCCTGACTCAGGGGGCTAGAGGGGCTAGAGGAGGGGTGAATTCTTACCAACCGCCAGGACCACCGCCGGGACCGCCACCGCCACCGGTATATGAGGAGAGGCTTACGGTGCTGCCGCCCGAGACGGTGCCTCCGATGTTGGCTTCGCCGCCGAAATACTCGGTGCCGCCCGAGACGCTGACTCCCGACTTGAGCGAGGTGGTGCCTGAGGTGGACACTACCAGACGGCTGCCTCCGCTTGCGGGTGTCTTGAACGCCAGGGCGAGGGTGCCGCCGTTGTAGAGGGCGTACCATGTGTTCTTGTTCCATGAAGAAGAGCTGTAGCACGACTGTGACAGGCTGCTGCCCGACTCAAGTCCGCCGATGGCCACGAGTGTGCCTCCTGTGAAGTAGAGTTTCTTCTGCTCCTCGCTATTGGCGTCGATGGCCAGTTCGGGGTTTGTGGCTCCGATGGCATACACCACGCCGCCCTTGATGTATAGGTTGCCGTTGGAGTCGATGCCGTCGTTGTTCGTGGCGTGCGCATGAACATATCCTGCGTTGATGGTGAGGTCTTGCGCTGCGTTTATGGCGTCGTCGTATGCGTTCACGGTGATGTGTCCGCCGTTAATCACGAGGGTGTTTTTGCTCTCTATGCCTTCGCCGTTTCTGCCGCTGGTGGTAACGGTTATGGTGCCTCCGCTGATAACGATTCCTCCGCTGTAGTTATATGTGGTGACGTATCGTCCGTTCTGCCATGTGGTGCCTGCCTCGGTCTTTGTTCCCGCCTTGATGCCCTTTGGCGACGAGTAGTACTGGCTGCTCACCTGGTCGGTGTTTCCTGTGTAGTTGGTGTTCTCGGTGGTTCCGTTGTTGTAGTAGAGCGCGCCTGTTGTGGTGACGTTGATTGTTCCGTCGGTGATGGTGAGCATGTTGTCGCACTTCATTCCCTTGCCTCCCGAGCCTGTTGACTTGAGAGTCATCGTTCCGCCGCTGATGTTCATGTTGCCGTCGGCGCTGAGGCAGCATGCGGCCTTTGTCTCGAGGTCCTCGGTGTCCCACATTCCCTTGCCTGTGGTGGTGATGTTGAATGTTCCGCCGCTGATGTTCATGTCGCCGGCACTCTTTATGCCCTTTGCCGCTATGGCGTCGGCGTTGATGGTTATTGTTCCGCCGCTGATGTAGATGTTTCCGGTGTCTTCGTCCTCATGGTCGGTTGTCTCGCCTGTTGACTCGGTGCCTTCGAGGTCGCATTGTATTCCGTCGTCGCCCGTGCCGCTGATGTTAACGGTACCGCTCTCCATGAGGAAGAACTGGTTGCACGAGATGCCGTCGCCCACGGCTCCGAGCACGTTGAGGGTGGCATTCTTCAGGCTGATATACTCGCCCGCCTTGATGGCGTGCTTCACGTTGCCCGTGACGTTGAGTGTGCCTTTCTGAGCGAACTCGGCGTGGCCCTTGATGTAGAGGCAGCCCTTCTGCGAGCCGCCAGCAGCATCTACGAGGGTGCTGGTTGTTCCTGTGAGCGGTTTTATCTTTATTCGCTTGCCGTTCTGGATATGCACGGCAGCCCCGCTAAACACGGGATTGGCGTTGGTAAGTGTCAGTCCGTCGAGTTCCACGGTGGCCTTGTACGAGCCTGACATGTAGAACTCTCCGTCGGTGGATGTGCCTGAGAGCGTGTAGGTTATCTCTTCTGCCAGGTCGCTCCCCTGCTCTATCGAGACGTGCGCTCCGCTTACGGTTGGCGTGACGTACTGAGCCACGTTGCCCGCCACCTTCACGGTTGCCTGGGTGCCGTTGTACTCCACGCTTATGGCGCCGTCGGTCACCTGAGTGTTGTCGATGGTCATGTTGTCGATATCGGTCAGCGTGAACGTCTTGCCCATAATGGTGAGCGATGTTCCGTCGCTATAGGTCATATCGCCTGTTTGTGTGGCCGGGAACTGATAGATGACGCTTCCCACCTTCACATTCAGCGTCTGCGCCCCTGCTGCTATCGTCAGTATGAGGGCGCTGATAATGGCAAGTGTCTTTTTCATTTCAGTACGACTTTAGTGGTTTTTCCGTTTACCTTCTTAATAAACACTCCGTGAGCAGGGTTCTCGACCATGCGGCCCTGCAGGTCGTAATAGCGTGCCTCGCCCTGTTGCGATGCGTCGTTGACGTTCTCTATCCCGGTTGCCTCGGTAGAGAAGTACATCTTTGAGAGACTTGCCAGCGTGAAAGTCTTGTCGCCGGCTACGAGTTTCCCGTCGGAAATGGTAATTGTCAGCGACTCCACGCTAACGGATGTTGC
Source organism: uncultured Prevotellaceae bacterium (assembly GCA_900315095.1). GTDB lineage: Bacteria > Bacteroidota > Bacteroidia > Bacteroidales > Bacteroidaceae > Prevotella. The sequence goes on along the minus strand of OMXS01000002.1, from coordinate 199,372 downwards.
GCTGCCGTCGTTGTTCTCAAACGTGAGATACGGATAATCGTAGTTGTCAGCTGTCGCCACCATAGCCCCGCCCGTCAGCAGGATGGCAAAAATTAGTCTTTTCATCATAAATACACGTTTTTTAGTCTTAAGTAATTACATTCTTTGCTTGCAAAAGTACGTCATTTTGTGCAAAATATGCAATATAGTTATATCTGTTTTATCTTTTTTTCATCTTTTTAATTGCAATCTGCGATGACTATGCAAAAAATATCCGCCGCGGTTGAAGGGATGTGCGCACGGTTGTGAAAAAAGAGAAGTAAAAATTTGGTAGTCTCCACTTCTTGCACTACCTTTGCACAGAAAATCAATCACCTTATTTATATTAGTAAAAAAGTAATGAAAAGAGACGACCAGATTTTCGAGTTGATCGAGAAAGAACACCAGCGCCAACTGAAAGGCATGGAGCTGATTGCTTCAGAAAACTTTGTTAGTGACCAGGTAATGGAGGCCATGGGCTCGTACCTTACAAACAAGTATGCCGAGGGATATCCTGGCAAACGCTATTACGGCGGATGCCAAGTGGTGGACCAAGTTGAGCAGTTGGCCATCGACCGTGTGTGCAAACTATTCGGAGCAGAATATGCCAACGTGCAGCCCCACTCGGGAGCACAGGCCAACGCCGCCGTGCTGCTGGCTGTGCTGAAGCCGGGCGACACCTTCATGGGCATGAACCTCGACCACGGCGGCCACCTTTCTCACGGCTCGCTCGTGAACACCAGCGGTATTCTGTATCATCCTATAGGCTATAACCTCAACAAGGAAACTGGCCGCGTTGACTATGACGAGATGGAGGCTCTGGCTCTGGAGCACAAGCCGAAGCTGATTATCGGCGGCGGCTCGGCATACAGCCGTGAGTGGGACTACAAGCGCATGCGCGAGATTGCCGACAAGGTAGGTGCGCTGCTCATGATAGATATGGCTCACCCAGCAGGTCTCATCGCTGCCGGACTGCTTGACAACCCTGTGAAATATGCTCACATCGTGACTTCTACCACACACAAGACACTTCGCGGTCCGCGCGGTGGTATCATCCTCATGGGCAAGGACTTCGAGAATCCTTGGGGCCTGAAGACTCCAAAGGGTGTTACAAAGATGATGAGCCAGTTGCTCAACAGCGCCGTGTTCCCAGGACAGCAGGGCGGTCCGCTGGAGCATGTCATAGCAGCAAAGGCAGTTGCCTTCGGCGAGGCATTGCAGCCAGAGTTCAAGGAGTGGGCAAAGCAGGTGCAGAAGAACGCCAAGGTGCTTGCAGAGGAACTCATCAAGCGCGGCTTCCACATCGTAAGCGGCGGCACAGACAACCACTCTATGCTCGTTGACCTACGCTCTAAGTATCCTGACCTGACGGGTAAGGTGGCAGAGAACGCTCTCGTGGCAGCCGATATCACGGTGAACAAGAACATGGTGCCGTTCGACAGCCGTTCGGCATTCCAGACATCAGGTCTGCGTCTCGGCACTCCAGCCATCACCACACGCGGCGCTAAGGAAGACCTCATGGTTCTCATCGCAGAACTCATCGAGACCGTTCTTAACGACCCCGAGAACGAGGAGGTTATTGCTAGCGTTCGCGCCCGCGTGAACGAAACGATGAAGGACTATCCTCTGTTCGCTTACTAAAGAATTCAGCTTTTTCAATCATAATTCATCCGCAATGCCCGGGGAGACATTGCGGATGTTTTTTTATAAGGTAAAGCCTCTCCCCCAACCACTCCCATGTAGGGAGGGGTTGAATAACAAAATAAGATACTGAATCTTATGGACTTTCAAAATGCCTCTTCCTTTTGGGGGTGTGGTGTTTTTGTTTTCCTCCCTATGGGGTAGACAATCCCCTCCTGACCTCCCCCTGCTAGGGGGCGGAAATATTCCGTGTCAATCCGCATAATCTGTGCCAAAAAACAATCCCTCTCCTGGTCGCCCCCCCCACAGGGAGGGGAGATAGAATTCACAACAATAGTGATAAAAAAGCCTCCCCTTTTGGGGGAGGTTTCTTTGCTGTACAAAGCCAAAGCCGAGCGAGTGGGGCCTCAGCCTCCCCTCGGGGAGGTACGGAGGGGGTTTCTATATCTTATCGACGCGGTCCGCGACCATTTCTGAATTGTCCCGGCTGTGGCCTGTTCTTCTCGTATTTCTCAAACTGCTCCTTGGTGAGGATGTCCTTGAGCTCTACATCGTAAGCCTCTCTCTGCTTCTTCATCTCCTGCATCCGCTTCTCCATATCCTCTCTTGAAGGGCGTTGTCTCGGCTGCTGAGCCGTTGCTCCTGTTGTGCCGTCAACATCCTGTTTCTTGTCCTGACGAGGACCAAAGCCACCGCGCATTCCGTGTCCGCCACGATGACCTCCGCGATGCATGCGCATCAGCTCTGGATACTTCTCGTTGAGCGCTTTCACCTTTTCAGCCTGTTCTGGAGTGAGGTTCAACATGCGAGTCATCATCTCGGTGCGGTCGGGACGCTGCTGCTTCTTGTCGCAGTTCTCGCACTTGCCTTTGCAATCACATTGCTCACACTTACACTTGTTATCCCCTGCAGGCGCTTCCTGCGCCATTGCGCAATTCATTGCCATTGCGGCAACAATACTCAAAATAATTTTTTTCATAACTTATTGTTTTAAACCATAATTTATTTGATTCAATTCTATGACACCAAACTTCAGATGTGGTTTAAAACGGCATTCATATGTTAAGATTTATTTGGGCAAATCGGCAAATGTTTTATGTTTTTTTACATAATACTGCCACACAATGCTGAAATTGCGGCGTTCTGGAATATGCGGATTAACAGCCGTAGAATGTATTCTTTCGCGGTCGGCATCAAACTCATGCCTCCATTTCTTGAATGCACGGCGAGCCTTGTAGATTGCCTTGAAGTCGCCAAAATTACCCTTAAAGACAAGCGTCTGCCATGCGGCTACATAGTCGAGCAGCCAACGCACACGCATCACCTTGCCCAGCTCTTCTTGGGGAAGGTTCTTATAGAGCATCGTGAGGTTGTTGCGGAAATTGAGGAAGGTCTTGCGGGGATTGCCCTTGGGAAGGGTGCCGCCGCCCACATGATAGACATAACTCATGGGATTGCAGCAGATGCGGCGCCCAAGAAGGCGGAGACGCCAGCAGAGGTCTATCTCCTCGTTGTGCGCGAAGAAACGGCCGTCAAGACCGCCTGCCTTCCAATAGTCTTCAGACCTAATCAGCAGGCACGCTCCCGTAGCCCAGAACACGTCGCAAATGTCGTCATACTGGCCTTCGTCTTGCTCCACCACATCGAAAATCCTGCCTCGGCAGAACGGGTAACCGTAGCGGTCGATGAAACCGCCGTCTGCTCCTGCATATTCAAACATGTCGCGCATGGCATCGGACATCAACGTTGGTTGGCAAGCAGCAACATCCTTGTTGGAATCCATGAAATCAACAAGCAGATCGAGCCATTGCGGAGTGGCTTCCACATCGCTATTCAACAGGACGTAATACTCTGCATCAACCTGCGCCAGAGCCTTGTTGTAGCCTTCGGCAAAGCCCCAGTTGCGGTCGAGAACGATGGTTTTCACCATCGGGAACTGCGTTCTCAGCAACTCCAAGGAACCGTCTGTAGAAGCATTGTCGGCAACATAAACCTGCGCTTGAGACGAGTGCTCAATCACAGAAGGCAAGAACTTGCGCAACATCTTCTCGCCGTTCCAATTCAGGATAACTATTGCAACCTTGTCCATTTCTGTTTGAATTATATTATTTCGCACCTCAAAGCAGAGCCGTCATGATTGAAATCGCCGAGACGGACCATTACAAGCTGGTTGTCAAGTTCGTCGCTTGCGAGTCGTGCGGGGAGTTCCACACGAATGTAATTGCGGGTGAAGCCATGCATGGAACGCCCCCTTGCTGCCTTCTCGAAGAGCACTTCCGCCTCTGTGCCGATGTACCTCTTATAGAAAGAGCGTGTCTTCCTGTCTGAGAGTTCCAAAAGCCTGTGCGAGCGCGCTTTCTTGTCCTTGTCGCTTACCACATACGGAATCTTCAATGCCGCCGTACCCGGGCGCTCGGAGTAAGGGAACACATGCAGTTGAGTGACGTCGAGCCGTTCAAGCAAGTCGTAGCATTCCTCGAAACGCTCGGGTGTCTCGCCACGCGTTCCCACCATTACATCGACGCCGATGAAGGCATCGGGCATCGCTTCCTTTATGAGGTTTATCTTATGAGCGAACAACGCCGAGTCGTAACGGCGGTGCATCAGCCGGAGCACCTCATCGCTTCCACTCTGCAAAGGGATGTGGAAATGCGGCATGAAGCTGCGACTTCCAGCACAGAAAGATATTATCTCGTCGGTCAGCAAATCAGGTTCTATGCTGCTGATGCGATATCTTTTGATTCCCTCGACATCATCCAAAGCCCTGAGCAAGTCGATGAACGAGTCGCCCGTTGTCTTGCCAAAGTCTCCGATGTTCACTCCCGTAAGCACTATCTCCTTGCCGCCTTCCAGCGCCGTCTGCTCTGCCTGCTTCACCAAAGAACTGATAGAGGGATTCCGGCTGAAGCCTCGCGCATAGGGAATGGTGCAATATGTGCAGAAATAGTCGCACCCGTCTTGCACCTTGAGGAAATATCTTGTGCGGTTGCCGCGCGAACATGATGGAGCAAACGACTTGATGTCTTTTGTCTTAACCACATGATAGACTCCCTGTTCAGCGCTGCCCTGCATCGCCCTGCCCCACTCTTCCGAGAGGAACTGTATCAGGGTAGCCTTCTCATTGCTTCCAAGCACAAGACTCACGCCTGGTATCTCGGCAACCGTCTGAGCCTCAAGCTGAGCATAGCAGCCGGTCACCACCACGAAAGCACCGGGGTTCTCCCTCACAAGTTTGTGTATCGCCTGACGGCATTTGTGGTCGGCCACTTCAGTAACGCTACAAGTGTTAATCATGCAAAGGTCGGCCTTCTCACCCTTGTCAACGGTGCGAACGCCCATCTCCTGCAACATCTTGCCGAAAGTGGAAGTCTCGGAGAAATTCAACTTACAGCCTAATGTGACATACTTTGCAGTCTTGTTCTGGAATACTGAAGTGTCTATCATATACCTTATTATATATACGCGCGCAAGAGCACGCATGTTATAACGACTGCAAAGGTACAAAATAAAGTTGAAAAAAACGCTGTTTGGGCACACAACTTACGATTAACTAAAATTTTAACAGTATTTAAACATTTATAAACGACTGATATTCAGCACGTTGCAAAAAAGTTACAAAAACACCTAAAAAAAAACTCAAAAAAAAGAACAACGTATCAAAAAAATGCTTACCTTTGCACCGTTTTAATAAACAAATGATTGTTTTACAGATTTAAAAAGCAAAGAAAATGAAAAAGTTAGTTTTAATGTTCGTAGCTATCGCAGCTATCTCATTCGCATCTTGCACAGAGCAGAAGGCAAACAACGACGCTCAGACAACTGATTCTACAGTTGTTGCTGACAGCGCTGCTGACTCAGTTGCTACTCCAGTAGATAGCGCTGCTGCTGACTCAGCTAAATAATTTAGCTCGAACAGAAAAGCAAAGAAAATTGCCGCCAGACTCTCAGAGTTTGGCGGTTTTCTTTTGCATTAAGGTTAGCGGTTAGTTAATAATAATTAAAAACAATGACAATAACGGCCTTGTAAAGCAAAGATTTTCAACAAGATAACCGCTATTTGAAATATTTTTTGTAATTTTGCACCCGCTTTGCGGTTTTCTGCCGCATGGCACGAGTTAATTCACATAAAGTCTAACTTTATTAATAACAATTTTAATTAATTATTTTATGTCAGATTTAAAGAACGTTCAGCCACTGGAAGACTTCAACTGGGAAGAATTCGAGAATGGCAGCAGCGCAAGCGTAAGCAAAGAAGAACTTGAAAAGGCTTACGACGAAACCCTTAACAAGGTTTCAGAGCATCAAGTTGTTGACGGTAAGGTTATCTCCGTTGACAAGAAAGAAGTCATCGTAAACATCGGCTACAAGAGTGATGGTATCATTCCTGCAAGCGAGTTCCGCTACAACCCAGACCTTAAGGTTGGCGACATCGTTGAGGTTTACGTTGAGAATCAGGAAGACCGCAAAGGTCAGCTGTTGCTTTCTCACAAGAAGGCTCGCGTAAGCAAGAGCTGGGAGCGTGTTAACGCTGCTCTTGAGAACAATGAGGTTATCCAGGGTTACGTGAAGTGCCGCACAAAGGGCGGTATGATCGTAGATGTATTTGGCATCGAGGCATTCTTGCCAGGCAGCCAGATCGACGTTCACCCAATACGCGACTACGATGTATTCGTAGGCAAGACAATGGAGTTCAAGGTTGTAAAAATCAACCAGGAATACCGCAACGTTGTCGTTTCTCACAAGGCTCTCATCGAGGCAGAACTCGAGGCACAGAAGAAGGAGATTATCGGCAAGCTCGAAAAGGGTCAGATTCTCGAAGGTACCGTTAAGAACATCACTTCTTACGGTGTATTCGTTGACCTCGGCGGTGTTGACGGACTCATCCACATCACAGACCTTTCTTGGGGCCGCGTAAGCGATCCACACGAAGTTGTTGCTCTCGACCAGAAGATCAACGTTGTTATTCTCGACTTTGACGACGAGAAGAAGCGTATCGCTCTCGGTCTGAAGCAGCTCACCCCACACCCATGGGATGCTCTCAGCGCAGACCTTCAGGTTGGTGACCACGTTAAGGGTAAGGTTGTCGTTATCGCTGACTACGGCGCATTCGTTGAGATTGCACCGGGCGTTGAAGGACTTATCCACGTTTCAGAAATGTCTTGGAGCCAGCATCTCCGCAGCGCACAGGAATTCATGCACGTTGGCGACGAGGTAGAGGCAGTTATCCTTACTCTCGACCGCGAGGAGCGCAAGATGTCTCTCGGCATCAAGCAGCTTAAGGAAGACCCATGGGAGACAATCGAGGTTAAGTATCCTGTTGGCAGCAAGCACACCGCTAAGGTTCGCAACTTCACTAACTTCGGTATCTTCGTTGAACTCGAGGAAGGTGTTGACGGACTTATCCACATCAGCGACCTCTCTTGGACAAAGAAGGTTAAGCACCCATCAGAGTTCACTCAGGTTGGCGCAGAAATCGACGTTGTTGTTCTCGAAATAGACAAGGAGAACCGCCGTCTCTCTCTCGGCCACAAGCAGCTTGAGGACAATCCTTGGGACACTTACGAGACACTCTACACTCCAGGTTCTGTTCACCAGGGCAAGATTACTGAGGTTATCGACAAGGGTGCCGTTATCGCTCTCAACGAAGGTGGCGAAGGCTTCGCTACTCCAAAGCACCTCATCAAGGAAGACGGTTCACAGGCACAGCTTGGCGAGGAACTCGACTTCAAGGTAATCGAGTTCGTAAAGGAGACAAAGCGTATCATCCTTTCACACAGCCGTACCTTCGAGGACGCGAAGGAAGAGCCTAAGAAGGCTGCTCGCAAGCCACGCGCTGCTAAGAAAGAGGAAGCACCTGCAATCAACAATGTTGCAGCAAGCACCACTCTCGGCGACATCGCTGGTCTTGCAGAACTCAAGGCTAAACTTGAGAAGGGCGAGTAATCAGAAACTCCCTATAATATAATAATGTATAATCCCGTGGTTCTTCCCGACCACGGGATTATTCTTTTCACGTCCAAACGGAAGAAACAGAGAAAGCAATCGCCATTTGTTAAAAAACAATAACACAAGACAAAAATAACGACTGGTGTCGAAATAATAAAATAAAAAGTTGTACCTTTGCACCCGCAAACAAAACCAATGGTGCCATAGCTCAGTTGGTAGAGCAACGGACTGAAAATCCGTGTGTCCCCGGTTCGATTCCTGGTGGTACCACCTCCTCCTTTCACCCGCCCCTGTATTTGAGTTCGCTCATTGCAGGGGCATTCCTTTTTTAGTTAGGAGTGAGGAGTTATTAAATTTTTGTTACGTTTTGTGATAAATGTTGTTACAATTGCATTTATTTGTTTTTTAATTCATATCTTTGCACTCGCAAGACAATTCTACTAAAACAAACTATAACAAACAAGACTAAAACAATGAAAAGGTTTATCGTTTTTGTGGCAGGACTGTTGGCTCTCGTCTCTGCCGAAGCAAAAGACTACACGGGTTGCTATGCTAATCTGGCTTCGCCAATGACTAAAGTAACGGAGCCCGTGATTCCCGCCAACGAAGTGAATATCAAGGACTTCGGAGGCGTAGGCGATGGTTTGTCGCTAAACACAGAGGCTTTCAAAAAAGCCATTAGCGCACTTGAGAAGAAAGGCGGCGGCAGACTCGTTGTTCCGCAAGGTGTTTATCTCACCGGACTTATTTCCCTAAAGGACAACATCGACCTTCATCTGGAGCGCAACGCCATAATCATGGCATCGCCAGACAAGACTCTTCACGTGAAAGAGAACAACGGAGTGAAAGAGGACAAGGCCACCCCACTCATCAATGCAAGCAAACGCACTAACATTTGCATCACCGGCGAAGGAATAATCGACGGAAACGGCGCGCAATGGAGACCTGTGAAACGCAACAAGGTGAGCGATGTGGAATGGAAAGAGTTCACCAGCATGGGAGGAACTATCTCTTCTGATGGCAGCATCTGGCTTCCTTACGGGCTGAAGCACTATGATAATATCGCTTCTGACGGCGAGACACAAGAGAAGATGCGCGCCGACCTCATCAGATTGACCGACTGTAAGAACGTGAAGGTTGAAGGTGTCACGATACAGAACTCCCCGCGATTCCACCTCCATCCTGTACGTTGCGAGAATGTGATAATTGACGGCGTTACGGTACGCTGCCCGTGGAATGCGCAGAACGGAGACGCCATCGACCTGAGCAACTGCCGCACCGTGCTCCTCATCAACTCGGTTGTTGATGCTGGCGACGACGGCATATGCATGAAGGGAGGCACAGGAGCATCTGGCGTTAAGGCTGGCCCTTGCGAGGATATTCTCATTCAAGACAACACAGTATTCCATGCACATGGCGGTTTCGTTATAGGTTCTGATGTTTCGGGCGGCATGAAGAACATCGTTGTTCGCCGTTGCACTTTCTCCGGAACAGACACCGGCCTGCGCTTCAAGAGCGGCGTCGGCAGAGGCGGCAAGACCGAGGGCATCAGGATAAGTGACATCACGATGACAGACATCAAGGAAGAGGCTATCATCTTCGAGTGTACCTACATCGACAAGAAATACAACTACAAGGAAGGCTCGGAGCAGAAGAACCAGAAAGTGGAGTTCGCCCCCGATTTCCAGGACATAGACATAACCCGCGTGACGAGCCACAACTCCAAGACCGCCATCTCCGCTCATGGACTTGAAGGCCTGAAGTGCGTCATTCTTCTACACCAAGAAAGATATCGACAAGGACAACTTTGTTGATGTAAACATCACAGGATGTAAGTTCGAGACTTATAAGAGGTAAATAGCAATAATCAAAAAACAAGCGAAACGTTTTGACGTTTCGCTTATTTTTTATACCTTTGTATTTCGGAAACATAACCTTTGAAAAAACTTATCCTGTATGAAAAAGAAAACTTTAACTATTGTAGTTATTGCACTTCTATCGCTTGCAATGCCTGTAATGGCATGGGAAGGCGACATTGTAGTGAAAACCCCAAAAACATCTATCGTAATGCATGCCAATGACGGAGGTCAGCTATTTATGGACTACTATGGTCCGCGCCTAAGCGATTCTGAAATCAAGCAACTGTCAGAATCGGGTTCTGCGTTCAACTCTCTCGCATACCCCTCATTCGGCGAAAACGACATGCTGGCGCTGCCTGCATTGCAGGTGCTTCACGCCGACGGCAACTGGACACTCTACCCCACCGTTGACAATGTGTCAACCAGCACCGAGGGAAATGCCACCGTCACCACGATCACCATGAAAGACAAGGTTTATCCTGTAACCCTCAAAATCTTCTATAAGGCATATAACAACCTCGACATGATCGAGACATGGACGGAGATACAGCATTCGGAGAAGAAAGCCATAACACTTAAACGATACGACTCAGGACATCTCGTTATGCGTCAGGGCAACGTGTGGTTCACTCACATGCATGGCGACTGGAGTGCAGAGACCTGGCCTGTAGAGGAACCGCTCACCATTGGCGAACAGATAATACGCAACAGCGACGGAGCACGCAATGCACATTGCGACGCACCTGAAGTGATGTTCTCTCTCGACGGCAAACCGCAGGAAAACACAGGGCGAGTAATAGGTGCTGCACTTTGCTGGAGCGGTAATTACGAACTCCGCGTGAACACCACAGGAAACAAACTGCATCACTTCTATGCCGGCATCGACCCGCAGACAACAGAATACATTCTGGAACCACGCGAGGTGTTCACCACTCCGAAACTTGCCATCACCATGTCTGACGAGGGAATGGGCGGCGTAAGCCGTAACTTCCACCGCTGGGCGCGCCATGAAGGATGGCTGCATCAAGGAGACAAGACCCGCAAGATTCTGCTCAACTCTTGGGAAGGCGTTTATTTCGACATCAAGGAAGACGGCATGTTCCAGATGATGGAAGACATCAAAGACATGGGTGGCGAACTATTCGTTATGGACGACGGATGGTTTGGCGACAAATACCAGCGCAACGACGACGTGACAACACTCGGCGACTGGATGGTTGACAAGAAGAAACTGCCCAACGGCATAGCAACACTAGTGAAGAAGGCAAAGAGCCTGGGCATCGACTTCGGCATCTGGATTGAGCCTGAGAGCAGCAACACCAAGAGCGAGTTCTTCGAGAAACATCCCGACTGGGTGCTTCAAGAGAAGGGACGCGACCTGAAACTGGGACGCGGAGGCACTCAGATGCTTCTCGACATGACCAACCCAAAGGTGCAGGACTTCGTTTTCCGCATTGTCGACGACTTGATGACCGAAAATCCTGAAATCGCATACATAAAATGGGACGCCAACTGCTCTCTTCAGAACTTCGGTTCGTCCTATCTGCCTGCCAATAAGCAGAGCCACCTCTACATCGAGTATCATCGCGGTCTTATAAAAACGCTTGAGCGCATACGCGCAAAGTATCCTAACCTCGTGATTCAAGACTGCTCAAGCGGTGGCGGACGAGTAAACTATGGACTTCTGCCCTACTTCGAGGAGTTCTGGACAAGCGACAATAACGACCCATACCAGCGCGTTTTCATACAATGGGGAACAAGTTATTTCTTCCCCTCAAACGCTATGGCCCAGCACATAGGTCATTCTCCCTACTGGAACACCGGCCGCACAACTCCTATTAAGTTCCGCACCGATGTTGCAATGTCGGGGCGTCTCGGAATAGAGTTGCAGCCAAGCAAGATGAGCGACGAAGAGCGCGAACAATGCCGCCGTGCCATCAACGACTACAAGGGCGTTCGCGACATCGTGCAACTCGGCAATCTCTATCGCCTGGTGTCGCCATACGATAACAAGGGAATCGCATCGCTGATGTACACAAACGACCAAAAGAACGAGGCTGTGCTTTTTGGCTATCGTCTGCAATTCCTTTACAATCAGCCTGTTCCGCGAGTACGATTGGCAGGGCTTAACCCCGACACCAACTACCGCATCACCGAACTGAACGTGCGCGTCGGACAACAGCCTACGACACTTAATGGCAAGACAATGAGCGGACGACTGCTCATGGAGAACGGACTTGAACTGCCGTTGGACAAAGACTATTACAGTTGCATATATCGCCTCGTGGCAGAATAAGCGCCGAATGATTATTCTATAGGTTATATTCAGAGAAAGAAAAAGAAAACTGGGAACAGAGAAATAACTGGAAGACAAGCGAGTGAAGCAATACTTTAAAAGAAAGAAAGTTAAAGAGGAGGTATAATTATGAAGAAACCGTCTTGGTTAGAGAAAGAGAATCTCTACAACATCATCTTCGAGGCTGACACCCCGGCAGGCAAGATGTTCGACATCGTGCTCATCATTGCCATTTCCCTCAGTCTCATTGTCTCGTTCATCGAGAGTGTGCCGACTATGGCACGCACATTCAAGACCATTCTCGAAATTCTTGAATACATACTCACAGGTTTCTTCACGATAGAATATATCGCACGACTCTACTGCTCGCCACGTCCTCGCGACTATGCATTGAGTTTCTTCGGTGTCATCGACCTTCTCGCCACCCTGCCACCCTACCTCTCGTTCTTCTTCCCGAGCGCGCGCTACATGATACTGTTGCGTTCGTTCCGTTTCATCCGCGTGTTCCGCATCTTCAAACTGTTCAGCTTTCTCAACGAGGGTTACCTGCTCATGCACTCGCTCCGCAAGAGCCTCAACAAGATAATGGTGTATTTCATGTTCGTGCTCATCCTCGTCACCTGTCTCGGAACGTTGATGTATATGATTGAGAACGGACAGCCTGGCACAGAGTTCACCGACATAGGCACCAGCGTCTATTGGGCAATAGTGACTATGACCACCGTGGGATATGGCGACATCACGCCTGTCACGCCTCTCGGAAGAATCCTTTCAGCATTCATCATGCTGCTCGGTTACACTATCATCGCCGTACCCACGGGCATCGTTTCTGCAACATTCATAGACGAAACAAACAAGAAAGTGGAGAAAGGACTATGTCCACGATGCGGCGGAAAGGTGCGGAGCAAGGACCGTTACTGCTCACATTGCGGAGAGAAGTTATAACATCATAATGCCAAACATTATGCTTCGGCTTCCCAAAGAGCATGTTTGACATGCCCAAAGACCCTTTTTCGCATGATGAAAAAGGGTCTTTGAGTATCTAAAAGGTATATAAACGGGAGTTCAAGACATATCACTTGCTCTTGACATTCCTCTCTTGAATGAACTGCAACTGAGCAGCGAGCATCGTGAGTTTAGGCATGCTGAAACCTGCCTTTGCCGCTTCTCTTATCGGACGAAGGTAAAGATACTCTATCTCCATCGGCCTATGAAAGTCGAAATCGAGCTTCATCGAAGGACTATAGGGTACCATCGCATCGGTGGTTATCATCATCTTGTCGGCAAAAGAAGCATCGAGGCCTGTCACTCCAAGCGCCTGTGCCGCACCAATAACCTCCATCATTTGGTCGTAAATGAGTTGACGGGTGGCGGGATTCTTAAGCAGAAGGTCGGTGGACGTGTTCAGCGCCACGGTCATTCCGTTGAACGGCATGTTCCAAACGGCCTTTTTCCATCGTGCTTCGGCATACGGAACGGCAGCCGCCTCAATGCCCGCCTGTTGCATATCGCCGAGCAATGCCTTGAAATCTGCATCTGGACAGGAGAAGTTTCCTAAGTTTATGCTACCGTAGCATTGATGAGACACATGGCCAGGACCTACCTTTCCCGAGCAAATGAACGCGAGTCCTGCCACAATATGCAACGCGGGGAACTGCTCTTGCAGGTCAGCCTCCACCCCTATTCCGTTCTGAATCAACACCACTATAGTGTCTTTGCCGACAATAGGCGCAAGCATCTGCTTCAGCAAGTGATTGTTTGTTGTCTTCAAACACACTATAACCACATCTGACTTGGGCATCTCTTGCGTGTCGCAATATGCCTCGACATTATCCAGATGGAACGAACCGTCGCAAGAATCTATCTGAAGTCCGTTCTGCTTTACATAGTCATAATCGCTGTGAAGCAGGAAACGCACCTGTCTTCCTGCCTTCATCAAGCGGCCTCCATAATATCCGCCAATTGCCCCAGTACCAATAATTGAATATGTCATAACACGGGCAAAGGTACGCTTTTATTTCCAATTAAGGAGCGAATATTACTTTTTTTTGCTACCTTTGCAGTCGCTTTGCCATGATGCAAGGCATAAATAATATAATAATGTACAGTAATTTATTTAACAAACGCGAGCCAATCAAGTTCAAGCGCTTCTTGAACAAGGGTTATGCGTTGTTCTCTTGCCTCGGAAAGGTGGTGATTGTGGGCACGCTTAGTGTCTCCACGCTCACTTACGCCAAAGCCGACGGCATCAGCACACGCACAACCAGCATCGACCCTGTGGACGATGACAAGGAGGTAATGCTTGAAAACGTCGAAGTGACGGGCTCCCTTGCGCCGCTTACCTTAGGTAAGGCGGCGAGAATGGTAACTGTACTGAGTCGCGAGGAGATTCAAGCGGCGCCGGTACAAAGTATTAACGACCTGCTGAAATATGCCGTTGGCGTGGATGTCAGACAACGAGGGGCACTAGGAGCACAGACAGACATCGGCATCAGAGGAGGCACACAAGAGCAGGTGGCGGTGCTGCTGAACGGCATCGACATTACCGACCCGCAGACAGGACATAACTCGGTGGAGTATCCTGTTGACCTAAGTGAGATTGAAAGAATAGAGATTATCGAAGGACCTGCAAGTCGACTGTTCGGCACATCGAGTCTTGTGGGAGCGATAAACATAGTGACGAAGACCGCCGACAAGAGCAGCCTCGACCTCAACACCGAAGGAGGCAGTTTCGGATATTTCACCATCGGCGGCCGCACCAACATAAAAACAGGCAACTGGAACAATCAGATAAGCGGAAGTTATAAAAGAAGCGACGGCTACAACCGCGCCAAGTCGGGTGCGCTGAACACCGACTACGAAGGTGGAAAGGCATTCTATCAAGGTGTTTACGACGACCGCAACATCAACGTCAAGTGGCATGCGGGAATGAGCATGAAGGACTTTGGCTCCAACTCTTTCTATGGTGCGGGTAGCGACACGCAGTTTGAGCATGTAGCAAAGGTGTTCACCGCCCTGCAAGGAGAGACCAAAACATTGTGGCTGCACATAAAACCCGCCGTTTACTGGAACCACACCTACGACCGCTTCGAGTATTTCAAGGGCTCGGAAGAGTATGTTCCCTTCAACCATCACCGCACCAATGTTTTCGGTGCAAAGGCTAACTTCTACTTTGACACCTCGTTAGGAAGAACGGCATTTGGCGCCGACTACCGCAACGAGGACATCATCAGCGGCAACCTCGGCGAGCCTCTCGACCACCCGAAGGGCAGCGGAAACGATACCGACAGATACAAGTACGGCCTTAATCGCTCTGACATCAGTTTCCACTTGGAGCACAATATTCTGCTCAAAGACTTCACCCTATCGGCTGGCTTCGTTGTTCTGAAGAACACATGGAACAAGCGCCGCTTCGGATTCTATCCGGGAGTGGACGCCAGTTACCGCCTGAACAACCATCTGAAACTCTATGCTTCATGGAGCACTTCATTGAGAACGCCCTCGTTCACCGAACTATACTATAATGTAGGAGGTCACATCGCCAACCCCGCATTAAATCCCGAGGAACTCAGCGCGATAGAAGGTGGAGTGAAATACACGTCGAACGGCATTTACGGAAGCGTGAGTGTATATCACAACCGCTATAAAAACATGATTGACTGGATAGGCGATTATGTTGACGGAAAGCACGTTTGGCGCAGCGTTAACTTCACTCGCGTGAACACCATCGGCGTGGAAAGCAACGTGAGGTTTGCACTTCAGGAACTTCTTCCGCATCAGAACGTGCTGAAATCGCTTAACATCAGCTACAACTACATCAACCAAAACAAGCGCGATGATGACGGCATTGAGACAGAGAGCAAACTAGAGTATCTGCGCCATAAACTAGTGGCGGAATTGCAAACGCACATCATCGCAAAACTCGATTTTGGCATAAACTACCGTTTCCAGAAAAGGAACGGTAACTACATCGACAGAGACGGCAACACCAGCAAGTACCATCCCTACTCTCTTCTGGACGCTCGCCTTACATGGAAAGAGTCTTCCTACACCCTTTATGCACAGGTGAACAACCTGCTGAACCATAAAAACTACGTGGATTTCGGCAACCTCAAGCAGCCAGGAGCATGGATTGTAGTGGGAGCGAAACTGCATCTTAATTATTAAATAATGAGGATTTATCTAATCGCAATTATCTGTCTGTCTGCAATGCTCATGTCTTGCAGACAGGCAGATGTTGTTGCCGACGGCGACCTTCTTTTCTGCATAGCCGACGAGGACAATGCAATAACCGACGTGACTCAAGGCATTGACGGAATGAAGATTGAACATGTGGGCATCTTCTATAATAAAAATGTAATAGAAGCGACCAAGAGTCGAGGCGTGTGCATTACGCCAATAGACTCCTTCATCAGCAATAACGGCAGAAGAGTGATTATCGGACGCGTGGATAATGCTGACGTTAAGCAGTCGATAGAGAATGCGTTGAAGTATAAAGGACTGCCATACGACACGCTCTTCATGCCCGACGATCGCGCCATGTATTGCTCGGAATTGGTACAGAAGAGTTTTGTGAAGCCTGACTCAACGCTAATTTTCACGCCTATCCCGATGTCCTTTCACGACGCTTCGGGAACCATCACGCCATTCTGGATTGACTTTTACAAGCAAAGAGGCATGGAGGTTCCCGAAGGATGGCCAGGAAGCAACCCCGGAGAGTTGTCCCGTCGTGAGTGTGTTAGGATTATTCGTAAATGGTAGTGTCTTCTATTCCGGCATCGCGGAGTGCTTCCTTGCGTTCCACACAGGTGCCGCACTTGCCGCAATGAACATCTTCTCCCTTATAGCAACTCCACGTCTTGGAGTAGTCGATGCCCAGTTCCTTACCCTTACGGGCGATGTCTGCCTTAGTGATGTTTGTGTAAGGAGCAAGTATTTCGATACCTGGGAAAGTGCCTGCCTTCGTCGCCTCGCTCATCGCCTCAACGAACTCTGCGCGACAGTCGGGATAGATGGTATGGTCGCCACCGTGATTTGCCATCATCACATACTTCAGGCCGCGGCTCTCGGCGATGCCCGCCGCGATGGAAAGCATGATGCCGTTACGGAATGGAACAACCGTTGACTTCATGTTCTCGTCAGCATAATGACCTTCGGGGATGGCGTCTGCGCCCTCAAGTAACGAACTCTTGAAATACTGAGGCATAAAAGCGAGGTCGATAGTGATATGTTCTATGCCCAGTTGCTCACAATGCCAGCGTGCAAAGGGAATCTCCTTCGCGTTATGATTGCTGCCATAGTCGAACGAGATTCCAAGCGCTATGCGGTCCTTGAAATCATAAAGCAGAGTGACGCTGTCCATGCCTCCGCTCACAATTATTATGCTGTCTTTCATCTGTTTTTTTTTTCTGTCTGCAAAGTTATGCTTTTTCGGCGAGAAAACATAATTATTTCACCATTAGTTTTGTCATGCTCATATTGCATATCATTGCTTCAATTGCAAAAAAGATAAAAATAATCATTTCTATATCAAGTATTTTCAATTTATTTATGTACTTTTGCAGTTGGTAAAGAGATTCTTACAACAATCATAAATAAATTAAGCACTATGACAATCGATCAATTTAACTTTGCCGGTAAGAAGGCAATTGTACGCGTGGACTTCAACGTTCCACTCGATGAAAATGGTAATGTAACTGACGACACCCGTATCCGCGGCGCTCTTCCCACATTGAAGAAGATTCTCGCTGACGGCGGTGCCGTTATCATGATGTCACACATGGGCAAGCCAAAGGGCAAAGTTAATCCTAAGCTTTCGCTGAAGCAGATCGTTCCTGCAGTAAGCAAGGCTCTGGGCGTTGACGTTAAGTTCGCTGCTGACTGTGCCAATGCATCTGAGGAGGCTGCAGCGCTGAAGATGGGCGAGGCTCTGCTTCTTGAGAACCTCCGCTACTATCCAGAGGAAGAGGGCAAGCCAGTAGGCGTTGAAAAGGGCACTCCTGAGTATGACGAGGCTAAGAAGGCAATGAAGGTTTCACAGAAGGAGTTCGCTAAGAAACTTGCTTCTTATGCTGACGCTTATGTTATGGACGCATTCGGAACAGCTCACCGCAAGCACGCTTCTACAGCTGTTATCGATGAATTCTTCGACAAGGACAGCCGCATGCTGGGCTATCTGATGGAGAAAGAGGTTAAGGCTGTTGATGCAGTTCTTGGCAACATCAAGCGCCCGTTCGTAGCAATCATGGGTGGTTCGAAGGTATCTTCTAAGATAGGTATCATCGAGAACCTGCTCGGTAAGGTTGACAAGCTCATCCTCTGCGGTGGTATGACCTACACATTCGCTAAGGCTCACAACGGCGAGATTGGTAACTCAATCGTTGAGCTCGACAAACTGGACGTTGCTCTTGGCGTTGAGGAACTGGCAAAGAAGAACGGCGTGCAACTCGTTCTTGGTTCTGACTGTACCGCTACCAACGGTCTCGACTTCGGAACAATGACTGTTAAGCCAGGTTCTGAAATCATCACATGCCCTGCAAACAAGGTTCCAGAAGGATTCGAGGGCGTTGATGCAGGCGTTGAGAGCCAGAAGGCATTTGCTGAGGCAATCAAGGGTGCAAAGACAATTCTGTGGAATGGTCCTGCAGGTGTGTTCGAGTGCGACGACTTCACAGCAGGTAGCCGCGCCATTGGTGAGGCTATTGCAGAGGCAACTGCTGAGGGTGCATTCTCTCTCATCGGCGGTGGCGACTCTGTAGCTTGTGTAAACAAGTTCGGTCTTGCTGACAAAGTAAGCTACATCTCTACTGGTGGTGGCGCTCTGCTCGAGGCTATCGAGGGCAAAGTTCTCCCAGGTGTGGCTGCTATGGAGGCTTAATAACACCTTATTATATAATAGCGCAGTTCGCAACAGCGGCTGCGCTATTTTTGTTTTAACCAAATGCAACTATGAAATCAAACACAAAAACATCTGCAAGAAGTCATCATGTATAGAAGAGAAAGACATGTTATGTATCCAACCATTCAGATGTTTGCCGACCAATAAATATCTTCTTATAGTACAAGAAGTGTCAAGTGAGGATACAAGAAGCATCAAGTGAGGATGCAAGAGGTATCAAGTGCCGAGACAAAGTTAATAAGATTGTTCAACAAAGTTATTAACTTTGTTCGACTATGTTATTAACTTTGTTACCTCATTTGTATACATCTGAAAACCATACAGATACAAGTGGTACTATAACAGGACATTGGGGGCACTCATAATTGGTGCTTAATACAATGAAAAAGGGCATTGGAAACGACTCCAATGTCCTTCTTTTATGAAATGTCTGCTTACTTTTGATTATTTCTCAAGTAACAGGTTCATCATCTCGCAAGCTGCCTTTGCAACCGAGGTACCAGGACCGAAGATTGCTGCAACGCCTGCCTTGTAGAGGAAGTCATAGTCCTGAGCTGGGATAACACCGCCGGCAATCACCATGATGTCATCGCGTCCGAGCTTATGGAGTTCCTCAATGAGCTGCGGGATAAGGGTCTTATGACCTGCAGCCAATGAAGAAGCGCCTACGATATGTACGTCGTTCTCCACAGCCTCACGTGCAGCCTCGGCTGGAGTCTGGAACAATGGGCCCATGTCTACGTCGAAACCACAGTCAGCATAACCTGTTGCTACAACCTTAGCACCACGGTCGTGACCGTCCTGACCCATCTTTGCAACAAAGATACGTGGGCGGCGACCTTCTCTCTTAGCAAACTCGTCTGTCAACTCACAGGCTTTCTCAAAGTCGGAGTCGTTCTTACTTTCACTACTATACACGCCAGAAATTGTTCTAATTACAGCTTTATAACGGCCTACGATTTCCTCGCAAGCATCACTTATCTCACCAAGCGTACAACGCAACTGTGCTGCCTTGACTGCCAGAGCAAGCAAGTTGTTCTCGCTCTTGCGGCCTTCTGCGAAGTCGCGAACACACTCTGTGATTTCCTTCAGAGCCGCCTTGCATGCTGCCTCGTCGCGAGTTGAGCGCACCTGTGCAAGACTTTCTTCCTGCTGCTTGCGTACTGCGGTGTTGTCAACCTCAAGAATGTCGATTGGATCTTCATGCTCAAGACGATACTTGTTAGTTCCAACGATGGTCTGAACGCCAGAGTCGATGCGTGCCTGAGTACGGGCAGCAGCCTCCTCGATGCGCATCTTAGGCACACCTGTCTCGATAGCCTTAGCCATACCGCCAAGTTTCTCAATCTCCTGGATATGCTCCCATGCTTTGTGAACAAGCTCATTGGTCAGGGTCTCCACATAATATGAACCTGCCCACGGGTCGATTTGCTTGCACACCTTGGTCTCGTTCTGGATATAAATCTGCGTGTTACGCGCGATACGAGCAGAGAAGTCGGTAGGCAGAGCGATTGCCTCGTCGAGGGCGTTAGTATGGAGTGACTGGGTATGACCAAGCACAGCAGCCATAGCCTCGATACATGTACGGCCCACGTTGTTGAACGGATCTTGCTCTGTAAGTGACCAACCAGATGTCTGGGAGTGAGTACGCAGAGCCATAGACTTAGGATCTTTTGCGCCGAAACTCTTCACAATCTTTGCCCAAAGCAGACGACCGGCACGCATCTTTGCAATCTCCATGAAGTGGTTCATACCGATAGCCCAGAAGAAACTGAGGCGAGGCGCGAACTTATCAACAGGGATTCCGGCATTTACACCAGTACGCAGATAGTCCATACCGTCAGCAAGTGTGTATGCAAGCTCGATGTCTGCTGTTGCACCTGCTTCCTGCATGTGGTAACCAGAGATAGAAATCGAGTTGAACTTAGGCATGTTCTGCGATGTATACTCAAAGATGTCGGCGATAATCTTCATTGAGAATGCTGGCGGGTAAATATATGTGTTACGCACCATGAACTCCTTCAGAATATCGTTCTGGATAGTTCCAGCCATCTCCTCGAGCTTCGCGCCCTGCTCCAAACCTGCCACAATATAGAATGCGAGAATAGGAAGCACGGCACCGTTCATCGTCATTGACACAGACATCTTGTTGAGAGGAATGCCTGAGAAGAGCACCTTCATGTTCTCCTCGTTACAGATGCTCACACCTGCCTTACCCACATCACCAACAACACGAGCGTTGTCTGGGTCATAACCGCGGTGAGTAGGAAGGTCGAAAGCAACTGACAGACCTTTCTGACCGCTGGCGAGGTTACGGCGATAGAACGCATTTGACTCCTCAGCCGTTGAGAATCCGGCATACTGACGGATTGTCCACGGACGGAAAGGATACATCATTGAATAAGGACCACGAAGGAAAGGAGGAATACCAGCGGTAAAGTCCAGATGCTCCATGCCTTCAAGATCTTCCTTAGTATATACAGGACGAACTTCTATATGCTCTGGAGTCTTCCAGTTATACTCGATGTTATTGTCCTTTATCCACTGTGCACCATCTTTTGCCTTGATGCCAGCGTATATATCTACATTATTAAATTGTTTACGCATAATGATAAAACTTAGATTCCCAATTTTGCATTATATTCCTTCATAGTCTCAAGTACGTTGCAACGAACATGCACGAAATTCTCTATGCCTGCTGCCTTCAGGTCTTCCATGCAGGCAGGAGCACCAGCAACAACGAACATAGCACGGCCGTCAAGATACTTGAATGCAGGTATTGCATATTCTGCATACTCATCATCAGAAGAACAAAGAACGACGATGTCGGCGCCTGCCTTAAGTGCAGCATCAACACCTTCCTCGACCGTCTTGAAACCCAAGTTGTCAATAACCTTATAGCCTGCGGTGGCTAAGAAGTTACAAGAGAACTGCGCACGAGCCTGACGCATAGCGAGATTACCAATAGTAAGCATGAATGCAACAGGCACTCGTGTCTCCTCTGTATGGATGCGGAGATCCTCGAAATCGGCAGAAAGACGTGTGCTTTCTATTGTCTTGAAGGCTGGCTCGCATGGTTCCTCACCATCTTTTGCACAACAGCACTTCTTAGATGCTGCCCTCTTACCTTCGCTCTTCTCTGTGAAGTTAGGGAACTGGTTGGTTCCGAGCAGGAACTCCTTGCGCTTGGCAGCGTCTCCGTGACGCTTAACGTTGGTTGCATTGATGTCATCCTGGATAGTTCCAGCTTTGACAGCAGCGAGGAATCCACCTTCTTCCTCAACCTTGAGGAATATCTTCCAGCCTTCAACTGCAAGTGAGTCGGTGAGGTGCTCGATGTAATATGAACCAGCACCTGGGTCAACCACCTTGTCGAAATGACTCTCCTCTTTAATAAGGAGCTGCTGATTGCGGGCGATACGCTCAGAGAAATCGGTTGGCTTCTCATACGGAGCATCGAACGGAGTGACAACCATTGAATGAACACCTCCAAGAGCTGCACTCATGGCTTCTGTCTGAGAGCGGAGCATGTTTACGTAACTGTCGAACAAAGTTTGGTTATACTTTGATGTAATGGCATTTACGCACATCATGCAAGAGTAATCATTCTTAGGCTCATACTGCTTCACTATCTGCGCCCAAAGCATGCGGGCAGCACGGAACTTGGCAAGTTCCATGAAGTAGTTTTCGCTCACTCCCATGTTGAACTTAATCTTTGAGGCTGCGAGATCAACGTCAACGCCAGCGTCAACGAGCTGCTGCAGATACTCATTACCCCATGCGAGAGCGTATCCCAACTCCTGAACGATATATGCTCCGGCGTTGTTCAGAGCAACCGTACTTACTGAGATGCAACGGAAATGAGGATAATCCTTGAACACTTCAACAAGTTTCGGGGCAATCTCAAGGATTGAAGTGGCGTCCTTGCCCTTCATTACCATCTTCTTAATTGGGTCCCAACCGATGGAACCAACAATAAAGTTCTTGTCATAACCCTGCTTCTCGAAGTATTCAACAAGAATCTTTGCCAACTCTAAAGAACGGCAAGGACAAGTCTTGAAGTTCACTTCAACGATGTCGCAACGAATGTCCTTGAGCAATGCCTCGATAAAATCTGCACTCACAAGGTCGCGTGGAATCTTGAATCCCAGCGAGTCGACACCCTTGTTAAGGATGTCAAGCGCCTTTGCATTTGCCTCCTTTGCATCTGTTACAAGAATGTTTTGGCGCACATACCATGCATTGTCTTTCTTCTTGTTACCGCGTACAAAGGGGAATTCTCCGGGCAATGCGTCGGGTGTTTTCATCTTCAGCACGTCCTCGCGGCGATAGAAAGGCTGCACATTGAAACCTTCATTAGTTCTCCATACCAGTCGTTTGTTAAAGTCAGCACCCTTCAGATCGACCTCAATCTTGTCGAGCCACTGTTGAGTGGTAGGCACTTCAAACTCGGTAAAGAGCTTTTCCTTAATGTTTGACATAGTGTTTGTATTAAAATATAAGTTTAAAATAAATAATTGTTCTTATAATTATTCTTATTCGATGCAAAGGTAGTATTTTTTTCCCGATATACCGCAAGAAAATGGAAAAATAATTCTTATAAGCCGTTTTATAGCAAGAAGAAAAGCGAAAGATGACCTTTCGCACCCTCAGAGATGCTCTTTCGAGGTGTCAAAGGTGCCTTTTGGCGTTGTCAAAGGTGCCCTTTCGCAATGCCAAACATATACCATTGGGAGACAGAAGAGCATCACAATACAAATGGATGTTTCGTCTTCGTTTCAAAACGCTTTATGTGAAGAAATATAAAAAACACGTTTTTAGCGATTAGACAATCAAAAATATTTGCACAAAAATTATCTTTTGAGCAACTTTATTAGTACCTTTGCACCAAATTTTCATAATCATTTATGGACTGGTTGATAGAATTATTTACCAAAACTGATTCGGTAGCACACATCGTGTTGCTCTACTCTATTGTCATTGCTGTTGGAGTCTTGCTCGGAAAGATAAAGATTGGCGGCATCTCTCTTGGTGTCACATTCGTGCTTTTTGCAGGAATCCTTGCCGGACATATTGGATTCACCGCCCCCACCAACGTGCTAACATTCATTCAGGATTTCGGTCTTGTGCTCTTTGTCTTCATGATTGGTATGCAGGTGGGACCTGGATTCTTTGAGAGTTTTGGGGCTGCGGGAGTGAAGCTCAACGCTCTGGCAACAACAGGAATCGTGCTTAACATCGCCGTGATGTTTGCATGCTACTATATATTTTTCGACACCAGCAACTCACACAACCTGCCAATGATGGTGGGAACACTATATGGAGCCGTCACAAACACACCAGGTCTTGGTGCCGCCAACGAGGCTATGAGCAATGTCTTCCGCAATGGCGACATGCCGCAGATAGCCAGCGGTTATGCATGTGCCTACCCTCTCGGCGTGATTGGCATCATCGGAGCAACCATTCTCGTTAGGTATCTGTGCAAGATAAAGCTGAACAAGGAGGAGGAAGACCTTGAACGACAGGCCAACGAGAATGCAAACGTGAAGCCGCACAAGATGCACATACAGGTGTCCAACGCCTACTTGGAAGGTAAGACGCTGCTTCAAGTGCACGATTTCCTTAACCGCGACTTCGTTTGCTCACGTATACTGCACGACGGGCATGTAAGCATACCTAACCGAAACACCATTTTCCATCTTGGCGACCAACTGCTTGTGGTGTGCTCTGAGGCTGATGCCGAGGCGATTATCGCATTCATAGGACCCGAGATAAAGGTGAACTGGGAGAAACAAGACCAGCCAATGGTGAGCAAGAGAATACTTGTCACTCGTCCAAGCATCAATGGAAAGACGCTCGGAGGCCTGCACCTCTCAAGAGTTCACGGCGTTAACGTTACCCGAGTTACACGTCAGGGAATGGACATCTTTGCCAGCGCATCGCTCCATCTGCGTGTGGGCGACCGCTTGATGGTGGTAGGTCCAGAGGATGCAGTCAACCGCGTGTCAGACATGATGGGCAATTCCATCCGTCGACTCAACGCTCCAAACATCGCCACTATATTCATTGGTATTATAATAGGTATAGTGTTCGGCTCAATTCCAATAGCAATACCAGGCATGCCTGTGCCCCTGAAACTTGGTATCGCCGGCGGTCCGCTGATTATGGCAATACTTATAGGACGCTACGGATATAAAATTCACCTCGTTACCTACACCACAACATCAGCCAACATGATGCTACGAGAAATCGGACTCGTGCTGTTCCTCGCCAGCGTCGGCATAAAGGCGGGTGACGGTTTCTGGAATACCGTGGTGCAAGGCGACGGTTTGCTCTATGTGCTCACCGGTTTCTTGATAACCGTTATACCTATATTAATAGTGGGACCTATAGCACGAATGCGCTTCAAGTTCAACTATTTCACTATAATGGGTATGATTGCGGGATTCTACACCGACCCTCCAGCTCTAGCATACGCCAACTCCGTGTGCTCAAAGGAGGCTCCTGCGGTGGGTTACTCCACGGTCTACCCGCTGAGCATGTTCCTCAGAATATTCACCGCACAAACCATAGTGCTGTTCTGTTGTAGTGCATAGGAAGAGCCAAAGCAATGAAAACAACAATCCTTTCGACGATAGTAAAAACTTATATAACAATATTAACGCAATGAAAAAAATCCTTTTGACGCTGGCAGTGTCGATAGCAAGCACCACGATGTTCGCCCAAGGGGCCAAGAACATCAAGATAAACGAGGTGCTGACCAACAATACTGCCAGTTTGCAGGACGGATTAGGCCAAAGGCTTCCTTGGGTGGAACTTGCCAACACATCGTATTCTACATACAATGTGCGCGGCATGTTCATCACCACCAACAAGAAAGCGCTCGACAAAAACCTTTCTGCACCAGAGCGAATAGCGCTGATGAGCCCTATTCCAAGCGGAGAAGAGAGGACGCAAATGTCCGGAAGGCAGCATCTCGTCTTCTTCCTCAACTCATCCCCTTCTAACAGTTCTTTGCACCTAACCGCAAAGGTGAATGCCGGAGAACCCCTCTGGATTGCACTCTATGACGGTAACGGTATCGACCTTATCGACTCGGTTTCGGTGCCGGCACTTGACGAGAACAAGTCGTATGCACGTATTAAAGACGGCGCGCTCAAGTGGGACATCAAGCCAGCAGAGGCAGTTACTCCAGGCATCGGCAACTACATCGAAATCAATGAGTCGAAAATCGACAAGTTAAAGAGAGAAGACCCACACGGATTCGGTATCACCGTACTCTCTATGGGTATCGTCTTCGCCTGTCTTGCTCTGCTTTATGTGTTCTTCACTCTCTTCGGCAGGTATGTCATCGCAGCCAAGAAAGAGAAGAAAGCAAGACAAAAGATCAGCGAGTACCCAACTGTTGCCATCAAGGAAAACAAGACTGCAGGCGAGGCTACTCCCGACGAGACCGCCATTGCTGTTGCTGCGCTTGCGCTAAACGAAGAAATGGCGACCTATGCAGCAGTCATCGCGCTTGCGCTTAGGCAGTATCAAGACGATGTTCACGATGTTGAGTCTGACATCATCACCATCAAGCCGCACGAGACATTGTGGCACAACACATTCAATAACTTATAAAAGAAATAACAATTAAAAAACAATAATATTATGAGCAACTATCAGTATAAAGTAAACGGAGTAGATTATAACGTTGAGATACAAGATATTGAGAACAATATCGCACATGTTTCAGTAAACGGAAAAGTGTTTGAAATCGAGATGCCTGAGACAATTAAGACACCAGTGGCCGTGAAGAAAGAGGTTAAGCCGGTTGAGCAGAAGCCTGCAGCAGCCGCTCCAAAACCAGCAAGCGAGCCAAAACCAGCAGCAAAACCTTCAGGAAAGGGTACCAAAGTAGTGGCTCCGCTGCCTGGAACAATTACCGACGTGAAGGTTGCCCTTGGCGATACCGTTAAGACAGGCGACACCGTTGTCATCCTCGAAGCAATGAAGATGCAGAACAACATCGAGGCTGAGGCCGACGGAACAATCACAGAGATTCACGTGGGCAAGGGCGACACCGTGATGGAAGGCACACCTCTCGTAACCATCGGTTAATCTAAACGATAGCATCAAGCATCAAACAATAAGCTATAAACACTAAACTCTAAACCCTAAACACCAAATATGGGATTTACAGATTTCATAGCAAACAACTTTAATGAGTTCCTGTCGTATACTGGCTTTGCCAATGCTACGATACCTAATCTCATTATGATTGCCGTGGGAGCATTCTTTATCTGGCTCGCAATAAAGAAAGACTTTGAGCCGCTGCTCCTTGTGCCCATCGGACTGGGCATCATCCTCGGCAATATACCTTTCCGTGGTGACGCAGGTCTTGAAATAGGACTCTACGAGGACAACTCTGTGCTCAACATCTTCTACCAAGGTGTGCGTCAAGGATGGTATCCGCCACTTGTGTTCCTTGGCATTGGCGCAATGACCGACTTCTCGTCGCTCATCGCCAACCCAAAACTCATTCTCATCGGAGCCGCAGCTCAGTTCGGTATCTTCGGCGCTTACATGACCGCCCTCGCACTAGGCTTTGAGCCAAATCAGGCTGCAGGTATTGCCATCATCGGTGGCGCTGACGGTCCTACGGCTATCTTCCTTTCGTCGAAGACTGCACCTAACCTCATGGGAGCAATCGCCGTGTGCGCCTACTCATACATGGCGCTCGTGCCGGTGATACAGCCTTTCATCATGAAGTTAATGACAACGAAGAAAGAGCGACTGATAAGGATGAAGACACCACGCCACGTCTCGCAGACTGAGCGTATCCTCTTCCCTATCATCGGACTGCTCCTCACCACGTTCATCGTGCCTTCTGGTCTTCCGTTGCTCGGCATGCTGTTCTTCGGTAACTTGCTGAAAGAGTCAGGAAAGACCACACGTCTGGCAAAGACTGCAGGCTCGGCACTCAACGACATCGTTGTGATGCTCCTCGGTCTCACCGTGGGTTGCTCTACACAGGCAAGCGAGTTCCTCACTATGAACACTATCTTCATCTTCTTCATCGGCGCATGCGCATTCGTCGTTGCTACCGCCAGCGGTGTGGGATTCGTGAAACTGTTGAACCTATTCCTGCCGAAAGACAAGAAGATTAACCCGCTCATCGGTAACGCCGGAGTGTCTGCCGTGCCTATGGCAGCCCGTATCTCCAACAACATGGGACTGGAGTACGACCGTCACAACTTCCTGCTCATGCATGCTATGGGCCCGAATGTAGCCGGTGTCATCGGCTCTGCCGTTGCCGCAGGTGCCCTTCTTGGATTCTTACAGTAAATTATCTCATAGTTTAGGAATGTTGGAGTATGGATAAACTCCTGCATTCCTAAACTCTTTTTATAAAGTATGGAACGACCCAAAATTGCGATAATCGACCCCAACACCTTGTCGGTGCTCGGACTGAAGCAGATACTGCAAAACGTGATGCCTATCATCGACGTGCATGCCTTTGGCTCCTTCGATGAACTGCAGGCAAGCAATCCCAAGCAATATGTGCATTACTTCGCAGCCATGAGTGTCGTTCTCGACAATCGCCAGTTCTTCCTTGACCACGTGCGAAAGACCATCGTGCTCACCACATCGCAGGACACGCAGATGGGAGGCTTCAAGTGCCTGTGCATCAACGTGCCGGAGAAAGACCTCGTGCGCTCCATTCTCATGATGCAACAAGGCGGTCACCCCCACGGCCGCAATCTCCCGCCATTGCCAGAAACGCTGAACAGGCAGATACTTAGCAACCGCGAACTCGAGGTGCTTTCACTTATCGTGCAGGGAAATATCAACAAGGAGATTGCAGACAAACTGAACATAGGGCTTGCAACAGTCATCACCCACCGTCGCAACATCATGGATAAACTCGGCATGAAGAGCGTTTCTGCCCTCACCATCTATGCCGTCATGCACGGATACGTTGACATCAACGACATCTAAACTGCTTTTTGCATTCCTCTTTCATTTTCCTTGCGTCAGCAAAAAGCGACACGCCATCCGTGAGCAACGAACTTCTCTAGACACTTGATGGCCTAGTAGAGGAAAGCGAGTAAACAACCGACCGTCTCAGCGTCTCAGCGTCTCAATTAAAAAAAAGGTACATTCTACATCATAGTCTCTTGTTATAATACTTATAACTTATTGATAATCAATAATATATATAATATATATAATATAAATAGTATAGGAGACGAGTTAAGGGGTACCTTAAAAAACAACTGAGACGCTGAGACGGAGACGCTTAGAAACAATAAGTAATGATGCAAAACATTGTAAATCAACACATTACAACATTATTTGTGGTAACACCTAAGTCTTCTAAGGTCACAAATAGCTGCATTTTTCTTCCCTAAAAGGCCTCAAAAGACATGCTTGAGACGCTTATTCCGATGTAAATCCCTGCACTTTCCGCCAATTTAACCTATGTGAAATTCTTGTATTTTGATTACAAATACTATGTATTCGACTGATTTAGAATCAGCAAATATTACTTTGCAACCCAGTTGCGCTACTCTTTCAGTAATTTTGCAGGCGAATTAGGATTTCACAGGTAAAGAAAAGCAATTATGGCAGACAGAATTAAAAGATCGTACAGATTTAGTAAAAGTTTTTATGACGATGCTATCACGCAGGGCAAGTGGTGGAGCCGGGTGTATTTCAAATTACTTTGGGGCGGAGTGGACGACAACGAGATTGCCCGCAGAGTGCTTGATTGGATTCCAGATGATTTCAACGGCAAGTTGCTCGACGTTCCCGTGGGCACCGCCGTGTTTACAACAGAGAAATACAAACGGATGAAGCAGGCTGACATCACCTGTCTGGACTATAGCCAGGACATGCTGGACCGTGCCGAATACAGATTCCGCGAGGCAGGCATTACCAATTGCCGCACCCTGCAAGGCGATGTAGGCAGCATGCCCTTCGAGGACCAGCACTTTGACTACATACTCTGCATGAATGGTCTTCATGTGTTTCCTGACAAAGACAAGGCATACGCAGAGATTTTGCGCACATTGAAACCTAGTGGCGAACTGCTTGCTTGTTTCTATGTGGCCGGTGAGCAGAAGACGGCAGACTGGCTTGCCAAGACCGTGATGACACGCATGGGATGGTTTACGCCGCCATTCGATACAGTCAGCGACGTCCGCCAGCGGCTGGAGCCATACTACGACATCCTCGACTTCCACGTAGAGGGAGCCATGCTTTACTACAGGGCAAAGAAGAAATAGAAATAAACAGAACAGGGAATCAAAGGTCTAAGGTTTCATTCACGTCATTCAATGGACTCTACACAAATAACCATGCGCTCAACTTTCTTGCATCACTTCGGGATGTCGAGCGCATGGTTATTTATGTTTATTTCTTCATAAACACGACTTAGAGTTTCACGGCACTTATGTCAACGAGGTTGTTGACGATAGCATAGATGGTAAGGCCCGCTGCACTATGTATCTGCAGTTTACGGGCGATGTTGCGGCGATGGGTTATCACGGTGTTGATAGAGATGCAGAGATGGTCGGCAATCTCCTTATTCGACATCCCTTGCACCACGCTGATGATGACATCGCGCTCACGCTCACTTAAAGCCTCACCATTGTCTGGGTTCTGGCTTATCATGCGTGAGATTTTAACGCTTACGTCGCTCTGCTTCTGCAGTCTCTCCAGACGACGAATAGCAGGCACAAAGATATAGTCCTCAACCTCAGCATGCTGCCCGAGCCATAACTCACACTTATATAAGTCGGTAAGAACTGCCATCAACTTGTTGTTGTGCATGGAATCGGAGGGCAGATACTTGATGATGATGTTCTTCAGTTCTCGAAGTTTGAGGGTTGTTTGTCCGTGATGCTTGGAGAATGTTTCAATATCATAGTCATCCTCTGGTTCGCCCTTCAGCAGTTTGTCGACGTACGGGAAGACGTTCTGCTCCTCATACTTCATGTGCATCCTTATTTCGCGCGAATAAGAATCGTATAGTTTCATGATGAGACGGGCGAGATTATCATTCTCGTCGAGTGCCTCTAAAAGTTCCTTCCTGATAGACGGCAGCTGGTAATCGAGAAAATACTCGTGCGAAGCCTTAAGATAATGCAGCAACGTGGGCACAGATATACGCCCGTTCTCATCGCTCTCTCGATAACCGTTGATAGAGAAATTCACTATAGCAAGGAATGTGTAGGTGTCCACGTTCTGGTCCTCACACACCTCCTTCACCGTTTTGTCTCCAAAGCCCAGGTTAATGCCAAAGCGTCCCAGACTCTCAAGGATGTTGTAATTGTCGGCGATGAGTGTAATCATCTTATCGTCGGCTTCGTACATTTTCTGATTACGCATGATACTACATTCTTAATATTAATAAAAAGCATGGACTGCTTGTCAGCAATCCATGCTCAATGGGTTTTTATTTCGCATATGCTACAGAACGTGTCTCGCGGATAACCGTTATCTTAACCTGTCCTGGGTAGGTCATCTCGTTCTGTATCTTTGTTGCTATCTCGCCAGAGAGTTTCTCGGTGTCCTTATCGTCCATCTTGTCTGCACCTACGATTACACGCAGTTCGCGACCAGCCTGAATTGCATAGGTCTTTGTGACACCTGGATAACTCATTGCTATTGCCTCAAGGTCGTTGAGTCGCTTGATGTAAGCCTCTACAATCTCACGACGTGCACCTGGACGTGCACCGCTGATGGCATCACACACCTGAACAATCGGCGCAAGCAATGTCTGCATCTCCATCTCGTCGTGGTGAGCACCGATGGCATTACAGATGTCAGGTTTCTCCTTATATTTCTCTGCTATTTTCGCTCCATAGAGTGCGTGTGGCAATTCACTCTCCTCGTCAGGCACCTTTCCGATGTCATGAAGCAGTCCGGCACGCTTTGCCTTCTTAGGGTTCAGTCCTAGCTCACTTGCCATCACAGCACAAAGGTTTGCAGTCTCGCGTGCATGCTGCAGGAGGTTTTGTCCATAAGATGAACGATATTTCATCTTACCCACTATTCTAATCAACTCTGGGTGCAAGCCATGAATACCGAGGTCTATGGCTGTACGTTTTCCCGTCTCAATGATTTCATTGTCGAGCTGTTTCTTTACCTTTGCCACAACCTCCTCAATGCGTGCAGGATGGATACGTCCGTCACTCACCAATTGGTGGAGTGCCAAGCGGCACACCTCGCGGCGTATTGGGTCGAAAGCAGAAATTACGATTGCCTCTGGGGTGTCGTCAACAACGATTTCCACTCCGCATGCAGCCTCAAGTGCACGGATGTTTCGTCCTTCACGACCGATGATGCGGCCTTTCACTTCATCGTTATCAATATGGAACACGCTGACAGAATTCTCTATTGCCGTTTCTGTAGCTGTTCTCTGAATGGTCTGAATTACTATCTTCTTAGCTTGTTGGTTGGCGTTGAGTTTTGCCTCATCCATTATCTCGTTGATGTAAGAAGCTGCATCGGTACGAGCCTCGTCCTTAAGACTCTCGACAAGGCGGTTCTTCGCCTCTTCAGCACTTAGCCCGGAAAGTTCCTCGAGTTTCTCGCGCTCCTGAAGTTTCATCTTCTCCAGGTCTTCCTGCTTAACGGCAAGGAGTTTCTTCTCGTTGTCGAGACGCTGCTGCTGCTGTTCTATATCCTGCCTACGCTTAGCGATTTCTTCTTGTCTTTGGTTAAGCCCTATCTCTCTTTGTTTCAGTTTGTTCTCACTCTGCTGAATGCGCTGTGTACGAGTACGAACCTCTTTCTCAAGTTCGTTTTTCTTATTGAGGAATGTCTCCTTGACCTCTAAAAGTTTTTTCTCTTTGAGCACTTCAGCCTCTTTCTCTGCCGTTGCCACCATCTCATTGTATTTTCCTTTTATGACATATCGGAAAACGAAATATCCAATGACACCTCCCACTACGAGGGCGGCCACGGCTATTATTGCGTAAATCATAAATTATAAGTTTGTTGTTAAATTACTATGTTAATATTCTCGTCATTTCTTTTCTCCAAGGGCTTCTTCCAATTCCGAAGTAATCTTGGCGAGAATATCATCATAAGGAGTGGTATCATTACGGTCTTTGTTTTTCACATAGCGCAAAGCAATATCAATAAGAGCCATATACAACAGCTCTTTGTCGCTTTTACGCCCCTTGAAATACTGTGCGTAATTGTTTACCGTCTCCGTTATAAGTTTTGCAGCATTACGATAGAACTCTTCTTCCTCGCGAACAATAGTAACGGGAAGTTCCGTGTCGTAAACGTGCAATCTTATGTGTAATTTATTATTGTCTTCTGCCATTTGCTTCGGTTTTAGGTCATTCCTCGCTGCCACTAAGCAACGTTATGCAACTGTTGACGTCTCTGATGAGACTAGCCACGCGCTTCTTGGCACCTTCAAGGTCGCCGTCTGTAACTTCAAGCATCTTTGCCATCTTCAGCGAATTATAGTCACGCTGCGCCTGTTGAACCTGCGCCTCCAACTTACGTATTTTGGCATCACGATCGTCCACCATTGCATACAGTTCTTCATTCTCCTTTTTCAATTGCTTGAACTGGAGAATCATCTGTCTTACACGCGTGGTGAAGAGCGTTATGGTTTTCTCATTTGCAGCCATGTATCTACAATTTTCGACAAAAGTAGCATTTTTTTATCATATTACAAAATTTCTAGAACGAAATTTCGTATTTTTTTATATTTCTGATGATTAAGAGACTTTCTGAAAGTATAGATAATTACTGATTGTCGTCTTTCTTAGCGGGTTCTTTCTTTGCAAGCATAACCACCTGATAAACGAAATCTGTAACCCATTTCTGGGAGAAACCAAGTCGCTTGTTGTACTGACGAACTGCCATTACTGCCTTAACGACACCTGCATCTTTATAATCATTCTTCGTGAAAATGTCATTGACAGTCTTTTCTGTCATGCCATAGATGGCCTTCTTGAAGAAAGAGGGAACACGAAGTTTGAACTTCATAAGGTTACCCATGAGCATCATAAGGTCCTGCGAGAATCCCTGGAACTGCACCATATACACCTGTACATCCTGCAACTTACGGCAGTTCTTTTTCAAGCTTGCATCTATCTCCTTGAAAAAGTCATCGCTTGTACCATACATCTCCTTCATCATCTTGCGGCATTGGTTCTTCTCCCCCACTCCTAATTTGTTATTTACTGTGGGTACCTTCAACGTTGTCTTGAAAGTACGAAGGTCCGGAAGCCATGCAAGATTAGTGATGCCTAAACTTGAGGCCATAGATGCCTGGAAGTAAACTCGCACGAGAGTCATATAGTCTTCCATGCCACCTATTTTTGTCTCGTCACTTTTCTTTCGGCCAAATATTTTACTGAAAAAGCTCATAATATTTACAAATTTTTGTGCAAAAGTACTCCATATTTGTGAAAAATCAAAATATTTTTTCATATTTCTCGATTTACAGTTGCTATCTAACAATTTAATTATTACCTTTGCAGCGATTTTTGCAAAAAGAGTTTTAGATAACAACAATTATTAAATGAAAGGAATAGTTCTTGCAGGTGGTAGCGGTACACGCCTTTACCCCATCACGAAAGGCATAAGTAAACAGTTGATTCCTATCTTTGACAAGCCGATGATTTATTATCCAATATCGGCATTGATGCAGGCAGGAATCAGAGATATACTTATCATCTCTACCCCACATGACCTGCCTGGTTTCCGTCGTTTGTTTGGCGATGGAAGCGACATCGGTGTGCATTTCGAATATGCAGAACAGCCTTCTCCTGACGGATTGGCACAAGCATTTATCATCGGGGAGGAGTTTATTGGAGATGATTGTGTATGCCTCGTACTTGGAGACAACATCTTCCACGGAGTCGGTTTTACCGATTTGCTTAAGCAGAGCGTTATTGATGCTGAGAAGAATGGTAACGCCACGGTGTTCGGTTATTATGTCAACGACCCTGAAAGGTATGGCGTAGCTGAATTTGACTCCGAGGGCAACTGCCTTTCTATTGAGGAGAAGCCGCAGAACCCAAAGAGTAATTATGCTGTTGTGGGATTGTATTTCTACCCCAATAGTGTTGTGGAAATTGCTAAGAATATTAAACCGAGTGCTCGTGGAGAACTTGAAATCACCACCGTTAACCAAGAGTACTTGAAGCAGAAGAGTCTTAAGGTACAGACGCTTCAGCGTGGTTTTGCATGGCTTGACACCGGAACACATGACAGTCTCTCTGAAGCAAGCACTTTCATCGAAGTTATCGAGAAACGTCAAGGACTTAAGATTGCTTGTCTTGAGGAGATAGCTTACATTAACGGGTGGATAAACGCTGAACAAGTACTTAAACTTGCCCAACCAATGCTAAAAAACGACTATGGTCAGTATCTGACACGTCTTGTAAACGAAAAATAAGTTATAAGATAATAAATAAGGAAACGAAATATGGAAGAGAAAAAGAATTACGAAGTAGCTAATGCTATAGAGGAAGAGGAGCAGTCTTCGTTTAGTTTTGCCTCTATTTATGCCGCTTTCATTCTAAACTGGAAATGGTTCGTGTTGTCTCTGATTATTTGCCTCGGATTGGCAGCCATATATCTGAGATACACTACACCTATCTACCAAACTAATGCTAAACTTCTTATAAAAGGTTCGGATAAGGGTTACAGTTCTAACGCGAGTCTTAGAAGTTCGCTTACTACCGGTGTCATCAATCAGAACGAAGGACTTTCTAACGAGATTCAGATCCTCCGTTCCAAGAAACTTGCAGAGGAGGCCGTTAAGGATTTGAAGTTATACGTCAACTATGTTAAGCACGGACGTGTGAACGACGTGATGATGTATAAGGATAATTACCTTAATGTTGACATCGACCCTGCAAGTCTTAACAACCTCCCAGGCACCGTTGTTCTTGAAGTGTCAAGAGAGAAGAACGCGTTTAAGGTGGAAGGC
Organism: uncultured Prevotellaceae bacterium; assembly: GCA_900315095.1. Lineage (GTDB taxonomy): Bacteria > Bacteroidota > Bacteroidia > Bacteroidales > Bacteroidaceae > Prevotella. The sequence continues at coordinate 163,757 of OMXS01000002.1, read as the reverse complement.
GTGGCAGGTAGGACAACTATCAACCAGACTTTGAAGTCGTTGCCAGCATCAATCAAGACAAGTGTCGGCACACTTTCGTTCACCGCCAACCCTAATGCATCTCTGAAAGACGGCAACACGATGACCGTTACCATCAGTTCTCCTAAGAACGCCTGCGCAAAATATGCTGGTTCGTTAGGAACTTCAACAATGGAGGGAACGTCAATTGCTATACTTTCTCTTCAAGACGAAAGTCCAAGCCGCGCTGCCGACTACCTAAGACAAATTGTAGTTTGCTATAACAGACAAGCAAACGACGACAAGAACGAAGTTGCAAACAGAACTGAAGAGTTCATCAACAGTCGTCTTGAGAAAATCAATGCCGAGCTAAACAACACCGAAGGTGAACTGGAAGCATACAAGAAGCGCAACAACATGGTCAATCTGAGCATGAGCGGTTCTACTGCTTTTGGTAACAGCAACGAGTTTGAGCAGAAACTTGCATCAGCAAACACACAAGTACAACTGCTTAACGAGCTCAGTTCTTATGTAAGAGAGCCGGTTAACAAGTATCAAGTTATTCCGTCTAACATAGGTCTTGCCGACGGTGCTTCTACACAGCTCATCAGCAGATATAACCAAGTGGCAATGGAACGCAACCGACTGCTTAAGACTGCTAGCGAGTCAAGCCCTGCAGTAACTCCACTTACCGAGGAACTCGACGGACTTTCAACGAGCATCCAACAGGCACTTAACCAGCAACGCCGCTCTTTGGAAATACAGCGCAACTCTATTGCATCTCAGTTCAGCCGTTACACAGGTCAGATACAGCAGACACCTGAGCAGGAACGCATGCTTACTCAAATCGGACGTCAGCAAGAGGTTAAGTCAGGTCTTTACCTGATGCTTTTGCAGAAGCGCGAGGAGAACTCTATTTCTCTTGCAGCTACTGCCGACAAGGGTAAACTGATTGACGACCCAGCATTTGCAGGCATGATAAGCCCGAAGTCTAACATGATTTTCCTTATCGCACTTGCCATTGCCATTGGTCTTCCTGCGTTGATTCTCTTCCTCATCAGCATCTTCCGCTATAAGATTGAAGGTCACGATGATGTTGCCAAGCTCACCAAACTGCCAATCATCGCAGATGTTGCTGTTGCAAGTGAAACAGCCAAGACCAAGGCCGACATCGTTGTGCATGAGAACCAGAACAACCAGATGGAGGAAATCTTCCGCTCGATGCGTACTAACTTGCAATTCATGCTGAAGGAAGGTCAGAAGGTTGTAATGTTTACATCATCTACATCTGGTGAGGGTAAGACATTCAACGCCGCCAACCTCGCTGTTAGTTTCGCTCTTCTGGGCAAGAAGGTAATATTGGTTGGTCTTGATATTCGTAAGCCTCGTTTGGCTGAGTTGTTCGAGTTGAAAGACCACCATCACGGTATCACACCATTGCTGACGCACGATGACCCAACGTGGGATATGGTAAAAGAACAGATTCTTCCTTCTGGAGTTAATGACAATCTTGAACTTCTGCTTGCAGGACCTATCCCTCCAAACCCTGCAGAGTTGCTTACCCGTGACTCTTTGGACAAGGTTATTAACCTGCTGCGTGAGAAATATGACTTTGTTATCATCGATACCGCGCCTGTAGGACTTGTTACTGATACATTGCAAATTGGCCGCGTTTCTGACGCAACTGTATACATGTGCCGTGCCGATTACACACCGAAGGCAAGTTTCGACCTCATCAACGGTCTTGCAAACGAAGGCAAACTGCCTAACATGGCCATCGTTATTAACGGTATTGACATGTCCAAGAAGAAGTATGGTTACTACTACGGATATGGCAAGTACGGCAAGTATGGTCGTTACGGACGCTATGGAAGTTATGGCAAGTACGGACGTTATGGTTCTTACGGACATTACGGTCACTATGGCAGTTATGGTTATGGCCAGTATGGCAACAGCCATTATGCAAACAAGAACGATACTTCAATCAAACTGAAGAAATAACAGTTGATTGTCAAATAACAAAGGGCACGCTCATCAACAGCGTGCCCTTTTATTATGATTTACATTATAGTACTAGCCTATCTGCCACCAATGCTTTTTCTTTGGTTTGTCATCCTCTGATATATGACCAAGACGCTCCCTCAGAATATCAGTAAGCGACTTGTTGTATTTTATCATCTGGTACATTGTTCCCCAGTCAGGGAGTCCTCCAATGTTGCGGTCGTCAATGAACAAATCCGCCTTCAGTTTTCTACTGAAATGGTTGTTGTTCTCTAAACTTTCCTCGGGATAGTCGCGGTTAATAGCATAGAACTCTACGCCCCTTTGCCTGCACCACTCTACTGCGTCATCAAGAAGCTTGCCTTCACGCACACTCCATAATATCAACTTATGCTGTTCCTTTATCAACATCTTCAACGTCTCGGTGGCAAATGGAATTTCAGGTCCTATTTCAGGATATCTGTGCTCCACTATAGTGCCGTCAAAATCAACTGCTATTGTCATTATTATAAATAATTAAATATGATGTACCTTTTATTAATAAGCCTTGGCGTCGCCAATGATGACGTCACGTATGGTCTTGAATAGAATCTGAATGTCAAGCCAGAAACTCCAATGCTCGATATACCAGATGTCTTTCTCCACTCTTCGTGCCATATCATCAACAGTTTTTGTCTCTCCACGCTCGCCATGTGTCTGAGCCCATCCTGTGATTCCTGGCTTAACGAAGTGGCGAATCATATAGTCGCCTATCTTCTCTGAGTAATACTCAGTATGTGCGAGCATGTGCGGACGCGGTCCTACGACGCTCATATCTCCGAAGAACACATTGATGAACTGCGGAAGCTCATCAATATTAGTATGGCGCATAAACCGTCCCCACTTTGTAACTCTCGGATCGTCCTTCGTTGCCTGCACTTTGTCGGAGTCTTCGTTGACCTTCATCGAGCGGAACTTATAGCAATAGAAGTCCTTACCGTCATATCCTGTTCTCTTCTGCTTGAAGAATACCGGCCCAGGCATAGTTATCTTCGTTATGATGGCAACGATGAAGTATATCCAAGGGAAGAAGAACAGCAGGAATGTTCCCGACACAAGAACGTCAAAAACCCTTTTCTTCAGTCGTTGCGTAGCACTCATCAACGGCTCGTTATATTGCGCCATCACATAAGTGTCGCCCATCTCCACAATTTTGGTCTTGTGTTTTGCCGTAGAGTGACTTCTAGGAACGTAATAAACCCTTATCATCCTCTGCTGACATAACTTCAGCAACGGCTTCAGTTCATCGTCATCGTCGGTGTTTATAGCAATATATATTTCGTCAACACGGTTCTTGGACAACCACTTCATAACATCCCCGTAATCACCGAGTCTCTTGTATTTCTCGTCTATGCCGTCCATAGCGAAAATTCCAAGGAGTTTATATCCGTTCCAAGGGTCGAGCATCACATTGGCCACCTTCCTCACCATATATCCATATCCGATAATGATGGTTCGCATGTTGTTACGGCCAGTACTTCTGAACTTCTTTATCACGTTTCTCATTGTCAAACGCTCAACACTCGTGAACGCAAAGACCATCGCAGCAACCAACAACGAACGCCAGAAACCAGGCACCGTCATGTGGGCCATACCAAGAATTGCGGCATTGACAATTACAAAGAGCACCGCCGCTCTTGATGCATTGCGAAGCACCGAAGCTGGTGTTGAAGTACGTTTGTGAAGCGTAATCCTTGCAAACGCCTGTGCGACAACATATGATATATTAGCTATAAGCCAGTCGGAAAATACAATTATGTGAGTGTCTACATAAGGCCAAATGTCCAGCACATAGCACAGCAAAAGCACAGCATTGAACATAAGCCAGTCAACAAGCGTCACGATGCTCGTCAGCAAGAATACTCTATTATATGCAGACTTCATGGTTTTCTCTTGAAATTATATCGACATAATTTTTGCAAAGTTAGAAAATAAAAAGCATATTTACAAAAAAAACTAACGATTTTTAAAGAATTGACACTTGTATTTAGTAATTTTGCAGACGAAAATGATTACAACTTAAGAATATACTTATGAAGAAGATAACATCCAAAAGGTTCATTATACCTTTTATTATATGTGTAGCGCTCATCCTGGGTGTGGGCTATTTCTATCTTTTCTCATCTATTGCGAAAGGCGGGAAGACACATTGTCTTTATATAGACAACGATGATAACATCGACTCCATTTACGAGAAACTCGACACCATCACAACTTCCTCGGGAATGGCGGCATTCTCTATGCTTGCAAGACATAGCGACTATGCCGACAACATCATACCTGGAAGATATGCGCTGGAGTCGGGAATGGGAGCCTTTAGATTCCTTAGGAACCTGAAGAAAGGAGCAGAGACACCTTTACACCTCACCATTCCATCGGTTAGGACTATGGACAAGATGGCTGAGGTGTTGGGAAAGAAGTTGCTAGTTGACTCTCTTGAACTTCAGAAAGCATTCTCCGATCCCGCCACTTGCTCGCGCTACGGACTTGACACGCTCACCATTGGTTGCATGTTTATTCCTAACACATACGATGTTTATTGGACAATCACGACCAAAGAACTGCTCGACCGCATGCAAAAGGAGAGCCGCGCGTTCTGGAACAACGAACGCCAGCAGAAAGCCGAAGCATTGGGAATGACTAAAGAACAGATTATCACGCTTGCAAGCATTATCGACGAGGAGACCTCAAACAATGCGGAGAAACCCATGATAGCGGAGATGTATCTTAACAGACTTGCCAAAGACATGCCCCTGCAGGCAGACCCTACGGTGAAGTTCGCCCTGAAACGCTTTGAACTTAAGCGCATATATCACGAGCATTTATCGGTGAACAGCCCGTTCAACACATACCGCAACAAGGGCCTTCCTCCAGGTCCTATCCGCATTCCGACCGTTGCCGGAATCGATGCTGTGCTCAATCATGCCAACCACGATTATCTCTACATGTGCGCAAAGGAAGACTTCAGCGGCACGCATAACTTCGCAAAGACATACGAAGAGCATATGCAAAATGCCAAGAAATATGCCGATGCGCTGAACATGAGAGGCATCAAGTAATCAGAAGCACACCTTTCGGCTCCCGATTGTATACCTTTGAAGCCCTCAGTTGTATACCTTTCGGCTCTCAGTTGTATACCTTTGAGGGTGTCAAAAGGCATCTTTGGGAAGGCGAAAGGACATCAATCGCACTCCGAAGCATATCATTCGTACATTCAGTCATTATAAAATAACAAGCGCTCCGCTCTTCTCAGAGGGGAGCACTAATCTCAATAGGTTTAAGTTTTTTAAGGTAAAAAGATTGTATTTAGGATAACGAGTGCAAAGATAAGGATTTTTTATTTTATAAACAAATTTTTCCTGATGTTTCTAAAACATAAATCTAAAAGCATCATAAAGATGAGTTAATAATGAGCGATTTAAATTCAAATCTTTCGATTATTAAAAATAAAATATGTAACTTTGCGTCGATTTTAGCACAAAGTGCAATAACAGGAACGAAAACCAAAACATACAGATTATATGACAACGCTACAAGAGAACTCTAACGAAGAGAAAAAGAGCCTTAGTTTCGTAGAACAAATGGTGGAACAAGACCTCGCCGAAGGCAAGAACGGAGGCAGAATACAGACTCGCTTCCCGCCAGAGCCTAACGGATATCTGCACATCGGGCATGCGAAAGCAATCTGCATGGACTTCGGAGTGGCAGAGAACTATAATGGCGTTTGCAACCTCCGATTCGACGATACCAACCCTTCAAAAGAAGATACAGAATACGTTGACTCTATACTCCAGGACATCAAGTGGCTCGGATTCAAGTGGGGCAATGTCTATTATGCCTCCGATTACTTCGAGAAACTGTGGGACTTTGCAATATGGATGATAGAGCAAGGCAAGGCGTATGTTGATGAACAGACAAGCGAACAGATAGCAGAGCAGAAGGGAACTCCCACACAACCGGGCACTCCCTCACCCTATCGCGACCGTCCAATAGAAGAAAACCTGCGCCTGTTCCGCATGATGAACACCCCTGAAGCAGTAGAGGGCTCTATGGTGTTGAGGGCAAAACTCGATATGAGCAACCCCAACATGCACTTCCGCGACCCTATTATCTACCGCATAATTCATACGCCTCATCATCGTACAGGTACCAAGTGGCACGCTTACCCGATGTATGACTTCGCTCATGGACAAAGCGATTACTTCGAGGGTGTTACCCATTCCATCTGTACTCTCGAGTTTGTTCCTCACCGTCCGCTCTACGATCACTTCGTGGATGAACTGCAGTCGATGGAGAACCAGCACGACTATCGCCCGCGCCAGATAGAGTTTAACCGTCTCAACCTTACCTATACGGTAATGTCGAAGCGAAAACTGAAGGCGCTGGTAGATGAACATCTCGTCGCAGGATGGGACGATCCGCGAATGCCTACTGTGTGCGGAATGCGCCGTCGAGGCTATTCGCCAGAGAGCATCCGTAAGTTCATCGACTCCATTGGTTACACCAAGTTCGATGCCCTCAACGATATGGCTTTGCTGGAGGCCGCCGTTCGCGAAGACCTTAATGCTAAAGCATTGAGAGTGAGCGCAGTAGTCAACCCCGTTAAACTTGTCATTACCAACTATCCCGAAGGCGAAACAGAAGAGATGGTGGCTGTTAACAACCCCGAGAACGAGGCAGACGGCACACACACAATTACCTTCAGCCGCAACCTTTGGATAGAACGCGACGACTTCATGGAGGATGCTCCGAAGAAGTTCTTCCGCATGACACCAGGTAAGGAGGTACGTCTGAAGAATGCATACATCGTGATGTGTACCGGCTGCACTAAGGATGCTGACGGCAACATCATAGAGATTCAGGCAGAATACGACCCACAGAGCAAGAGCGGAATGGAGGGAGCCAACCGCAAGGTGAAAGGAACGCTCCATTGGGTTAGCGCCGACCATTGCGTGAAAGCAGAGGTGCGCCAATATGACCGTTTGTTCAACGTGGAGAATCCAAGCGCAGACGAACGTGACTTCCGCGAACTGCTGAACCCCACATCACTCAATGTGCTCACCGAATGCTATGTAGAGCCATTCGCAGCAGAGCGCAAGCCAGGCGAGTACCTGCAGTTCCAGCGCATCGGTTACTTCATGGCCGACCTCGACTCCACGCCCGATCACATTGTGTTCAACAAGACCGTGGGATTGAAAGACAACTGGGCGAAGATTGCAAAAGCCTAAAGGCAGCAATTCATAATTGCCCTCCGAAGGCACATTATTACACAACTTAAAGTCGATAAATGGCAGACAACTATTATGATAGTGAGGATTTCAGGAACATCCTCAAGTCATATGAAGAGTCGGAGAAGGCAGGCGAGAACCGCTTCTTCGACTCTGACGACTTGTTGAACATTGCCGACTACTACTGCCTTCACGGCAAAGTGCCACAAGCAAGAGCAATAGTGGACAAGGTGCTAGAGATGTTTCCCGACTCAAATGACGCCCTGCTGATGAAGTCGAGAATGTTTCTCACCTACGACCACGACCCCGATAAGGCTGACAATGTTGCCGAAATGGTGAGCGACAAGCATGATGTCGACTATGCATATCTTAAAGCCGAGATCCTGCTTTCACGCGGTATGGGAGAGGAAGCGGAGGCACTTCTCCAGAAGGTTTATGATGAAGCAGACGACGAAGAGCCAGAAGAGATTGCCGAAGAAATATCGAAGATATATATCGACTACAACAACATGGCTTTGGCAAAGAAATGGTTCGAGCGTAGCGGCAACGATGATTTTACGTCAAAGAAGGAACTGGAGGTGAGGATACTCATAAGCGAAGGCAACATCGAAGAGAGTCAGAAAATTCTCAACGAACTAATTGACGACGACCCATACAACACGTTATACTGGAACCTTCTTTCCACAACGCAATACATGAGCGACAACATCGAGGACGCGATAACAAGTAGTGAATATAGCCTCGCTATCAATCCTAACGATGAAGAGGCTATTCTCAACAAAGCAAACGGACTCTATAAGTTGGGGAATTATGAAGATGCCATCGACTACTACAAGCGTTTCATGCGCCTAAGACCCGACGAAGAGAGCGGCGACATGATGATTGGAGTGAGTTTGATTGCGCAAAACAGAGTGCAGGAAGGCGTGGAATACCTGAAGAAAGCAGAGAAGAACATTTCCATTGACTCCACTCACAACAACGAAATCTATCAAGAGCTGGTGATTGCTCTTTGCAAACTGAACCGCTTCGACGAAGCTTTGATGTATATAAAGAGAAGCGAAAGCGCTGATTGCGAGCACAACGAGATGAAGGTTTTGCAAGGATATGTGCTCATGAATAAAGGCGATTTCGAAGGCGGAAGGGAGTGTTACCAGCAAGCACTCAGCGATTCGGGATACGCGCCGATGATATATCTGAAGATAGGTATGGCTCTCTACGAGAACCGCTTATATACAGCAGCATATATGACTACGAAATCTCTCCTCGAAATATGCCCCGAAGAGATGGTTGAGGCCTATGCATATCACGCTCTGTTCTGCTATTATGTCAGGAAGGATGACGAGTATTTGGAGTACAGAAAGATTGCATACGAGAAAGACCCGAAGCTTGCCGAGATGGTGCTCGGGGAGATAACACTATAACAAAGACAAAAAACAACATTACATAATGACTTGGATTACATCGTTACTTAACAACCTCAACTACCCCACCATCTTCTTCCTGATGATGCTGGAGAGCACCGTGGTGCCTGTTCCATCAGAACTGGTGGTGTCGCCTGCCGCTTATCATGCCGCAGGAGGCAACCTCAACATGATTCTGGTGATACTTTTCGCTACCTTAGGTGCCGACCTTGGTGCTACAATCAACTATGTTGCAGGTTATTATCTCGGCAGACCTATTATATATAAGTTCGCCAACAGCAAGTTGGGACATCTATGCCTGCTCAACCAGCAGAAGGTGGAGAAAAGCGAGAAGTATTTCTATGACCACGGTATGGTTGCCACTATAACCGGCCGTCTGATACCAGGCATCCGCCACTTGATATCAATCCCCGCAGGACTTGCAAAGATGAACTACTGGAAGTTCTTGCTTTACACCACGATAGGTGCTGGCGCTTGGAACTGCATTCTTGCCGCCCTCGGATGGTATCTGCACACTATCGTTCCTGAAGACCAACTCCACGACAAGATAATAGAATATGGCGACTACATCAAATGGGGCATCATCGCCCTCGTCCTCATCGCTATTGCCTATTTCATCATAAAGAAATATGTTGTAAAGAAGAAAGAGGAAGGCGGAGAGAAGAAGGAGAACGCTTAACCAGACCTCCCCGCCCCGTATGTCGCGACGCCGTCGCGGCTCCCCCAAAAAGCACTAACCGCAAACTACTAAAAACTAACTAATAATGAAAAGAGTATCTATAATTGCAGCCATTTGCCTTTTCGCATTAGGCTTGAACGCCCAGAAGCGAGGCAACAGAATAGAGATTACGCCGAAGGCGAAAGGCACAGAGACAAAGGTTGCTACCGAAGTAAGCATCAAAAGCGGATGGCGCTCGGCACGAGTGACCACACCTGACGGTCAGATAGTGCCCTGCCAACTCGACGACTTCAATGGTGACGGCACACCTGATGTGGTCTTTTTCTTTGGCGAAGCAGGAAAGAAGCACACAATTACGCTAAGCAAGGACTTACCGCAAGACACCTACGAGCCACAGGTTTATGCCGAACTGATGCTTACAAACAAAAAGATTAAGGAGGAGAACAAGCAGGACTTGTACATCTCGCAACTAACTGTTGACAACGGAACGAACCCCTACTGGATGCTGCATCATCACGGCACGGCGTTCGAGAACGAGCAAGTGGCCTACCGCATCTACTTCGACCATCGCCAAACAGTTGACATCTACGGAAAATATAACAAAGGTCTGGAACTACAACAAACGCAATTCTATCCCGATGCCGAGCAGAAGGCAAACGGCTTCGGCGACGATGTGCTGTGGGTGGGACAAACACTTGGCCTCGGAACTCTTCGCGGCTGGGACGGCAGCAAACCCCTCATGCTTACCGATGTGGCACATCGCTCGCAACGAATAGTTGCCCGTGGACCTCTCCGCACTATCGTCGAAGTGAAAGATGAGGGATGGACCGTAATACCAACAACAACCACAGATAACGCAAACAACACTAGTTCTGCCAATAAAATCTTCCCCCCACGGGGGGATAAGAGAGGGGGTATAACTATGATTGCCCTTTATACCCTTAACGCTGGCGACCGCCATTGCACCGTCGACGTAACATTCGAGGGCAATGCCGATAGCCGTGAGTTCGTAACAGGCCTCATCAACGTGAAGAACTCCACAGAACATAGCGACGGCAAAGGGCTTCGTGCCTGCTGGGGAACCGACTGGCCTGTATCTGCAAAAGACTCTGTAGGACACAAACGCGAGACAGTTGGTCTTGGCATATATATCCCCGAGGAATACGTGGTGCGCCAACTGCCAGCCAACAAGGACAACTACCCCATCGTCGTTAAGCCCGTCAAGAACCGCCTCCGCTACTTCATCACCTTCTGTAGTGCCAACGAAAGTTGGGGCTTTAAGTCCGATGAAGAGTGGTACCGCTATCTTGAGGAGTGGAAAAAGACCGTAAGATAACGCACCACTAACGTCTTTCCGCACCCTCAAAAGCCACTTCTTGTAGCCTCACTTATATCAAGTGACCTTCCCAAACATATCAAGTGACGGAACAAAGTTAATAAGATAGTCGAACAAAGTTAATAAGATTGTTCAACAAAGTTAATAACATTGTCTAACAAAGTTATTAACTTTGTTCCACCATATATATATCCCTGAAAACCAACAAGATACAAAACGCCCTCCTTGTCAGCATTCCTTATCACGAGAAACCATAGAACCTGTGCCTCGGAATAATAAAAACGCATCCTGAAATTATCATAAAATGTTGTAGTTGTTGGCACAAACTTATTGTTGTTTGAAACTATTTTGTTATCTTTGTGGTCAGAATATGGCAATTTACATAAAGAACTGCATAAATCTGAAGAATGTATTCCTAGATGGAACTAAGAGGGGATACTGATGCAGATTATGCCCTACATTTCAACAGCAAGAGTCAAAGGATGTTGGATAGATAATCATCATATTCCAGTTTGAGTTCAGAAATGGTGAGGTTTTGAGTCTATAATTGTGTATGAGAGTTAAAAGTGTAACATCAATATTTTGCACAAAGTAAGTAACAATATGTCTGATAGAAAAATAATATTTACAGCCGTTGGGATAGTAATTATTCTTTTACTATTCTATTTTGCTTGTTTTTGGGGAACAGATGTTTCAAAAGAATCTGCTGACTGGGGAGCATTTGGCAATTATGCTGCCATATGTGTGAGCATACTATCTATTGCTTTCATTTATGTAACGTATCGTGAGCAAAGAAACACAAATGAGATAGCCAGAACCGAGCAGCATGTTGCTATAATGGTAAATACAATACTTTCATTATCCGAAGGCAAACGAACACAACTCGAGTCTATTTACACAAAAATATGTGAACATTTTAAGGAACCATTTCCTAGTATAAGCGATTACCAGTATGAAAGTATCGTAAAAGTCTGTATATATTATTACTCGACCATTGCTGAAGAAGATATCGATAACTTAAAATATCTTATTCAATATACGCATCTTAGCATAGATTTTATCATTCATGATAAGTCATTATCAAACGAGAGCAAACATCTTAGGTTGACGGAATTGACCTGTATCATTCCAGAATCTGTAAGAATTATCCTTTTCTTTTGGTTAACCCAAAATAGTAGAACAGATTTGAAAGAATTTTATCCATATGGTATATTTTCACTCAATGATAATAACTACAGTTTTTTAGAGGACATAATCACCTATGTTTGTACTACAAAATGTCCACCCGACAGACCCGTACAGGAGATAAATGTTGAAGACATATTTTTGGAAGACTATCAATATGAACTTTTTTCAGAAACTTATTTAAGATTAAATAAAAAAGAGAATAAAGAATGAAAACAAAGACTTTTGTTAAGCGATTTTGCGCTATTATTTTAACCATATTTGTTCAAACGCTTTTGTTTGCTCAAACTCAATATGATTATTATGATGATGACACAGTAGCCGGAGGTGCGAATAGAGCACTAAATGGCATAATAATTATTGCTGTCCTTGTGATTGCAGCGATTGTGTTATTATTTGTTGTAGGTGGTCTATTAAATGTCTATTATTGGTTTTACCCAAAGGCAGACCCAGACTATAAGAGGCTTTTGGCAAAACAAGAGCAGGAAAGGAAACATGAAGAATATGTAAAAGAGCAAAGAGAAAATGCTTCTCCTAATGCTGTTGATCTAGGTCTATCTGTAAAGTGGGCATCATTCAATTTGGGTGCTTATAAACCATCTGATATGGGAAGTATGTTTTACTGGGCAGAAAATCAGCCTTCGACTAAAGGGTATCCAAAATATAGTAAAGTTAAGGTTGATGTGATTGGTGATATAGCAGGCGATGATAAATATGATGCAGCTACAAACATGCTGGGTAGAAATTGGCGTTTACCAACAGATGGAGAATGTCAGGAACTCTTAAATAGGTGTAAATGGGAGACAAAAGTTATTGATGGCATTGAGGGCAGATTAGTTACAGGGCCTAATGGGAATAGTATATTCCTTCCTTTTAACCAAAAGAGTTTCACATCAGGGAAATACTTATCAGGACATTACTGGACATCAACTCCACATCATGGGAGTGAAAGCGCAAATGATTTGAGATTTGGAGAGAATTGCAAACTACCTGCTGAAATATGGTGTGCAACGGCTTGTCGCTGTTTGTTCGGTATAAGACCTATTTATACAACAGTTACAAGAGCAATGTCCGATATGCAGAAAATAGCAGAGACAAAGAATGCATATGACCAAATTTTGGAAGAAGAATCTCTCCTTGCAGACACAGAATTTGATTATAAATACTATCAGGATCAATGTGTAATACGCGAAGAAGAGAAGAAACAGAACAGAATTCCTCTATTTGGTGGCATTTGTTTTGATGAAGATAAGATTCATAGAGACGAACATGGCGTTATTTATAGTTTGGATGGGAAAAGGCTTTTAGAAGGGAGTCATTGTGATTGCAAAACTTACAAAATTAAGGAAGGAACCGAGTTCGTATGTAATGGTGCATTTAGCACAGGATTATGGGAAGGCTTATTTAACAAAAAAAAGAAAACGCTTGAAAAAATTATTCTTCCATCAACACTTCTATATTTTCCGACATCAGCTGTTTCTGAAGGTTGTGCGATGGAATCTTTGAGTCCCAATTATAGTATAATTAACGAACTGCTCATTGATACAAGAAAGAAGTGTGTGGTTAAGTGTCTTAATCGTTATATTCAAAAAATCGAAATATATGAACCTATTGAAGAAATTGGAGAATATGCCTTTGTCAACTGTAGCGTATTGCAAAGCGTTTCTTTGCCGAAGTCAATGCGGAGAATTGGAGAAAACGCATTTCGTCATTGTGAAATGCTATGTAGCATAAACCTACCTGATTCTATTGAAACTATTTCAGCAAGTGCATTCTTCAATTGCAAAGCTCTTCACATAAATCATTTGCCAAAGAATCTTTCTCATATTGGAGATTCTGCGTTTCAGTGGTGTATAATTAATAGTATAAAAATCCCAAAGTGTATAAAAGAAATCGGGAAAGATCCTTTCTCCAAGAATTCAAATAATATAACTTCGGAATCCTCTCGTTTTGTTATTATAAATTCATTATTAATCGATTCTGTAACTAACGAGTTAATTCAACTCGTTGATTCTACTGTTAAAGACGTTTCTATACCAGAATGCATAACCAAGGTAAGGGATAATGCTTTTATACATACAGACATTGAATCAATAACGATTCCTTCTTCTGTAAAAGAAATGGGTAGTGGGGTATTCTGGAATTGCAAGGTCTTATCAAGTGTTCAACTTGATTGTACAATAGAGAGACTACCTAATTCTATTTTCGCATGCTGCTCATCTCTTACATCATTCAATGTACCTGAGTGCATAAAAGTTATTGAGTCAGGTGCATTTTATAAATGCACAAGCCTTCATACAATTAATTTAAACAAAGGGCTTAAGATTATTGAGAATCGAGCATTTGAGGAATGTACAAATTTAGTATCATTGAGCATTCCTGAGTCAATAGAGAAAATTGGAGATGGTTATGGCTATTGTTTTAAAGATTGCAAGAATCTAAAAGATGTTATCTACGATGCAAGAGAAGCAGAAATAACAGGCTTGCCTCAGGGCATTAATAAATTAACAATTGGCTCCTACGTTAAGGTGTTACCCAAGAACTTTCTGTGCAATAATTCTGTAATAGAAACTTTAGTTATACCTAATAACGTACAACGTATTGAAAAAGAATGCATCGTAAATTGTATAAACTTGAAAGAAATCACAATAGTATCAAAAGACATAGTGATTGAAGAAGGATGGATAAGAGCCTGTAAACGCCTACGAAGAATTAGAATACATGTAAATGCCTATGAACAAATCCTTCCATTAATACCGAAAGAACAAAAAATAAAGGTTAAGAAGATATATGACCATCAATTCCTATTTTTCAAATGGTAGTTTTGCAATGAACAAACCTGATACAGAGATAAAACGGTGGGGGAGCTTTGCGGTACAGGCGCTTCTTCCCAAAGATGTTAGAACAGAGGAGATTTTAAATCATGATGTTCTCCAATATAAAGAATATCATAAAAGAGAATCATTCTCATCCTTTTATTATGTTAATTCTTCGGATTAATTGAGAATTTGCCACAAGTTGCGGCAGAATTATTCATGGTGCCCTGGGGACATCATCGGTATATTATAGACAAGTGCTCTGGCAATGCAGACAAAGCCTTGTTTTTTGTTCGTCAGATTATAGAGATATATGAAATACATCCCAGTCTGGGCTTAGAGTATGTAACTGAGTTAGGTAGAATGTCATTTACTATTGCATTGGTATTGGGCGGAAAGGTGGGTAATATATGTAAATAGACCTAAACTTTTCTGCTAAAAACATTGTAATGTGAAAGAAAAGATGTAACTTTGACATCATAGATGCCGAAGTTACTTGCACTCGGAATAAAAAACATTCGAGTTTGTTTTGTTATTCACTCGTTTTTACGTAACTTTGTCGGCGATTTAACTGTGGAGAACCCTCATCCGTTAGAGGGCCCCGACTTAATGGAGTAAACAAAGAAATGAAAGTAATGAAATTTGGCGGAACGTCTGTAGGTTCCGTGAAAAGCATTCTGAGCCTCCGGAATATTGTGGAAAGAGAGGCAAGGCGTCAGCCAGTAGTTGTTGTAGTTAGCGCGCTTGGCGGCATTACCGACAAGTTGTTGCAAACAGCCCAGATGGCCCTCGATGGTGACGAGCGCTATAAGAGCGAGATGAAGGCTATTGCTGACCGGCATCACCAGATGATTGATACAATTATCAACGACCCTAAGACCCGCGAAGACTTATTCAACACCGTTGACTCGCTGCTCGAGCAGCTGGAGTCTATTTATAAAGGTGTGTTCCTGATACGCGACCTGAGCGAGAAGACTCAGAACGCTATCGTGTCTTATGGCGAGCGGTTGAGTTCTCACATCGTTGCAGCACTCATAAAAGGGGCAAAGCGTTACAACTCGCGTAAGTTCATTCTTACCGAGCATAAGAATGGACGCCACACGCTGATGGCACAAAAGACTGAGCAACTTGTTAAGACGACTCTTGAAGACATGCCGCGAGTGGCTGTCGTTCCAGGCTTCATCAGTAGTGACATAGCAACAGGCGAGACCACCAATCTCGGCAGAGGAGGAAGCGACTATACCGCTGCCATCATAGCAGCAGCGATGGATGCCGAGATACTTGAGATATGGACGGACGTTGACGGCTTTATGACTGCCGACCCGAGAGTCATAAAAACCGCTTACACCATAAACGAACTGAGTTATACCGAGGCAATGGAGCTTTGCAACTTCGGTGCAAAGGTAATCTATCCTCCTACTATTTATCCTGTATGTGTTAAGAATATACCTATCAGGGTAAAGAACACATTCAACCCCTCGTTTGCAGGCACTCTGATAAAAGACAAGATAGAGAACGACCGAAAGCCGATTAAAGGTATTTCGAGTATATCAGGCACATCGCTGATTACGGTATCTGGTCTCTCGATGGTGGGTGTTATCGGCGTGAACCGCCGCATCTTCACCGCCCTTGCAGACAACGGAATCTCTGTGTTCATCGTTTCACAGGCTTCATCAGAAAACTCTACGAGCATCGGTGTTCGTGACGATGATGTTGACTCGGCAGTTAACGTACTCAACGAGGAGTTCGCTAAGGAGATTGCAACTGGCGCGATGTTCCCAATGCACGCCGAAAGCGGGCTTGCGACAATAGCAATCGTGGGCGAGAACATGAAGCACACGCCAGGTATTGCAGGAAAACTGTTCGGCACACTCGGACGTAGCGGTATCTCAGTTATTGCTTGTGCGCAAGGTGCATCTGAGACAAACATCTCGTTTGTTGTGGATGGACGATTCCTTCGCAAGAGTCTTAACGTGCTGCACGACTCCTTCTTCCTTTCAGAATATACGGTGCTCAACCTCTTTATTTGCGGAACAGGAACTGTAGGAGGCAAACTGCTTGAGCAGATACGTCTGCAACAAGAAGAACTGAAGCGCACGAGACGCTTGAAACTGAACGTTGTTGGCATTATGAGTTCTAAATACGGAATGTTTACCCGCGACGGCATCGACCTTGAGAACTACCGCGAAGAACTAAAGAAACACCCTGCGACGATGGAGCAAATAAGAGAAGAGGTCCTTGGAATGAACATCTTCAACTCGGTATTTGTTGACTGTACAGCAAGCCGCGAGGTTGCTTCACTCTATCAGACATTCCTTGAGCACAACATAAGTGTCATCGCAGCCAACAAGATTGCGGCCTCTTCGGAATATGAAAACTATGAAAGGCTTAAGGCAACGGCACTCCAACGCGGAGTGAAGTTCCGCTTCGAGACGAATGTCGGCGCCGGACTTCCTATCATAGGAACCATCAACGACTTGCGCAATTCTGGTGATAAGATTCTGAAGATTGAGGCTGTGCTGAGTGGAACACTCAACTTCATCTTCAATACAATATCTAAGGATGTGCCTTTCTCTGAAACTGTACGCAAGGCGAAAGAGGAAGGTTACTCTGAACCAGACCCAAGAATAGACCTCAGCGGTATGGATGTAGTTAGAAAACTGGTTATCCTAACGCGTGAAGCAGGATATAAGATAGAGCAGGACGATGTAGAGAAGCATCTCTTTGTTCCCGACAAATACTTCGAAGGAAGCATAGAGAGTTTCTGGACACACCTGCCAGAACTTGACGCAGATTTCGAGAAGCGTCGTGCAAAGCTTGAGTCAGAAGGCAAGCGCTGGCGCTTCGTTGCGACGATGGAAAACGGCAAGGCACGTGTTGAACTTCAGGAGATTGAACGGCAGCATCCTTTCTATGGTCTCGAGGGTTCAAACAACATAGTGATGCTTACTACCGAGCGATATCGTGAGTACCCCATGCTCATTCAGGGTTATGGAGCTGGCGCAAGTGTAACTGCTGCTGGCGTGTTCGCTAATATTATGTCGATTGCCAATATTTAGAATATGAAACACATTATAATATTAGGTGACGGAATGGCTGACCACCCTGTAGAGAGGATTGGTGGCAAGACCTTGTTGCAATATGCAGACAAGCCTTACATGGATATGCTTGCGCGCAAGGGAAAGACAGGACGACTAATCACCGTTCCTGAAGGATTTCCTCCTGGAAGCGAAGTTGCCAACACCGCTATCATGGGCTATGACCTCAACAAAGTTTACGAGGGACGAGGTCCATTAGAAGCTGCCAGCATAGGATATGAGATGACAGAGGACGACTTTGCCATTCGATGCAATATAATAACTCTCGAGGACGGAAAGATAATCACGCATAACGGAGGCAATCTGGAAACTGCCGATGCCGATGTGCTTATCAAGTATCTTGACGAACATCTCGGTTCTGACAAGGTGAAGTTCATTACAGGAATACAATACCGTCATCTGCTTGTAATTAAAGGTGGAAACAAGCATATCGTTTGCAATCCCCCTCACGACCATCCCAACGAGGAATGGAGACCATTGCTCGTTACGGCCGAGCCAGGATGGGAGAACAAGAGTGAAGAAGGCACCAACAGAATGACAGGACAGGAGACTGCCGACCTTATCAACGACCTCATTCTGAAATCACAAGAACTGCTGGCGAAACATCCATATAACCTGAAAAAAGCAGCTGAGGGAAAACGCCAGGCCAACAGCATATGGCCTTGGAGCGGCGGCTATCGCCCATCCATGCAAACGCTAATGCAGTTATATCCACAGGTAAAGACCGGTTCTGTAATATCAGCTGTTGACCTCATTCGTGGCATAGGACACTATGCAGGACTTGATATTATCGAGGTGGAAGGTGCAACAGGACTTGCTAACACCAACTATGAAGGCAAGGCTGCGGCAGCCATCGAAGCATTGAAGAAACAAGACTTTGTTTTTGTTCATGTTGAAGCAACCGACGAGGCAGGTCACGACGGAGACCTTGAACTGAAACTCCGTGCCATCAATTATCTCGACCACAGACTCATAGAACCTATTTATAATGAAGTGCGTACATGGGACGAACCAGTTTGCATAGCAATACTGCCCGACCACCCCACACCTGTGGAGATGCGCATTCACGTTAATGAGCCTGTACCTTTTATTATATATTATAAAGGTATAGAACCGGACAATGTTCAGAGTTACGATGAGGTGAGTGCCGTAGGCGGAGAATACGGTTTGTTACGCCTCAACCAATTTATGGAAACCCTTATGGGCATAAACTAACACCTAACATCCAAAAGACATGAAATATTACAGTACAAATAAGAAAGCGCCACTTGCAACATTAGAGAAAGCTGTGGTAAAAGGACTGGCAGAAGACCGAGGACTCTATATGCCCGAGCGCATAAAACAACTGCCACAAGAGTTTTTTGACAACATCGACAAGATGTCATTCCAAGAAATAGCATATGCAGTTGCTGATGCATTCTTCGGAGAAGATGTTGAGGCGGAGTCACTTCGCAAGATTGTTTATGACACCTTGGCATTTGACTGTCCCGTAGTTAATGTAACAGAAAACATCTACTCTCTCGAACTCTTTCATGGTCCAACTCTTGCATTCAAGGATGTAGGCGCAAGATTCATGGCTCGTCTGTTGCAGTATTTCCTTAAGAAGGAGAATACAACAAAAGAGGTTAACGTTCTTGTCGCTACTAGCGGAGATACAGGATCAGCTGTTGCCAATGGTTTCCTCGGCGTTGACGGAATACATGTATACGTGCTCTACCCAAAGGGAAAGGTAAGCAAGATACAGGAAAGTCAATTCACTACCCTCGGGAAGAATATTACCGCCATCGAGGTTGACGGAGTGTTTGACGACTGCCAGGCATTAGTAAAGAGTGCTTTCATGGACAAAGAACTCAATAGCAAGATGAAATTAACGTCTGCCAACAGCATTAACGTAGCAAGATTCCTCCCGCAGGCATTCTACTACTTCAACGCATACGCACGAATGAAAGCCATAGGCAAGGCAGACAACTTTGTTATATGTGTTCCAAGCGGCAATTTCGGCAACATCACAGCAGCCTTGTTCGGCGCCCGAATGGGATTACCAGTAAAGCGTTTCATTGCTGCAAACAATGCCAATGACATCGTCTATAACTACTTGAAGACTGGCGACTATAATCCAAGACCAAGCATACAGACAATTGCTAATGCCATGGATGTGGGTGACCCGTCTAACTTCGCACGAATCCTTGACTTGTATGGCAACAGTCATGAACGTATCTCCGCCCACATGTCAGGAGCAACGTACACCGACGATGAGATTCGTAACACCATGAAACAATGCTATGAGGAGAACAACTACATTCTCGACCCACATGGTGCATGCGGATATCAGGCACTCAAAGACTTGCTCCAAGAAGGAGAGTCAGGTGTGTTCTGTGAGACAGCCCATCCTGCTAAGTTCAAGGAAACTGTAGAATCAGCAATTAATGCGGAAGTGGAAATTCCCGCTCGTTTGGCTGCTTTCATGAAAGGTAAGAAGCAGAGTGTCAGCATGACGAAAGATTTTGCTGATTTCAAGAGTTATTTAATTGAAAAGTAAACGGGCAGTCAAGTTAATATCAACAAACAAAATAATTCTTAAATTATTTGGAAGTTAAGGGATAAAGAACTATTTTTGCAAAAGAATAAGGGAAAAATGGTGGCCGTATCGTATAGATCGGGATACTCATCAAATAATACAGAAAACCGAGAAGACTTCTCTTGTTGATGGCGGGCCATATAAAGTTTTAAAGAACCTAAGCTGTAAAGCCGGTGGATTACAAAGACGGAGAGTTCTCAAATCATTTCAGCTCGGAGTTTCATCACATCATCGGTACGGCCTTTTTTCCTTTTTTTGTGACCATAAGAATATCATTATGTTTAGTGGAATAATTGAAGCATTCGCCACCGTTGTGGCAATAGAAAAGGACAAGGAGAATGTCAATCTGACACTAACTTGCCCTTTCGTCAGCGAACTGAAAATAGACCAAAGCGTTGCCCACAACGGAGTTTGTCTTACTGTAGTTGAAATTGAAGGCGACAACTATGTTGTGACTGCCATGAAAGAAACCCTCGACCGCTCTAACCTCGGACTCTTGAAAGTGGGAGACAAAGTAAACGTGGAACGTTCAATGATGATTAACGGCAGGCTTGATGGGCATATCGTACAGGGACATGTAGATACCACGGCAACATGTATCAGCATGGAAGATGCTCAGGGAAGCACCTATTTCACATTCCGCCATGAAAGTTCCAAGGAGATGGTAAGCAGAGGTTATTTTACTGTTGATAAAGGAAGCGTTACTGTTAACGGAGTTTCTCTCACAGTATGCAACCCCACGGAAGACACATTCCAAGTGGCGATTATTCCATACACAATGGAGCACACGAACTTCTGTGACATAAAAGTTGGCACGGTAGTTAATTTGGAATTTGACATCTTAGGAAAATACATTGCAAGAATGAGGTCATTGGAGCAATAAAACGAAATGGCATAGAGCATCAATGAATAATAAAGGTTGAACTTTGTTCGACCTTTTATAATGTATAATTATTTGTAAAAACAAATGATTTTTATCGACAATTCGCTTTTCGTCTATGTTAACAAAAGAAGGTTATCTATTTAATTTGGATTCCACAAGTTTTTTTGCTACCTTTGTAAACGGTTTATAGTAAATAAAACAAAATGAAACTGAAAATTAATCTTTTTGCTCTATTAATATGCTGTTGTGGCACCTTCGTCACCACATGGGCACAAGAAACAAAGCAATGGACTCTTCAAGAATGCATAGACTATGCTCTGGAGAACAACATACAGTTAAAGAAAAACAGCATAAAGAAACAAAGTTCTCACGAAGACGTGCTACAGTCGCAAGCTGACCTTCTGCCATCGCTAAGTGCTTCGACATCACAAAGTGTGACCTATCGCCCGTGGCCAGAAACGGGAAGTGCAACAGTTACTAACGGATATGTGCAGACTTCTATTGACAGGGTGTTCTATAACGGCTCTTATGGCGTGAATGCAAACTGGACCGTTTGGAACGGAGGACGTAACACAAACACCATCAAACTGAACAAGATGAATGAGGAGTTGGCAGAACTTGACTCTGCCATTACAGCTAATAACATTCAAGAGCAGATTGTTCAACTCTATGTGCAGATTATTTATAGCAACGAGACCATCGAAGTGAACAAGGAAAACCTTGAGACATGCAAGACAAACGAGGAAAGAGGAAAGATAATGGTTGAAGTGGGAAAGATGAGCAAGGCAGATCTCGCACAACTTTCTGCACAACGAGCACAGGCAGAATATAATGTTGTAGAGGCAGAGACAAACGTCAAGAACTACAAGAGACAACTTAAACAGTTGCTCCAGCTTACCGATGTTTCCTTCGATGTAGCAATACCTGAAGCAACTGACGAGATGGCATTGCAAGAGATCCCTGCACTTAATACCGTTTACCAGCAAGCACTTGCCAACCGCCCTGAGATAAGAAACGCCATGCTTGGCATAGAAAGTAGTGATGTCAGCATCAGCCTTGCCAAATCACAACGTATGCCGACCGTCGGACTTAACGCGAGTGCTGTGACAAACACGACATCAATGAGCGACAACGCGTGGGGAACGCAGTTGAAGAACAATTTTAATCTTGGAGCCGGTGTATCTGTTAGTGTTCCCATACTGGACAACAGACAGACAAAGACAGCTGTCAATAAGGCGATACTGCAGAAACAAAGTTATCTACTCGACCTTGAAAACGAGCGCACCAACCTGTACAGCACAATAGAGAACTACTGGCTGCAAGCAGAGACGAATCAAAGCCGCTTTAAAGCCGCAAAGGCAAGCACAGAAAGTGCACAAGCAAGTTTCGACCTTCTTCAAGAACAGTTCCGTCTAGGTCTGAAGAACATCATCGAACTAATGAACGGCAAAGACAACCTGCTGACTGCAAAGCAGAACGAGCTGCAAAGCAAGTATCTTACTATCATGAACATTGAAATGCTCAAATTCTACAGCAGATAATAATTCATACTAAGCCCATATATCATGTATAAAATGAGGAGCAAAACGGCAACAACTATTTTATATATTGTTTTATAGCGGTGAAAGGAATGCTGAGGTCGACCACTCCGTCGGCTCCTGCAGCAACCTCATACTTGCCATATATGAAATGGGCCTCCTCATTCTTGAAGTCAACATAAAAGTTGTCGTTGTGTACTGGTGGAAAGTCAGCATCTATCAGGGTGCTGTAGTCATCAATATTTGTAGCCTTTGTCTTTAGCAGTTTCCCGATAGGAGCCTCTGAACCAGGGGTGAAGATATCGTTATATAAAAGACGTCGACCGAACTTCAGGTCATACATCATATATTCAACACCAAACAAGACACCTGCCCCTGTACCAGAACCCATGTCATAAATTACTTTATTTGAGTAAGTTACATATCCATCTTCGGTGAGTGAAACCATAGACAATTCGTAATGCATAGATTGAGGATAAGGGTTATACTCGTCGTCTTCAATATATTGCGTATCTGACTCACCCATTTTTTCAACCTTCTTCCAGTCACCATCACCGTCGAACTCCTTACTTAGATGAGTCAGGAACGAGTCGATATCATCAAATCTGTCACCAACAAAAAACTTAAGAAGTTCTTTTTGGAACTTCATCAAGTCACAATTCTCGGCACTCTCTGGCCATTGCACATGCCATGTCTGGTCAGCATAAAGTGCCCTAGACATGTTTGCCTTGAAGAAACACTCGCCTTCATAGGTACGGTTCTTCAAAGTAATAGGTCCTTTCACTTCAGCAACCGCCGCAACCTCATTGGTCTGCTCGGTCTCTGCTTCACTTTTCTCTGCTGCAAGATCACCAATCTTCTGCAGCACTCTCTGACATGAGCACAACGGCAATGTCACACCAATGCTCAGAAGTACAATGTAAAAATAAGTCTTTAGATTTTTCATGTTATGTTAATTGTAAGTTTTAACTGTATTCTTTATTTACTCATAATCATCTATAACGGCATTGACGAAGTCCATCATTGGCTTTGCCACCTGAAAAACCTTTGCCATCTCATCGAGCCATCCGTCCCCATCGAAGAAAGTGTCTGGCACCCGTTTCCAACAGCAGTAGTCTTTCAGTTTCAAGTATTCCACATGCTCATAATCGCGAGGGAAACCCTTTGGGGCTGTGGCAAGCACAGACAACCCGAAACCTTTTGGAGCAGCACCTTCATCACTCCACTCTCCCAAGCCAGGCTTCCCAAAGAAGTTGATGAACTTCCGACTCTCAACAATACCAAGCCAGCGATTAATATCTGACATTATCTCATTGCGACATGCAGTTAGAATGTTCGTAGGCAACCAGTAATTACCACAAGCAAGAAGACTATTGCCTGGTTCCAGGTGTATATAATAACCACCACGAAGGGCTTTCTTACCATGAGCATTAATATATGCGCCCAAATGACGTTTATAAGGAGACTTGTCTGGCGAGAATCGTGTGTCTCGATAGAAACGATAAACGGCATCCTTTACAGTTACATGTGATATGGAAGAGTCGAACTCCGCAATACGAGCAATAGCCATAGAGATACCATCCTCGAAATCAGCCCTTACGGCATCATACTCTGGACGATGCTCCTGAAACCAAGGACGGTTGTTGTTTGCTGCAACATCCTTTAAAAACTGAATTATTCTTTGTGACTGCATGTTATTAGTTATTAGTTCGTAGTTGGGGTTAATTCTAATCCACTTTGGGACAGAACTTTACAAATGGACACTCATCACATTTGGGCTTCCTGCTTTGGCATATATACCTGCCATGAAGAAGAATCCAATGATGGGCATCTGCCTGCATATCAGAAGGAATGTATTTCTTAAGAGTCAGTTCCACTTTCAACGGAGTGTTTGCTGTCTTTGGAACAAGACCCAAACGATGGCTCACACGAAACACATGGGTATCAACAGCAATAGCCGAACGACCGAAACCCACCGCCTGCACCACGTTGGCAGTCTTTCGACCAACGCCAGGCAACTTCACAAGGTCGGACATCTCGGAAGGCACATCTCCGCCAAAGTCACGAACCAACATGCGAGACAAGTCAACGAGATGTTGCGCCTTTGAGTTAGGATAACTGACGCTCTTTATCAGTTCAAGCACATCCTCCATTTCTGCCTGTGCCATGGATTTTGCATCAGGATAATGAGAGAACAACTCAGGTGTTACTTGATTGATACGTTTGTCTGTGCATTGGGCGCTGAGCACCGTTGCCACAAGCAACTGGAACACGCTTCCGAACTCCAGTTCTGTAGAAACATGCGGCATCTTCTTGGAATAATAGTCAAGAAGAAACTTATATCGTTCTGCCCGAGTCATAGATTTTTAGTTAACATGAAAACAAGTTGACGAGTAAACATATTTCAAAGACAAGACTACTAATTACTTGTCCTTTCGACGCATTGCTCAGTAAAGAACTCGTCGATTTGTTTACTCGCCAACTAATAATAAAATTACTTCTTCTCCTCAGCCTTTGCAGGTTCTGCTTTTGCAGCTGGCTTATAAGCCTTGTTCAGACCTGCAACGACCTCCTTAGTGATATCCAGGGACTTGTCACTATAGAGGACATTATCGCCTGCCTTACTAAGAATCATTGAATATTTCTTGTCCTTGTTATACTGAGCAAGGAAATGCTGGATGCTGTCACGAAGAGCCTTGCTGTACTTCTCTGACTCTGCCTGAAGTTCAGCAGCCAGACGCTGCTGCAACTGCTGAAGGTCAGCCTGCTGCTTCTGCAGACTTGCATTAACCGACTGTGCCTGCTGCTGAGTATATTTGTTGTTCTGGAGGTTCTGCTGGAACTGAGCTGCCTGATTCTGCAATGCCTGTCCCTTCTGATTCAGGGTGTTGTCTGCATTCTTAGTTTTCTTCTCGAACTCCGCCTTGAAATCTGTACAGAACTTGTATGTAGAATCGAGTTCTTCGATGTCTACATAAGCGATCTTAAGATCTGAACTCTGAGGAGCATCCGACTTCTGTTCAGCGGTGTTACCCCCGTTGTTGCATGATGTCATGACAAGCGCTGCTGCCATGGCAAGGAAAAATGTTTTCTTCATTGTGATTTAATTGTTTATTTTGTTTTTTATTTCTTCTGCTTTATCTGCATTCTGGCGTGCTTCGCGGTCCTGGTCGATTACACAATGTATGCCAAGTTTTCGCATCGCAGCACTATCATGAATGTGCTGTGATGTGAACTCCCCTTTCTTCTTGAAAAGCACCTTAACACTTAATAATGCTAAACAAATAGCAATTATTAACACTGTTAATATTATTGTTTCAACCATTTTTAGTAACTTTGCGCATGAAAGCACGCAATTTAGTTTGCGCTTGCAAAGATAATGATTTTTTTTGTAAAACACACAAAATAGAGTTAATAATGAACAAAAGTGAGTTAATCCCCGCTTGCGTATTCGAACAATTCGCAAAAATCAACCAAATTCCTCGTCCTTCAAAGCATGAGGAAAAGATGATTGAGTATTTGAAGAAATTTGGTGAAGACCATGGTCTTGAAACTAAAGTCGACGAGACTGGCAACGTAATCATTCGTAAAGGAGCCACTCCAGGCTTTGAAAACAAGAAGACAGTTATCCTGCAAAGCCACATGGACATGGTGTGCGAGAAACTTGTTGACATTGATTTCGACTTCAAAAAAGATGCTATCCAAACATATATTGACGGCGAATGGCTCAGAGCTAAAGGCACAACGTTGGGTGCAGACGACGGTATTGGCTGTGCCATCGAGCTGGCTATTCTTGAAAGTAATGACATTGAGCACGGCCCAATAGAATGTGTTTTCACACGTGACGAGGAGACAGGACTTACTGGCGCAGAAGGAATGAAACCAGGTTTCATGACTGGCGACATGCTTATAAACCTCGATTCTGAAGACGAGGGACAGATTTTTGTGTCTTGTGCAGGTGGAAGAAACACCACCGCTACTTTCCGTTTCGAGAAAGAAGAAGCCCCAGAAGGCCTCTTCTTCATGAAAGCTTCTCTGAAAGGACTTATCGGCGGTCACTCTGGTGATGACATAAACAAGAAACGCGCCAATGCCCTGAAGACTCTCGCCCGCTTCCTTTACATGGTACAAGAGAAATACGGACTTCGTCTTGCAAGCTATAATGCTGGAAAACTGCATAATGCTATCCCACGCGATGGCGTCGCAATCTTTGGTGTTGACAAAGAAGTGAAAGAGAACGTAAAGGCCGACTGGAATGTATTTGCATGCGAAGTACAGGAAGAATACCATGTAACCGAGAAGTCGATGCAATTCAACCTTGAGAGTTGCGAGAGCGAGAAAGTGCTTCCTTTGGAGGTTTCTACGAAGTTGATTCAGGCACTTCAGGCTGTTGACAACGGCGTATTCGCCATGTGTCAGGACGAAGCGATATCCTGGTTGGTAGAGACGTCAAACAATGTGGCAAGCATCGAAACATTTGACAACGAGGTAAAGATTGTTGCATCACAACGAAGCAACGTTATGAGTGCGCTCGACAATCAGGCGGCCACTATCAAGGCAGTATTCCAACTTGCAGGTGCTGAAGTTGTTCAGGGTGACGGCTATCCAGCATGGAACATGAACCCAGACAGCAAACTGACAGCAATAGCAGTTGAGAAATACAAGGAACTCTTCGGCAAAGAGCCAAAGGTACTTGGCATTCATGCTGGTTTGGAGTGCGGACTCTTCTCTGAGAAATACCCGAACCTTGATATGGTGTCCTTCGGTCCTACCCTTCGCGGAGTTCACTCACCCGACGAGTGCTTGCATATCCCGACTGTTAAGATGGTATGGGATCATCTCCTCGCAATATTGAAGAGTATTTAGTTTTGTTGAATACTTACAAAAGAAATGCCCCAGTTTATGGTATCACTACGTAAACTGGGGCAAAACCTATAAAAAACTACCTATTGAAAGAATTTCAGCTTTCAGTACATGGGCGATAACTCGCCCACATCTACTTTGTACTTTATTATAATCCGTTCCCCATATATAAATAATGTATAGGGAAGAATGGATAAAATATATAGGGAAAGTTAATCAAGCAAGCATACGTGCAAGGTATCCACGCACTTCTTTGCGCGCTTCACCCAAACGATGTTCTGTGCTCTTATAACCAATTTTCAAAGTCATTGAAATCTCAGAAACTTTCATTCCGTCGATAACATTCATGCGATATACCTCACGTTGACGGTCACTTAGACGGGCGATGCCACGCTCGAGAAGTTGGTTGAGTTCGGAAGCAGAATACACACTTGCTGCATCTTGACGGTCAACTCTTTCTGTAGCAGCCAGCACATGCTCGTATTCGCCAATCGACTTATGATGGCGCCAGTTATCGAAAATGAGATTTCTCATCATGGTATAAACAAGACATGGAAGCGTAACGGGCGTAATCATCTTGTCGACGGTCAAAAGTTTTAGGAAGACATTATGCACAATGTCTTCTGCTTCATAAGCAAACTTCAGCCGTTTTGCCGCAAAAGCACACAGTTCATCATGATGCATGCTATAGTATTCGGCAATGTAACGATACGTGTTATCTTGTTTTTTCATGATTTCTGTGCAAAGATAAGAAAATTTCCAATATGTTACATTAAAATAGATATAAATATTTTTAAATGAAACAAAATCAATAATAATTGCAACGTTTAATGTGACTAAGAGAAGCGGAGTATCCCCGAATATCAAGGCAAAGAAACGGAATGACGAATTTTATCATTTTATACAAGCAAAGAACTGAAGAACTCTGCAGGAAACTGCCTTTTTAACTTTCCGTTTATATGAAAGCAGGACATTTGGCACGACTTTTGCAAAAGGGAATAATAGAAATTTAATTTAAAATAGAAATATCATGCAAAAAGGAAACATTGGGGTGACAACCGAGAACATATTCCCCGTAATCAAAAAGTTCTTGTACTCAGACCATGAGATATTCTTGCGCGAGATGGTAAGTAACGCTGTTGACGCCACGCAGAAGTTGAAGACACTTGCCGACAAGGGCGACTTCAAGGGTGAGATGGGTGACATCACCGTTAGAGTAAGCCTCGACAAAGACAAGGGCACACTCACCATAAGCGACCGAGGCATTGGAATGACTGAGGAGGAGATTGACAAGTACATCAACCAGATAGCCTTCTCAGGAGTAACCGACTTCCTAGACAAATACAAGGACTCTGCAAACGCCATCATAGGCCACTTCGGACTTGGTTTCTACTCTGCTTTCATGGTATCTAAGAAAGTTGAGATTATAACCAAGAGTTATAAGGATGACGCAAAGGCTGTTAAGTGGTCGTGCGACGGTTCGCCTGAATTCACCATCGAGGACGCAGAGAAGGCGGAGCGCGGCACAGACATCGTGCTTTACATCGACGACGATTGCAAGGAATATCTTGAGAAAACGCAGATAGAACAGTTGCTCCAGAAGTACTGTAAGTTCATGCCTGTAACAATCGCTTTTGGCAAAGAGACCGAATGGAAGGACGGAAAACAGGTGGACACCGACAAGGACCATATAATAAATAATGTGGAACCGTTGTGGACAAAGACGCCAAGCACGCTGAAGGACGAGGACTATAAGAGTTTCTATCGCACCCTCTACCCTATGCAGGACGAGCCTTTGTTCTGGATACACCTCAACGTTGACTATCCGTTCCACCTCACCGGAATACTCTACTTCCCAAGAATCAAGAGCAACATCGAGATTCAACGCAACAAGATTCAGCTCTACTGCAACCAGGTTTTCGTAACAGACCAGGTGGAAGGCATTGTGCCTGAGTTCCTTACACTTTTGCACGGCGTCATCGACTCACCAGACATCCCGCTGAACGTAAGCCGCAGTTATCTGCAGAGCGACCGCGACGTGAAGAAGATTTCAACATATATCACGAAGAAAGTTGCCGACCGTCTCGCTTCAATCTTCAAGAACGACCGCAAGGATTATGAGGAGAAGTGGGACGACCTGAAGATTTTCATCAACTACGGAATGCTCTCTCAGGACGATTTCTACGACCGCGCAAAGGACTTTGCCTTGTTGAAAGATGTTGACGGAAAGTACTTTACGTTTGAGGAATACCGCACCCTTATCAAGGACACGCAAACAGACAAGGACGGAAATCTCATATATCTCTACGCAAACAACAAGGAGGAGCAATACAGCTACATAGAGGCTGCCCGCCAGAAGGGTTATAGCGTGCTGCTGATGGACGGACAACTTGACACTCCTGCCGTATCTATGCTGGAGCAGAAGTTCGAGAAGAGCCGCTTCACCCGCGTCGATGCAGACATCATAGAGCGCCTTATCGTAAAAGAAGATGCGCCCAAGCAGACGCTTGATGCTGACACCGCTGACAATTTGTCACAGGCTTTCCGCTCGCAGATGCCAAGCATTGAGAAGACAGAGTTCTACGTTGAAGTTCAGTCTCTGGGCGAGAACGCGCAGCCTGTGCTCATCACTCAGAGCGAGTATATGCGCCGCATGAAGGACATTTCGCGCTATCAGCAAGGTATGGCGTTCTATGCCGAGATGCCCGACACATATAGTTTGGTGCTCAACAGCGACCATCCGCTTATAAAGAAGGTGCTCGACGACGAGAAGGAAAAGACCGCCGAGACGCTGAAGCCGATACTTAGCGAGATTAAAGGCCAGGAGGCTCGCCTCGCCGCTCTTCGCCAGGCACAGGACAAGAAGAAACCCGAGGAAATCTCGCAAGAGGAAAAAGACGACGTGAGCAACACTCAGAAGGCTATCGACGAGCAGCGCACGAAGAAGCAACAAGTGATTGCCGACTACGCAAAGGGCAATGATGTGCTTCACCAGCTCATCGACCTCGCTCTGCTTCAGAACGGAATGCTTAAGGGTGCAGCACTCGACAAGTTCCTAAAGCGCAGCATCGACCTCATCAAGTAACATGTTCTCGTCTCGCAAAAAGACGGAAAACATACATACAAACAAGGGCATCGGAATCCACTCCGATGCCTTTTTACTTTCCCAATAATACGCTTTTGAAACGCAACTGATTTTCAACGACTTACAAGAAGCATACATTTGAGCTAACAATCTTATTAACTTTGTTCAACAATGTTATTAACTTTGTTCCGTCATAAGCCATCTCTTGCAACCCGAAAGGTATACCTTTGAGATGCGAAAGACATGCTTTTGGAACATGAAAGGTATGCTTTGAGAAAATACGTAATATGAAAAAAGAAGCGAAGGAGTAAAGAATGACGGAAAAAAGTTGTACCTTTGCACCCGCAATTAATAAATAAGGTATAAAGGAATGATAACACTTACGAACATTGCCGTGCAGTTCGGCAAGCGAGTATTGTACAAAGATGTAAACATCAAGTTCACCAACGGCAACATCTATGGCGTGATTGGAGCCAACGGTGCGGGAAAGTCAACCCTGCTGAAAGCCATCAGCGGCGAACTGGAACCCAACAAGGGAAGCGTGGAACTGGGACCTGGCGAACGCCTCAGCGTGCTCGATCAGGACCACTTCAAGTATGACGAGTTCTCTGTTATGGACACAGTTCTCATGGGACACCAGCCTCTTTGGGAGAACATGAAGGAGCGCGAGCGCATCTACTCGAAGCCTGAGATGACCGAGGAGGACGGCAACCGCGCTGCCGAACTTGAGGAGAAGTTTGCCGAGATGGACGGATGGAACGCCGAGAGTGACGCTGCCCAGCTGCTGCAGAACCTCGGTGTGAAGGAGCCGCAGCACCAGAAGATGATGTCAGAACTCTCTAACAACGAGAAGGTGCGCGTGATGCTGGCGAAGGCTTTGTTCGGTCATCCCGACAACCTATTGCTCGACGAGCCTACCAACGACCTCGACCTGGACACCGTGCAATGGCTTGAGGAGTATCTGAGCAACGTTGAGCAGACGGTGCTTGTGGTGAGTCACGACCGTCACTTCCTTGATGCCGTTTCGACACAAACAGTAGATATCGACTTCGGAAAGGTTACCGTATTTGCCGGAAACTACTCTTTCTGGTACGAGTCGTCACAACTTGCTCTGCGCCAGGCACAAAACCAGCGCCAGAAAGCAGAGGAGAAGCGAAAGGAACTGGAGGAGTTTATCCGCCGTTTCTCTGCTAATGTTGCAAAGAGTAAGCAGACAACAAGCCGCAAGAAGATGCTCGAGAAACTCAATGTCGAGGAAATTCGCCCTTCAAGTCGCAAGTATCCAGGCATCATCTTCCAAATGGAGCGCGAGCCAGGAAACCAGATTCTGGAAGTGCATGACCTGAAGGCGGTGGACACCGACGGCACCGTGCTCTTCGACAACGTGAACTTCAACATTGAGAAGGGTGAGAAAGTGGTGTTCCTCTCGCACAACCCGAAGGCTATGACTGCCCTCTTCGAGATTATCAACGGCAACCGCGAGGCCGACAACGGCACCTTCAAATGGGGTGTAACGATAACAACGGCATATCTGCCGCTCGACAATACCGAGTTCTTCAACAGCGACCTGAACCTCGTTGACTGGCTGTCGCAATACGGAACAGGCAACGAAGTGATGATGAAAGGCTATCTCGGCCGCATGCTGTTCAAGCAAGAGGAGGTGGAGAAGAAGGTTAACGTGCTCTCAGGAGGCGAGAAGATGCGTTGTATGATAGCACGCATGCAGTTGAAAAACGCCAACTGTCTCATTCTCGATACACCTACCAACCACCTCGACCTTGAGTCAATCCAGGCGTTCAACAACAATCTGGTGCAGTTCAAAGGTAACATCCTCTTCGCCAGCCACGACCATGAGTTCATCAATACTGTGGCCAACCGCATCATAGAACTTACCCCGAAGGGAACCATCGACAAACTGATGACATACGACGATTACATCTACGACGCACAGATAAAGGAACAGAAGCAGAAGATGTACTCATAAGGTGGCACACTTTTTGCACTCACTAAAAGTGCAGGCAATGGTGCCAAACGTATTAATCAAATAATTATCATGGACAACGAAGAAAGAAAGATAAACATAGAGGACGGCGACCAGCAGGACGACGGACTCAACAAGGAGGAGGAAAAGCAGGAAAACGAGGTTGTTGATAATGCCGAAAACGCCGAAGAAAGCGAGGAGAAGGCAGAGGCAACAGCCGAAGAAGAGACCGACCCTCTGGACAAGGCTCTCGAGGAGATTAAAGAACTGAAGGAGCAACTGCTTTACAAGGCTGCTGAGTTTGATAACTTCCGCCGCCGCACAATCAAAGAGAAGGCAGAACTGATTCTCAACGGTTCGGAGAAGGCTGTGCAGGCTGTGCTGCCCGTTGCCGACGACATGGAGCGCGCACTTGAGAACGGCGAGAAGACCGACGACCCAGAGGTGCTGAGAGAGGGCATGGAACTCATCTATCAGAAGTTCATGAAGGCTCTCGAAAGTCTTGGTGTTAAGAAGATTGACACCACCGACGCCGACTTCGATGTTGACTTCCACGAGGCTATAGCAATGGTTCCAGGCATGGGCGACGAGAAGAGTGGCAAGGTGCTCGACTGCGTACAGACAGGTTACACACTTAACGATAAGGTTATCAGACATGCCAAAGTGGCAGTTGGACAACGCTAAATAGAAAATGGCAAAGAGAGACTACTACGAGGTACTTGGTGTTGACAAGAATGCCTCAGAGGAAGAAATAAAGAAGGCGTATCGAAAGATTGCCATCAAGTATCACCCTGACCGTAACCCAGGCGACAAGGAAGCCGAGGAGAAATTCAAAGAAGCGGCAGAGGCCTACGACGTGCTGCACGACGCGCAAAAGCGCCAGCAGTACGACCAGTTTGGCTTCAACGGACCTGCAGGTGCGGGCGGTTTTGGAGGTTTCAACGGCGGAGAGTTCTCAATGGACGACATTTTCTCTATGTTCGGCGATGTATTTGGCGGGCGCGGAGGATTTGGCGGTTTCGGCGGTTTTGGTGGAGGCGGCTATCGTCAACCTGCCCAACATCGCGGCAGCGACCTTCGTCTGAAGGTTAAGTTGTCGCTTCAGGAGGTCGCAAGTGGCGTCACCAAGAAGTTCAAGGTAAAGAAAGATATCACCTGTCCGCATTGCCACGGAACAGGAGCAGAGAACGGCAGCGCCAGCGAAACATGTCCTACATGTCACGGCTCGGGCGTTGAGATACGCACGCAACAAAGCATCTTCGGCATGATGCAGACGCAAACCGTCTGTCATACCTGTGGAGGCGAAGGCAAAGTGATAAAGTACAAGTGCCATGAGTGCGCTGGTACCGGCGTTGTCAAAGGCGAGGAAGTTGTCGAAATATCAATACCTGCAGGTGTTGCAGAAGGAATGGTAGTGAATGTTCCTAACAAGGGCAACGCCGGAAGGCACAACGGAATACCTGGAAACATTCAGGTGTTCATCAGCGAAGAGCCTAACGACACATTCGTTAGAGACGGAAACGACCTTATTTATAACCTTCTGCTCGACTTCCCTACCGCTGCACTTGGCGGTAATGTTGAGATTCCGACCATCGACGGCTCAAAGGTAAAGATAAAGATTGACCCAGGCACCCAGCCAGGAAAGACACTTCGACTGCGCGGAAAAGGACTTCCTGCTGTACAAAGATATGGAAGCGGAACGGGCGATGTTGTGGTCAACATCAGCGTTTATGTGCCAAAGACATTGAGTCGTGAAGAGAAAGAGACTCTTGAAGAACTGCAACAGAGCGGCAACTTCAAAGGAGATAACTCCACGAAGAAGAGCATCTTCGAGAAATTCAGGAACTATTTCTCGTAAAACAATAGTAATAAAGAAGTTATGATGTAAAGAGTTATGGAGTTAAGACAATGGTTTTTGATTTAGTTCCAATTAATGGGATGAACAAGACATATGTCTTAACTCCATAACTTCTTTACTCCTTAACTCCCGAACACACATACAATCATAGAAAAAGATGACATACGAGGAGACCATACAGTATCTTTACAACTCCGTTCCGATGTTTCAGAACGTTGGAGCAGCTGGATATAAAGAGGGACTACAGAACACCCTGACTCTCGATGAGCATTTCAACCATCCGCACCGCTCGTTCCGCGCTGTTCATGTTGCCGGGACCAACGGCAAGGGTTCATGCTCGCATACCATTGCGGCGATGCTTCAGAGCGAGGGATACAAGGTGGGGCTTTACACATCTCCTCATCTTGTGGATTTCCGCGAGCGCATACGCATCAACGGAAAGTGCATCAGCAAGCAGTATGTCATCAATTTCGTAAAGAAAGAGCGCAAGTTCTTTGAACCGCTACACCCATCTTTTTTCGAACTTACCACAGCCCTTGCGTTCAAGTACTTTGCCGAACAGAAGGTTGACTGGGCGGTGATTGAAGTGGGACTGGGCGGTCGCCTCGACTGCACCAACATAATAAAGCCAGAGTTGAGCATCATAACAAACATATCCTTCGACCATACCGCATTCCTTGGCGACACACTTGCCAAGATTGCAACGGAGAAGGCTGGCATCATAAAACCCGAAACGCCCGTTGTCATCGGAGAAACGAACGAGGAAACAAAACCTGTGTTTGAAAACATTGCCAAGCAGAACAACGCACCCATTCTCTTTGCAGAAGAAGTGAATCTTCAGGAATTCGACGACATAGAATTTGAACTGAAAGGCAGTTACCAGCAAAAGAACAGGGCAACAATATTATGCGCCGCAAAACAACTTGGCATTTCACGCGAAGCCATAAAGAACGGAATGGCTAACGTATGCGAGACGACTGGTCTCATCGGAAGATGGCAAACGCTCAGCAAAGAACCGCTTGTAATATGCGACACAGGCCACAACGTGGGAGGATGGCAATATCTTTCGGAGCAGATAAAGCAAGTACCGTGCACCGCCCGACGCATCGTTTTCGGAATGGTTGACGACAAAGACATCAACACCGTGATGACCATGTTGCCCAAAGATGCCACGTATTACTGGACACAAGCAGAAACAAAACGGGCCATTAGTCATGAAAAAGTAAAGGAGACAGGCAAGAGTCACGGGCTAACGGGCAACTCCTACCCTACCGTCATCGAAGCATACCGCGCCGCCTTATCCGACTCTGTACCTACAGATTTCGTGTTTGTGGGCGGCAGCAGTTATGTCGTTGCAGACTTGCTTTCTGAAAACATTTAGTCGTTTTTAACGTATTTTTTGTCATTTCGTTTGCTGTTCTCAATTATTTTTGCTTACTTTGCAACTAAGTTTACTAACAATCAAACTTTTTGAATGATGAACACAAACGAGACACAATCTTTGTGTGGTCTGAAACGCTCAGACTTTCAGACCACGGTAAACGGTAAGAATACCGATTTGTATATCCTTAAAAATAGTGCAGGGAACGAGGTGGCCATAACAAACTATGGCGGTGCCTTGGTAGCGATAATGGTTCCTGACAAGGACGGTAACATCGCAAACGTTGTGCAGGGGCACGACAACATCCAGGATGTCATCAACAGTCCAGAGCCTTATCTCTCTACCCTAATCGGACGCTTTGGAAACCGAATTAAGGAAGGCAAGTTCCAACTGAACGGAAAACAATACCAGTTAGCCATTAACAACGGACCTAACGCCCTGCACGGTGGACCTACAGGATTCCACGCCCAAGTATGGGACGCTTTCCAGATGAGCGACAACACTCTGGTACTTAACTATACCTCTCCTTACCTTGAGGAAGGATTCACAGGAGAAGTGAAAACAACGGTTGTCTATAATTTCAGCGACGATAACGAATTGATTATCGGATACATGGCAACCACAAACAAGAAGACCATAATCAATCTTACAAACCACGCTTTCTTCTCACTCGCAGGAATAGCCAACCCTACTCCTACCATTGACGACCTTGAGTGCGAAATCAATGCCGACTTCTACCTGCCTATCGACGACACATGCATTCCTACAGGAGAGATTCTGAAGGTGGAGGGCACTCCTTTCGACTTCCGCACCGCAAAGCCCGTTGGTCGCGACATCAATGCTGATAACGAACAGATACGCAACGGCAACGGCTACGACCATTGCTTCGTGCTTAACAAGAAAGAAGAAGGCGAACTGAGTTTTGGCGCCCGTATCAAAGACCCGAAGAGCGGACGCACAATGGAGTTCTACACAACAGAGCCTGGCGTTCAGGTTTATTCAGACAACTGGGCAGACGGTTACAAGGGACAGCACGGTGCCACATTCCCACGCCGCTCGGCAATATGCTTCGAGGCACAGCACTTCCCCGACTCTCCTAACCGTCCTTACTTCCCGTCAGTAGTGCTCCGTCCTGGACAGCAATACAAGCAGAAGACTATTTATAAATTTGGAGTAGAGAAATAAACCACTAAAATCCTCAAACAATTAAAAAAACTGCAATACTATTATGAGTAATCAAAAGAAAATGAATGGCAGCGTTATTGCCATTATCACCATGTTCTTCCTCTACGCTATGATAGCGTTCGTGACAAATCTCGGTGCTCCTATCGGCGTCATTTGGAAGAACCAGCCAGGCATTGACGGCAATAACATGTTAGGCATGATGGGTAACTTCATGAACTTCTTCGCTTATCTGTTCATGGGTATCCCTGCCGGCAAGATGCTTACTAAGGTAGGTTACAAGAAATCAGCCCTTATCGGTATCGCCGTAGGTTTTGTTGGCGTGCTGATACAGTATCTTTCCAGCTTCCCCGAGGGCATTCCTGGTTTCTGTGTTTATCTGCTCGGCGCATTCATCTCAGGTTTCTCTGTGTGTATTCTGAACACCGTGGTTAACCCGATGCTTAACCTTCTTGGTGGCGGTGGCAACCGTGGTAACCAGTTGAACCTCATTGGTGGCACGCTGAACTCATTAACAGGTACTCTGACTCCAATGCTTGTCGGCGCCCTCATCGGTCAAGTAACAAAGTCCACACAGATGGCAGACGTCAACCTTGTGATGTTTATCGCTATGGCTGTATTTGCTTTGGCATTCGTCGCTTTGGTATTCATCCCTATTCAGGATCCAGAGCTTGGCAAGGTAACTGCCGACACAAAGTTCGAACACTCTCCTTGGTCATTCCGCCATTGCACCTTAGGTGTCATCGCAATATTCTTCTACGTTGGTGTTGAGGTTGGTATTCCTGGAGCACTTAACTTCTATTTGTCTGACGGCACCGACAAAGGAGCGGGACTAATTGAGAATGCCGCCAAGATAGGTGGTGCTGTTGCTGCTATGTATTGGCTGTTAATGCTCTGCGGTCGATTGGTATCTGGTTTCATTGCTGGCAAGATATCATCACGTCAACTGATGTTGGGAACGACAACCATTGCCATGATTCTCATTGCTGCAGCCATGATTATCCCCAAGACAAACACCGTGAACATGCCACTTTTCGACATTATGGAATTCAAGTTCTGGTCGGCTGAGGTTCCACTCAGCGCACTTCTGCTTGTTCTGTGCGGTCTCTGCACCTCAATCATGTGGGCAAGTATCTTTAACCTTGCTACTGAAGGACTTGGAAAATACACAGCTCAGGCCAGCGGTATCTTCATGATGATGGTAGTTGGCGGTGGCGTTCTGCCACTCATCCAGGGTTGGTTCTCCAACTTCATGGGTTATATGCCAAGCTATTTCGTTTACTTCCTTGCTGTAGGCTACATGTTCTACTATGCCCTCATCGGTTGCAAGAACGTAAACAAAGACATTCCTGTTGAATAATATAAACCTAAACTATCATAATATTATGGATATAAATCATGTAAGAAGTCGCTTCATTAAGCATTTTGACGGTAAAACAGGTAAGATATACGCATCTCCAGGCCGCATTAACCTCATCGGCGAGCACACCGATTATAACGGTGGTTTCGTATTCCCGGGAGCTGTGGATTGTGGCATCATGGCAGAGGTAAGGCCTAACGGCACCGACACAGTAATGTGCTATGCCATTGACCTCAAAGACCGCGTTGAGTTCAAGGTTGACGACCCCAAAGGCCCGAAGACCAGTTGGGCACGTTACATCTATGGAATCATTCAGGAGATGAAGAAACGCGGCGTTGACGTGAAGGGTTTCAATACTGCATTCTCTGGCGATGTTCCTCTCGGAGCAGGCATGTCATCATCGGCAGCGCTCGAGAGTTGTTTCGCTTTCGCCATTAACGACCTTTTCGGCGACAACAAAGTATCTAAGTGGGATATGGTGCTTGCAGGACAGGCAACCGAACACAACTACTGCGGCGTTAACTGCGGTATCATGGACCAGTTTGCAAGCGTTTTCGGACAGGCAGGTAAGCTGATGCGCCTCGACTGCCGCTCTCGCGAGTTCGAGTATTTCCCATTTGACCCGAAGGGCTACAAACTTGTGCTTCTCAATTCTTGCGTTAAGCACGAACTTGCCGGTTCACCGTATAATGACCGCCGCAACTCATGTGAGAACGTTGTTAAGCATATTGCAGCCAAGCATCCGGAAGGTAAGTTTGAGACATTGCGCGACTGCACATGGGAACAACTTGACGAGGTACGCGAAGAGGTTGGCGAAGAGGACTTCAAGCGCGCTCATTTCGTGCTCGGCGAGAAAGACCGCGTACTTGCAGTTTGCGACGCTCTCGTTGCAGGTGACTATGAGACCGTTGGAAAGAAGATGTATGAGACTCACGAAGGTCTTTCAAAAGAATATGAGGTTTCATGCGAAGAACTCGACTTCCTCAACGACATCGCCCGCGAGAACGGCGTTACCGGAAGCCGTATCATGGGTGGCGGCTTCGGCGGTTGCACTATCAACCTTGTGAAGGACGAACTCTATGATCAGTTCATTGCAGATGCCAAGGCTAAATATTCTGCAAAGTATGGCAAAGAGCCAAAGGTAATTGATGTGGTAATCGGCGACGGTTCGCGCAAGATCTCAGATTAATCCTCGACTTACAAAAGTACACCAGAGATTCTAATCATAACCAGAGATTCCCCTGTCAACAATTGTTTGGCAGGGGAATTGTTACTTTTATAGTGGTTATTTTTCGAGAAGGAGCAACCTTGTAGGAAGAGATAGTATCGTTTGTTTCAGTTGTTTCAGTTACAGTTCGTTTTTTGAGGTATGCTTATTTTTCAAATCCCATACAATATCTATATAACTAATTAATAATCAATATATTATATATAATAATATAAAAGAGGCAAGAATAACACCCCCTCAAAAAATAGCTGAAACAACTGAAACTGAAACACATGAATTAAATAATATTCTTCTAAGAGGCTGACTATCAGACATATTCAACATCCTGTCCAAAAACAGAATGATTCCATTACCTCTAAAAAGGCAAAAAAGACATCATCTATCTGTCCTTCACAGGCCTCGAAAATACATGTGGAACGCTTTTTTCGATGTTTTTTACTGCATTTGCAGCAAAAAGGGTGTTTCAAAAAATAACACACAAACCTCACTTCATAGGGCATTTATGACAGGACGGAGCACCTAATTGCTGATTTCGACAAGGTAAAAGTGCATTTGGAGAGGTTGCATTGAAACATATGAGGTTGCATTGAAACATATAAACATGGAAAATAAAGGAAATCGTATACTGCCAGTCTAATCATATAGTATTATTGTGTTTATTTCTAAATGAGTATATGGGATTAAATTTGGGTAAACATATAACCTAAATAGCACAAAACGAGGTCTCTATTATTAAAAAGTGTTATATTTACACTACATGATGAAAAAAGATGGAGAAAACACTTGCAGTATAAAAATAAAGTTGTATCTTTACACCCAAAATCTAATTATTACTCAAATTTATTAAACAATGAAAAACTTAAAAGCGATTTTGGGAGCAGGAATAGCATTCGTTATGATTTCTGCATGCACCAATGTTAACGATGCCAGCAATAATAATCAGACGGCATCAGGTTTGAATCCCGCAGCTTTCGACACCACAATCAACAACAAGGTGGTGAAGCTTTACACGCTGAAGAACAGCAACGGCATGGAGGTGTGCATCACCAACTATGGCGGCCGTGTTGTATCTCTGGTAGTGCCTGACAAGAACGGCAAAGGTACCGACGTTGTTCTGGGTTATGACAACATCAAGCAGTATGCCGACACCGTTGGTTCGCCAAGCGACTTCGGTTCGTCTGTAGGACGTTATGCTAACCGTATTAAGGACGGCAAGTTCACTCTCGGAGACAAGACTTATCAGTTGAAGCAGAACGACGGTCCTAACTCTCTGCACGGAGGAGGCAACACAGGATGGATGCATCAGGTATATGATGCAGAGCAGATTGGCGACTCTGTACTGAAACTTACCCTTGTCGCTCCAGACGGCGAGAACGGTTTCCCAGGCACCGTTACTGCAACAACAACATACACCGTGAAGGCAGACAACACGCTTGACATTACTTTCGAGGCTACCACAGACAAAGAGACCATCATCAACATGACCAACCACAGCTACTTTGCACTTGACGGCGACCCATCGCAGAAAGGTGAAGAGATGGTACTCTATGTGAACGCAGACAATTTCACTCCTTCAGACAAGCTCTACATTCCAACAGGCGAGATTCGTTCTGTGGAAGGAACTCCGATGGACTTCCGTGAGCCAAAAGCTTTGAGCACAGGCATCAATAACTTCGACTATGACCAGATTGGAAATGCAACAGGATACGACCACAACTGGTGCCTCAACACATACAAAGACGGCAAGGGTAACGACCAGACCGTTTGCGCATCGCTCTATTCTCCAAAGACAGGTATTTTCCTTGAAATGTTCACCAACGAGCCAGGTGTTCAGGTTTACACCGGCAACTTCCAGGGCACAGGCATAGCATGCAAGCACGGCATCAAGTATCCAAAGCATGTGAGCGTTTGCCTTGAAAGCCAGAAGTTCCCCAACTCTCCTAACGTAAAAGAATGGGCAAGTCCCGTTCTCAAACCAGGCGAGAAGTACTACAGCCACGCAGCATACAAGTTCTCGGTGAAGTAAATTTAATAAAGAAAAATCTATAAATAATAAATAACAATGAATAGTATTTCAGAAGCAATTGCTTCTTCAGGATTTAAAACCATCGACTTTGTCATTCTGGTTTGTTATCTTATCCTGCTTGTAAGCCTCGGTCTTTTCCTCAGCCGTAACAAAAACGGAAAGGAAAAAAGTGCCAACGACTACTTCCTCGCAGGTAACACTCTGACATGGTGGGCTGTGGGTGCTTCGCTCATCGCCGCCAACATCTCTGCAGAACAGTTTATCGGTATGTCAGGAACAGGATTCCGCGACGGTATCGCCATTGCAGCCTATGAGGTGATGGCAGCCATAACACTTGTTGTAATTGGCAAGTTCCTGCTCCCTGTAATGCTCGACCGCAAGATTTTCACCATCCCTCAGTTCCTTCGCGAGCGTTATAACGACGGTGTGGGTCTTGCATTCTCTATCCTCTGGCTTTTCCTTTATGTATTCGTAAACCTCACCTCTGTGGCTTGGCTTGGTGCTCTTGCCATCGAGCAGATTCTTGGTTTGCAAGGACTGGCAGTAAGCATCTTCGGCTTTGAGGTTTCAATCCGCATGCTCATCATCCTCTTCCTCTTCATCATCGCTGGTGTTTACTCTATTTATGGAGGTCTGGCATCAGTAGCATGGACCGACGTTATGCAGGTGACCTTCCTTGTAGGTGGCGGTCTTATTACTGCATATGTTGCTCTGAAAGAGATGGGAACCATCCTCGGCACCGACGCCCTCGGCGCTCTCGGACAGGTTTATAAGGACATGACTACTGGCGCACATGCTCAGGATGTTCACTTCCACCTTGTTATTCAGGAAAGCCACAACCAAAGTGCATTTGCCAACGTTCCTGGTATCGCTGCCGTTGTAGGCGGTGTATGGCTTACCAACTTGGGTTACTGGGGTTTCAACCAGTACATCATCCAGAAGGGTTTGGCAGCAAAGAATGTTGACGAAGCTAAGAAAGGTCTTATCTTCGCTGGTTTCTTGAAGATATTGATTCCGTTCATCGTTGTGCTCCCAGGTATCTGCGCATACTACATCATGGAGAATCCTGACACCTTCGCAAGCATGAACCTTGCAGGCAAGATCAACGTTGCTGACGATGCTTATCCTTGGCTCATCCGCAACTTCACC
The DNA here is from genome assembly GCA_900315095.1 of uncultured Prevotellaceae bacterium. Lineage (GTDB taxonomy): Bacteria > Bacteroidota > Bacteroidia > Bacteroidales > Bacteroidaceae > Prevotella. Next base: position 120,845 of record OMXS01000002.1, on the reverse strand, counting down.
CCGACAGGTATCAAGGGATTGAGTTTCGCAGCATTGACAGCAGCTATTATTTCTTCGCTCGCTTCAATGTTCAACTCCACCTCTACCCTCTTCACGATGGATATTTACAAGAAGTACATTAACAAGGGTGCAAGCGACAAGCAGTTGGTGAACACCGGACGTATCGTTGCTGTCAGCGCACTTGTTATCGCTCTCATCGCTGTTAAGCCATTGCTCGGCGGTCTCGACCAGGCATTCCAGTACATTCAGGAGTACTCAGGATTCATCTATCCAGGTATCATCACCGTATTCGGCCTTGGTCTGCTGTGGAAGCGTGCTTCTTCTCTGGCTGCAGTATGGTCAGCAATCATCACCATTCCACTTGGAATCCTGTTCAAGGTGCTGCTTCCAGACGTGGCATTCCAGTTCCGTGCTGGCTACATCTTCATCATACTCGTTTCATTCTTCATCATCGTGTCGCTCATCGACAAGAACTTCATCCATTGCGAGCGTCCTGAGCAGCGCGACCAGAAGCAGATGATGAAGTGGGCAAAGATTCTCGGATGCACAGGCGTTGTCATGATTATTGCTGCTGCAATCGTTACACTTCTCGGTGCAATGAACCCAGGCGCAGACCCAGACAGCAATATCATCGCTTACCTGAACGATATCGGCTTCCAGGCATTCTTCTTCTTCGGCGTGCTCGTTGGCTGCAATGCAGTATGGCTCTACAGCAACTCTCGCGACACCGTTCGTGACCCGAAGGCTCTGCCTATCGACCTGAAGTTGTTCAGCACCACACGCGGTTACACATGGGGTGCCCTCGGCATCGCTGTTATCACCGCAGCACTCTACATCCTGCTGTGGTAGAATACTTAGGTTATGAGGTTTAAGGCACACCTTGCCGTTTAAACCTCATAACCTATTAAACTTAAAACCTCATAAATAAATGACTGAATTTTATACTGGGCATTCCAAAGCATTTGTATCTGTTGACGTTATAATCTTCGGATTTGACCACGATAAGTTAAAAATACTTCTCGGACATCGCAATATGGACCCGGGACGCGGAGAATGGGCTCTCTATGGCGGTTTCGTTAACAATAATGAAAGTGTTGACGAAGCAGCAAGCAGGGTCTTGTATGAACTTACAGGACTGAAAGACCTGTATATGAAACAGGTACACACATTCGGCGCTGTTGACCGCGATCCTGGCGAGCGTGTTATTTCCGTTGCCTATTGTGCGCTTATAAATGTCAACGACTACGATAAGAACTTGCTCGAAGAGCACGAGGTGCAATGGGTGGAACTGGAGAAGTTGCCAAAACTTTACAGCGACCATAACAAGATGGTGAACAAAGCCATCACTCTGCTGCGTCGCAGAATAAACACAGAACCGCTTAGTTTCAACCTCCTTCCTGAATTGTTCACCCTGACGCAACTGCAACATGTTTATGAAGCCATTCTCGGAGAGGAAATCGACAAGCGCAACTTTAGAAAGAAGATAAAGACAATAGACTTCATCGAAAAGACCGACCTTATCGATAAGGAAACTTCAAAGCGAGGTGCGGCACTCTATCGCTTCAACAAGAAGATGTATCTGGAAGAACCAGTGTTTAAACTTTAAATCAAAACGCTATGTTAGAAGAACTGAAAGAAAAAGTATTCCGTGCTAATCTTGACCTGGTAAAGCACAATCTGGTGATATTCACATGGGGTAACGTGTCGGCAATCGACCGTGAAAAAGGCCTCGTGGTTATCAAGCCATCGGGCGTAAGTTACGACACGATGAAGGCAGAGGACATGGTTGTGGTTGACCTTCAGACAGGAAAAGTTGTTGAGGGCGACCTTAACCCTTCGTCAGACACTCCCACACACCTTATATTATATAGGGAGTTCCCTGAGATTGGCGGTGTGGTGCACACCCACTCCACTTATGCAACAGCATGGGCACAGGCAGGCAAGGACATTCCGAACATCGGAACGACACATGCCGACTATTTCCACGATGAGATTCCTTGCACCGACGACATGACTGAGGCAGAGGTAAAGGGCGACTATGAACTGGAGACAGGCAACGTTATCGTGAAACGCATCCGTAAGGGCAACATCAACCCCGTTCACACACCAGGTGTTCTGGTGAAGAATCACGGTCCGTTCTCTTGGGGAAAAGACGCCGACAATGCTGTTTATAATGCTGTGGTTATGGAACAAGTGGCAAAGATGGCATTCGTTTCATTCTCTGTCAACCCCAACACCACAATGAACCCTCTACTTATCGAGAAACACTTCTCTCGCAAGCATGGTCCTAATGCTTACTACGGACAGAAGAAGAAATAAGAAAGACGGGATGTGTCAAGATGCCGTTTAACGTCTCTTGAAATGCAAGAAGGCATCTCTTGCATGCTCAGAAGCCACTTCTTGCATGCTCAGAAGGCACTTCTTGCAACACGAAAGGTATACCTTTGAGACGCGAAAGACGTGCTTTTGGAACACGAATGATATACAACTGCATTTTGACACATCACAAAGGGAAACTACTAAACGAAAAACAAACAATTGATTAATAACTAAAGACCCGCACCCCTGTTTGGTCTTCCCCTTTTATCTAGGGGATAAGAGAGGGGATACATTATGTTTGAAAACTTAGAAATTTGGTGGGTAACTGGTGCACAGTTGCTTTATGGAGGTGATGCAGTAGTAAAGGTTGATGCACACTCTAAGGAAATGGTTGAAGGCCTTAACAATAGCGGAAACATACCTGTTAAGGTAGTATATAAGGGAACAGCAAACAGTTCCAACGAGGTAGAGGCAGTAATGAAGGCTGCTAACAACGATGAGAAATGTGTTGGTATCATCACTTGGATGCACACTTTCTCACCTGCAAAGATGTGGATTAAGGGATTGCAGGCTCTGCAGAAGCCTCTGCTCCACTTCCACACACAGTATAATGCAGAGATTCCTTGGGAAACAATGGATATGGACTTCATGAACCTCAACCAGAGCGCTCATGGCGACATCGAGTTCGGTCACATCTGCTCTCGCATGCGTGTTCCACGCAAGGTGGTTTGCGGTTACTGGAAGAACGAAGAGGCTCAGAAGAAGATTGCCGTTTGGGCACGCGTTGCTGCTGGTGTTGCTGACGCAAGAAAGGTTCGCTGCCTTATGTTCGGTATGAACATGAACAACGTTGCTGTTACCGATGGCGACCGTGTTGAGTTCGAGCAGCGTCTGGGTTATCATGTTGACTACTATCCAGTTAGCTCTTTGATGGAGTACTTCAAGAAGGTTACCGATGCAGAAGTTGAGGAACTTGTTGAAGAGTACAAGAAAGAATACACCATCAAGATTGACGAAAGCGGTGAAGAAGTGTATTGGGAAAAGGTTAAGAACTCAGCAAAGGCAGAAATTGCACTCCGCCGCGTGCTGAAGGACGAAGGTGCTACAGCATTCACCACCAACTTCGACGACCTTGGCGATGCAGACATCAACGATCCTAACTTCGTTGGTTTCGACCAGATTCCAGGTCTTGCATCACAGCGTCTGATGGCAGAGGGTATCGGTTTCGGTGCTGAAGGCGACTGGAAGACGGCTTGTCTCTACCGTTCACTCTGGATTATCCAGCAGGGCATGCCTATAGGTTGCTCTTTCCTTGAGGACTACACCCTTAACTTCGCTGGCGACCGCTCGTCTTGCCTGCAGAGCCATATGCTCGAGGTTTGTCCGCTCATCGCCGTTGACAAGCCAAAACTCGAGGTTCACTTCCTCGGCATTGGTATTCGCAAGCAGCAGACAGCACGTCTCGTATTCACATCTAAGACAGGTCGCGGTATCAAGGCAACCGTTGTTGACCTCGGCAACCGTTTCCGTCTCATCTCACAGGAAGTTGAGTGCATCGAGCCGAAGCCAATGCCTAACCTCCCTGTTGCCTCTGCTCTTTGGGTTCCACAGCCAACATTCGAGATTGGTGCAGGCGCATGGATTCTCGCAGGCGGCACACATCACAGCGCATTCTCATATGACATCACCGAGGAGTATTGGGAAGACTTCGCAGAGATGCTCGGCATCGAGTATGTCAAGATCAACAAAGAGACAAAGACATACGAGTTCAAGCAGCAACTCCGCAACAACGAGATTTACTTCATGCTCAACAAGTCATTGATGTAATAAGACGTAAATCAGATTATTATGAATGCAAAGCAAACAATAGAATCGGGCAAGGCCATTCTCGGAATAGAGTTTGGCTCTACCCGCATCAAGGCTGTCCTCATCGACGAGGAGAACAAGCCAATTGCACAGGGGTCGCACGAGTGGGAGAACCAACTCGTTGACGGACTTTGGACCTATAGTACTGAGGCTATATGGTATGGTTTGCAGGACTGCTATGCCGACCTCCGCAAGGATGTGATGAAACAGTATGACTGTGAGATAGAAGCTCTTGCCGCCATCGGTTTCTCTGCCATGATGCACGGCTATATGGCCTTCAATGAAAAAGAGGAAATTCTCGTTCCCTTCCGCACTTGGCGTAACACCAATACAGGAAAGGCGGCTGCGGAACTCTCCAAGCTTTTTAACTACAACATCCCGCTCCGCTGGAGCATCAGCCACCTCTATGAGGCTATTCTCGACAATGAGGAACATGTGGGAGACATCAAGTACCTTACCACATTGGCAGGCTATGTGCATTGGCAGGTAACAGGACAGTTCGTTCTTGGCGTGGGTGATGCATCAGGTATGATTCCCGTTGATCCCAACACCAAGACGTATGACGCCACGATGGTGAAGAAATTTGATGACTTGATAGCTCCCAAGGGATTCTCATGGAAACTTCTCGACATCCTGCCGAAATCTCTGAACGCTGGCGAGAGTGCAGGATTCCTCACTCCTGAAGGTGCAAAACGACTGGATGTTAGCGGACACCTAAAGGCTGGTATCCCCGTATGTCCTCCCGAAGGCGATGCAGGCACAGGCATGGTTGCCACCAATGCCGTAAAACAGCGCACAGGTAATGTCTCTGCAGGAACATCATCATTCTCGATGATTGTCCTTGAAAAGGAATTGTCCAAGCCTTACGAGATGATTGACATGGTGACCACACCTGATGGTTCTCTGGTGGCTATGGTTCATTGTAACAACTGTACTAGTGATATCAATGCTTGGGTAAATCTCTTTAAGGAATACCAGCAACTGCTGGGTGTACCTGTAGATATGAACGAGGTATATGGCAAGTTGTTTAATAAAGCGCTGGAGGGTGACACCGACTGCGGCGGTCTGATGGCATACAACTACGTTAGCGGTGAACCTGTTACAGGACTCGCTGAAGGCCGTCCGATGTTCGTGCGTTCTGCTAACGATAAGTTCAACCTCGCGAACTTTATGCGTGCCCATCTCTACGGCGCCATCGGCGTACTGAAGATTGGTAATGACATTCTGTTCAAGGAGGAGAAAATCAAAGTTGACCGTATCACAGGACATGGTGGCTACTTCAAGACTGCAGGCGTTGGACAGCGCATGCTGGCAGCCGCCCTTAACTCACCGATTTCTGTAATGGAAACTGCTGGTGAAGGTGGTGCATGGGGTATTGCCCTGCTTGCCGGATACATGGTAAACAACCCCAACAAGCTAAGTCTTGCCGACTACCTCGAGGACGTGGTCTTTGCAGGAAATACAGGTACAGAGATTGCACCTACCGCAGAGGATGTGGCTGGCTTCGAGAAGTACATCGCCAACTACAAGCGTTGTCTGCCCATTGAGCAATGTGCTGTAGAGAACAAGTAAAACTTGAAGCGAACATAACAATAAAAGGGAAGTGGCATCACTTCCCTTTTTATTATTCTATCTGGAACTCAACCACATCTGTTTTTTGTACTGTAGGTAGCCAGCAGGTAATGGTTCTCGTCTCTCCTGGAGCCATTATCAGATAGTTATCCGACCAATATGCTGGACAGAATAGTTGTCCCGTCGCGTTTTTTGCGGTGAGGCGAACCATAAAGGCCACTTTGTCAGCAGGATTCGTTACCATTATCTCATACATCTTTCCCGAAGAAACAGACTTACTATTCACCGAAAACTGACAAGTACTTACCGTCATCTCCTCGAGCATAGCATAAGACGCATACTTGGTGATTGGTGTATGTATCCAACTGCTTTTCTCCCAGTCGTAAGTATCTTTTTCCATCGGCAGGAAATAAGCATTCGTAGATATCTCCTTTCCAAACTCATCCAATGCTTTGAGAAAAAGAAATGCGGCTGGAACATCAGACACATCCACACCAAACACCTTAACTACTGTGGCGGGAGCGGCTGTCACAGTTTGTGTCTCCTGCAATTCTTCTTTTCCTTTCAACAGTTTCATGGTGGCTTTGAAGGAAATTGGTTCTAACGTCTCGTTAACAGCATACACGACATGTCGATGATAGTCATAAATCAGTTGTATGGAAGCATTGGCTTTCTTTACGGCATAGTAGGCAGCATTGGGCTGCTTGTAGTAGTCGTACAACTGCCAATAGATACCTGGTCGAGCACCATTGAGCATCCATTGGATTATACCTGTGGTATGGGGCCATCTGACACGGAATGATTCGAACATTGCCTTAGTGCTCTCATAGTTGAGCATATCCGCCCGTCTAAGATACTGGTCAATATTGGTTGCGTCACCAAAACGGTGGTGAATTACCTCATTAAGCTTGCTAAGGGAGTTCATTGCAGAACCAGAGGCTGTACATAGAACATCCCATCGGTTATCTATGGGAAAGAGTTGGTTGCCCAGCATTCTGACAAGCGACTCTTTCACTGGCAGTTGTGCACCGATACCTGTCTCTGTATTAAAGCCGAAGGCACCGCCAGGAACATCGGGGAGATACCAGTAGGACGGCCCGACATACTCATATGGACCTGCCATCTTCGTACCCGACATTCCTGAAATGGTACTCTCCATCGCCTTGGCTGAAATAATACAGACTCGGTCGTCATTCTCACTCAAGAATGTCTGATATCGTTGTTCAAGTTCTGGTTTGGGCAACATATCACTGCCTACGAACCAGCCGATGATGGAAGGATGATAGCGCAGCCAGAGTACCTGATCCTCAAACGACTGGCCAATCAATGCGATATTCTCTTTACTGGTGATTCCACCATACCGTTCATCACAAGGAGCGCCCAAATAGTCCTCCCACTCCCAATGGCAGCTCCATCCGACAAGAATGAAAAGTCCTAGCTCATCGCATAGATCATATAGGTTCTGAGATGTTCCCCAGAAACCCTCCAAACGAACAGTATTCATGTTCATGTCACGCACATACTCCAGCTGCAGTCGGTTGGTCTCAGGGGTATCACGCAAATAGATGTCGTCCGTCCACCCTGCCCCTCGGAGCAGTACCTTTCGTCCGTTGAGGATAAAACCGCGATAGCCTTCGGGCGTCAAATAACTGCTGATCTCACGTATGCCGAAGCGTATATCTTCACTGTCAGACAATCCCTCGTTCTCCACGAACTCCAGATGAAGGTTGTACAACTCAGGGGTTCCCATGTTATGACACCACCAAAGACGAGGATGGGCGACATAAACTTCCATAGGAAGAGTAAAGAGACGCTGCTCACCAGCAGAGAGGGTGACGGGGCATTCAAAAGTCTTGTCATCAATAGACCCACGAACCACACCCGTCACAGGTTTATTGGAAAGATTTGTCAATTTTGTAGTGATGGTCAGCCAAGCCTCATCAAGACTCTGTGCATTTACTCTAGAGCGAACAGCCGAATGGGTTACCATCACGTTTCGGCATGTCTTGATACTTACCTCTCTGAAGATACCCATACTCTCATCAGCAGGACGCGGATTCCAGTCTGCAAAGCCTATATTGGGTTCTCCTGGCTGGGCACGGAACACCTCCACAGCAAGGACATTGTTCTGACGCAGAATATTGGTGATGTCAAAACTGAACTGACGGAACGAACCGAACATGTCATTCTTATCGGCAATCTTCCTGCCATTGAGCCACACATTGGCACGATAGCAAATACCATCGAAGGTGAGGATTACACGCTCACCCTTCTTACTCTTTGGAAGACCGAACGTGGTACGATACCACCAACTCGTCTCGAACTGCTTCCGGTCGATACGCTGATAGTCGGCTGCAGTAAGCGCTTCTGGTTCAATACCGTTGACAGTCAGCACTCCCATCAGAGTTGAAGGTACTGTCGCGGGAATCCATCCGTCAGTCTGAGCGGCAGGTGTGGACAGAATATCTCCTGTCGAGTTAATTTTACTAGACGACTGTACTTGCCAGTCATTTGTCAACTTCATTGTGATGGCACTTACATGTATTGTCAATACAAACATGACAATAGCCAACAGTCCACGTTTACTTTGACGTAATAGTATTGTTGTAATCATTGTTTTCGTTTTTTTATAGCAACGATGCTCCAATTATTGCAGCATGAGGCATTGTGGAGGGTATGATACGGGTAGCAGTTACATTAGTAGGATACGGGAAAGTATCCAACGAAGCACGCATAGCAGTTTCGAACAGCGGGAAAGCGCTTGAGATACCACCGCCAATTATAATGGCTTCAGGAGCATACGTAAACATGACCGCCTTGATTAGTTCCCCTACGTTTTTCCCGAACTCCTGCCATACAGCAAGCGCTTGTCGGTCACCACGACGCGCCCGATCGGCGAAGTTCGCTCCTGTGTCGCCATGCAGATGACTGAAGAACCTACTGCTGCAATAGTACTCGTAATCGGCATCCTTGAAAGGCAGCGAACCTATCTCGCCAGCGCATGTGTTGACACCATTATACAACTGACCGTTGATAATGATTCCTGAACCGATGCCCGTGCCCATCGTCAGACCAACCATATCATGCGTTCCCTTTCCTTCACCATATTTCCATACACCTAGTGCAAAGCCGTTAGCATCGTTGTTCACCGCCACGGGAATTCCGAACTCTTGCTCCAGCAGTTCTTTGAGGTGAACCTCTTTCCATGAAGGAATATTGGCAACATTATAAACAACACCTTGCACACTGTCAACTACAGAAGGTACACCGATGCCTATACTGGTCACCATAGGACTCATCAGTTGGGCAATCTGTCGCTTCAACTGACAAAGCACTTCTTCCTCTGTACCTTTAGAAGGACAGGGTTCAATCACACTATTCACAAGCGTGGCACCATCTATGAGCCCCACTCGCATATTAGTTCCTCCTAAGTCAATTCCTATTTTCATAGCATCCAAAACTGTTTTTCATATTCTTCATAATATCAGGTGCAAATATACAAAAAAAGATGACAAACATCAACATCTAGGCCTTTCTTTATTTACACCAATGACTTTTTTATGTCTGTGGCATAATTATGTATGAATTCGTAAAAGGGCCTATGCACTATATAATGAAAAGAAAAACAGTTTTCTTTTTGCATTTTGCTTGTTTATGTGTAACTTTGTGGACTAATCGGAAAACGACAAGATTATGAAAAGATTATTAATGACGGCGATGATGGTCGCTGCAAGCGTAGGATTGATGAATGCTCAAACATCTCATCGTCAAGTAGTAGAAGATGGTGGTACAGGACCGTACAAGTCTGAAGTGGTGGGAGATGCCTCCTGTCCGGGCTTCACAGTGTATCGCCCTCAGAATCTAAAAGAGGTAGTGGCAAAACAAGGTGCCCTGCCTGTGATTGTATATGCCAATGGAGCCTGTTTTAATAACAATGTGGAGATGCGTCTGCTTCTGAGTGAAGTAGCCTCCTATGGTTATGTGGCAGCAGCCATAGGTCCATACGATGAAGAGGATGTAATGTCACAATGGAGAGGCGTACTGAGGTCCGCTTATCCTGAAACAAAGGGAGAGGTGATTATGGCCAACGGTGAAAAGATAATGCCTCTTACTGCCGAAGAGCGAAAGGCACGCGATGAAGAGATGGCCAAACAGAGAGAGCTGGCAGCTAAAAAAGTGAAGAAGGCCAAGAAGCAACAGTCGACCACACTACAATTCAGTACATATCCGAAGATGTTGTTGGAGGTGCTTGACTGGCTGACAGACCAGAATGCCTCCCAAGGTTCGGAGTACTACCATTGCCTTGATCTTGACCATGTGGCAGCAATGGGACAGTCATGCGGTGGAGCACAAGTATTAGGCGTTGCCCACGACCCACGCATCAAGACCTGCGTAATGCTAAACTCTGGTATAGGCGATATGGAGATGATGGGGTCAACAAAAGAGGCATTGAAGAACCTGCACCAACCAATGTTTTATATGATTGGCGGACCTGGCGACATCGCATACGGCAATGCACAGAAGGATTATGAACGCATAGCCGACAATATTCCTGTTGTGATGTTAAACTCCAAAGATGGTCACAGCGGTACCTATTACGAGAAGTATGGTGGTAATTACGCCAAGGCCGTGATAAAGTGGCTCGATTGGCAGTTGAAAGGAAAAGTGGGACAGTCTGCCCTCTTCTTGGATGACGATTATCTGAAAATGAAATTCCCTGAATGGCAGGGGGTAAGAAAAAATTTCTAACGTAACTGAGTATTTAAAAGCCATCATACTTCGGAAATGATGGCTTTTAAATTGTTTTTCATTTGTTTATCACCCGTTATTTTCGTTATCTTTACCATCTAATGTAAAACTTACAATGTACCGGGCATAAAAAAAGAATGATTTCATTTTGTTCTGCCCTCGATTTTTCGTAACTTTGTACCCAAATAGTATTAACCTAGAAAAGACGAAATGAGAAAAAAACTTTTAACCGCGACTATCGCACTGGTTTGTGCTGTCACAGCAACGGCTACTGGCAACGTAAAGGCTACAATCCATGCTGACAAACCTGGAGCGACTATCAACAAAGAGATTTACGGACAGTTCTCCGAACACCTCGGCACCTGCATCTATGGCGGTCTGTGGGTAGGCGAAAACTCTCCCATCCCTAACATCAACGGCTATCGTAAGGATGTGTTTGAGGCTTTGAAGAAGCTTCAGGTTCCTGTGCTTCGCTGGCCAGGCGGATGCTTCGCTGACGACTATCACTGGATGGACGGCATCGGACCAAAAGACCAGCGCCCTTCGTTGCGTAACAACAACTGGGGTGGCACCATAGAAGATAACTCTTTTGGTACACACGAGTTCTTGAACCTATGCGAGATGCTTGGTTGTGAGCCTTACATCAGCGGTAACGTTGGTAGCGGCACCGTTAAGGAGATGGCACAGTGGGTAGAGTATATGACCAGCGACGGCGATACTCCAATGGCACGCCTGCGCCGACAGAACGGACGCGACAAGGCATGGCACGTAAAGTACTTCGGCATCGGCAACGAGGCATGGGGGTGCGGTGGCAACATGACACCCGAATACTATAGCGACGAGTTCCGTAAGTTCAACACCTATCTGCGCGACCAAGGAAAGAATCGTCTCTACCGTATAGCATCTGGTGCCAGCGACTATGACTATAATTGGACAAAGGTGCTGATGGAGAAAATAGGCAAGCAGATGCAGGGTGTTTCGCTCCACTACTACACATGCTCTGGATGGGAAGGGTCCAAGGGTTCTGCTACAAACTTCGACACCGACCAGTACTACTGGGCATTGGGCAAGTGTCTGGAGATTGAGGAAGTAATCAAGAAACACAAGGCTATCATGGACGAGGCCGACCCAGAAGGAAAGATTGGTTTGCTAGTTGACGAGTGGGGAACATGGTGGGATGAGGAACCTGGCACAGTGCCTGGACACCTCTACCAGCAGAATGCTCTGCGCGATGCTTTCGTTGCATCACTCAGTCTCGACGTGTTCCATAAATATACTGACCGCGTGAAGATGGCAAACATTGCTCAGGTGGTTAACGTACTGCAGTCTATGATTCTCACCGATCAGGTTGGAACAGGACACATGGTGCTCACTCCGACATACCATGTCTTCGAGATGTACACTCCGTTCCAGGAAGCAACTTATCTGCCACTCGACCTTGAGAGCGAGGTAATGCAGGTGAGCAAGGCTTACTTCAAGGAGAAGGAGGGCGCTCGTGACGCTGGCTATCGTCCATGTCCACAACTCTCTGGCTCTGCAGCCAAGACAAAGGACGGCAGCATCGTGCTGGCACTGACCAACGTTTCGCTCGACAAAGGGCAAACCGTGGAATTCAACATCGATGGTTTCAAGGCAAAGACCGTAAGCGGCCGTATTCTCACATCAAAGAAAGCAGACGACTACAACGACTTCGTTAATCCTGATGTGGTTGCTCCTCGAGAGTTTAAAGATGCAAAACTGAAGAACGGAGTGCTCACAGTAAAGATTCCTGCAAAGAGTCTCATCGTTCTCGAACTGAAGTAATATAGGCAACAACCTAAGAACTGATAATAGCGTCCGAACAAGTATTCTTTTCATTAAGAGTCTTTTCGGACGCTATTTTTATTTACCAAAAATCGTTAAATTTGCTCTGCTGCGATGCAATGTTTTGCTTTGTTGTGTATTTAGTAATAGAAAGTGTTTAATAGAATCAAAAAGAAATAACCTATAATCCGCAACAAAATGAGAACAATGAAACTCTGGAGACTTGCCATTATTATGCTTGCTGCCTTCTCCCTAGTCTCTTGCAGCAACGACGATGACGACAAACTGAACATCAATCTGCTTGCAGGCAAGTGGAAACGAGTGTATGACGAAGGCGTGGTTTCTGAGGGATACGTTTATTACATCTTCACCCCTGGCGAAACCCCAGACAGAGGCGACTGCGATATTTTGTCGAGTGATGTGTTTGGGGGCGACTTCTTCAATGAACGCGCTTACATGCTGACCGAAAACGGCCATCGGCTGTGCATCTTTAAGAAAACTTTCGGTGGAAACCCCGAGGCACAATATTACGACATACTGCGCCTTACTAGAAATCATTTAACTCTGAGGATTACTGATTCTGACATTCTTCTCAACTTCGAGAAAGCAAAATAATCAAGCATTTTACCACTAAAAACGAGGGAAACACGCTGTTCTCTCGTTTTTTTTGCTAATTATTCAAAAAAAAAGGTGTAGTCTAAAGATAATTCAGTAAATTTGCAGATTATAAGTATAAGAGAGAAATTACATTATATTTAATTATTTATTATATTATGAACGACAACAAGATTATGAACATGGCAGCGGATAATATCCGTATCCTTGCTGCCGCAATGGTAGAAAAGGCTAAGTCTGGTCACCCAGGTGGTGCTATGGGCGGTGCCGATTTCATCAACACTCTCTACAGTGAGTTCCTCGTTTACGACCCAGAGAATCCTAACTGGGAAGGTCGCGACCGTTTCTTCCTCGACCCAGGTCACATGGCTCCAATGCTTTATGCACAGTTGGCTCTCATCGGTAAGTATTCTCTCGAAGAACTGCAGCAACTCCGTCAGTGGGGTTCTCCAACACACGGACATCCAGAGCACAACCTCCTGCGTGGTATTGAGAACACCAGCGGTCCTCTTGGACAAGGACACACATTTGCTGTTGGTGCTGCCATCGCAGCAAAGTTCCTTAAGGCTCGTCTGGGCAACGTTATGAACCAGACCATCTATGCATATATTTCTGACGGCGGTGTTGAGGAAGAGATTTCTCAGGGTTCTGGCCGTATTGCCGGTACTCTCGGTCTTGACAATCTCATCATGTTCTACGATGCCAACGACATCCAGCTCTCTACAGAGGTTAAGGTCGTAATGGCTGAGGACACAGCAAAGAAATACGAGGCTTGGGGATGGTATGTTCAGGAAATCAATGGTAACAACGTTGACGAGATTCGTGCAGCCATTAAGAACGCACAGGCAGAGAAGGAGCGTCCATCACTTATCATCGGCCACACCATCATGGGTAAGGGTGCCCGCAAGGCAGACGGCAGCAGCTACGAGGCTAACTGCGCTACACACGGTGCTCCACTTGGAGGCGACAACTTCGTTCAAACAATGAAGAACCTCGGTGCTGACCCAGAGAAGCCATTCGTGATATTCCCAGAAGTTCAGGAGATGTACGCTAAGCGTGCTGCCGAACTGAAGGAGATTTGCGCTCAGCGCTATGCCGAGAAGGCAGAGTGGGCAAAGGGACACCCAGTACAGGCAGAGCAGCTTGAGCAGTGGTTCAAGGGCGAGGCTCCAAAGGTTGACTGGAGCAAGGTAGAGCAGAAGGCAGGTGCTGCAACTCGCGGTGCTTCAGCTACTGTTCTCAGCGTTCTAGCAGAGCAAGTGCCAAACATGATTTGTGCTTCTGCCGACCTCTCTAACAGCGACAAGACCGATGGTTTCTTGAAGAAGACACACTCTTTCCAGAAGGGCGACTTCACTGGAGCATTCTTCCAAGCAGGTGTTGCCGAGCTGACTATGGCTTGCTGCTGTATCGGTATGGCTCTCCACGGAGGCGTTATCCCAGCATGCGGAACATTCTTCGTGTTCTCCGACTATATGAAACCAGCCGTACGTATGGCTGCCCTCATGGAACTGCCAGTGAAGTTCATCTGGACTCACGATGCATTCCGTGTTGGTGAGGATGGTCCTACACACGAGCCTGTTGAGCAGGAGGCACAGATTCGCCTTATGGAGAAGCTGAAGAACCACAGCGGAAAGAACTCTATGCTCGTTCTGCGTCCTGCAGATGCAGAGGAGACCACAGTTTGCTGGCGTCTCGCAATGGAGAACACCACTACCCCAACAGCGCTCATATTCTCTCGTCAGAACATCGAAATGCTCCCCGAGGGCAACGATTACAACCAGGCAGAGAAGGGTGCTTACGTTGTTGCAGGCAGCGACGAGGACTACGATGTCATCCTGCTCGCTTCAGGTTCTGAGGTGTCTACACTCGAGGCTGGTGCTAAGTTGCTGAAGGCCGACGGCATTAAGGTTCGCGTGGTTAGCGTTCCTTCAGAGGGCCTCTTCCGCAGCCAGTCTAAGGAGTATCAGCAGAGCGTTCTGCCAGCAGGCAAGAAGAAGTTTGGTATGACAGCCGGACTGCCTGTTACTCTCGAAGGACTTGTAGGTGCAGATGGTTGCATCTGGGGTCTCGAAAGCTTCGGTTTCTCTGCTCCTTACAAAGTGCTCGACGAGAAACTTGGCTATACTGGTGAGAATGTATATGAGCAAGTGAAAAAGCTCCTTGCTTAAAACAAAGACCCACCCCTTCCCTCCCTATAGGGAGGGGGTGATCAGTCTTAAACGAATATCGTAATAACCATAAAAAAGTAACTGCTCCTTCCCTATAGGGAGGGCTGGGGGTAGGTCTATAATATTATGGAAGTAAAAACAGTAGGAGTTGCCTGCGACCATGCAGGTTATCCACTTAAGCAGTTTGTTCTGCAATATCTGGAAGAAAAAGGTTATCCTGTAAAGGACTATGGAACATGGAGTGATGCTTCAGTTGACTATCCCGACTACGGTCATGCACTTGCACAAGGCATTGAGAGTGGCGAGGTTTATCCAGGCATCGCTATCTGCGGCAGCGGTCAGGGCATATCAATGACGCTGAACAAGCACCAGCAAGTGCGCGCTGGAGTATGTTGGGACCCAGAGATAGCACAGCTTATCCGCCAGCACAACGATGCTAACGTGCTCGTGATGCCAGGTCGTTTCATCGACAACAACACAGCACGCGCCATCATGGACAAGTTCTTCACCGTTCCATTCGAAGGTGGTCGTCACGCTCGCCGTGTTGAGAAGATTCCTGTTCAGGATTAAATTCCGCAGCAAACAAGCATAAAACTAAAGGCGAACTCACCACAGAGCTCGCCTTTATTCATGCTGCTGCACTACCCTGAAATGCCTCTTCAAGCAGGCAAAAAAAAATATGAACACACAAACAATATCTATCGAACGATAAGAGTTATATAAAACGGGAGACAATGTTATTAACTTTGTTCAACAATGTTATTAACTTTGTTCAACAATCTTAATAAATTTGTTCGACTATGTTATTAACTTTGTTGCCGCACTTGTAACGTATTAATATACAACTAATTAAAAGAGGAGAATTATGAGCTTATTTGTAAGACTGAAAAAGTACAAAAACAAGACCAAGAGCAGCTATGGAAAGCTTTACACCGAGACTGTTTACACCGGCGAGGTGCACACCCGCGAGATTGCAAAGGCGGTTAGTGAAAACACCACTTTCCGCCCAGGTGAAGTGAAAGGACTGATTGACGAGATTGTAGCCGAAATGAAACGACAGTTGCAAGACTCTCAGATTGTGGTGCTCGATGGCCTGGGTCGCTTCCGCCTTGTGGTGGAAAGCGAGGGCGTGGAGAAAGAAGAAGACTTCAACATGAAGACCGATATCAAGCGCATACAATGCAAGTTCTTGCCTGCCGGCACGCGTGACGCAGAACAGACTGGCAACAAGCAGAACGGCAGAATTAAGCGTAACTTCAGCGATGGAGCCAAAGTGAAACTCTGGCCTGAGGACTGATAGGGAGCATCCCCATATTATTTTTCATCCTGCTTTAGAAATAAAGCAGGATTTTCTTTTGTTCTTTATAAAGAAAAGGTTATCTTTGCAGTACATTATTAATATATACAACCAAACAAGTAACTAATATGAAAAAGAGATTCACGACTTTGTTTGCGGCTGCATTGATATGCTCTTGCGTCGCATGGGGACAGCAGACTCTGACAATTCCCGAACCAGTGAAGATGAGTGCGCCAGCATGGAACGGCAAGGTTAAGCCTGGTGTTGGTGTCAAAACCATTATGTTGAAGTGCATAGGTCAGAAATATGCCGAGCCAACCATCTATCTCGACAAGTGGCGCGAGGAAAAAGGGCTGGAGCTGACTTACAAATATAAGGACGCAGGTAATGAAAGAGTTCCTGCCAAATATAACGGACTGGAGCTTAACTCGGAGTTCACCGGTGGCGACTATCCTATCTACGTTTATGGCGACACATACGATGTCAACCAGACTGTGATGATAATTACAGACCGAGAGTGCCAGAACGTGAAGTACAGCATAGACCTCTCTTCGTGGGCACATGGACCGAAAGAGTTGGTTGACCCTGAGTATACAAGGATTTCCGTGGGTTATGCTATGGTGGAGAACGGCATTCTGTACATCGGCCACTGGCACCGCACATTCGCCGACTCATCGCAGGGGAAAAACGGATATATCACCGCCATCGACCTTGCCACGATGAAACAGCTGTGGACAACGCTGCCTCTAACGTGCAATTCCTCATTTGACATCACAGGCAACTCTATCGTCTGCGGCTATGGTTTCACCGATGAGCCCGACTTCGTTTATGTCGTTGACAAGACCACAGGCAAGCGCAAGCAGACCATCAAGGTGCTAAACGGACCTGACGACATCGTTGTTAAGGGCAAGAGAGTTTATGTGCGCACTTATAGTTACGACTATCTGTTTACGTTCAAATAAAGAAATACATCTCAAGTTTCGCATGTTAAGGAGATATAGGAAGATAAAGGGAGATAGTCGCCTAACGGCGACGGGAGATAGAGGACATCACTCTGTCTGCAATTATCACGCGGCAAGACTATTGTCATCTAACTCCCTCTATCTGCTTCTAACTCCCTTTATCTACAGAGCAAGCGAGGCTTGCGAAAGTTTAGTTACATTATGAGTCAATATCACTCTCTTTCTCATTAAATATGCTCTTTTTACAAAAAAAAACGAAAAAGATTTTTTTATCACGTGGAAAACTCGTATCTTTGCAACCGCTTTAAAATCAGCATGGAATAAATCTAGCTGATAATTAAGACATTAAGAGAGAGAAAACAATAATTGATTATCATTTAACAAAACAAAAAAAATGACAAAGGCAAATATTATAGAGGAGATAGTTAACCAGACTGGCATTGCCAGAAAAGACGTTTCTGCTACGGTTGAAGCCTTCATGGATGCTATTAAGAGCAGTCTGTTGGACAAGAAAGAGAATGTTTATCTGCGTGGTTTCGGCAGTTTCATCGTAAAGCACCGCGCTGAGAAGACTGCAAGAAACATCTCCAAGAACACAACAATAGTGATTCCTGCACACGATTTCCCCGATTTCAAGCCTGCTAAGAGCTTCGTGGCAAAGATGAAGGGCGAGGAAGTGGAAGACGAAGACTAATTTTTCAAAACTTAAAATATTAACATTATGCCAAACGGAAAGAAAAAGAAGGGCCACAAGATGGCTACCCACAAGCGTAAGAAGAGATTAAGAAAGAATCGTCATAAGAGCAAGTAATCACACTTGCTCTTATGCTTAACCACCCTACCGACATACTGTTAGGGAGAAAGACAAGACAATGACCAGCGAAGTTGTAATTGACGTCCAACAGAACGAGATATCAATTGCCTTGCTGGAGGACAAGAACCTGGTGGAATACCAGACAGAGCCCCGCTCGGCTTCGTTCTCTGTTGGAAACATCTACGTGGCTAAGGTTAAGAAACTGATGGCCGGACTGAATGCCAGTTTTGTGGATGTGGGATTCGAACGCGACGCTTTTCTGCATTATCTTGACTTGGGTGGACAATTCAACTCCTATGAGAAGTATCTGAAACAGGTACAGAGCGACAGGAAAAAACTTTATCCGTTCTCAAAAGCACTTAGGCTTCCAGACGTGAAAAAAGACGGCAGCATCACCGAACTGCTGCAGAAAGACAAGGAAGTGCTGGTGCAAATAGTGAAAGAACCGATATCTACCAAAGGGCCACGACTGACGGCCGAACTGAGTTTTGCAGGCAGATACCTGGTTCTGATACCATTCAACGATAAGGTTTCTGTTTCTTCTAAAATTAAAAGCGGCGAAGAGCGAGCCCGACTGAAACAACTCATCCAGAGCATCAAGCCCAAGAACGTGGGCGTTATTGTAAGGACTGTGGCTGAGGGAAAAAGAGTGGCAGAGCTCGACACCGAACTGAAAATCCTCCTGAAGCGATGGGAGGATGCCATTACGAAGGTACAGAAGACACAAACAAGACCTCAACTCATCTACGAGGAGACAAGCAGAGTGGTAGCACTTTTGCGCGACCTGTTTAACCCATCGTACGAGAACATCTACGTCAACGACGAGCAAGTGTTCAACGAGGTGAAGGAATACGTGACGCTGATTGCCCCTGAAAAGGCAGGCATTGTGAAACTGTACAACGGTAATGTGCCTATCTTTGACAACTTTAACATCACAAAGCAGATTAAGTCGAGCTTCGGGAAAACGGTGAACTATAAGCATGGCGCTTACCTCATCATCGAACACACCGAGGCAATGCACGTGGTAGACGTGAACAGCGGCAACCGAACCAGAGCGGAAAAAGGACAGGAGGGCAACGCACTGGAGGTGAATCTCGGGGCTGCTGACGAGCTAGCACGACAACTCAGACTGCGCGATATGGGCGGAATCATCATCGTGGACTTCATCGACATGAATCTGGCAGAAGACAGGCAGATGCTCTACGAGCGCATGTGCAAGAACATGCAGAAAGACAGAGCTCGCCACAACATACTGCCGCTGTCGAAGTTCGGACTGATGCAGATTACCCGTCAACGCGTTAGACCTGCTATGGATGTAAACGTAGAAGAGACCTGCCCCACCTGTTTCGGCAAGGGAACCATAAAGTCGAGTTTCCTTTTCACCGACCAACTGGAGCGTAAGATTGACCGCCTTGTCAATAAGATTGGCGTTAAGAAGTTCTACTTGCACGTCCACCCGTATGTTGCCGCCTACATCAACCAGGGCTTCATCAGCCTGAAACGGCGATGGCAAATGAAATACGGACTGGGACTGCACATCATTCCTTCGCAGAAGATGGGTTTCTTGCAATATGAATTCTTTGACAGCAAGAAACAAATCATCGACATGCGCGAGGAACAAGAAACGAAATAAAAAGAGCCTGATGCAATCACTTAGCATCAGGCTCTTTTTTTATGGAAACTATATACAATTAGCCCCGTAAGCGTAGAAAGATTACATTGAAGTCACATTGTCAGTTACAATATGAAAGGGAGAGGCACAATGCAAACTCTATCCATATTTTTGGTGATTTACAACCACACTCTATCCATATTCTAATCATACTATTTAAGCGTGCAAACACCTTGGGTAGAGTAAGGTAATGACCTATGAAGAGTAAGGCGACCTTTCTACGCTTGCGGGGGCTAAATGATTTTTTCCTTGTTTTTCATGAGACACCTTGGTCATATCACATATTTTGCATATCTTTGCATAAAAAATCAAATAACTTATCTTATAAGTCCCACAACATGAGCAAAGGACCGCGGAATATCACCAATGATTATATGCCTGATGGCAGGAAACTGTCAAGCAGGCATGTGATGTCCTTTCCCAAAGTGTCAGGCTATATAAAGAAGACCACTACTGATATGTATGTTGACGGTCTGATCCTGCGTGGCGGCGAGCCGCTGATGTGGCAGTTCGACGGAGGCTATGTGGATCTGGACGACAACGGAGCCCCGACAGGTTGGAACTACTATGTCACCGACCACCTCGGCAGTACAAGGATGGTAGTTGATAGCAACAATAATATTAGGGAAACCATCAACTACTATCCCTTCGGCAGTGAGATGACGATGCAGGATCCGGCTCAGATGACAGAGGAGGATCGGCATCCATACCGTTTCACTGGTAAGGAGCTTGACAGGATGAACGGCCTGAACATGTACGACTTCGGTGCCCGTTTGTATGATGTCGCAGGGGTGCCTATATGGACGAGCGTTGATCCGCTGGCGGAGAAATACTATCATGTCAGTCCGTATGTTTATTGTATGAATAACTCGGTGAATGCGGTTGATTTAGACGGAAGAGATTGGCTTCTTGTAACTGGAAATGCTGTTTGTTGGTATGGGGGTGAGGCTGGCGATAAGAGAAATCTTATTGATACTTATAAAGCAACATCTGGGTATAGAGGACCTGATGCGAATGGGAAAACATGGAATCTCCAAAAAGCTAAATATCAAAATGTTAGGAATGGTGGTCCAACCCCAGAAGGGAAGTACCATGTCAATTTAGAACCAAATCCAGAAAGGGTTGCAAAGGCAGATATTAATACAGGAGATTTGTTGAGAGATCCAAATGGCGGAATAGAAAGAATCCCAGATTTTGTAGAAAATCCTAATAAGCAAGGGTATGGCTGGACTTATACGGAATGGGGAAAACATCGTGCGTATTTAGCGCCAGATAAAGTAACTGGAGCCAAAAATTCAGAAAGAGATAATTATTCATATTATCTACATGATTCTCAGAAAGGTTATACACATGGCTGTACTGAGGTGGAAACTGAATTATTTGATAGACTCAATGAATATCGCAACAGTGGAAATACAAAAATAGATGTTATTGTAAATTATGGAAATAATCAAAACCATTCGACAAATGGAGGAACTAAAAAATATGAGAACAATTAAAAGTTTATTGCTTCTTGTATTACAAGGCTTTGTATTCTATACATACGCTCAGTCAACAGCACCTTGTTTAGAAATTGATTCCATACAAACAGAGTATGCCATAAACGATGTTGTTTCTTTTAATTTCAGAAATAATTGCGATGAGAAAGTTCTCATATCTGTATCTTTAGAAAAAAAAGTTAATGATAAATGGCTATTATTTGCAGAAGACATTTTCCAGATACCCTCTATTCGTAAGGTTGAGAATGTTATGATATTGAAAGAGAATGAAAGCGATAGAAAAGAAAAATGGGAAATAAAAAGAACAATGTTTAGGAAAGGGTGTGATAATACTTATAGATTTAGATACAATATAAGAAAACTATATCAGGCATTGATAAGCACTGTATATTCTAATGTTTTTCATGTTATTAGTGTGGACGGGGAGTGCTCTGTTCAGAAGGAGTTTGGGAAAGAATAAATAGGGACTTTGCTTAGATGGGACAGTTTTTTGATTCCTTCTACAATACAAGTGTCCCCCCTAGAGAGATAATCAAATATAACAATGCATATAGTTAGTTCAAGAACAAAGGAATCACAGGGACGGTTCTTTGACTCATTTTTATAAAGAATATTTGGTGGTAACAAGAATAAAGAGTATCTTTGCACCATATAGTATAAACAAGTCCCCGTGATCTTTGCAAGCATTGAAGGAATTTGGTGGTGGGGTACGGCAACTCTCCAGAATTACAGGTGTCTCTTATGGTATCATTCAACGGATATAGAATGAATCAAAGAACCGTCCCCGTGATCTCAAGGATTTGGCTGCGTAAAGCCTTGGACAAAAGAGCAAAGGGAATCTGCAGAAACTCGCCAAAGAGAAAGAAGAAAAATGAATGAAAGTTTGAGCAATCATATTGGCTTTTAATGTGTTTTCACAATGAAAAATTTCTTGTTATATATATTAAGGAGTTATTTGTGGACGGTGATAGCAATTACATTGGTAGCATTGTTCGGGTCGCTTATTATAGATTATTGTAATAACATTGAAGAAAAAACGCCTTTTTCTTCACCGGTTTTTGCAGCACTTATTTCTGGTATAGTTTATCCTATATATAATTTAGCAGTTATTATTCCACTATATAAATACAAATTCACCAAAACAGAAATCATTATAGAAAGTATTTGCTTTGTAATTATAACCGTTTATATATACGATGTAATTAATTTATTCGTTCCTGACAACCTGTTGTGGCTCCGTAAGACTGTTCAGGGAATAGATGTATATGAGAGAGTTTGGTGGTTTGGCTCTTCCTTAAATATTGTTTATGGTATTTGTATAACTCTATTGTTGTGCTTGTTTTATATAAAAGTGAAAAAGTTTTTTATGTGAACGAAAAACTTCGTTCGCATTAGATTAATATGAAAAAGATAATTATTATATTATTGTTCACGTCGTATATATTCTCTAGTTGTATTAGATACGATGAAAAGTATCTGCCATATTATTTGTATTCAGTTACCCAGAAATCTGATATAAATTATGACATGATTTCTAAATTAGATTCTTTCCCAATAGGAAGAGTCAAATTGAAAAATGAATTTTATCCAGTTCCAGGAGAGTATACAGTGGCAAGATTTTTATCTTTTAGTTATGACCAAGGTATGGAATCTAGTTTTGAAACCAATAATGTGTTAATTTTGAAAATAGATGAGAACAAACGAATCATTGATGGATATATATATTGTTTGCAGTGGGCAGAAGTACCTGTGTCTCAGGCATTATTTCGAATTACAAATAATAAAATCAAGATTAAAAACAGACAATCAATATCCCCTCTTTTTACTTATAAAAAGAATAATGAAAATGGGAAATTGAAGAGGCACAAAGGTTTTTTAGTTGTCCCTAATAACATTGAAATACTTAAAAGTAATTTTATTGATAAAAAAGACCAAAAGATATACTCATATGAACCCAATGAATTTATGGTAAGTGAAATCGGAGGGACAGGTTTGATTCCTTCAACAATACAAGTGGACTCCCTATAGAGATAATCAAATATAACAATGCATATAGTTAGTTCAAGAACAAATAGGTTCTTTTTTCTTTTGCTTGTCCTGATGACATCCATCAGTGCGATAGCCCAGAGCCCGTCAAAAAACTACGTCCAGACGAAGACGTTTCTTGATGATGCGGGAACCACGTTCCTGCGTCACATCGACTACTACGACGAACTGGGAGTTGTGGCAGGAGTACCGATGTGGACGAGTGTTGACCCGCTGGCAGAGAAGTATTATAATGTCAGTCCGTATGTGTATTGTATGAACAATCCAGTGAAGTATATTGATTCTGACGGAAAGGAACGAACGAAGGAACAAGAAACGAAATAAAAAGAGCCTGATGCAACCACTTATGCATCAGGCTCTTTTTTATTTGCATGACAGTAGTGAAGAAAGTCAGTACTCTATTTTGTCTTCTTTTGCCGACCATGCGCGGAAAGCACGCAGTGCCTCGTCGTGCATGATGAACTGCTGGCGCAGCAGTCTCTCGTCGTTGGGTTTCTCCAATTCGCGGTAGATGAATGCGTCGCCGAAGTTTATGTCCTCAGCATCATTCTTGTTGCAACCGCAGAAGACATGTGAGATATGAGCCCAGTAGATGGCACCCAAGCACATCGGACACGGTTCGCATGACGTGTAGATGGTGGTTCCCTCAAGGTCGAAGGTGTGCAGTTTAGAGCAAGCGGCTCGAATGGCACTCACCTCGGCATGCGCCGTGGGATCGTTATTTGCCGTAACACGGTTCACTCCCGTTGCCACCACTTCACCGTCTTTCACGATAACAGCCCCGAAAGGACCGCCACCATTAGCCACATTCTCCACAGCAAGGTCTATTGCCATGCGCATGAATTTTTCGTCCATATTTTTCATAGCTTCATAATTTTGGTGTAAAGTTAATAAAAAAAGGTGATAGTCATTACGTTTAACATAGAAAATGTTCACAAAAAAGTGTTTTGCCATTAAAAAGTATCCATTTTTTTCATATCTTTGCAGTCATATAACAAGAAAAGACTTACCGAATTGATAAAGAAGTTACTACGACAGGTGGGCAGTTTCCGCACCCCCGCCATCCTTACACCTGTGTTCACCGCCTGCGAGGTGGTGATGGGTGTACTCATTCCATACGTAACGTCATGGATTATCGACCGTGGAATCATGGCGGGCAACATTAACAATGTTTATTTATATGGCGGCATCATGGTGGTGATGGCTGCCTTGAGCCTCACGTTTGGCATCCTCTCTGGACGCTGTTCTGCCAAGGCAGGCTCGGGCTTTGCCTATAACCTGCGCGACGCGATGTACAAGAACATACAGACATTCTCGTTCTCAAGCATCGACAAGTTCTCCACATCAGGACTCATCACACGCATGACCACCGATGTTAACAACCTGCAGAATGCCTTCCAGATGATTCTGCGCGTCTCCGTGCGAGCCCCACTAACCATGATTTTCAGCATGTTCATGTGTCTTTTCATAAACCTGAAGACCAGCATAATATTCCTCACTGCCCTGCTTATTCTCGGTTTTGCTCTCTATAATATCATCAGCCGCACGGTGAAACTCTTTGCACAGGTGTTCACCAAGTACGACGACCTGAACACCTCGGTACAGGAGAACATCTCGGCAATACGCGTCGTGAAGGCATTCGTGCGTGAAGACTTCGAGAACGAGAAGTTCCGTCGTGCTGCCGAGGCGCTATATAAATTATATGTGCGCGCGGAAAGTCTGCAGGCTCTCAACAGTCCCATAATGATGATTGTGGTCTATGGCTGCATCATCTCGCTGTCATGGTTCGGTGCACAGTTCATTGTTGGCGGCGAACTAACCACAGGACAACTGACATCGCTTTTCGCCTACATCATGAGTATCTTGTCTTCACTTATGATGTTCTCCATGATTTTCGTCATGATAACGATGAGTGCCGCCAGTGGCAGACGCATTCTTGAGGTAGTAGACGAACAGACAGAGATAACATCACCAACGGAAAATGCTGTCACCGTAGTTAAGAATGGCGACATCGACTTTCAAGATGTCAGTTTCGCTTATGACAAAGGGACGGGCGATTATGCCATTCGCGACATCACGCTTCACATTAACTCAGGCGAGACTATAGGTGTCATTGGCGGAACTGGATGCGGAAAATCTACCCTTGCAGCACTTGTCAGCCGACTCTACGATGCCAGCAAAGGCACGGTGATGGTTGGGAGCGTTGACGTGAAGCGATACGACCTCACCACCCTACGCAATAGTGTCAGTATGGTTTTACAGAACAATGTGCTCTTCTCTGGCACCGTCTTAGACAATCTTAGATGGGGAAAAGAAGATGCTACCCTTGAAGAGTGTCGTGAGGCATGCCGACTGGCACAGGCAGACGACTTCATAATGGAGATGCCTGATGGTTACAACACGCGCATCGAACAAAACGGAAATAACGTCTCTGGTGGACAGAAGCAGCGACTCTGCATTGCGCGCGCACTATTGAAGAAACCACAGATTCTTGTTCTCGACGACTCAACAAGTGCCTGCGACACCACCACCGATGCACGCATCCGCGAGGCATTCCGCAACGAGATGCCTGAGACAACAAAGCTTATCATAGCGCAGCGCATTGCGAGTGTGCAGGATGCCGACCGCATCATAGTGATGCAGAGCGGACGCATCAATGCATTCGGCACTCACGAGGAACTGCTTCGCACATGCGACATCTACAGAGAGATTTATGAAGTACAGACACAACCTAACGGAGATTTCGACAATCCACAATAGCCTATGCCACCGACAATGAATATGCGCGGACCACGCGGACCACGAAACCACGGAAAAGTGAAGATGCCCAAAGGTGGAATGAAAACCATAGGGCGACTGGTGAAATATGTCTTGAAGAACTATCGCTTCTCGCTTGCAGCAGTGATGGTATGTATCGTAGTGACATCGTTCACTACTTTGGCTTCTACATTGTTCACCCGCTCACTCATCGACGACTATATTCTGCCCCTTACGAAGCAGGCACAACCTGACTTCTCGCCACTCGCCCATGCTCTGATGACGCTGGGTGCTGTGCTTATTGTTGGTGCCATCTGCTCTTATCTTCACAGCCGACTGATGATAAACGTCAGTCAGGGAACGATGAAACGGTTACGCAACGACCTCTTCTCGCACATGGAGAAACTGCCGATAAAGTATTTCGACAGCAATGCCCACGGCGACATAATGTCCATCTACACCAATGACGTTGACACCCTGCGACAGATGATAAGTCAGAGTCTGCCTAACGTTTTCTCTTCAATAATCACCATCTGCATCACCTTCGGCAGCATGCTTATGCTCAGTTGGCCACTGGCACTGCTCGTTCTAGTAATGACACTTACCATGGTATTCACAACAAAATCGCTCAGTGCTCGCTCTGCCAACCACTTCGTAGCACAGCAACAGAGTCTGGGACAGATGAACGGATTTATCGAAGAGATGCTGACAGGTCAGAAAGTGGTGAAAACATTCTGCCACGAGGACGAGGCGATAGAACAGTTCCAGAAACTCAACGAGAGTCTGCGTAGCAACACCAACAATGCCAACCGCGTTGCAAACATCATTATGCCTATCAACGGTAACCTCTCAAACCTCATCTATGTGTTATGTGCTGTTTTCGGAGCTCTTATCGCTTTGAATCAATTGTCGATATCAAGTCTTCATCTATCAATTACCATCGGAACACTCGTTTCATTCCTGACGCTTATAAGAAACTTCACACAGCCCGTATCACAGGTAAGCAACCAAATTAACAGTGTTGTGATGGCTGTGGCTGGAGCATCGCGAGTATTTAAACTGATGGATGAAAAGCCAGAAGATGACACGAATGCAGACGTCACTCTCGTAAATGCAAAAGAGAATTCAGATGGAACGCTGGCAGAAGCCAGCGAGGTCACTGGTATATGGGCATGGAAACGCACGGAGAACGGCAAAGAAATTCTTACACGCCAACGAGGAGAAGTGGATTTCTCACATGTTGACTTCGCCTACCCTCCCTCTCCAAATACCGACAATCCATCACCCAAACAGGTACTCTTCGACATCAACCTTGACACCGATGCCGGTCAGAAGATTGCTATTGTGGGAGGAACGGGAGCGGGAAAGACAACGCTAATGAATCTTATAACACGATTCTATGACATTGAGAAGGGTTCAATCCTTTACGACCATATTCCAATAAACAGGATATGTCGCAAAGACCTGCGCCGCTCGCTCGGTATGGTACTTCAGGAGACTCACCTATTCACTGGCACCGTAATGGAAAATATACGTTACGGAAGGATTACAGCAACAGACGAGGAATGCATCGAGGCAGCAAAGAAAACCGGCGCACACGACTTCATCTGCCGTCTTGCAGATGGTTACCAGACAATGTTGCGTGGCGATGGTGGCAATCTCAGTCAGGGCGAACGCCAGTTACTTGCCATTGCACGAACAGCGGTAGCTAATCCTCCGGCTCTTATTCTCGACGAGGCGACAAGCAGCATAGACACTCACACCGAACAACAGGTACAACACGGAATGGACTCGCTGATGCAAGGACGTTCCACCTTTGTCATTGCCCATCGTCTTAGCACAATCCGCAATAGTGACAGCATCGTTGTGATGCAGCATGGCCGCATTGCCGAACGCGGAACTCATGAAGCCCTGCTCGAACTCGGTGGCATATACTATCAACTGCACGGGAACAGCGTTGAGAGTTGAAAGTTGAGCGTTGAGCGAGATTAGTCGTTTAAACACAATAATAAACAAACTCCGCTCAGCGCTCAACTCTCAACGCTCAACATTCTAAACAGTTCATGCTTCGGAGAACTCGTCCTTTCCAACACCGCAGAGTGGGCAAACCCAATCTTCTGGCAGGTCCTCAAATGCTGTTCCTGGCTCTATTCCGTTTTCAGGATCACCTACTTCGGGGTCGTATTCGTAACCGCATACGTCGCAAATGTACTTTTTCATCTTGTCTCTTTTTAAATGGTTAATAATGCTTTTCCTTATAAAAGTTTCTGTTTGCAAATATAAGCATTTATCACAATAACACGAAACTTTGTCCCATTTTTTCTTCATTGCCGCTCGTATTTTTTACATCTTAAAAGAATCCATGTATCACTTTTTTAGTTTATGCATAGTAAGTTTTAAGTAATTATTCGTACCTTTGCAGTTCATTGGAAGATGTAATGATTGCGTTTTCCAAATAGATTAATAAGGATGACTGACCAATGGGAGAAGTGATAACCTCAATAAACGATTTCCTCTGGACCTACATTCTGCTTGTGGCCCTGCTTGGCTGTGGCGTGTGGTTCACATGGCGCACACGCTTTGTGCAGTTCCGCATGATTGTCGAGATGATACGACTGCTGGGTGACTCTGCCAAGAAGTTCGACCACAGCAAGCGTCACATATCATCTTTTCAGGCGTTCACCGTTAGTCTAGCATCACGAGTAGGCACCGGGAATCTTGCTGGCGTAGCCACAGCAATAGCTTTCGGCGGTCCTGGTGCAGTGTTCTGGATGTGGGTTATCGCACTCTTTGGTGCTGCCACAGCATTCGTAGAGTCAACATTAGCACAGTTATATAAACGCCCTCACACCGACTCTTTCATAGGAGGACCTGCCTACTACATATCGAAAGGCATGCACAACCGATGGATGGCAGCACTCTTTGCTATACTCATCACCATCACCTTCGCCTTATCGAACAACTCCGTTCAGAGCAACACCATCTGTAGTGCTATGGAGACGGCATTCGGGATGAATCCTACCATCGTAGGCATTGTGCTTTCCATCATAACCTTATTTGTCGTTTTTGGCGGCATTCAGCGCGTGGCTAAGGTAAGTAGCATCGTAGTCCCCATTATGGCTGTGGGTTATCTGATTATTTCTATCGTTGTGGTGATAATGAATATAAATCTTGTGCCCCACGTCCTTCGCGTGATTGTAGAAAATGCTTTTGGCATTGGTCCTGTCACAGGAGGCGGTCTTGGAATGACTATCATATATGGTGTGAAGCGCGGACTCTTCAGCAACGAGGCTGGCGAAGGCTCCGCACCAAACGCCGCAGCCACTGCTGCCGTGACTCATCCTGTGAAGCAAGGACTTATTCAAGCACTGGGAGTGTTCACCGACACTTTACTTGTCTGTTCATGCACAGCATTCATCATACTCATCAGCGGGCTCTACGAAGTGGAAGGTCTCAACGGTATTGCACTCACTCAGAATGCACTTGAGAGCGAGATTGGCTCTTCAGGACCTGTATTCATCGCTGTTGCCATCTTCCTTTTTGCCTACAGCAGCATCATAGGCAATTACTATTACGGCGAGGCAAACGTGCGTTATCTGAGCAACAAGCGATGGGTACTGATAATTTTTAGAATTCTTTCTGGTGGAGTCATGGTGATGTTCGGTGCGATGGCTACTCTCGAGACGGTGTGGAACATTGTGGATATCTGCATGGCATTGCTCACAGCATGTAACCTCATTGCCATAGTAACCCTCGGGAAGTACGCCTTCAGACTGCTCGATGACTATATTAAGCAGAAACGCGAGGGCAACAAGAGTCCTGAATTCCACCGCTCGGCGATGCCCGACATTGCCGATGACATTGAATGTTGGGAATAATGGGTTATAGGCTATGGGTTATAGGTTATGGGTTATGGGTTATGGGTTATAGGTTAAAGTTTAACGGTTAAGGTTATGAAGGAAAGACTATGGAACAGCAACTACTGCAAGGTGATGACAGCCAACTTCACGCTATTCTTTGCCTTCTACCTGCTCACTCCGTTGCTGCCGCTTTATCTCAGCGAGACATTCGGAGCAACTAAAGATATCATAGGAATGGTGCTGTCTGGTTATACCCTGACAGCACTCATCAGCCGTCCCATAAGTGGTTATCTTGTTGACACATTCCCAAGGAAGAAAGTGCTGCTGTGGAGTTTCTTCTTTTTCTTTATCTTCTTTGCAGGCTATCTCACCGCGTCAACGATATTATTGTTCACCATAGTAAGGACACTTCACGGAGCACCTTTCGGCAGTGTGACAGTAGCCAACAGCACTGCAGCAATTGACGTGCTGCCATCGTCACGCCGCAACGAAGGCATTGGCTATTATGGAATGAGCAATAACCTCGCAATGGCGATAGCACCATCGGTGGGAATCTTCATCTACAAATATACTGAGAGTTTCGAATTGTTGTTCTGGCTTGCCCTCGCTATTGCTTTAATAGGAATGATAATAGACAGTACTCTGAAATATGAAACCAATAACTCAAAGCCCAAGAAATCTCAAGAACAAGAAACTCACAAACTTTTAGACCGCTTCTTCCTCACTCGAGGATGGCTTATTGCGGTAAACATGGTTTTCTACGGTCTTTGCTTCGGCATACTGAGCAACTACCTCGCAATATATAGCAAAGAAGTGATGGGTATCACGGGCGGAACAGGAACATATTTCATTATCCTGGCAGTAGGACTTATTGCCTCAAGACTGCAGGGCAGCAAGGCGCTACGCCAAGGGAAACTGACGATGAATGCCGCTGAGGGGACTATTCTCTCTACTGTTGGCTACCTTCTATTTGTTGCTTGTCCTAATGAGTTTGGATACTATGGTTCCGCACTCTTCCTAGGTCTGGGCAACGGACACATCTGGCCGGCATTCCAAAACATGGTTATAAGCATAGCACAGCACAACCAACGGGGCACAGCAAACAGCACCCTGCTGGTGTCATGGGATGTCGGCATGGGACTTGGTGTGCTTGTCGGAGGCTTCGTTTCCGAACATTTCGGCTATTCATCAGCATTCTGGACTGTTGCAGCAGCACAGATATGCGGCACCCTACTCTTCCTATTTGCAACAAAAGATTTCTTTAACAAACGCAAGTTGACAAACTAACGACATGACATACATTCTAGACTTTGACGGAACATTGGGCGACACGACAAATATCATTGTGAAGACTATGATGCAGACTATCGACGAACTGCACCTGCCCAAACGAACACGCGAACAATGTGCGGCAATGATAGGACTGCCGCTGAAACAGACATTCACCGACTTGTACCCTGACTTTGACCACTGTGTGGTTGACGATGCTTTTGGCGACCGCTGTGCCGAGGTGTATCGCCGCATCTTCGATGTCAACAACACCCCCGATGCTGTTCCGCTGTTCCCTGGCGTATACGAGACGCTTCAAGAACTACACCGGCGCGGCAACATGCTTACCATAGCCAGTAGTCGAGCAAGTGCCACACTCAACGGTTATGTAAAGAGGTTGCATTTGGAAGACTGCATCAATTATGTTGTTGCTGCCGATGATGTGACACACGCCAAACCACACGCCGAACCTGTGTTAAAGACAATGGAAGAAAACGGTTTGCAACCAGATGAATGTATCGTTGTAGGCGACACTCGCTTTGACATTCTTATGGCTCACAACGCTGGCGTGAAGGCAGTTGGTGTGACCTACGGCAACGGGAAGCGTGAAGAACTTGTTGAAGCTAATGCCGAATATATCATCGATGATTTCCGCGAGCTTCTCAATATATAAAGAGTCATCGCAAACGTTATCGTTAAAAAAGCGCACCACACGATTACAACGTAAACAAATAATATGTATCTTTGCCAACACAAACTTAAAACTTAAAAACAAACTAACTAAAACAACAAATAACATGGCAAAGATATTTGTAATTGGTGACAGGGAGAAGAACGAGTGGGTTTCAGAATTTGACAACAACAAGAAACTGCTGAAATTCAAGGATGAACTGACTGGAGCAAAGCAGTACAGCGAGCGTCAGGCTGCTAACATTGACTTGAAACTGATGCAGGACACTGGTTTCTTCGGCGACCTTCAGGTTTATGTTCTCGAGGACGGACAGGTGTTCAAGTCAGGAGAGCGCGACAGCCTGTGATGAACGTTGAAAGTTGAAGGTTGAGCGTTGAGCGTTTATTGTAGAACGTTGAAAGTTGAGCGTTGAGCGAAGATAGTTTAATTCTGTTTAAACGACAAATCTCGCTCAACGCTCAACTTTCAACACTCATCGGAAACCTCGCTCAACGCTCAACCCTCAACGCTCAACAAAAACTACCACCCTATCGGGTTATTAAGCAACAGCACCTGGTCGGCAGTCAGTTTCAGAGCCCTTGCAAGTCCTTCTTTATCCATTGACATTCTAGGCACCGTCTTCAGTCCAAGAGCGGTGCAAACGAGACAGATATTCTCTGAGACATAGCCAGAGTCGATGTTGCCCATCATCTCAGCACCATTCTTATGGTCACCAAACTTCGACTTGTCGCTTACCATAATGAGCGAAATTGGAGCAGTAGCAGCAAAGTCTTGTTGACCTGCAACCATCTTGCGCACATCCTCATCACACACTTTCTTCAGCATGTTTGTCTCCGGCTGATAGAGATAGGCACCGTCTTTGCGTGCCACATATACCAGTATGTCCTGCGCGTTGATTGCCGAAGGAGCTGTTATCTTCTTCTCTTCAGGACGGTTGATACCACATGCTGCCCACAACACTTGTGACAGCACAGCATCAGACACTTCCTTGTCGCTGAACTCACGGCTCGACGCACGCTTCTGGAGTGTCTCCATCAAAGTCATTTTAGCACTCTTGTCAGGTTCAGGCAACTGAATGTCCTGCGCCGTAACGCATCCAGTAAGCATGGTCATTGCCAAGCATAAAATAAGATTCTTCTTCATAATTGGTATTTATTGGTTAAACATTTCATTATAGATATCATCCTTTACACTTCTGCAAAGATAGGTCAAAAAGATGAGAATATAAAGAAAAAGTCGTTTTCTTTTCTTATTTCTATCATTTATTTGTATCTTTGGCACCAAATGTTTGAAAAAGACGATAAACAGCTTTGCACTCAGATAAACCGTCTCTTCAATGAAGCGCTGAAGCGTTATGCTCTTGTTGAGGACGGCGACCGCATTCTCGTGGGACTTTCGGGTGGCAAGGACTCGATGGCTCTACTGCAACTGCTGGCGCTGAGGTCGCGTATCTTCAAGCCTCGCTTCAATGTGGAGGCAGCATTCGTGAGGATGAAGAACATTCCGTATCAATGCGATGAAGAATATCTATGCAGTTATGCCGAGTCGTTGGGAGTAAAACTCCACGTCTTCGAGACATCATTCGACGAGAGCAAAGACCACCGTCACACACATTGCTTCTTGTGCTCTTGGAATAGAAGAAAACGTTTATTCAGTGCTGCTAAAGAACTGGGATGCAACAAGATAGCACTTGGACACAACAAGGACGACATCATCCAGACGGCACTAATGAACCTCACGTTCGAAGGAACCTTTTCGACAATGCGACCAATGATGAAGATGGACAAGTTCGACATGACAATCATACGTCCATTATGCCTCATCCGCGAGCACGATTTGCAAGAGTATGCCGAAATACAGGCATTCCGCAAACAAGTGAAGAACTGCCCCTTCGAGGATGCATCACACCGTTACGACATGAAAGGCATTATTGCACAACTCGAAGAAATGAACCCCGAGTTCAGTTACTCGTTCTTCCA
This sequence comes from uncultured Prevotellaceae bacterium, assembly GCA_900315095.1. Lineage (GTDB taxonomy): Bacteria > Bacteroidota > Bacteroidia > Bacteroidales > Bacteroidaceae > Prevotella. Next base: position 86,904 of record OMXS01000002.1, on the reverse strand, counting down.
CGCTATAATGAAAGACTTGAAACTTTAAGTAATTTATTTAATAGCATAATTTTAATTTAGTAAAATAGAACAATGAAGCATTTATGGTCAATCATGCTGGTTGTGGCAATGTTGTTTGCCATCCCAGCGCAAGCACAGGAGAAAAACATGGAAAACTTACAGAAAGTTAAGGACTACCTGACAGAGTGCAAGGTATTCTACGTTGCCACTACCGACGGCGACCAACCCCGCGTGCGTCCTTTCGGAGTAGCAGAAATCTACAATGGTCGCCTGTACATCATGACGGGTAAGTCAAAAAGGGTGTTCAAGCAGATTACTGCCAACCCTAAGTTCGAGATTGTAGCCCTCAAGCCCTCTGGTACAGAGTGGATACGTATCAGCGGAAAACTGAATTGCGACGACGAGGTAGCCACAAAGGAATTCCTACTCGAAAAGAACCCAGGACTGAAAGGAATGTACTCGGCAACAGACAACAACATGGCGGCTCTCTATATCACCGAAGGCACCGCCACTATGAGTTCGTTCATGGCTAAAGAGGAGACAATAAACTTTTAACAATACAAGGGTATGAGAAAAACACTATTATCATTGATTGCTATACTCGCCTTCGTTGCACAACCCTCCGTGTCCTCTGTCTTCTCTGAGAACTCTATGCTTTCCAAAGGAAAGGGAAAGATATACAGCATCAAGGTGAAGAACGCTGAAGGCAAGGACGTGAAGATGAAGCAATACAAAGGTAAGGTGTTGCTCATCGTGAACACCGCCACACGTTGCGGTTTCACGCCACAATACAAGGAACTGGAGTCGATGTATGAGAAGTATCACGCTCAAGGACTTGAGGTTCTTGACTTCCCGTGCAACCAGTTTGGCGAACAGGCACCTGGCACTATTGCGGAGATACGCCAGTTCTGCACCTCGAACTATAACACTCAGTTTGAGCAGTTCGCAAAGATTGATGTCAACGGCGACGATGCGTCACCTCTATTCACCTATTTGAAGGCACAAAAGGGGTTTGGAGGTTTCGACACCAGCGACCAGCGCGGCAAATTCATGGACGACATGATGCGCAAGCGCGATGCTGACTACGACAAGAAGAGCGACATAAAATGGAACTTCACAAAGTTTCTTGTCGACCGCAAGGGCAATGTCGTACACCGCTTCGAGCCGACAGACAGCATGGAAGAAATAGAAAAAGCCATCAAGGATCTCCTTTGATGGCTTTCATTTTCTCAAAAGTATATATCTGAGAGTGCGAAAGGTGTCCTTTCATCATGTCAGAAGTGTCCTTTCGTCATGTCAAAAATATACTTTTGGGGACTCCAAAGAGCATCTTTTGGAAATGTGTCACCACCCTTCTGGCAACACAATGTTTTCAACATCATGTGCCGCAGCAAACAACGGGGCTATCTCCTCGTCACGGAAACCTGCGATGCCACAGCCGATACGCGTCACAAGGAACGTAAGGTTAGGATTGTTCCTTGCAAAATCAATAAAGTCATCAACGTAAGGTTGTATGGTCTCCACGCCACCCTGCATCGTAGGGATGGCGTAACTCTGTCCTTGCAGGCCTACGCCCTGTCCCATAATGGCACCAAACTTGCGGTGTGCAACATATGCCGCGCCGCCGCCATGCATACCTCTCAGGTTGCTTCCAAACACGAAAATCTCATTCGGTGCAAGACTCGTGATAAACTCTGGTGTAGTTCTTTTCTTTTCCATAAATATTTCTTCGTTATATGAATAGTCATGCATTGATGGAGCGGCCTCGCACGGTTCAACAGCAATACCACCCATAGGCATATCCAGTATTGCCTCTTCTCTGTCAATCACTTCAGGCATGTCTAAGTCCATGTCGAAATGCTGCTTGAAATAAGGGACAACTATCTTCTCTTTAAGCGTTTTGTAACGCTGGCTCACCGCTGATGGTGTAAGCCCCAATTGCGCAGCAATATCCTTTCCTTTCACATCACGGTCGAGCATCATTAGGATGATGAGACGGTCGTGCCGTTCCATCTTGCATGTGTCGCACATGTCCATTACCGTCTGACGGAACTGCATGCGCAAGTCACTCGTGATGTCGAACGACTGCAGGTAATCCTCAAACGTTATCTTGCCATATTCCTTGCGATACCATTTCAGCGCGTCAAGTACTATATAACGGAATCCGCCGATAATCCACGAACGCAAACTGACTCCTGCAGAACGGTTCTCCAAAGGTTTCCATTGATGTTCAAGCAGATAAATGGCATATTGATGAGTCAGCGATGTACAGTCGAGATTCTCCTTATGACTCAAGTCATAATGTTTATCGAACACATAATAACCAGCCTGGCAGTATTCATAGAAATAATGCTGGATAATGTATGAGTCACCCCTCTTGAACCCGTTTATAATCTGATCGTCAGTAAGTCTGCCTTTTCGCATTGCTCATTATTTTTCTGCGAAGATAAGAAAAAAAAATCAACTCTGCTTAATTTTTGCTTTAGAATCTTCTTTAAAGATATAAAACATTAGCATTTTTACTTTATTTACAAACCATTAAAACAAGAAGTCATGAAAAAAGTATTCAATCTTATTATTGTTGACGAAAGTGGAAGCATGAGTTGCATCCGTAAGCAAGCATTCGCAGGAATGAACGAGACACTCGCCACGGTGCGACAGATGCAAAACAAATTTGAGGACACCGACCAACGTGTCACACTCATAACCTTCGATAGCGAACACATCAAATGGCACTACGACAACACGCCTGCTTCAAAAACTATTGACCTTAAATGGAAAGACTATTCACCTTGCGCTGCCACCCCACTCTACGACGCTATGGGAAATGCCATTTCAAAAGTGAACGCACAGGCAGGGAACGACGACAACGTACTGGTAACAGTAATCACCGACGGATGGGAGAATGCTTCTCGCGAGTGGACTCTGCCCATGATTAAACAACTCATCGAGAAACTGAAGAAGCAACACTGGACATTCACGCTCATCGGAACCGACAATCTCGATGTGGAGTCAATGGCGCACGACATGGCGATAGACGAACATCTCGAGTTCCATCAAGATGCTGAGGAGACAAAACGCATGTTCGTATGCGAACGCCGCTCTCGTGAACGCTATAACGAATATGTTGCATGCGATGCCCAAATGCCAACAGGCAGTTTCTTCAAAGAAGACTAAGCGGCTTTACAATAATGCTTGGCGGAGTACCGATGTGCTCTCGCCGAGCATTCTTATAAACTCCTGTGCCGATTTCTTCTGGTAAACATTGCGCAAGATATGGATGCAGCCGTACATGCGGTTCTCTTCTGTATCCATACCGATGATAGGGATAGCGCGCAGTCCCTGCTCGCCCATCACCGTACTCTCGCTGAGAATAGTGATATAGTTTGACTCACGCAAGAGGTGAAAGAGAAGATAAACATAATTCATCTCCACCTTAACCTTATAATGATAACCCTTGCCGGCAATGATACGCTCAAAGGCATTACGCGCACGAGTGCCACGAAGCGGCAAGGCAAGGTCGTAATTCTGCAGTTCCTCCAATGTGAGCGAAGGGCGCGAAGCCAACGCATGATGCTCGTTGACCACCGCCGTCAGCTGATGACTGAACAGCACACGACTCTCTATGCGAGGGTTGCTCTCCAGCGGACGGAATGCCAGCACGAAGTCGAACTCATGATTCTCAAGTCTCCTGATAAGGTCCGCCATGTTCGACTGACTCACGTTCACTTTCACATTAGGATAACGCCGCAGGAAGGCTGTCAACGTCTCAGCCATGATACAAGCGAAGGAGAATGTCACGCCGATGTTCAACTCGCCGCTCATAAGATTCTTCAGTTCGTCAAGCCTCTGCAGACAGTTGTCCGCATCAAGTATCGTCTGCATCGCCAACGGCAGCAGCGTCTGCCCCGCCTCGGTAAGCATCACTTCATGACTGTTACGGTGGAACAGCGGCTGTCCCAGTTCGTTCTCCAGTTGCAGAATCTGGTGCGACAGCGTGCTCTGCGTTATAAACAGTTCCTTTGCCGCCGTAGAGAAATTCAATGTCTTGGACAATTGAACGAAATACTTAAGTTGTCTTAGTTCCATAATACTTAAGTTACATAGGTTCCTTATCAGGCACAAAGATACACAATTTCTTTTAAACACATCAAAAGAAAGACATAAAATTAACTGCCGGCTATCGATTTCTTCGATAGCAGCATTTCGATTTTATTGATGTGTAAGATGCTTTACTATTCATAACCAATTGTTGCGTACCCTGTATTTTCGTCGTACCTTTGCATCGTGAAAAGAAAACAGTATTAACAATAAAAAGATTTGTAAGATGGAAACAGCATTTATTTCTTTAGCAGGTATGCTTCTTGTTGGTGCAATTTTCAGCATTTGGATGGCTAAGCACGATCATCTGGAAGTAATGTAAGAAAAGTCACCTCCAATGTGACTACATCAAAGGACAACTCCAATGTTGGATTTCATCCGACCTTTCCCTTGCCTCGGCATAGTCAAACGAGTTTTGAACTCTGCTCTCGGCTGCATGGAAACGTTCAATGATGGTATTTTGGAATAAAGTCTAAACACACGACTTTAGACTTCTGATTCTAAGAGACAAACACCATTTGCCTCTTATTTTTTTTATATATAACTCAAGTTTCGCATGTTTAAGAAGATATAGGAAGATAATGGGAGATAGTCGCGACGGAAGAAAGAGGACATCACTCTGCCTGCAACTATCACGCAGCAAAACTATTGTCTTATAACTCCCTCTATCTGCTTTTAGCTCCCTCTATCTACAGAGCAAGCGATGCTTGCGAAAGTTGAATATATACTATTATACCCTGTTGCCAATATTCTCTAAAAGGTCAAATGGTATATACCTCGCAATAAAAGTGGAAAAAACGGTCACGGTCACAGCTGTGACCATGTGACCTCTCGGTCCTCAACAGGATATATTACAAACCGCAAATATCTGTATATCAATAAGTTATATAAGAATACACACTCCTTTTCTCTGCGGTCACATGGTCACAGCTGTGACCGTGTGACCATTTATCACGCAACAATTATATCCTTATATCAATATAAGTATTTGTATATCAGTATGTTATACAAATTATGTATATTTCTTGCGCTCTGCGGTCACATGGTCACAGCTGTGACCGTGTGACCATTTATCGCGCAACAATCATATCCTTATGTCGATATAAGTATTTGTATATCAGCATGTTATACATATCATGCTGTGTTTCTTGCGCTCTGCGGTCACATGGTCACAGCTGTGACCATGTGACCGTGACTGTAATTGTTTCGTTATGACATAGAATTACCCGAACACCGAACCAACTATTCACCGCATTTTTTATATTCTTTCGTAAGCAGTTGTTATTCCACCATATATATTTTGGCATCTATCTTTACCCAATAGTCGTTCACAAGCATCACGTCCTCAATACGGCAGAAAAACGCTTTACCGGCATCCATAAGTCTGGAAATCACAAGGTTGAGTTCTCTAGGAACCCACCCCACCTTTACCTTTTTATAATATAGTGCTATGGCTTGCTTGTCATACCTGTTCTTGGGGCGTCGCTCCATTCTGAGAACCGTTCCTTTATTCAGTTCAGGATATATCTTATCCATCTTTTTACAAAAAGAAGTGCCTGCCACAACAATATCCAACAAGAATATTTCTCGGCTGAAAGGCTGCAGGCTGTTTGGCAACCTTGAGCCAAGCATCTCCAGCAGTTCAGGACTAATCTTTACAATGCTGTTTTCCATGTTTCTTCCCTTTCATCTTCTCCACTATTTTCATCAGTCGTTCCTTTTCCCTTTCTAGCGCAACTATTCTTGCACGCAATTCTTCCTGCATTGCAGACATCAGTTCCTTGTCATATAGTTTTTCTTTATATGTAAATGGGAAAGTGTTTCTCCTTTCCTCAATTTCTTGTTGCAATAGTGCAATCTGCTCCTTTAGTTTTCTTACACGCTCCTCCCGTTCTTCAATAGTCTCACTATTAACCATAGACGAAGGCATGCCAATATTTAGTTTCTCTTCCAGTTGGCGCAGCATCTCAAGATTTTCCGTGCGATACGCCTCCTGTACTTTTAGGAACAACTCCTTTTCCCATTCAGTCTGCTCAGGATGCAAGTCAGGATGAAGTCTGTGGACCATGCTCTTGTACAACTGTTTCAATTCTCTCCTCTCCAGCGCATCCTGTTCAGCATCTTTCTCTGAATGATGTTCAAGGAAATCCTTCGCCTCTTTTATCTTCTCTTCCTCCTCGTGCAGAGTCTTATTATAAGCATCTGCCGTCTTGCTCACCTCTTCATCTACCTCCTCAATGTCAGGTTTCTCGCCCCTATTTATGTAGGATTGCAACAAATCACGCTCAAGTTTCAGTAGGGCGATGTCATACTCCAGCGATAAAACCTCATATTGCAGTTGTCCCAAAGTCTCCATATAAACTGCCTCCAGTCTTGGAGCCTCGACCTGCACCATCTCATCGCGAACAGCAATGAGATTAGAATACTCAGCCTGCAGACGCTCATATTCCTCTTGCAACTGCCTCTTCCTCAGACTTACAGTCAACTGATTATACTTTTTCATAGATAACACATCATAACATCCCACCCCATTCGAGGTGCGTCAACTTTCTGACCGCAAATATAACCATTATATCCTTACTACCAAAAAAATATAATGTTTTTATATGCGTTTAGGTTGTATTGGTAAGAATCGGCATTCCATCGACTTAATCATTGATGATATTATTACTGAATATGTACTCAATAAGAAGTCTTATTCTTAAACGCTTTATGCAAGACATATAGGCTGCTATTTTCGGTAACGCCCACCATAAAGATTTTGTCAGCCATTTCGCAGATATAGCGGTTGCGCGCCAAGGCCGTTGCTTTTGACTGACGTACAGAATTTGAGACAGAGATAATCAACAGGCGGTTCTCTTCCAACAATGGCCGAAGTTCTTGCGGTATCTGCTTATACAATTGGCGAGCCAATACCATAATAACAGGCTGTTTCCCTTTTATCAGGAAATGAAGCACGTCTTTTTCCAACTTACTGCTGAAACCACCCACGATACAGCCCTCATGTTTTGATGAGGCCCAGTCATAGCACTTCATCACCATATCAAGCGGAATGGTACTCGATGCCAGGAATGCCGTTTTTGGCAGGTTCAACAGTTCCTTGTTGCCAAGATACTCCACATCCATGGATTTTTATAATTTCCAGTTGTTATCTTTAGTCTCGAAATAGTTTAAAACATCAGTAGCTTCATAAGGATCGCAGAAAGTTGCGGCTAAATGCGTAGTTGCACGAGATAGACCTACATATAGGTATTTCATCATTAGTCCACTTTCTCTACCATGCAATGCTTCATCTAAATTATGGAAGAATGCTACCTCGAACTCCATACCCTTTACCTCTGAGATACGGAATACCCTAACAATATCTGACCTGTTAAGTGATCGACCACCTGTACAATCTACCACATCGATACCATTTAGCAAATCGGTATCATAGATTATGTTTATAAACTTTGAGACATCAACATTATCACCTACAAAGATTGCTACAGACGGCATCTTGCTATCGTATGCTTTATAGATTTCAATAATTCTTTTGGCTATCCATTCGGCTTTTTCCTCTTCATCATCTGATACGCAGGCAATGGGAGCAGGCTCATTGTTCTCATCCATTTCTTTATCTGAATTGTATGAGGGATAATGGTCTACTTCATCTTTATACATTTCTCGTGCTAGATTAACCAAGGTTGGAGTTTGACGATAGCTTACTTTCAGTTCATATTTGGTAAGTTCTGGTAAAACCCATTTGGACAATTCCTTCCAATCATTGATGCCATGCTCTGTTATACCTTGCATAATATCTCCACTCAACGTTACAGAATTAAATTGATAATGCCGAAATGAATTTATAAGGTAGTAATCGAGAATGGAATAGTCAGTTGCTTCATCCACACCAATAACAGGTTTTACCCAATCTTTGTATGCCAAAGCATATTTGTGCTTCAGGTTATTGAATCTTACGGAAGAACGCTTGTAAATCCGATAAAGCATATTATTGATAAAACCAATAAGCAAATTCTGCTCATCGGCATGAAGATGTTTGTTACCTCCTTTTTCAATGATCTTCTTCAAAAGTCTGAGGTCGTAATTAGAAGAAGCCGTTTCCAGTTGCTTCTTACGATACAATTTGTAAAGGCGAGGCATCTGGCTAAAGATAGTTGGTTCCATCCCTTTTGTGAGTGAAGCATAGTTTTTAACAAACCAAGCCAAACTGCCAACCTTCTTGAGCGAATCTTCATTTATATGACTTGAAACAACATTATATAGTTCTGCTTGCCGACCACTTAGCTTTTTCTTTGAATCTATTTTGTTGATAGATAATGCTCGTATTAGGGCCTTCAGTCTCTTATACAAATCGGCTTCAAAGTTCAGTTTACTAGATTCGTCCTCTACATCGTCCTCTTCTGTCATTTCTGTTTCTAGGATTTCTTCATCATTTTGTAACGAATAATCCTTATTCCATTTTTCTAACAGGGCTTTAATAGCATTGACAGTTGATTCATCTTTGAGTATTTCCTGTTGCACTTCCACAGACACAGCACCTAAAGACCTCCCAAGTTGTTGCTCAATTTCCTTAACGTGCTTGTTTTGGTTATCTTGCAACGAGTTAAACAAATTAACCAATGCTGCCATATCCTTGACGTTCTCAGCTCTCTTGCAATACGCTTTAATTTCTACTGCCGTAGAGTGCCATTCGTAGTCAGCTGTTGGCAAATTATATGCCTTAAGCAATATACTCGTTATATTATCTATGCAGAAATGTTCAAAGTCATAGATTGTTTGTTTCGCATTTAGAATAAGAGGCTGGGCTATTCCTTCTCTAGATGAGTAATTCTTGAAAGGCGCATCTGTTTCAGGATTTCGAAGTTTATATTCCAACAACATTTTTTTTCGGAACTGCTCTAATGTAAACGTGTTGCCATCATTTGCAATTAGTTCCTCTTCTCTCATATTGTTCCTAAGATACTCCAATAAAAGAGTATTAGGAGAAAAGAATACCCATTTTGTGTTTATTGTCGCAGGATTGGTCAGTTCGTCAATTTCCTTATCCGACAACTTCGTATAATCACGTAATGCCTCATCAGATAGCAAGAACTTTAGCCTCTGAATCATAGTGGTAGTCTTACCAGTACCAGGACCACCATCTATAAGAACTGGAACATCGTCATAGATATGCGAGCGCTTAGCTTCCTCTTGGCTTGGATCCAAGATATGCTGAATGCGAAGTTCTAAACTATCTCTAACGAAAGACTTGATAAACTTTATCTTTGCGTTTGTTTCTGCTATTTCTTTTTCTAAGAGTTCTGCTTTTTCTTGATATTCCCGGGTTCTTCTTTCGTTTTCTTCCTGCTCTTTTTGTAGGCGTAAAGCTTCTTCTTCGGCAGCTTTCTTTTGCTGGCGTTCTATCTCCTCTCGTTCTAATTGGAGTTCACGTAAGCGCTTTTGATTCTCAGCTGCCTGACGTCTCGCCTCCTGAAATTGGCTCAGTAGAGTTTTTAAATCAGCGAATCTATATTTTTTCCCATCTTCTTGTTCGATTAGAACCTGGTCTATGCTACCAGTTATCCAATGGCGATAATTAGCAGCATTATAAACCTTCATTTTATAGGGTTGTGGACGATTTCCATAATAAATACTATTACCAATACCTTTCATAATCAAAGCACCTCCAAGTTTCGAGTTTTTCCAGATATTGATACTATCATCTCCATACCAAACACGTTTTCTCACCTTCACATTTGCTAGAAATATCTGATGAATATTTGGCATTTCTTCTAAATCCACATAATAACGAGCAACACCACCTTGGCAAGGCATGTTTTGATGTTCCGTTATCGTATGATTGTTTATAGCCCAAGCTATATCTGCTAATGTTTCTTTCATAAGTTTTCTTATTAGTTGTCATTCAATTCATCACCCATACGATACTTGATGTCGTAATTGATAATGAAGTCTAGTTCTTCTTCTGTGAATCCGTAATGCTTCGCAAGGACTCTTCTTTATTCTTGTTCATTGCTATTTCCTTTGTCTGTTAAAACACATGCAGCAATATGACTTTCGACCATTTGTTGGATAGAATCTGCATCCGTATCCATGTATTTGAAGAATATGTAGTCGCTTTGATCTGTTAGATGCCAGAGCTTCTTCGTGTTGAAGGTTCCAACATATTTACCAGCATTCAATTTGAACTGAGTAGTGTTAGGAAGTTCTTTCTTTACTTTCTCAAAAATGGCACAAAGTTTTGACTTGTCAACCATTCCAAGCACGTCGAATAACTGCTAATGCTGTTATTATTATTTACCCACGAAAATCTTACCGCCACCCTGCTCTCAAGGAATTTGACCTAGGGTCGAGCCTGCTTTAGCTTGACAGAGTTGATGTTAGCATCACTCTGTTCTCGCTTAGTCGCAGCCTTGCCTTGGCTTGCCGTTTATGGCGATTAGGCGATATTATGTTACAAAGGTATAAAGAAGGGAGCGAAATACAAAATAAAAACATGTTTTTTTTGATTATTTCATTGAGCATAAACTGACAGATGACTCGTGGAAAGGTAAGATGGCAGCAGAAGGTCTTGGTCTCCTTATCGCTATGTTGCTTGCAGCATAATTACAAATAAAGAATGAGTAAATTCAGAAGTAGTACATCGGATTTTTCTGCGATTATTCTTGCATTGTATATAGTTTTTTTGTTATCTTTGCCCTTACTCCTCCAAAGGGGAAGCAGGAAACGCCCTGCTTAAGAAATATAACAAACAGATTTGCTATGAAAAAGGTATTACGCTATGTTGCCATTGCATTGCTCCTTGCCATCGTGGGGGGATGTGTTTACCTGAACAGGCTGCTGCCTATCATTACGGGCTATGCGGCGAAGAATCTGGCCTCGGCTGTGTTCGTTTCGGGACGAGAGGCGAAGGATGTGGAAGAGATCGACCTGAACTTCTCGCTCATCCGCTACACGAGCAACACGGTGGACTATGAGAACAAGACGGTGACCAGCCGCTTCCTTTGGAGCAAATCTACTGCGGCTTACCGTGAGGGCTACGGTGTCACCTTGCTGCGCGGTATCACGGCTGAAGAGTTGAGGGAGCAACGGTTCCCGAAGGGTGTGCTTAGCGAAGGACAAGGGAAACAGGATTCCATCGCTCAACTCTCTTTGGGCGACTCTGCCTTGGCTGAACGACTTGCGCCCATAGCGAAGGCTTTCGTTGACGAGCGTGCCTATAAAGGACATCCGTTTGCTTTTGTGGTTTTGCACAGGGGGGGTGTGGTGGCAGAATGCTATGACAAGGGCATCGGCCGTGACACAAAGCTGCTAAGCTGGAGCATGGCAAAGAGTTTTGCAAATGCACTTATCGGTCTGATGGTGAAGGACAGTCTGCTGGACATTCATGCACCGATGGATATTCCCGAATGGCAGGGCGACGGACGAAAGGCGATTACCTTACACGACCTGATGCAGATGCAGAGTGGACTGGAGTGGAACGAGGATTATGGTGCACGGTCTGACGTTAACATCATGCTGCATTGCGAACGCGACATGGGCCTCTATGCCCTCTCGAAGCCACTAGAACACAAGCCTGGCACATACTGGCAATACTCGAGTGGCACTACTAACATCGTGATGCGCTATCTGCGCAGCCGCTTTCCTTCAGAAGAGGCATTTATCGGCTATATGCGCTCGCGGCTCTTTGACCCGCTGGGCATCGTGAGACCAGTGTTCGAGCAGGACCTGAGCGGCACGTTTGTGGGATCGTCGTATCTCTATGCCACGGCAAGGGATTTCGCCCGCTTCGGACAGCTGTACCTCGACGACGGCTGTGTGGACAGCGAGCGAATACTGCCGAAAGGATGGGTGGACTATACGCGCAGACCGGCTGCTGCCAGTGGCGAACACTACGGGGCTTTCTTCTGGCTGAACGGAAACAGCAAGTTTCCCGATGTGCCGAAGGACATGTTCTATTGCGACGGCCACGACGGTCAGGACATCTTTATCTTCCCTTCGCATGAGTTGGTAGTGGTTGTCCTGGGCTTCTCCCCGAAGCCTGACAACGTCATCGACTTCAATGCGCTGCTGAGAGATATCCTCAGTCTTACGACATGCTGACAGTCTGTGGCCGCGTGCTGCCTGGAAACTGGATGGATACCGGAAAAAAAGAAATATCAGAAGATAGAAGTGGGAATCATTGCACCACCTTAAACCTGACGCGGAAACTCTTGTTTTGCTCGTCCCAGTTGGTGCCGAGAAGTTCGAAGCGTCCTATCTGGGAGGTGGAACGCACATGCTTGCCGATACAGGGACATACGTCATAGTCGCCGATGCGCACGAGGCGGATGGTCTCGGAGGCATCTTCAGGAAGACGTTCAAGCGAGAGGCGAGAGTCGGGAGAGTCAGGAGCTGCATCCATTACGATACCCTCCAGTTCGGCACGGGTGACATACTCGAAGGTGACGGGCATGTCCTGCTCTATCAGTTCGTTCATTGTCTGCTCTATCTCTCGCTCTTCTTTGCGGTCAGGCTTATGGTCGATGAAATATGATATCTTGCTTTTCTTACGCTCGATGTGGGCATTGCACGAACGCTCGCACCCGAACATACGTTGCATCAACTGATTCAGCAGATGCTCAGCCGTATGTGCAGGCGGGAACTCTTCTTTGTTGTGCTCGTTGAGGATGTAGTCTTCTGGCATTGAGTTTATTTTTGCGGTAATACTGTTTTATAAACTATTCCGCTCAAGGCGGGTATAATGAGGGGAATGGTCATGTCGGGATAGATGAACAACTTGCGTTTGTCTTTGTTCAAGAGGCTGACGGAAATGACCTCCACGGGTTCTCCATGCAAGTGCTCGAAGGCGTGGCGTGGAATGGTAAGTTCTATCGAGACCATCCTTGGAGAGAAATTCGTCACCACAAGTATTACTTCCCTTCCGGCTTTTCGTAGGAAAGCATACTGCTGATTGCCGATATGCTGATTAGCATACATCAGGTCGTAGAAATCTCCCTCGCGGAGTGCTTTTTCCTTATTTACAAGTTTCAATATCTTCTTGTATTTTTGCTCCAACTCCTTTTCTTCATTGGTAAGTTTTCGGCGTTGGTAATAGCCATGACGTATGGAGTCAACACACCAATAGTCGAAGATCGTGGTGCGTCCGTCCCTGCCGCTGAATCCCTCTTTGTCCATACCCCGTTCCCCATACTCCTGCCCTGCATAGAGCATGAATGGGTTGGGGAGCATCAAGGCATTGGCAATCAACGCAGGCACCCCTTTGCGTGCATCACCAGCGAAGAAGGGACTTGCTATGCGTTGCTCGTCGTGATTCTCCAGAAAATACAGCATGTGGTCGTGTATGTCATCCGTGGCTTGCCATTCGTATGTTATGGCTGCTGCGGGTCGTTTTCCGCAAATCACATCGCGAACGCAGTCGTACATGCCCACCTTGTCGTAAAGCCAGTCGAACCCTGCTCCGATGTAGTTACGATATTCAGAAGGATTATAAACCTCACCGATGAACTTCACCTCTGGATACATGAACTTCACCTTGTCTGTAGCCCACGCCCAGAAGGCTGTTGGCACCATCTCCGCCATGTCGCAACGGAACGCATCAACACCTTTCTTTGCCCAGAACAATAGTATGTCGGTCATCTTGTTCCATGTGTCTGGAATAGGGTTGAAATGATCAGAGCGTCCTCCTGCATCGCAATAGTCTATGCCGTAGTTCAGTTTCACCGTCTCATACCAGTCGTTCTTAGATGGACGGTTAAAGAATCGGTCGTTGCCTGTTGCCTTGGCTGGAATCTCCTGATAGGTTTGTTCTGCACATACGTCTGAGAGATCGAGCGGCTGTCCCCAACAGTAATAGAAGTTGTTCTGCGAAGAGAAGTGCCATTCGCTGTTGTCATCCTCACCTAGGTCTCTTACTTCATCTGGTTTACAAATGCTGTGGTACTCACGTGCCACATGATTTGGCACGAAATCCATCACCACCTTCAGCCCCACCTTGTGCGTACGCTCTATCAGCGCTTCCCATTCGCCCATGCGGTTATTCACGTCGTTAGCGATATCCGGATCGATATCGTAATAGTCGCAGATGGCGTATGGCGAGCCGGCAATGCCCTTCACAACGTCGGGGTGCTGTTGCGGTATGCCGTATTTGGAATAATCAGTTGCCGAAGCATGCCTGATGACGCCAGTGTACCAGATATGTGTGACACCCAAGTCCTTGATTCGCTTTAAGGTAGAGATATCGAAATCATCCATCTTTCCGCATCCGTTTTCAGCCAAAGTGCCCCACTCTTTGTTTGTAGTGTTGCGGTTTCCGAAGAGCCGTGTAAAGACTTGATAGATTACAGGTTTCATTGAACTTTGAAGATTGGTAATGTGTTTTTTGCCAATATGCGTGTTATTAAATAACAAAAGAGTTATGACCAATCAAGCACAAAGGATTTTGTTCTTGACAAGTAATCATAACTCTTATATATCTTTAATCAGAACAGTTGTTTACTCTATTCCGTGTGCACTTACCTCACGGTTGATTTTTGCAATCATACCCTGAAGAGCCTTGCCTGGACCGCATTCTGTGAAGTCGTCAGCACCATCGGCAATCATGTTCTCTACACTCTGCGCCCAGCGTACGCTGCTTGTGAGCTGTGCAATGAGGTTATTCTTGATTTCAACAGGGTCAGTATGTGGCTTAGCGTCAACGTTCTGGTAAACGGGGCACTTAGGAGTGCTTATCTCTGTTGCCTCGATTGCTGCCTGCAGCTCATCTTTTGCGGGCTGCATAAGAGGAGAGTGGAAAGCACCACCTACCTTCAAAGGCAGCGCGCGCTTAGCACCAGCAGCCTTCAACTGCTCGCATGCCTCATCGATGGCTTCGATGTTTCCAGAGATAACCAACTGTCCAGGGCAGTTGTAGTTTGCAGGAACAACAACACCCTTGTCGCCCTTCTTAGTTATTTTGTTACAAATGTTCTCGATTGTCTCGAAAGGAAGTGCGATGATAGCAGCCATAGTTGAAGGTGCTGCCTCGCATGCCTTCTGCATTGCCATAGCACGTGCATAAACAAGTTTAAGACCATCCTCGAAACTCAAAGCACCAGCAGCAACAAGTGCAGAGAACTCACCGAGTGAGTGACCTGCTGTCATAGCGGGCTTGAAGTCGTCGCCCATGCAGAGCGCGCTGATAACACTGTGGAGGAAGACAGCAGGCTGTGTAACCTTTGTCTGCTTAAGTTCGTCATCTGTTCCTTCGAACATGATGTCTGTTATGCGATAACCGAGAATATCGTTAGCCTTCTCGAAAAGTTCTTTTGCCAATGGATTGTTGTCGTAGAGGTCCTTACCCATTCCTACGAACTGTGCTCCCTGTCCGGGAAAAACGAATGCTTTCATTTTACTTTTTTACCTTAAATGATTAAATTTCAGGTTGCAAAGGTAATCATTTCTCATGACATAAGGAAATCTTTAATACATTATTTATTATTTAGGGGCAATGCTTTGACTTATCACAAAGAATTATTATCTTTGCAACAATTAATAATATAATCACTATGTTACACAGATTTTGCAAAGTAATGGGCACAGCATTGACGGTAGCACTGCTGTTGCCAAGTAATGTCTTAGCACAAAAGAACATCCCACTAGTTTATGACAAGGAGAACTCTGGAGCGACGTATGACAAGAACATCAGCATACTGAAGACTCCATGCACCACCCTGCCCGACCCGCTTGCGTGGTTCGACGGCAAGGGACGCGTGAAGAAATTCAAGCAATGGGAGAAACGACGCAACGAGATTGCTGCAAGCATACAGCAATTTGAAATTGGAAAGAAACCCGCCGTTAAGAAAGAGGACATCAAGGCATGGATGGACCGTGACACTCTGAACGTGGAAGTGACTATTGGAAATGAGAAACTGCATCTGAAATCGCACATCACATATCCTAAGACAGGCAAGGCGCCCTACCCGCTCATGATTGGCTCGAGCATGATAGCGCTGCCGCGACAACTGCTTGAGGAAAGAGGCATCGCTATGATGACTTTCCACGAGTCGCAGGTTAACGACTACAGCCAAGGACAATGGAGACCTCACCACGACCGCGGCGAGCACAACTTCGACAGACTTTATCCTGAACTGAAGGACAACGGTGCATATAGCGAGTGGGCATGGGGATTTAGCCGACTGCTCGATGGCCTGCAACTGCTGGGTGAAGAGGTAACACGCATCGACATGAAGCACATTGGTGTTACCGGTTGTTCGTACGCCGGAAAGATGGCTCTCTTCTGCGGAGCATTCGACGAGCGCGTGGCGCTGACCATAGCACAAGAGCCTGGTGGCGGAGGCGCTGCTGCATGGCGTGTGTCTTATCCTATGGCAGATGTGGAATCGCTCGAACGCACCGACTACCATTGGTTCCTTGAGAGCATGAAAGAAAAGTTCTCTGGCGACAATGTGTATCTGCTGCCGCACGACCGCCACGAGCTGTGCGCTATGATTTGTCCGCGAGCGCTGCTAATGCTGGGCAACCCCGACTTCAAATGGCTTGCAGACGAGTCGGCATACGTCTCGATGAATGCTGCAAAGAAAGTGTGGGAGCAGTTCGGCATCGGCGACCGTGTGGGCTATTCCATCATCGCAGGGCATGGTCATTGCCAACTACCGGAGAGTCAGTTCCCTGAGGTTGGAGCGTTCCTCGACCGTTTCCTTCTTGGAAAGGAAGATGCAAAGACAGAAAACATCCACATTGCACCGATGTTCGATGGCAAAGTGGATGTGGATAAGTGGATTAAGTGGTAAAATACAGAGGGAAGAGGGAATGTATCTCAACCTCTTTTAATACCCGAAAGCCTTATACGAATGGGCAGGCAGTGTGGTCTTGAACACAGTCTGCCCTTCTTTGTATTGCGACCAGCGGTTGTTACCATATACAATACCCTCTGCCGGTTTCACGCTATTGTTGTTTTCGAGGTTCTTCATCGCTGCAACCTTGTTATTAAAGACGATGTTCACCTCTACTGGTTCATCGTTGAAATTCTCCACAACGAATGTGTTGTTGTCATAAGGGAACAGCGATACCTTTGACTTGCCTTCGATGTAATAGCCTAAGTCACGGCTGAAATACTTGCGTATCATGTTGAGTGCTCCTTCGGGATAATCGTAGAGATTTCCGAAATCATCAGGAATAGTGAGCACGAAGAGAGTGCCTTTAGAGTATTTGTTGCGCAGAAGAACGGGATAACCTGACACGCCGCCATTAAGAGGACGACCAGCGCTGACCACCTCCCACGAGTCGTTGGTGAAATACTTCACTTGCGGGATGATGAACTCACGCTCTGACTTTCCGTAAAGCCCGAAATCATTTACGATTGCCTTCAAGTCACCGCAATAGAGTTCGCAGATGTCTGCCAACTGCTCCTTAATCTCCTTCAGCAAGCCTGTGGTGATGATGACATCGTTGCCCTGACGTAGTTGTGCCTTCATCTTCTCCACGATGTCCTTGTCCTTGGCTGCCTGTTGTGTGAGCAGTATCTGCTGCTTGCCCTCAACGAAACTAGGGTGCATGTCCATCGGAAGACCTATCATGCCGAGGTAGTTTTGCAGGAAATCCTCGCCCGAAGAATGAAACGGTTTGTAAGAAACGATGCCCGTTGGATTGCCGAGTTTGCTAAGAAGTTCATCATCCTGCTTCAATGTCACGGCAGCAATGCGAGCAAGAGTAGATGGCTCGATGGTCTTCTTTCCCTTCTTGAACGGCGACATCATCTCGTCGTAGTTGAAGCTGTTGCCTCCAGCGTCTTGCCAACTACGCCGCATGTTAGGATTGATTTTGACCTCTGCCAATTGCATGTAGTTCCAAAGGATTATCTCGCGCGACTTAGAGAGCATGGTGAGGTGCACCTGCTCGGCATAACGGTCGATGCCCATCTGTATTCCACCGGCATCCACCCAACCGCCGCCGTTCTTTCCTGGTGCGATGTTCTCAAAGAAACGCATGATGTTGTAACTAAGATAGTTCTGCAGGTGCTGTGCGCTGCCTGGGTCACGTGTCTCCGTTCCTGTCCACAGACCATCGAAATAGAGAGGTTCTTCTTCGAGGTTGAATCCCAGTCCTTGGAAATGGTCGTACCAGTTAGGGTATTTTATTATCACTTTTACTTTTGGGTTAACACGCTTTGCTGGCTCCACCACCAGTTCCTTGCCAGCATCCGACATAAGACGCAGACGGTAGTCGGTCCAGCTCTTGCTGCCTTTCGCTGCTATCTCGTTATCGTTCTTGATGTCGATAAAGAAGAAGTCGTCAAGAATAAAGTCATCGAAGTGCTTCGCTGTGTATTCCGCTATCTGCCGCACCTTATCGCGGTCGGCAGGTGTTGCATAACTGTAAGTCTCAAAATCGGTAGGTTCCGAAATGGTGTATGTAATACCTCCACCCACTTCAAGTCCTTGTTTAAGAAAGAAGTTCTTAACTTTGAGAAGCGTTTTCTCATCAACGATGAAAGCATCGCGGTGTGTCTCAAGATAGATTTTATCAATGTCTATCTGCTCACTGATGGTTCGCCACGTAGATTCCAGGAAGCTGTCGTCAGCCATTCGTGCCACATCCTGTGCACGGATATAAGTTGACACCTTGAAATTCTGATAGTTCTTCGCTTGCAATGACAATACGACTGCAAACAATAAGAGGAGTAAAGACTCGATTCTTTTCATAGATTACAATGCGTTAATAGTGAATAGGTTGTTTATGTCTGCAAAGATAACACTAATCGCGTAATAATCAATGAAAAATGTCAACTTTTTTACTGTATAGCAAAAAGAATCCCGACCATCAATAATGATAGCCGGGACGCTTATAAAAACTGCTTTACAGCGCGAAAATTGTCTTTCGATTAAGCCTCTGCAGGAGCTTCCTCCTCTGCAGGAGCCTCAACCTCTGGCTCTTCTACTGTAGCCTCTTCAACAACAGGTGCCTCTTCTACTTCCTCTGCAGGAGCAGCAACAGGCTCGTTCTCTGCAACAACAGTTACAGGAACCTTAACCTCAACCTCCTTGTGGAAGTGTACAATAGCCTCGAAGTCGCCAACGTGCTTGATGTCACGCATGGTGATAATCTTGCGGTCAACCTCGATACCCTTCTCAGCCAATGCCTCAGCAACCTTGGCAGCATTTACAGAACCGTAGAGCTGACCTGTTGCAGAAACCTTTGCAGGAATTACGAGTGCTACGCCCTCGAACTTAGCGGCCTTCTCCTCTGCTGCAGCCTTCTGAGCTGCCAGCTTGTGAGCCTGCTGCTTAAGGTTCTCTGCGAGCACCTTCTTTGCGCTCTCGCTTGCGATAACGCCTTTTCCTGTAGGGATAAGATAGTTACGGCCATAGCCGTTCTTAACGGTTACGATGTCGTTCTTGTAACCTAATCCTATGATGTCTTCTTTAAGTATAATTTCCATAATTCTTTTCTTACTTCATCATGTCTGTAACGTATGGGAGCAGAGCTATCTGGCGTGCACGCTTAACGGCCTGAGCCACGCGGCGCTGATACTTCAGAGATGTTCCTGTAATGCGGCGAGGAAGAATCTTTCCTTGCTCGTTGAGGAATTTCTTAAGGAACTCGGGATCCTTGTAATCGATGTACTTGATACCGCTCTTCTTGAAACGGCAATACTTCTTCTTCTTTGTGTCAATAGAAGGAGCTGTCAAATAACGGATTTCACTGTCTTGTACTGCCATAATTATGCCTCCTCTTTTTTAGCGTTCTTGTTTCTTCTCTTTTCAGCATACTGTGCAGCATACTTCTCGAGCTTAACTGTCAAGAAACGGATTACTTTCTCATCGCGACGCAATCCTGTCTCGAATGTTTTGATTACACTTGGCTCAGCCTTGTACTCCAGCAGGAAGTAGAATCCTGATGTTTTCTTCTCAATCTGGTAAGCCAGTTTTTTCAGTCCCCAGGCCTCTTCGTTCAGAATCTCAGCACCATTGTCGGTGAGAATTTTCTTGAATTTAGCGACCGTTTCCTTTGCCTGCTCATCAGACAAAACGGGAGTTAAAATGAAAACGGTTTCGTATTGATTCATTTTGTTTGTAAATAAATTGATTAATTAATGATTATGCCTGGGCATACGCCAAAGCGGGTGCAAAGGTACAACTTTTTAGTTAGAAGTGAGGGGATAGAAGTTAAGAGTTATCCAAGATTTAAGCATTATTAACCTTTCGTCGGTATAATTCTTTGCTACAGAGTGCTTTTATCCGATTTCTTTTCATACTTTTGCACCCGTAATGAGGAAATATCTGAACATCATTTTGCCACACATCGGCTTGGCAGCTGTATATATCGGCACGTTGTTGCTTGTGCTTTCATTCCTTTTAGGATGGACAACAAGCCATGCTGTGCTGTTCGTTTCACTTTTCCTGATCATAGCAGGAGTAATTGCACATGTGGTGATTTTGAAGCGAAATCACAAGTACTAAGAACCTCACTCGTAACTTCTTTGTTTTCAACTAACGCCAAACGGCTTAACAATGTTATTAACTTTGTTGAACAATCTTATTAACTTTGTTCGACTATGTTATTAACTTTGTTAAGCCGTTAGATATATGTAGCACCTTAAGAGGTGCCAAGTGGCAATTTAAGCCTCAGCATCTGGGGTTATCAGTTTATAACCCTTACCGTGGATATTGATGATTTCTATCTGGTCATCGTCCTTAAGATGCTTGCGCAGTTTTGTGATGTAAACATCCATAGAACGTGCGTTGAAATAGTTATCATCTATCCAGATGGTCTTCAGAGCGAAGTCGCGCTGCAGTATCTCGTTAGCATGGCTGCAGAGAAGAGCCAGCAGTTCGTTTTCCTTTGTTGTAAGCTTTGTCTGCTTGTCGCCGATAGTGAGCAGTTGCTTCTGTGTATCGAAAACGAAGCGTCCAATCTGATACTGGGTGCTCTCCTTTGTCTTCTTTCCGCGAACACGACGCAGTATTGCCTCGATACGCAGCACCAGCTCTTCCATAGAGAACGGTTTTGTGATATAGTCGTCGGCACCTATCTTGAAGCCCTCAAGGATATCTTCCTTCAAAGTCTTTGCAGTAAGGAAGATAATAGGTATTTCGGCATTTGCCTGACGAATGTCCTGTGCCAATGCGAAACCGTCTTTCTTTGGCATCATCACGTCGAGCACAGCGATGTCGAACTTGCTCTTAAGGAAGGCTTTGTAACCAGCCTCACCGTCAGTGCACAACTCTGCATTGAAGCCTTTTGCCTGCAGATACTCACGAAGCAACATTCCGAGGTTCTCATCGTCCTCGCAAAGCAAGATTTTCAGTTGTTCTTCCATAATCCTTTAATTTTATTATGCCTCCCTCCGTATGCTCACCGAGTGAACGAAACCTTACAAGAGGCGTGGTTAATACTTATTGATTTATTCTTTTTTCAAGTTATCTCCGGCAGCGCGATGGTGAACTTTGTTCCCTTGCCGTAGGTGCTTTCCACCTTTATCTCACCCTTATGCAGGTCAACGATCTTCTTAACGTATGCCAAACCGAGACCGAATCCCTTCACGTTATGCACGTTGCCAGTATGTACACGATAGAACTTCTCGAACACCTTCTTTAGGTTCTCCTTCTTTATTCCTATGCCGTTGTCCTGTATAGAGAGCATCAGTTTGCCGTCAGCGTTCCACGTATGCACCTCGAGAATCAGCGGTCCTTCCTCCTTCTTATATTTCACCGCGTTGTCCATGAGGTTGTGTATCACGTTGGAGAAGTGTATCTCGTCAACGTATATCTTTGAGTTCTCTGCTTCAACCAACGTGTTTATGCGGCCACCTGTATGCTCCACGCGCAACGAGAAAGAGTTTGCGATGTTTTCAACCATCTCATTCAGGTCGAGCTCTTTCTTCTTGAAGATTGCCGTCTTGTCGTCGAACATTGACATTTGCAGCACTTTCTCCACGAGGAATCGCAGTCGCTTCGACTCGTCGTTCACCACTCCACCGAGATGCTTCATCATTGCAGGGCTCTTTGTCACAGCCTCGTCGTTCATCATCTGCGCAGCAAGTGAGATGCTCGAGATAGGAGTCTTCAGCTCGTGAGTCATGTTGTTGATGAAGTCGTTCTTTATCTCGGTCAGTCGTTTCTGACGGAATATCACAGCGATTGTGAAGATGAAGGTCACGAGCAGCACCAGCGTGAACGCCACAGAAGGAATCATGAAGCGTACAGAGGAGAAAATGTAACTGTTCATCGTTGGGAAATGAATCTTCACAACACCCGATTTCTGCTGAGGGTCGTTTTGAAAAAGATCCTGGATGTATGTGTATTCTTCTCCCTCTTCGGTGTAGTCGGGACAACGGTAAACCTCTTGTCCGTCCTGTGTGGACACCGTGAAATGATATGGAATATTGATTCCGTTGTTTGTCAGTTCCACTTTAATGTCCTTGTCGAGCATATTGAAGTTAACTCTCTCACGCAGAGGCTTTTCCGATGCGGTATAAAGTATACTGTAAACAACCTCGTCGAGCAGAGCCTTTTGATAAACATAACGGTTCTTAACTATCTCCTTCATCGACTTTGATGCCTCCGAAATAGCATTCTTGTCGTTGCGAAGTATCAAGCCTTTGGGCATCTGCCCAGGCTTCATGTTTACCGACTTTAACTGGAATGAAGAATAAGTAGCACCGCTTGACACTGCTCCCAGCTGATGTGATGCCTGTTTAGCATCGCCTTGCTGCCCGTTCACCGAGTCTTTTCTTGCCGCGCGGCGCCCTGCTCGGTTAACATCCTTCTCCAGATAACGAAGTGTCTCGTTCAGCTCAAGATGACGTGATGCTTGATAAAGCGAGCGTTTGACTGATTCATCGAACTGCTCCTTTTTCATCTTCACCATCTCTTCGATGTAACTGAGCTGCAAGAAGAGCAAAGCAAGGAAGCTAAGCCCCATCACAGTCGCTATCATCCATATCGTTCTTTTCTTCATATCGTTGTGCGTCTCACATGGAGGCGCTGAGTTTTCGTTTACATCTGCAAAAGTAATGTCTTTTCTCTTTTGTTGTACTTTTTAAGTTAATTATTTTGGTTAACTTTAATTTAATTAACTGTTTTATTGCTTTATATTTAACAATCATACACTACAAATTATTGATTTATATTTAAACGCACACAAAAGACGGGCGTAGAAAAAGCTTGGCAAAGTAAATGCATACCATATTTAACTATAAATTTCATAAATATTAGGTATTGTTTATTGTTTGCTTAAAAAGTATCTTTGCAGCGCAAAAGGAATGTTTTATATGTAGTATTATTTTTATTAAAAATGAATGTAGCATGAATGTACTAAAGAAAGTTTTCAACAACGCCCGTAAACCACAAGGTGTTATCGGCAAAATCATGGTGACAGGGATGAACGGCAACGCCCATGCTATGCTTGCAAAGTGGGCTCTGTCTAATCTGGTTATCAATGACGACAGTCGTGTCCTCGACATCGGCTGCGGAGGTGGAGGCAACATTGCAAGGCTGCTACAACTCTGTCCTAACGGATATGTTGCCGGTATCGACTATTCACCAGTATCGGTTAAGAAATCCATCGAAGTGAATGCTGCCGCCATTGCACATAAAAGATGCGACGTTAAGGAAGGCAATGTTGCCACACTACCCTACAACGAAGAAGAGTTTGACTTAGTCACCGCCTTCGAGACAGTTTATTTCTGGCCGTCGATAGAAGACTCGTTCCGTCAGGTGTGGCGAGTGCTAAAAGCAAGAGGAAGGTTTGTTATTGTGAATGAGGCCGACGGCGAGGAGAAAGGAATAAAATGGGATAAGGTAGTTGACGACATGCACACCTACAATTCTGCAGAGCTACAGGAGCATCTCACTAATGCCGGGTTCGCAGATATTGAGATACTCCACGACCCGAAGAGGCACAGGCTATGCGTGACAGCACACAAGAAGTGACTTGCATTATAGTTAATAATGTAAAAATGGTAATTAAATCCGTAGTTTGTATAAAGAGGAGCTACGGATTTTTTCGTATATTTGCAATCAGAATCGGAAGAATTATTAATTATAAACAAATGAGAAAAACATTCCTTACCATTGTAACGGCACTCAGCGGACTTGCCGTTCACGCGCAATTAGCAGACACCACAGCTATCGCATTAGACAATGTTGTGGTAACAGGAACACGTAATGCCACCGATGTGCGACACCTGCCAATGACAATTTCTGTTGTTGGACGTGAGAAACTAACAGAGAACCAGCGCATCAACGTGCTGCCGACGCTGGCGGAACAGGTTCCAGGACTCTTTGTCACGTCACGTTCGATGATGGGATATGGTGTCAGCGGCGGCGCTGCTGGAGGAATTAACCTGCGCGGTGTGTCATCGGGCACAGGACAGTTGTTGGTGCTTATCGACGGACATCCGCAATATCAAGGTATTTTCGGACATTCCATCTCAGACAGTTACCAGTCGCTGATGGCCGAGCGCGTGGAGGTTCTGCGAGGTCCTGCATCTGTGCTTTACGGTTCAAATGCACTCGGAGGTGTCATAAACATCGTTACGCGAGGGATGAAACGCGACGGCGTGCGCACTCACATCAATCTCGGCGCTGGCTCATGGGGAACATTTCAGAGCGAGGCAAGCAACCAGTTCAGAAGCGGGAAATTCTCATCTACCGTTGCTGCACAGTACAGCCGCACCGACAATCACCGTCCGAGAATGGGATTTGAACAGTATGGCGGTTACATAAAACTTGGATATGACATTA
This sequence comes from uncultured Prevotellaceae bacterium, assembly GCA_900315095.1. GTDB lineage: Bacteria > Bacteroidota > Bacteroidia > Bacteroidales > Bacteroidaceae > Prevotella. The sequence goes on along the minus strand of OMXS01000002.1, from coordinate 62,056 downwards.
ATGACCACTGGAACGTTTTTGCCGATGCAGACATCACTCATTTCAACTCCTCTTATCCAGGACCTGTGACGACACCGAAATATGAGGCCAACCAATGGATTACGCGCGGTGTGGTTACTGCAGCGGTAGAGAATCACTATGCACGCACAAGCGGACGACTGAGCGTTTATCACAACTTCGGTCGTCATAAGATAAACGACGGATATGACGAAGGAAAGTCACCGCAGAAGAGTCTTTTCCGCTCTAACGATGCGCTGACAGGCATCTCATGGTATCAGAGCGTTAATCTCTTTGAGGGCAACCGTATCACAGCAGGCGTTGACTATCAGCACATCTACGGTCGCGCCTATTACACCAGTCGCGAGACAGGCGAGGAGATGCCGCCATCGTTGCAGACAACACGACAGCATCTGAACGAGATTGCAGGTTATGTTGACTTCCGTCAGGATATTATGCCGTGGCTTACTGTTGATGCAGGACTGCGCATTGACCATCATTCTGTTTCCGGAACGGAATGGATTCCGCAGGGAGGTATCGTGGTGCGCCCTGTCAACGACGGCGAACTGAAAGCAATGGTGAGCAAGGGATTCCGCAACCCAACAATGAAGGACATGTTCCTTTATAAACCTGCAAACGAAGAACTGGAGCCCGAGAGAATGATGAACTACGAGCTGTCGTGGAAACACCGCGTGATGGAAGGCAGCCTTACATACGGCATCAACCTTTTCCTTATCAAGGCAGACAACATAATACAGACGGTGGCAATGAAGAACATCAACACCGGCAAACTGCTCAACAAGGGTATAGAGGCAGAACTTTCATACCGTATCAACAACAACTGGAGCCTGAACACCAACCACAGTTATCTCCACATGAACAACCCCGTGGTAGCAGCACCACAATACAAAGGGTATCTCGGTGTTAACTGGAACTGCTGCAAGTGGTCGGCAACAGCAGGACTGCAGCAGATATGCGGTCTTTACACCGTCGTTGGCGAGAATGCGGAGAAAGAGTCATTCACTCTTCTTAACGCCACAGTGGGCTATCAGACGCTGAAATGCCTTGGTCTTTGGGTTAAGGGCGAGAACCTTTTGGCTCAAAAATATGAGGTTATCAAAGGTTACCCCATGCCTCGCGCAACATTCATGGCAGGTGTCAACATTACATTTTAGTTAGTGAACTGGACAATCCTGAGAATCTTAAATAACAAACAAGAATAAAACAAAATGAAAAAACTGTTATCTTTAATCGCTGTTGTGCTGATTAGTATCGGCGCACAAGCGCAGAGCAAAGTTTACTTTACCAAGGAAATCTCGCCTGAGTCTCTCGTGAAGATATACAAGGCGCTGGGCGTAGAGGCAAAGGGAAGAGTGGCTGTGAAGATAAGCACTGGCGAGGGAGGTAACCCGCACTACCTCAAGCCAACGCTGATAAGGAACCTCGTGGAAGAGGTGAACGGCACCATCGTGGAGTGCTGTACAGCATACGGCGGTACACGACAGGACAAAGGAATGCACTGGGAGACGATTCACGAGCATGGCTTCGACAGCATCTTTGCCGTTGATATCATGGACGAATACGACCAGATTCGAATTCCTATCAAGGACAAGAAGCACTTGAAGTATGACATCGTGGGCGGACATCTCGCCAACTACGACTTTATGATTAACCTCGCCCACTTCAAAGGTCACGCGATGGGCGGTTTTGGCGGTGTGCTAAAGAACGCAAGCATCGGAGTGGCAAGCACGGCAGGCAAGTGGTATATCCATTCTGCTGGTCAGTCGTCAGAGAAGTGGGTGCCAGCAAAGCAGGACGATTTCCTTGAGTCGATGGCGGCGGCAGCACAGGCAGTTCACGAGTACATGCAGGGAAAGGTTATATATATTAACGTAATGAACAACATGAGCGTTGACTGCGACTGCGACGGTCACCCTGCAAAGCCTGAACTTCAAGACATGGGAATACTTGCAAGTCTCGACCCTGTAGCCCTTGACCAGGCATGTCTTGACAAGGTGTTCAACTACAATGGCAAACCCGGTGATGACAACAAACCTCTCATCGAGCGCATTAACCGTCAACACGGCACATATATCACCGACTATGCCGAGCAGATAGGACTTGGCAGTAAGAAATATAAAATCGTTGAGATTAAGTAATTTGTATAAGAGAAGGGAGGAAAGAGGAAAGAGGAGAGAGAACACCGTTGTTTATGAATTTAATAATATGTTTACTATCTTCACATGGTGTTCTCCCTCCTCTTTCCTCCTTTCTCTTTCCACCCCACATAACAAAAATCCCCGTTCGTTATGAGCGGGGATTCTTTTGTTATAGAGAACTTTATTCTTCTTCTGCTGCTTCTGCCTCGTGCTGCTTGATGAGCTCGTTCTGGATATCTGTAGGAACGAGTTCGTAGCTTGCAAACTTGGTAGAGAACGATGCACGGCCACCAGTGAGAGAACTCAATGCAATAGAGTAATTAGAGAGTTCCTTCAATGGAATCTTTGCAGAGAGTTTCTGATAACCAGCCTCGCTGTCCATACCCATGATGAGGGCGCGGCGTCCTTGCAGGTCGCTCATCACGTCACCCATATAGTCGGCAGGAACGAATACCTCGAGGTCGTAGATAGGCTCCAGAATCTTCGGGCCTGCATTCTTGAACGCCTCAGCAAATGCCTGACGGGCAGCGAGCATGAATGAAAGCTCGTTAGAGTCAACCGGGTGCATCTTACCATCGTAAACAACAACGCGAACGTCGCGAGCGTACGAACCAGTAAGAGGTCCCTGCTCCATGCGTGCCATGATACCCTTGAGGATTGCTGGCATGAAACGAGCGTCGATAGCACCGCCGACCACAGAGTTCAAGAACACGAGCTTGCCACCCCACTCGAGGTCGATCTCTTCCTTGTTCTTGATGTTCATGCGATACTCCTGACCGCCGAACTTATAAACTGTAGGATCTGGCATTCCTTCTGCATAAGGCTCCACGATGAGATGTACCTCACCGAACTGGCCTGCACCACCCGACTGCTTCTTGTGACGATAGTCGGCACGAGCAGACTTAGTGATGGTCTCACGATAAGGAATCTTCGGCTCCTCATACTTTATCTGTATCTTCTCGTTGTTCTCCATACGCCACTTCAATGTGCGCAAGTGGAACTCGCCCTGACCGTGAACGATAATCTGCTTCAGCTCCTTAGACTGCTCAACAACCCATGTCGGGTCTTCCTGACGCATTCTTGTCAAGGCAGCCATCATCTTCTCTGTCTCGCTCTCGTTAACAGCCTTCACGGCACGCGAGTACTTAGAGTTAGGATACTTGATGAAGTCGAAGCGATATTCTGTGTCCTTATCGTTCAGAGTGTTGCCTGTCTTCACGTCCTTCAGTTTCACGGTACAACCAATATCACCAGCGCAAAGCTCGTCAACAGCCTGACGGTTGGCACCTGCACAAACATAGATGCTTGCGATGCGCTCCTTAGAACCGCGGTCGGCGTTAGTGAGGTCGGCACCTGCCTTCAGCGTACCGCTCATCACCTTGAAGTAAGAAACCTCACCGATGTGTGGTTCCATACCTGTCTTGAAGAAGTAGATTGAAGTAGCGGCAGCGCTGTCGGCAGCCACTTCCTCACCGCGTGTGTTATGAATCTTCGGCATGTCGCTTACGAAAGGAACAACGTTGCCGAGGAACTCCATCAGTCGGCGAACACCCATTGAGCGGCCGCCGCAAACGCAGAACACTGGGAATATGCTGCGCGTAACGAGTCCCTTGCGGATACCCTCACGCATCTCGTCTTCTGTCAATGTCTCCTCCATGAAGAACTTCTCCATCAAGGCCTCGTCGTTCTCGGCAGCAGCCTCAACGAGTGCAGCGTGCAACTCCTTGGCCTTGTCCATCTCCTCAGCGGGGATTTCTTCGATGATAGGAGCACCGCCTTCGGGCTTCCATGAATATTTCTTCATCAGCAGCACGTCGATGAGCGAGTTGAAGCCAGGACCTGTTGCGATAGGATACTGCACCTGAACGCACTTAGGACCGTAGATTTCCTTCATCTGTGTCATCACAGAGTCGAAGTCACAGTTCTCGCGGTCGAGCTGGTTTACGAGGAAGATTACTGGTTTCTTTAGTTTTTCTGTATAGCGGAAGATGTTCTGTGTTCCAACCTCAGGACCATACTGTCCGTTGATGAGCACCAGCGCCTGGTCGGTAACGTTAAGAGCGGTGATGGCACCACCCACGAAGTCGTCGCTTCCCGGACAATCGATGATGTTCAGCTTCTTGTTGTTCCACTCCACATTGAACACCGTAGAGAACACGCTGTAACCGTATTCCTGCTCTACTGGGAAGTAATCGCTCACTGTGTTCTTTGCTTCTACTGAGCCACGGCGCTTGATTACTCCGCTTTCGAATAACATACTCTCGGCAAGTGTGGTCTTGCCGCTACCCGCACTGCCAAGCAGCGCAATGTTCTTGATTTCGTTAGTTTGATATACTCTCATATCAGTAAGATTTAGGTTTATATTAGACTTCTTTCTTTAAGTGGGGGATAAAGTTAGTGATTTTAATTAATAAATAAGAACGAAGATTTAAGAAAAGGAAAATGTTTAACGTTATTTTACATTACAAAGATAATTCTTTGCTATGGTTTAACGTTTTTAGAATAGGTGAAATCTTTATACATACACATACCGTTCTGCCAGAGCCGCTGCATTTACTGCGGTTTCTACAGCACCACTTTGCTGGCGCTGCGCGACAGTTATGTCTCTGCTCTCATAAGCGAAATGAAAATGCGAGAGCCAGGCAGCGACATCAGCACCATTTATCTCGGCGGAGGAACACCTTCACAACTTACGACAGAGCAACTGCACACATTCCTTTATAATATAAATAATGTGTATCGCGTGGCTCAGGATGCTGAGATAACAATAGAGTGCAACCCCGACGACATAACCGAAGAATATGCTTTGTCGATAAGGAAAATGGGATTCAACCGCGTGAGTCTCGGCGCACAGACATTCTCCGACGAGCGGTTGCGCACCATCCGCAGGCGGCATAACGCGCAGCAGGTGGACAACGCCATTGCAATATTGCGCAAGGCTGGCTTTAAGAACATCAGCATCGACCTCATGTATGGCTTTCCTGGCGAGACGCTGAGCCAATGGCAGAGCGACATCCGACATGCCATAAGCCTGCAGCCGCAGCACATCTCGGCATACAGTCTGATGTACGAGGAGGGCACACCACTCCACCGCATGCTCACAGAGGGCAAGATTGAGGAGACTGACGAGGACCTTTCGCTACAGATGTTCGAGACTCTGGTCTCGCAACTGACTGCTGCCGGCTATGAGCATTACGAAATCTCGAACTTCGCTTTGCCTTCCTTCCGCTCACGACACAACTCTGCCTACTGGCACGACATACCATATATAGGACTCGGCGCGGCTGCCCACTCCTACGACATGCGCTCACGCTCATGGAACATTGCCGACGTCAAAGAGTATATACGCATCATCGGCACAGGCAAGCGTCCCGAAGAGGACAGCGAGACAATAGATGCCGACACCCACTATAACGACATAGTCACCACAGCCATGCGCACACGCGAGGGCATTCCGTTCGAAATTCTCACTCCAGAGCAGCGCCGCTATCTCCTCGACACAGCCAAACCTATGGCTGAGCGCGGACTCCTCACCATCAGCGACACGCACGTCAGTCTCACCCATAGCGGCATCTTTGTCAGCAACTCGGTAATGGCAGAACTCATAAAGGCATGAAACGCCGTGCCACTTGTATACCTTTGAGGATGCTAAACACGTCTTCTGAGACTCTCACTTGTGCCTTTTGGCAATACAAAGTTAATAACTTTGTTCGACTATCTTATTAACTTTGTTCGACAAAGTTATTAACATAGTTACCCCATTTCTATCTCCCTAAAAAACAAGATATTACAAAAGGTACTTTTAAAGGGCAAAAATGAGGACATTAAAAGGTTATTCTCTATGCTTAGGAACAGGCATTTATAGATAATTATGATTATTAGTAGTGCTATATTTAAGTAAATTGTGTATATTTGCAAGAAAAAAGATGAAACGACTCTGTTTAACTATTGCATCCCTGCTCATCGTCATACTGGCGATGGCACAGAAGACATTCCTCGCCACAGAACTTGGCATCGTGGGCGACGGGAAAACTATGAACACACAAGCCATTCAAAAGGCTATTGACAAACTTACAGCGATGAAGAAAGGAGGAACCATAGTGTTTCCCGAAGGACGCTATCTCACAGGCACCATCGAGATGAAGAGCAACGTCCACCTCGTGCTTCATCGCGGCGCCGTGTTGCTCGGCAGCACCAACATTCACGACTACCGGAGCATCGAGCCGAAAGATGCGCCAAAGTCAAGTCGTGACAGCGACAACTCGAAACTGGCGCTGCTGGTGTGCTACAAGGCGCAGAACATCAGCATAACAGGCGAAGGAGAGATTGACGGACAAGGCCGCGCGCTGGCTTTGAACGTTGACAGCGTTCTCTACATGACCAACGAAGAGTATCGCCGTGCTGGCGGAGGACGACCGCTGGAGATATACCGCCCGAAGATTATCAACTTCATGTTCCTCGACGGATACGAGATGCGCGACATCACGATACGCAATCCCGCATGCTGGACGCAGACATACGAGATTTGCAGCAACCTGAAGTTTGAGAACATTACGGTGAGGAGTCGCACCTACTGGAACAACGACGGATTCGATCTTACCGACTGCCGCAACGCCACAATAAACAACTGTGACGTTGATTCCGGCGATGACGGCATCTGCCTTAAGTCGTATTACAAAGGCTATTGCTGCGAAAACATAAGGGTGACCAACTGCAAGGTGACATCCTCATGCAACGCCCTGAAACTGGGAACAGCATCGTTTGGAGGATTCCGCAACATCATCTTCGACAACGTTAAGGTAAAAGACACCTACCTCTCTGCCATCGCCATCGAGAGCGTTGACGGCTGCGACATAGACAGCATCACCTTCCGCAACATCACGGCTACCAACACCATGAACCCTTTGTTTATAAAACTAGGCAACCGCACCAACGGTCCTGCAGGACATGTGCGCAACATTCTGATAGAAAACCTTACCGCAACGGTGCCCTTTCTGCGCCCTGACGCATGGGCAGAGATGCGCATCGTGAGCAACGAAGGCTATCACAACCCGCATCCAGCACCCATCACGGGAATGCCAGAACAGCCTATCGAAGGTGTCACCCTGCGCCATATAGACATCACTTTCCCCGGTCATGCGTCCACGGGAATGAAGTATGTTCCCCTGTGGCGTGTGGAGAGCGTGCGCGAGGACCATCGCAGTTATCCCGAGTTCACGATGTACGGCGAACTGCCATCATGGGGTTTCTACGTTCGCCACGTAGATGGCATACGCTTCGAGGATGTCCGTCTGAGGCTCACCGAAGATGACATGCGCCCAGCCTTTGTCTTCGACGATGTGAAGAACGCCAAATTGGTGGACGTCCAAACCCCTGAGGCTGACCACGACCAGATATTCTGGCACTAAAAGAGAAGCACTTCTCCGCCTCAAAAACATAGCTTACGCTCCCCTCCTACGAATCTTTCCCCGACAAGACCATAGGAGGGGAACTCTCATAAAATAGGACTATTAAAACCCACAATACACAACAAAAAACAAAAAAATATCCTCAAAATAATTGAAGTTTCAATTTTTATTCGTATATTTGCGAAAATTTCTGAACCGTAACATAACCTTTGGGTGTGATTGACCTTTGTCCGCCCTACCTTAAACGCATATACTTATATAATAATAACTAAAAATCAATTCTATGTCAGCATTAGTTTCTGTAATTCCAATCGTACTGCTTATAGTACTGATGATGGGATTTAAAGTGTCTGGTTACAAGAGTGCAATGGTTACCCTTGTAGTTACTATTCTTCTTGCCTTGTTTGCCGCTCCGGCAATGGGCATCATTCCCGAGAAATACACTGGTGCCTCAATCTTCGGCATCACGCTGTGGTCGGTGATTGAGGGATTCTTGAAGGCTTGCTTCCCGATTATCCTCATCATCATCTGCGCCATCTTCAGTTACAACATCCTCTGCGAGACAAAGGAGATTGAGACTATTAAGACGCAGTTCATACAGATGACATCAGACAAGGGTCTTCTCGTTCTGCTCTTGACATGGGGTCTTGGCGGTGTGCTTGAAGGTATGGCAGGCTTCGGAACGGCAGTTGCCATCCCTGCTGCTATCCTTATCGGACTTGGCTTCAAGCCGATGTTCTCAGCCGTTATCTGTCTTATCGCTAATACCGTTGCCGTAGGATTCGGTGCCGTAGGTCTTCCCGCCACAACGCTTGCCAACCAAGTGGCAGCCGAGGGTGTGGCATCTCCCGAGATGCTGTGCGAGGTGGCAACGTTCATCATCATCCAGTTGGCTCTGATGTTCTACATCACCCCGTTCCTCATCCTTATGATGACCGACCGTAAGAAGATTGTGAAGAACATCTCCTTGGCACTCTTCGTGGGTACATTCTCAATTATCGTGCAGTTCTGCTGTGCTCACTTCATCGGCCCTGAGACACCTGCAATCCTCGGTAGTGTTGCCGCTATCGTTGCAATGCTGATATACAACAAACTGTTTATCCGCGACGAGTCGCCTGCTGACGAGGTAAAGGTGGAAAAGAAGAAGTTCGGTCTCAACAAGACTCTGAAGGCATGGAGCGTTTACGGACTCATCATCTTCTTCATCCTTATATCAAGCAAGATAGTTCCTGCTATCAACACTCTGCTCAACAGCAATCTCGTTACACAGTTCGACTTACCGGTAATCGGCAACACCTTCAAGTTTGGATGGCTCTCTAATGCTGGTCTGATGATCTTCCTCGGTGCTGTTATCGGTGGTCTCATCCAGGGACTCAGTTTCGGCAAGCTGATGAAGATTCTCGCAAAGACAACCATCAACCTTCAGAAGACCGTTGTCACCATCTGCTGCCTCGTTGCTATGGCTATGCTGATGAACAACACCGGTATGACCAACGACATCGCCAAGGGCCTTGTAGCACTCACCGGCGCTGCGTTCCCGTTCTTTGCACCGCTCATCGGTTCTATCGGAACCTTCGTTACTGGTAGTGCCACCAATGCCAACATCCTCTTCGGTAAACTACAGGCAACCGCTGCGAGCGATCTCGGTCTTGTTAACCAGTCAACGTTCTTCGGAGTGAGCGGTAACGAGACCAACTGGCTTGCCGCTGCCAACTGTGCAGGCTCCGAGGGAGGTAAACTGCTGTCACCGCAGAGTATCGCCATCGCTACCGCTGCCTGCGACATGGAAGGTCAGGACGGAGACATCATGCGCAAGACAATGCCGTTTGCAATCTTCTGGATACTCATGAACGGTCTGATGGTGTTCCTCGGACTCCACGTATTCTAAACAAAACGAATAGAAATAACATTGATGATGCCATCTCCTAATACGGGATGGCATCATTATTAATGCCTATATTAACAATACATCCTTCTTATGGGGAAAGAAGGATGTATTTATTTGTTTTCTTATAAAGATGTTATCGCTGTAAGTCCTATATCTGCGCCACTTCCTTTATCTCTGAATCCTTGCCGCGATAAACGATGTCGATGCGGAAGTTTGCATAGTCGCTGTAGATGTAGAGAGGCAGCACCTCCTCGTACTTTGGCTCGTAGTCGAATACGAGATGTATGGCTGTGCCTGAAAGATAGTTGTCTTTAGGCATCAGGGCATTCTCAGAGTCTATCTGCTGAACAGAGAACACAGGGTCTATCATCGTAAGCACTCGCGGCAGTTCTATCCGTTCTTCGCACCGCTCATCGGAGCCATCGGAACATTCGTCACGGGCTCGGACACCTCGTCGAACATCCTCTTTGCCAAACTGCAGGCCAACGTTGCAGGACAGTTGGGCTATGCACCAGGCTCTGAGACCAACTGGCTCGTCGCTGCCAACACCACCGGTGAAACAGGCGGTAAGATGATTTCGCCACAGTCAATCGCCATCGCCACCGCCTCGTGCGATATGCCGGGCAAGGACGGCGAGATAATGAAGAGCGCCATCCCGTACGCAGTGCTCTACATCATCATCGGCGGACTTATGGTTTACTTCGGATAAGGTATATGGAAACAACCAATAACACTCTGAAACAGGCGCAGTTGTTGTCTGCGCCTGTTTTTTGTTGTCCTTTGCCTAATGTTTCCCATTGGGTACTATATTCATTTTGTCCCTACTATAGGATAGTGTTCAAGAGATGACCTATGCAATGTTTCCCCGCCCATGCAGGGGAGGGGCTAGGGGTGGGGTCGGTTACATGAAGGAAAAAGACAGAAGGAGATAAAGGGAGGTAGAAGAAGTTATGTGTGGATTATAAACACTGCCCCCTCCCCTATAGGGGCGGGGAGGCATTGGCAAATGGAGGCAAATAGTATATAATTACCATTTTTTTATATCAAAGATATACAATTATAACAAAAGTTTTGTATATTTGCACCGTATTTCATTAGAAATACAGACATAATTGCTCTATTTCTCCTGTCGAATCACCACCTCACAACGAGAATAAAATGAGCATGCCAATCTACATTGGAGTACGCGCTTTGAGCGTGGACTTCAGTCATAGTAGATTGGGGGCTTGTGGTGAGCCTGACAGGAGATATGGCGGGTCTGCGCTCTCTCTATGTCAATGAGTTTGTGCGACTCAATCATTTCACTTGAGATCTACAAACTAAAAAGAAACATTGACATGGCAATTATCGACATTGTAAAGTATGAGCAACAAGAAGGTGTGATTGTACACAAGTTTCCTTCTTGCGATTTGCGTTGGGGTTCTCGCCTTGTAGTTTACCCAGGACAAGTGGCATTCTTTGTAAGAGGAGGCAAAGTTTGTGATAAGTTTACAGATGGCACCTATACACTTAAGACAAACAACATCCCACTCCTAAACAAGATCATTAATCTGCCGTATGGCAGTGAGTCTCCTTTTCAGGCAGACGTATGGTTTGTTAATCTTCTCCAGCGTTTAAGTCTGAAATGGGGAACGGAAACACCTATACAACTAGAGGATCCTAAGTATGATATAATTGTGCCTGTACGCGCCCATGGTCAATATGGCTTCAAGATAAGCGATGCCGAGAAGTTTGTTTTTACCCTTGTTGGCAACATGCCTAATTTCAACGAATCTCAACTGCAATCATATTTTCGTGGTTTACTTTTAACAAGACTGACCAGTATTATTTCTAAAAAAATTGTTAATGACAAAATATCAGTATTAGAAATACCTGTACACCTACAAGAGATTTCTGCATATTGTCAAAATGAACTTCTGCCTTTCTTCGCTGAATATGGTGTGGAAATAATGCTTTTCAATATCATATCAATAAACATTCCTGAAGACGACCCAAGTCTGAATGAAATTAAAAGAGCCAAAAATCTCTCAGCAAGATTGAAAATAGCAGGACGTGAGAATTATAAGATGGAACGTTCTTTCGATGTGATGGATAAGGCCGCAGAAAATGAGAGTGGAACAGGAGCAGCGTTCATCAATGCAGGCCTAGGACTAGGTGCTTCACTTAATATGGGCAAGCATATGGGAGAGTCGCTAATGCCGAATAATGGTGATGTCCCTCCACCAATACCGACAAGTGTATCTTATTTCCTTGCTATTGACGGCAAACAACAAGGTCCATACAACGCCCTGCAAATACAGGAAGCAATAGCACAAGATTTAAACGTCTTAAATATGCTAGCGTGGAAGAAAGGTATGACGAGTTGGCAACCTCTGAAGACATTTGCTGAATTCACAGCAAAAGACAACGGAGATTGTCCCCCTCCGATTCATATGTAACTAATAATATTTTCATCAACAAAACAATAAAGAATATGAAAGCATTACAATGTGAAATGTGTGGCAGCCAAGATTTGGTAAAAGACGGAGGTGTCTTTATATGCCAGTCATGCGGTACAAAATATACCGTTGAAGAAGCAAAGAAAATGATGATAGAAGGGACTGTCGATGTAAAGGGTACTGTTAAGGTCGATTCTTCCGATGAGTTGAAAAACCTATATGAGATTGCTCGTAGAGCCAAGGATGCAGAGAACAGTGCCAACGCAGCAAAATATTACGACATGATTCTCGTTAAAGACCCAAGTAGTTGGGAGGCAAACTATTATGTTGTATATTTCAAATCAATGGGATGTAAGATTGCTGAAATATGGTCTGCGGCTTCTGATTTGGCCAATTGCCAGTTCTCCGTAATAAAACTAATAAAAGAGAATGAAACAGACGAGACTTTACAAAAGGCTGCTTTAACAGAAATATCTCTGAGAAACATAATGATATCCTCAATGTTATTTAATGCAGCCAAAAACCATTATGAAGGAATAGATACCAGTATCCAGCACAATTTTATACAAGAGTATTGTAATAACGCTTCTAGTTCTGCTCAAATAATGTATAACTTCGGTGATGCAGTTGATTCAATTTTTGAAGGCAAGTACTCAGATATTTCGATACAAGGCTGGAAAAACGGTATTGACATTCACAAACAATATGTGAAATATCTCCAAGATAAGACAGGAAACATCAATTTAATAAATTCGTATGGTGACAAAATAAGAAAATATGACTCTTCGTTTGAGAATCCCAACATTGACACTTCTGCTTGTTATGTGGCGACAGCCGTCTATGGCTCATACGATTGTCCAGAAGTATGGACACTCCGAAGATTCAGAGATTATACTCTTGCGGAAACTTGGTATGGAATGGGGTTTATTAAGACATATTACGCTATAAGCCCTTCTATAGTAAAATGGTTTGGTAAAACATCTTGGTTTAAGGCTCTATGGAGAATGCCTTTGGACAAACTTGTTAGCAGCCTTAATAACAAAGGAGTTCTTAACACACCTTATAAAGACAGAGAGTTCTAACATTCGGGGGAAAACTTACAAAAAAATGAACGGGAAGTCTAAACATAATACATTGTTAAGACTTCCCGTAATCATTAATGTGTAAACCTGCTTTAAGAGTTATATCTGCGCCACTTCCTTTATCTCTGAATCCTTGCCGCGATAAACGATGTCGATGCGGAAGTTGGCATAGTCGCTGTAGATGTAGAGAGGCAGCACCTCCTCATACTTTGGCTCGTAGTCGAATACGAGATGGATGGCTGTGCCTGACAGGTAATTGTCTTTAGGCATCAGGGCATTCTCGGAGTCTATCTGCTGAACAGAGAAGACGGGGTCTATCATCGTAAGCACTCGCGGCAACTCTATCTTCAAGTCGTTGTCGGGACGAGAGAACCATGAGCCAATCTTTCCCCAGAAGCCTCGCTCCTCCTTCGGGTCATCCTCAGGCTGCAGCACGGTGACGCCTTTGAGCAGCGTCTCGCGCAGTTTCTGCGGTTCGATGGAATAGTGCTTCAAGAACTCTTCCTTGTCCTTTTCTATCCTTGTGTTGCGCCCGTTGTTCTTTCGTGCGAAAGAGATGGCATGACTCTTCTTGTAGTTAGCATCGTCCACCCAGCAGATGCGGTCGTCGGTGATGGCTATGGCGCGTATGCGTGTGATGTCACCGTATTTCTTGTCGTTGTAGTTGAGTCGTACGGTGTCGAGGTCGGCAGTTGAGTGCTTGCCGATGATGTTCATTGTCTTCGGCACACGCACCACGTCATACTCGTCCTTATACATGTCGGTGTAATGGATGCAAAGGAACACGCGCACGTTCTCAAGGTCGAGGTCAGAGCGGTTGTTTATCTTCACGCGCAGCAGTTCATCGTCATCCCAGAACATCCACTTCGATTCCGGCTCCACCTCCACATCGATGAACGAACTCTCGATGAGCAGTTGTTTGAAACTGCCGTAGAGATGTTCCTCGCAGAACTGCATGTCGGAAAGCAGTCCGTCGTAAACGCCCTGGTTGCCGCGGCGGAAGAAGTGCTTGAATATCTCGTCCTTGCTCTGGTCGAGGTCACCCTTGTCTGCATGGTATTTCGCCTTCAGCAGGTTAGGCGAGAAGAGTCCGTAGCCCTCCATTTCCGAACGGTAAAGACGGGTGAGGTATTGTCCCTCAGGAGTCTTGTTAAGATATGTGCGCGCACGATAAGAGTCGAGCATGTCTGTGAGGTGCGCCGCCTGTCGCGGGTACTCTATCGCAGCCTGGTCGAAATAAGACATTGCCTGCTGTGTGTTTCCCGTCTGCTGCTTCAGCACCCCTTTCAGCACGAGAGCAGGCGCTGTGCGGTCGGGATAGCGGTGCATATAGTCGTCGAGCATCACCTCTGCCTCATACTGTGCATCGTTCATTCCCTGCACTCGCTTTGGCATGGTGTCCGGAATGAACACCTCGCCGCCTCTTGCAAGCAAGGAGTCAGATGGTTGGGTGTTGGATGATGGTTGCTGGGTGTTGGGCAGTTGTCGCTGGAGATTTGAGGAGGTGGCAGAAGAGCCGTTGCCTCCCAGAATAAGACTGAACGACTTCAGCAGCATCGCCTCGCCGTTGTTAGGATACTGGTCGAGAATCTTCTGCGAGTGAGCGAGCGCACTTGTAGGCTGTCCAGAATAGAGGTCGATGTAAGCGCGGTCTTTCTCCATGCAGATGCGGTCGTACTCGCGCATATACTTATGATATATGGGAGCGTAATCGGAGAGGTACTGCATGTAAGAGGCACGCAGTTTCTCGATGTCCTGACGTATCTCCGACTTCAGTTTCTTGTCCTTCTCATACTGGTTGAACGCAGAGTTTGTCGCGCGGTCGGCATCCTCGGATGTAAGTATGCTGAAAATGGCTATCGGGTCGCCAAGTGTGGCGAGTGTCAACTGCGCTATGCTCTTGCCGTCGAGAGCGCTGCTGCCTCCCGAGGCCGCACTACGTGCCAGCATCCACATGTCGCTCAACTGCTCGTCCATAACCTGCAGTTTATACATATATTGCAATATGGGCAGCAGTTTCTGCTTTGCCTCGATGACATCGGGAGCCACTCCGGTGTAATCCTGCTGCGCCATGAGTTTCAGGTACTCGTTGAAGTTCTTCGAGTTAGCCTGCGCCATCTCGAGCGCATTGATAACCCTTACTGTCTGCTCGATGTCGTAGTCCTCGTTGGTGGCGAGGTCGGTGCGGTTGGTAAGTGCCTCATAGGCAGGCACGAACTTATCTACGGGCTGGTAGTGCTCAAGGTCGAGGGCACTCACCTCCTTCATCTTGTCAGTACATGCCGCCAGCATCATCACCGCGACAATAATCATAAAACTGCTGATAAAACGTTTCATCATAATTGTATGAGTATTATTCGGGTGCGAAGATATAAAAAAGATTCGTCAACTCCAAATTATTTTTCACTTAGAGGTCGATGCCGTAGCCAAGAGTGAACATGAAAGTGCCGTTGTGCGAGGTGTCGTTAGCACCTTGGTCCTTATAGATTTTAGTAAGTCCGATGTTGTAGCGCACGTCAAGGCATACGTTCTTGAACTCATAAGAAAGGCCTACGGGAACAGACACATTAAAGCCATTCATCATATCCTTATACTTGCTGTCGACAAGTATTTCGGGCTGCACGCCTATCTTTGCCGATATTCCGTACTTGGTGGTGGCTACAAGCATCAGCGGAACGATGATGTCGTTGTGCTCCATCTTCAACTTCTCATCGACTTCTGGCACTTTATCAAACTTGGTGCCCTGCTGACTGTAAAGCACACCGCCGCTGAGGGCAACGACATCGCTCATCTGATACTGCAACTCGGCACCTGCCACAATGCCTGCCTTGTACTTCGCGTCGGCATAGTTTTCCACGCCATAACCATAATACACCTTGTCACCTGTGAACTTTGAGAGCGTCATTCCCACTCGAGGATAAAGCGTGAGGGTTCCAACGGGTTTCTGTGCAAATGCAGAAACAACAACAAATGAGAAAACAAATGCGATAAATAACTTCTTGATGTTCATAATAAAGGTTTTTATTTTATAAACGTTTCGCTCATAGTTTTATTATAACATCCTGAAACAAAAAAGCACCGCCACAAGGACGGTGCTCCGATTAAATATCAAAGAATATTCAGATTACTTGAAAAGCTTCTGTGCCATCTGATAGAGACTGCGGCGCCATGTCAGGAACTCGTGTGCTGTGCCTTCAGAGATGTAGCTCTCAGCATTGTAGCCAGCACTCTTAAGAGCGTCAACTGCCGACTTCACGCGCTCCGGACCTTCCTTGCTTCCGCAGCTGATGAAGATATAGTCAACCTTGCGGCCATTCAGCTCCTCTGGAGTGTAGATACCGCCGCTGAGGATACCATAGCTGCCGAACACTTCGGGACGTGCCAGAGTGATGGCGTGTGTCTCCATACCGCCCATAGAAAGACCTGCCATAGCGCGGTTCTTCTTGTCAGCCTTTGTATTGAAATGACTGTCGATGTAAGGAATGAGCTCGTCAACAAGCACCTTGCCGAAGTCCTCGCCAATCTTGTTGCGGTCGAAGCCCTGTCCGAATACGATGTCATTGGTCATACCGTAGGTCATAACCACGATGAACGGCAGCGCCTTGCCCTCAGCGATGAGGTTGTCCATGATGATGCCTGCCTTGCCCTGTACTGGCCATGATGTCTCGTTCTCGCCCCATCCGTGCTGCAAGTAAAGCACTGGGTAGCGCTTCTTGTCCTTGCCGTATCCTGCAGGAGTGTAAACGTATGCCGGACGCAGCTGGTCGCCGTTCACCTTGCTTGGGAAGAGAATCTTCTGAATGTTTCCGTGAGGAACATCAGTACGCTCGGCATAGAATGCCTGGTCGTGAGCAGGAACCTCAACACCACTCATCCAGCGTGAACCGCCATAGTAGCTGTTTGTACCTGGGTCAACAACAGTAGCGCCGTCAATAGACAATGTGTAGTAGTGGAAGCCCTCGTCCTCTGGAACAAGTGTTGTTCCCATCCATGAGCCGTCCTCCTGCTTGCGCAGAATAGTACCGCCCATGCCGCCACCGTGTCCTGCAGAAGCAATGACATAGCGAGCCTGAGGAGCCTCAACGCGGAAGCGCACATAACCCTGAGAGTTCACCTGTGGATACTGCTGGCGTGGCTGGCATGTAGCAACTGGCACAAAGTCCTCCTTGATAACAGCCTTGTCAACTGCTGGGTCGAAGTCGCGAACAACGCGGTAAGAGTTCTTTGGTTTCAGGTCCTTGTCGAACAGCAATGGGTAGTTGTTAGGACCGAGCCATGAGTCAGCGTCGCTGAGGTTCCAGAATGTAACGCAGTCAACCTTGTCTGCATGCTTGCGGAGCACGCGGAACAATGTTGCATACTGTGCTTCCTGCAGCAGTTTCTGGTCGTTTGTAATCTTTGCGCCCTCGTTACGGCTGAAGCGGAGCTGTCCGCCCATCTCCTGATTAACGCGGATGTCGAGCTCGGTAACGTGGATATGGTCAACAATCTCAGAATACTTTTCTAGAGCAGCCTCCATGTCAGCCTCTGAAGGGCCGTAGATGTTGTAGTGTCCCTGCATGCCGATACCGTCGATAGGAACGCCAGCAGCCTTCATGTCCTTCACCATGTTATAGATGCGGTCGCGCTTCACGGGGTCGCACTCGTTGTAGTCGTTGTAGAAGAGCAGCGCCTTGGGGTCTGCCTCGTGAGCATACTCAAATGCCTTGCGGATGTACTCGTCGTTGCCGCAAATCTTGTAGAATGTAGACTCGCGCAGCGGCTGGTCTGGTCCCATGAATGCAGGACGGCGTGGACCGTCGGCGATTGCCTCGTTGAACACGTCCCAGCAGTATATCACATCCTTATAGCGGTTCACTACTGTAGTGATGTGCTCCTTCATTCTCTTGAACAGCACCTCCTTGCTTACAAGTTTGTGATTCTTGTCGTAGAACATCCAGTCGCACATCTGCGAGTGCCACATCAGGTTATGGCCTCTCAGCTTGATACCGTTCTCGCGGCAGAAGTTAGCGATGCGGTCAGCGTTCTCCCAAGTCCACTTGCCCTCTTCGGGATGAACTGAAATAGGTTTCATGTCGTTCTCGGCTGTGATGCTGTTGAACTCTTTCTTCACAAGCGCGATTTGAGCTTCATCGGTAATGTTGCGCATGTTAACGGCAACACCAATCATAAAATAATCTTTGAAGGCATCCTTCAGATTTCTCGTGTCGTTAACCTGCTGTTGCTGCCATGGCTGCGCGTTGGCCACCATAGCGCTAAGACACAATGCAATAAAAAGTAATTTTCTCATGATTTAATTATGTGATAGATTAATAAATTTCTACTGTTGTGCAAAGATAATAACATTTTACTTACGCGCCACTCGCTGATGTAACATTTTCTTTCCCTCGCGTATCTTGTGCCAAATGCGAAACAAATAGTATTGATTTTAGGCATATAGACGTATCTGGGACAGAAAGACATTAAGACTTTATTATTTGAAGAAACAAAAAGGGAAGGCATCTGCCTTCCCCAATATGTTTTTCTAAACCCTTTATGTCTATTTGTCTAAAACTAGAAATGGAACTTGAGGTCAACACCCATTTGCAGCGGGTTGCCGCGCTGTGCGAAGTACTGTCCTGTAGAGGTGTTCAGCGAGGCGAAGGTGTTATAGCGGGTGTCGGTGAGGTTACGTCCCCACACGCTGAGTTTCATGAAACCGAAGTCAGCATCGGCATGAGCGCCAAGCACGCAGTAGAGTTTCTGGTAATATGTGTTTGCCTCGTCCCAGTAGGTCTTGCCCTGCATGTATGTGTTTGCGCCGATGGTGATGGCACGCAGACCGCTGTTGGAAACAGGGAAGGTGTAGTCGACGAAGCAGCTGAGGGTATGGTCGGGAACAAACGGCACGCGCTTGTCCTTGTAGCTGATGGTCACCTCCTTGCCGTCAACGACCTCAGCATCGTCATACTCCTTGAATGCTGCGTGGGTGTATCCGTAGGCTGCCGTCCACGACAGGCGGTTGTCGAATGCCTTGCCGCGAAGTGTCAGCTCGGCACCGCAACTGTAACTCTTGCCGGCGTTCACCATCATACGTCCGAAGCCGTAGTTGCCCGCCATCACAGAGAGTTGCTGGTCGCGCACCTGCATGTAGAATGCCGAGAGGTCCATCTGCAGACTGTTTCCGAAGAGGTTGAGATGTGCGCCCGCCTCGTAGTTCCAGCTCACCTCAGGCTTGAAGGCTATGGTGTTGTTCACGTTGTCGTAGTCTTCCTCGGTGTGTGGAATGTCATAGCTTGAGCGGTTTGCCTTGCTGCTGTTGGCGTTGAGTTCGGTCTGCAGGATGTCAGAGAACATCTGTATGTTGAAGCCTCCAGCACGGAAGCCCTTGCTCACGGTGGCATAGACATTGTTTCCTGCCTCGTCAATGCGGTAGCTCAGCCCCACCTTCGGCAGCAGTTGGTTGAAGTCGCTGCGGTTGCGTCCGTTGAACACCGACGAGAGCACATTCGTTGCCTGCTGTCCCATCACGTTGGCGGTCATGGTCATGAATGCCGAGGTGTCGTAGTGTACCTTTGTGTGGGTGTAGTCGTAGCGCAGTCCCAGTGTCAGCGTCATACGTCCGAAGGTGAGGTTGCTCTCATGGAAGAATCCGAGGTTGAACTGCGGTGTGTGGAAAAGTCCCGGAACAGCCATGTCGGCAGTCATCGAGACACCTCCTGCCTTCTCTATCGCTGCCGCTGCTGCCGCCTGTGCTGCTGCCTCGGGCATTCCCTGCTGCTGCATGCGCGCTGCCATTGACGCGAGCATGGCGTTGTACATCTGTGTCTCTATCGCTTTTGCTATGCGTGTGGTGAAGTCGCTGTCGAAATGAACCGGAGCCCATGTTCTCAGCCACAGGTAAGAGCCGAAGGCACCCGTTGTCCACTGCCACATGCCTGGTTTGTTGCTCTTCAGCACCAGTTCCTGGCTCAGCGAGTTCTGCAGCTGTCGCTGCTCCATGTGCATCAGGTCGATGGGCATGTAGTCGATGTCCAGCATCATATAGTCCTTCAGGTGCTGGTATGATGTGGTTGAGAAAAAGTCGAAGTAGTTGCCAGCGAACTTCAGGTTAAGAGCGCTGTTGAGCATGTTGCGGCGGTAGTTGCTCTGACGGTTTGTCGCGGGGTCTGCCGTCTCGCCTGTGGCGATGTCCATTGTGCCGTATGGGAATCCGTTCTGTCGCACATACTGATAGTCGGCGATGAGGTCGGCAGTCCAGCGTTTGTGGTCGGTATATCCCAGACGTATCTTGCCACCTCCCTCGTTATACTTGTCGGCACGCTGCCCTGTTACCTGGTTGCGGAAGAAGCCGTTCTGTCCGTTGTAGAATCCAGCCACTGCTATGGCGAAGCGCTTGCCCAGACGTGCGTAGTGCTCCACCTGTGCGTTGCGGTACCAGCGTGTGCCCCACCCTAACGACACGTCGGTGCCTTGATAGTTGAAGGGGTTCTTCGAGTACATGCGCACCATGCCTCCCTCGGTGTTCATTCCGTAGAGTGTTCCCTGCGGTCCGCGCAGCACGTCGATGCGGTCGATGGAATATGTGTGGAAGTTGAACTGACTCTTCGTTGCTAGGGGCATGCCGTCGACATAGATGCCCACTGCCGGACTGTTCACGCGCGAGCCTATACCGCGCACGTATATAGATGATGTGTAGCGCGAGCCATAGTTAGGCATTGCGAACGACGGCACATAACTGGCCAGTTCGCGAAGGTCGCGGGCTCCCACCGATGCTATTTCGTCAACGGAGAACATCGAAGAACTCACGGGTTGCACGCGCAGGCGGAACTGCTCTTTAGGCTGTGCCACCACAACCACCTCGTCGAGGTCGTACACGCGAGAGCTGTCTGCAAGATTGTTATCCACAGTGAAATCTTTTACGTCTGCCGAAACAGAGAGTGCAGCCATAAGCGCTGCTGCCAAAATCGTTTTTCTCATTATTGTTTATACATTTCTCTTTTTACGGTGCAAAGGTAATGATATTATCATTTCTATGCAATCCCCATTTATGTGGATTTTCGCACCCCTGACTGCTTAAATCTAATGCAAAGATACAAAATAATCAAGCGTTTTGCAAGAAAATCAACGAAAAACTTCCGACCATATTGAGGTCGGAAAATTACACCCTAAAAGTGGCGAAACCCTTTGTTTTAAGGCATTTCAGCCAAGGTCGGAAAAGGTCGGAAATAGGTCGGGAAAAAGTGTGTGTCCGTTGGTTCCCCACCCATGCAGGGGCGGGGATAGGGGCGGGGTCGGTGATTAAAGGAAGGAGATAGAAGGAGATAGAGGGAGATAGAGGACAACACAGTCCCCACCCCGGGCCCCTCCCCTTCAGGGGCGGGGAACCAACGGTCGCTGGCCTATAGGGAAAAGCAATCGTTAGCAATGGAGTCTAATTGTATATACTTCCCTATTTTTTAAAATAAAATTAGTACCTTTGCAAACGGCAGACACGTCTAGGGCGTTAAGTTCATGGTCTACTTATAGCATTTGGACATCTGCCACCTTTTTCTCAAACCCCTGTGTTATTCCTCAAACACATAGCCGAAACCGGGGCGACTGACGATATTATTGGCGTAAACACCCAGTTTCTTGCGCAAGCGGGTTATGTGGACATCTACGGTGCGGTCTGTAACGATGACACCAGCCCATACGGTATCCATCAGTTGCTGGCGGGAGAGCACTTTGCCGCGGTTGGTCAATAGTTGGCGTAGCAGTTCAAACTCTGTGGGCGTGAGATTAACGGGATTGCCTTCAACAGCAACTGTCTTCTTGTCGAGATTCAGACTCAAGCCGGCATAACTGAGCAGATGCTTTCCCAGACGGGCTTCAACAATATTCATGACATAGTCGCCTATCTTCTCGCTGTCTGCCACGATGTCGTTGTAGAGTGTGCCGAGAGCGTATGAATACTGATGAGAGTCGACACCGCTGACAGTCTCACGTCTGAGATTGTTGCGCAGTTCGTTGATGTCTTTTTCTATTGACAGCGAGTCGTTGAGCGAGAGGTCTTTGCGCCGTCCGCTAACCACCACTATCATCTGCACCACAGCCTCGTTCACCAGTCGTAGCATGTCGTGAATCTTGGCATACTGCTCGGCGGTGAAGTCCTCCTTGTATTCACGCAGATGGTTTACCGTGCGTGCCATCTTGTAACAGGCGTCGCCGATGGATTCCAGTTCACCTATCTGGCGGAGCATGACGCGTATCTTGTCCTTGGTGTCGTCTGAAAGATGTTCGTTGCTCACCTGCTCCAGATAGTTTGCTATCTCTATCTCCATGTTGTCGGCAATGGTCTCATAGCGTTCGATGCGCGCGAACTGACTTTCCCGCTCTTTCTTGTCCTTTTCGTCGATTAGCACACACACCATTCCGAACATGCGGTGCATGCGCTCGGCATAATGCACGATTTCCTTCTGTGCCTGCAACACGGCAATTTCAGGGGTTTGTATCACACCGCCGCGGATATAATGCAACGTGGTGGGCTGTTTTGCCTCAGACTTGCTTTCGGGCATTAGCTTGCAAACGATGCGTTCCATCTGCGGAATAAAGCCGATGAGCAGGGCGGTGTTGAGGATATTGAAACAGGTGTGGAACATTGCCAGCACCACGGGGATACGCTCTGCCTGTCCCGACAAAGAGGGGTTGTAGCCTACAAGCCCGCACACCATATTGACGAAGGGATAGAACACCGCGAGCACCCAGATGACGCCAAACACATTGAACAGCAGATGGGCCAGGGCTGCCCGTCGAGCCTCTGTGCCGGCACCGAGAGCCGCAAGATTGGCGGTTGCCGTGGTGCCGATATTCTCGCCCATCACCAAGGCCACACCCATATAGATGGGCAACACTCCCGTGGAGCATAGCAGGATGGTAATGGCCATCACCGCTGCCGACGACTGCACAATGCAAGTGATTACGGTACCTGCTGCCAGAAAGGCCAGAATGGTGAGATAACTGCCTGTATCGAACGATGCGAAGAAATCTACTACATCAGCATTATGAGCCAAGTCCATATCGCGCCCTACGCTGCTCAGCATTACCAGCGACCAGAACAGGAATGCCAGACCGAAAAGGAAATCGCCCGCCACGCGATGGCGCTTCTTGTAGATGAGCACCATGCCGATGAGGAAAGCAGGAAACACCAAGATGGTTAGGTCGAGATTATATCCCAACGACATAATCCATGCCGTGAGTGTGGTGCCGATATTGGCGCCCATGATTACCGAGATGGCTTGTGCCAGCGTGAGCAGTCCTGCCGAAACGAAAGAGACTGTCATTACCGTAGTAGCCGATGACGACTGCACGGCACAGGTAACCATCGTTCCTGTCAGCATGCCGCTCAGTCGGTTGCCAGTCATTCGGGCTAATATATGTCGCAAACTTGGTCCTGCCATCTTCTGCAGGGCGTCGCTCATCGTCTTCATACCGTAAATGAGCAATGCTAACGAACCAAGCAACCTGAAAAACAATTCAAACGTCATATCTTTTCTTTTTATTACTAAATTACTCTGCAAAGATAAAGAAAACAAGGCAAAACATACTATAATGATGGTTACAATTCGGTTACAATTCGCATTTTTGGTATGATGCCGTCAAAAGAGGAAGGATACTCGACCACAACATTAAGTGCAGCATATCAGCGACTTACATCAAAAATATATGCAAACTGTAAAGATAATTCGCACGGTGAGCATGACAAAATTGGACAATTGGACAATTGGACAATTGGACAAATGCCCTTTGGGGGATTCACGTTTTTAGGTGTCTCATTTCTTATATTATATATATATTATAATATATATATAATATAAAATATATATACATATATTTTTGTCAAAATCTTTCTCTTGCGCTCAGTCCTCACAACGGCAAATGTCCAAATGTCCAAATGTCCAAATGTCCAAATGTCCAAATGTCTAAATGTCTAAATGTCTAATTAGTGTTGGTGTTGGCTAATAGTTCTTTGTTCTGACCACCAACACCCATCACCTAACACCCAAATTTCAAAAATCTTCCGACCCATTTCCGACCCTTTCCGACCTTTGCTGAAATGCCTTGAAACAAAGGGTTTCACCACTTTTATGGCAAAATTTTCCGACCTAAAATGGTCGGAAGAAATTCGTTGATTTTCTTGCAAAACGCCCTTTCATTTTGTATCTTTGCATTAGTAACACGCCCGCCTGCCCGAACACACGCCAATGATGACATCTCTGCGCCCCACCGACCACCTCTCGCACCATAAAACATATACCACTGACACGCCAGAAGGCACTCCTGACACAACGAAAAAGCCCTTTTGAGAAAAACGGCACAACGAAAAACAAAATGCTGAAAAGAGATTCAGAGACTCCCCCACCCCAACGAACCGCTACACATTGACGGCGCCGCAGGCGGAACAACGGCCTTTAGAGTGCATCGGCTGACCGCAGTTGCCACAGACATACTGGGCACGGGCATGACGGCAATAGCGCCACATGGCAAAGATGATGTAGGCCACAAGAAGCAGATAACCGACATACCACAGCGTGGTGACGCTGAAGATGATGTAGTCGGCAGCACACACGGCAGCAAGTCCGCAGAGATAAAGCACGGCCTCGCCGAAGGGCAGACGATGGCGCGCCACATCGACACTCGCCAGTCCTACAATGAGCATCGCCCACACCGAGACGAGGAAGATGGCAAGCACGGGCTCAACGACAAAGGGGTTGAGCGTGGGATGGAAATAGAACTCGCGCCAGGTGTCGGGTGCAAAGTTCTGGATGCTGGCATAGAACGACGCCGAGGTGGCCACAATGAGCGTCAGCAGCGTGGGATAGAACGACGCGATGTCGTTGAAATGCACAATCTTTGCGTTGCGGCGCAGCGATGTGCGCACGATGTAGGCAGCAGCGATGAGAATTATAACGATGATGAAAATGACGTAGTGGGTATCGCTGAAGAAGGAGATGAACTGGGATATGGGGTCGTCGGGCACCACGGCAGGCAGCAGTTCCGACTCGTGTGTCCATCCGAAAGTGAACTGGTCGTGAGCCACCTGCACCCAGATGCTGTCAACCTTGTCGGTAGGCACAACATGAATGTCGGCAACCACGAGATGGTCACCCTTAGACAGGCGCAGCGTGTCGGTAGGCATCCCCACTAACGCCTCCTCGGGCAACTGCTTCAGCAGGCAGAGAGAGTCGGCACGCACCACGAAGTTGTAGTTCTCTGAATAGTGATGCTCGCGGTCGAAGCGCAGGCTGTCGAGTTGCTTTTCGGTGAGGGTGGTGTCGGTGATGGGCGCACGCCTGAGGCTTATGCCCTTGCCACAAGAGCACAGCGTCAGCACCACGGCCAACACAAAGACGATTGCTATATGTATCCTTTTATTCACCATATCCGTTGGATTTCGTCCTGCTATCCCTTACCTCGGCATGGTCTCTGCCCTCGGCTGAATAGACGTTCATCTGACAGTTTTTACAATCGAACTGCAACGGGAAACGACGCCCGTCAGGAAGCACCAGTCGCAGAGGCTCGCGCCACACGGGTTTCTTGCCGCCGTTCTTCACACAATAGCCATAACTGTAGCGCAGACAGTGGCGGCATTGCATCAGCAGCGCATTCCTCACAGGGCGCCTCAACTCGAATGCCTCGCCGATATTCTCTGCCCCACACGACTCATAGAAACGCCGCGCCGCACCATTGCTGATGTTATACAGGTAAGGCAGCGGTGCCGTGGGAGGAGCCGTCAGCGGCAATGTCTCGGCATCGGCACTCGACTCTTGCAGGGCATTCATGCCGGCAGCAATTTCCTCCTCAAGACGGGCACAGGCATCACGGCGCAGAGTTGCTATCATGCTCGAAGGGATGAAACGGCTGAACGACGCCGGCTCAAACTCAATGCTGTCGGCCACAAACGGAGTGTCGCCCAGACGACTGAGCAAGCGAGTGTAATTGTCACGCTGGGGTGTCTGTGCCTCCTGCTTCTCAGACTCAACGAAAGACACAGCCATGATAGGGCTATCTGTCTCGCTGCCAACGACTTGCATCGTAAGACTAAAGCCTTGGTCAGTCTCTCCAAGCACTAACGACACAGGTATTTTCCGCTCTGCCGAAGGCTTCTGAAGTTCGCGTTCAAAGAGTTGGTCGTTGTTGCGATAGAGCAGTTTACCCACCTTCAGCGTGTGAGGAGTCTTGGCCGGAATGAGGCAGTTGTTCTCCACCCTATTCACACGAAATCCCTCCAGTTCGCGCTCGTCGTTGATGTAGCACAGCCCGTCGCCATTGGCAAACGATGCCGTTCCCGACACCTTTATCCACCTGCGGTTTATCTCCTTCACCCTGCCGACGTATTCGCCCATTGCCTTAGGAGTGTCTGGCGAGGCGATGTCGGGAGTCCTGCCATTGAGGAAATAGTCGGTAAAGCCCCTGTTGAATGTCTTCTTCAGGTTCGGCATGAAGGTATATGTTGTGCTGCCCAACGATGCTCGGGCGAGTCTGCCGTTGCTCTTGGCTATAATCTGATTGAGACGAGTGCTGTATGCCGCCACCACGTTCTTGACGTATGTGACATCCTTCAGGCGCCCTTCAATCTTGAATGAGGTGACCCCGGCATCCACCAACTGCTCCAGATGGTCAATGCGGCACATGTCCTTCAGCGAGAGCAGGTAGCGACCGTTGTCTATCACGTTGCCGTCGGCATCCTCAAGGCTGAACTTCAGACGGCAGAACTGTGCGCACTCGCCGCGGTTGGCACTTCGCGCGAAACAGTATTGAGAGGCATAGCATTGTCCGCTGTAACTGACGCACAGGGCGCCATGAACAAACACCTCAAGTTCAACGTCGGGCACCGCCTTGTGGATGGCCTTTATATCAGCCAGCGACAACTCGCGAGCCAGCACTACGCGACGGAAGCCCAGCGACCTCAGCCAGCGCACTTTCTCCACCGTGCGGTTGTCCGTCTGGGTGCTTGCATGCAGCGGCAGCGTGGTGTGCTTCAATAGCGACATGTCCTGCACCAGCACGGCATCGACACCGATGCGCTGCAGGTCGTCGAGCAACTGTCGGGTGTCGTCAAGTTCGTTGTCGTAGATGATAGTGTTCACCGTGACATACACCTTAGCAGCATACTTGTGAGCATACTGGCACAACTGCTCTATGTCCTCGACAGAATTGCCCGCAGCAGCCCTTGCACCGAAGCGTTTCGCCCCGATGTATACAGCATCAGCGCCATGTGAGATGGCAGCAATGCCACATTGCAAGTCCTTTGCCGGTGCAAGCAGTTCTATCTTTCGCATTTTTTTATTGTCGAGCGTTGAGTGTTGAGCGTTGAGCGAGGTTAGTCTTTGTTGTCACTCAACATTCAACTGTTTTCGCTCAACACTCAACACTCAACACTAATCATCCTATCAGGTTAATATCATACGGCGTCTCCTGGTAAACGTAATAGTTAATCCAGTTGGCGTAGAAGAGATTGGCGTGTGCGCGCCATCTCACGAGAGGGTCGTTGTCGGGATTGTCGTCGCGATAGTAGTTCTTAGGCAGTTCCACGTCGTCGCGCTTTCCAATGTCACGGCGATACTCCATGTCGAGAGTGCGGGGAGCATACTCCAGGTGCCCTGTGACATAGAACTCTCGTCCACCACGCGCCACCACGACACTAACACCGCTCTCCTCGCCTTCCGCGATAATCGAGAGGTAAGGATTCTGCTCAATGTCCTCGCGGTGAATCTCGGTGTGACGGCTGTGCGGCATGTAGAACACATCGTCGAAGCCACGGAAAATGGGCAGTTGCGGCACTATAGGATGCTGCTCGAATATTCCGAACATCTTCTTCTCCAGCGGGTATTTTGGTATCCCGTAATGGAAATAGAGTCCCGCCTGCGCCGCCCAGCAGATGAAAAGAGTAGACTGCACGTGGGTTTTCGCCCAGGTGAAAATCTCCTTCATCTCGTCCCAGTAGGTGACATCCTCAAAATCGTAAGTTTCAACAGGCGCGCCGGTGATAATCATACCGTCGAACTTCCGCTGCTTCAGTATCTCGAAGTCCTTGTAGAACATCATCATGTGCTCCACGGGAGTGTTCTTCGGCGTGTGGCTCTTCAGTTTCATGAATGTTATGTCCATCTGAAGCGGTGTGTTGGAGAGCAGACGGATAAGGTCTGTCTCCGTAGTAATCTTCAGCGGCATAAGGTTGAGTATCACGATGCTCAGCGGACGGATGTCCTGGTTATGGGCGCGCGAGTCGTCCATAACGAAGATATTCTCTTGCTTCAAGAGGTCTATCGCTGGCAGCCTGTCGGGTATTCTTAATGGCATCTCTTTATTCTATATCTTTTTGTGAGCGTCGAATGCAGAGTGTTGAGCGACAACAGTTGCTAATATCGCTCAACCCTCAGCGCTCAACATTCAACTAATTTACCACAACTGGAGTCGCTCTGCCTTTGGCACGAACATCTTGTCGCCCTCCTTCACTCCGAAAGCATCATACCATGCATCGATGTGAGGCAGCGCACCGTTCACGCGCCAGCGTCCCAGAGAGTGAGGGTCGCTCTTTGTGCGGTTGCGAATCTCGGCCTCGGTGATGTTTCCTGCCCATACTCCTGCATAGGCGATGAAGAAACGCTGGTCGGCTGTGAGACCGTCCTTCTCCTCGAGCGGAGCATTCTTTGTGGCGTTCTTGTAAGCATTGTATGCCACCTGCAGGCCTCCGTGGTCGGCGAGGTTCTCGCCAAGTGTCAGTTTACCGTTGCCGTTGAGGTCGGGCAGCACCTTGATGTTAGAGAAGAAATCGGCATACTTGCCTGTGCGTGCCTCGAAATTCTTGCCGTCGCTCTCTGTCCACCAGTCGGTCATGTTACCGTCCTTGTCATAGTGGCGGCCCTGGTCGTCGAAGCCGTGAGTCATCTCGTGGCCAATAACCACGCCGATGGCACCATAGTTGAAGGCATCGTCAGCCTCCGGGTCGAAGAAAGGATACTGCAGGATACCAGCAGGGAAGCAAATCTCGTTGGTGGTAGGATTATAGTATGCGTTCACCGTCTGCGGTGTCATGTGCCACTCGTCACGGTCAACAGGCTTGCCTGCCTTCTCCTCGATGTGCTTCTTTGTCTTGAAACGGTAGCACTCCAGAATGTTCTCGTAGTAACTCTTGGCAGGGTCGATGTTAAGGTTGGAGAAGTCCTTCCACTTGTCGGGATAGCCAATCTTAACGTAGAACGTAGAAAGTTTTGCCAGAGCGTTGAGCTTGGTGTCTGTCTCCATCCAGTCTTGTGCCATGATGCGCTCGGCAAGCGACAGCTGGAGGTTCTTCACCAGTCGCTCCATGCGCTCCTTAGAAGATGCAGGGAAATAACGCTCGCAGTAGATGCGTCCCAGCACCTCGCCCATCTGACTTTCCGTCTGGTTGGTGGCACGTTTCCAGAGTGGGTAGTCTTCCTTGCGTCCGCGCATCGTCTTGCCGAAGAAGTCGAAGTTGGCAGCCACGATGTCGTCGCTGAGGTAACTTGCAGCACCTGCTATCTGTCCCCATTCCATATAGGCACGGAACTCGTCGGCGCTCATGTCGGCAATAACCTTGTCGGCACCTGCCACGAAGTCGGGCTGTCCCACAACCATCTCCTGAATATGTTTCAGGTCAACGCCCTCGGCCTTTGCCAGTTCCGAGAGTTGCACATGAGGATACTTCTGCTCGAAGTCCTTCAGCGTCATCTTGTTGTAGTTGGCCTCCACGTCACGCAGTTCGGTGCGGCTCTTGCTCACCTTTGCCAGCGCTGTCTCTATCTTCAGCACCTGCTCCATCTTCTGCTGTGCCACATTCTTCTTGAAGCCGAAGAACTGGAACATGCGCACGATGTGCTTCTTGTATGCCTCACGTATCTTTGCCGTCGCCTCGTCGTCGTCGAGATAATACTCTTTCTGACCGAGAGTGAGCCCCGACTGATAGATGTTCAGGATGTTCTGCGATGCGTTCTTATCGTCGGCACCGAAGCCCATATACAAGAACTGCTGGTCGCCGTACTCCATCAACTGCTTCTGAATGTCAAAGAGCTGCTCCTTGGTCTTGGCAGCCTCCATTTTCTCGATGATAGGCATCACGGGCTTCACGCCCTCCTTGTTACGGCGCTTCTGGTCCATCGCCAGTTTATAGAAGTCGGAAAGTTTCTGCTCTACTGTTCCCTTTGCGTATGAACCCTTCTCCAACTCGCTCAGTATTCCGTTTATTCGTTTGTCGTTGTCCTCCTGCAAGCGGTCGAAAGAGCCGTAGCGCGAATAAGCAGCAGGCAGCGGGTTCTTCCTTGCCCATCCTCCGCAGGCATACTCATAGAAGTCGTCACAAGGTTTCACACTCTGGTCAAGGTTCTCAAGAAAGATACCTGTCTTCTGTGCTTGAGCATTGGCACCAGTCGTTGCCGCTGCTATTAGCATTGTGGTCATGATAGTTTTGATTTTCATAATTCTATTTGACTATTTTATGTTTTTACTCTTAACTTGCTATCTCGCTTTGGAGTTCCTCGAGTTCGGTGGACAACTGTTCCCAGCGGTCAGTTTCCTGGTCGACAATTTTCTTTGTCGAGGTGTATTCCGTGACAACGGTCATGTCGCTCGCCCCCTCTGGCGTGCAGAGTATGGCATCGAGTTCCTTCATGCGTTTCTCAAGGTTCTCTATCTTCGCCTCGGTCTCCTTCACGCTCTTCTGCAGTCGCGAGATACGGCGCATCGTTTCCTTGCGCTCCTGGTAGGATTGAGCACCCGCCGAACTTCCTCCTGCAGGGGATGGTTTCAATTCTGCAGTCGCGTTACTTGCCTCCTTCTTATCAGCACCATTACGCACGCCACCTTCTGGAGTGAGTTGAAGCGGGGATTTTCTAATCCAGTCGTAGATTCCGCCGAGATGCTCTCTCACCTTACCGCCGCCAAACTCATACACCTTGCTCACAAGACCATCGAGGAACTCACGGTCGTGGCTGACGATGATAGCCGTGCCGTCGAATGCCTTGATGGCTTCCTTCAGCACATCCTTCGACTGCATGTCAAGATGGTTTGTCGGCTCGTCGAGAATAAGCAGGTTTACAGGCTCAAGCAGCAACTTAATCATTGCCAGACGGCTGCGCTCGCCACCACTAAGCACCTTGACGCGCTTGTCTGACTCCTCGCCTCCAAACATAAAGGCACCGAGGATGTCGTTGATGCGCAGGCGGACATCACCACGGGCAACACGGTCGATGGTCTCAAACACCGTGAGCGACTCGTCGAGCATCTGCGCCTGGTTCTGGGCGAAGTATCCTATCTGCACGTTATGGCCTATCTTCAGCATGCCGTCGAAAGGTATCTCGCCCATGATACACTTCACGAGCGTCGTCTTTCCCTCTCCGTTCTTGCCTACAAAAGCCACCTTCTCCCCACGCTTTATGGTAAGGTTTACGCGAGAGAACACTTCGTGTATTCCATAACTCTTTCCTACTTCGTCGCATATCACGGGATAGTCGCCGCTACGCAGACATGGAGGGAACTTCAGGCGCAAGGCGGAGTTGTCCACCTCGTCAATCTCTATCGGTTCTATCTTCTCCAGTTGCCTTATCTTCTGCTGCACCTGAACAGCCTTCGTTGCCTGATAGCGGAAACGCTCGATAAACGCCTTGGCATCAGCAATCTCCTTCTGCTGGTTCTCATAGGCGCGCAACTGCTGCTCACGGCGCTCACGGCGCAGCACAACATACTCGTCGTACTTCACCTTATAGTCAATCACCTTGCCGCAACTTATCTCCAGCGTGCGGTTGGTGACGTTGTTTATAAACGCACGGTCGTGACTCACCAGCACCACAGCCTTAGCACTCTGCGCAAGGAACTGCTCCAGCCATTGTATTGACTCTATGTCAAGGTGGTTGGTAGGCTCGTCGAGTAACAGCACATCGGGCTTCTGCAGGAGTATCTTTGCCAACTCTATTCGCATGCGCCAGCCACCGCTGAACTCACTCGTTGGCCGCTCAAGGTCGGTGCGCAAGAATCCCAAGCCACCGAGAGTGCGCTCTATCTCTGCCTCGTAGTTCTCGGCACCCATCATCATATAGCGCTCATGCTCCTCGGTATAACGCTGCACGAGGTCCATATACTCCTGACTCTCATAGTCGGTGCGCTCTTCCAGCTGACGGTTCATGGCGTCGAGTCTTTCCTTCAATCGCGTGTTATCGGCAAATGCCTTGCGTGCCTCCTCGCGCACCGTGGTGTCGTCTTGCAGCACCATCACCTGGGGCAAATATCCTATTGTGGTGTCGGCTGGGATACCTATTGTTCCTCCCGTGGGTCGCTGTGCTCCACAAAGTATTTTCAGCATCGTGCTCTTCCCTGCCCCGTTCTTGCCAACAAGAGCAATACGGTCACGGTCGTTAATCACGAAACTGGCATCAGAGAACAACGGCTTCACGCCGAACTCCACCCTTAATCCTTCTACTGAAATCATTATGACTGCAAAGGTAGTGCAAATCGAGCGAAATACAAAAAGATTTCTCTTTTTATTTCCGAGATGTAGCCTAACTTCATGATTGAAGATTCATAAAGGTAGTGCAAATCGAAGACAATACAAAATAAAAGACAAAGATTTTGGAAACTACACATAATTTGACCTGTGAGAATAAGCGGCATGCAAAAATCTGATAACCCAAACACTTAAAAACTGAAGAATCATGGCAATAATAAATCGGCGAAGGACAGGCGTGAGTGACTTTTCTGGGCAAAAAATAATAATTGTTTGAGTTTTTTATTAGTCTGCCATTGTCATGTCATAAAAAATAATTATATTTGTGGCGATATCTATAATTCTAACTTCTAAAACACAAACAATTATGAAATCAATATACATGACAGGAAGACTGGCGCTCGTGATGATGGCATTATGCATATGTTCAATAAGCCGTGCTCAAGAATGGAATATAATTGACGAGGCCATTGGGAAGTTACCCTCAAAAGAGACTCCTGTGAGCACCAAGTGCCATGAGGTGGACAGCAAAATCCGCTTTAACGACTTTTATGGCGAAGTGAAGAAACGTTGCAACTTTGAGGAGGACGATTCA
The DNA here is from genome assembly GCA_900315095.1 of uncultured Prevotellaceae bacterium. Lineage (GTDB taxonomy): Bacteria > Bacteroidota > Bacteroidia > Bacteroidales > Bacteroidaceae > Prevotella. Next base: position 29,012 of record OMXS01000002.1, on the reverse strand, counting down.
TACGAATTTGTTGATATACCAGATGTTATCTATGAGAACGACCGTATCAAGACCGAGGAGGAGTCTGGAGCTATTTTAGGACTTGAGGACATGAGTACCTACGTTATCAAACCTGAGTGCATACTGATTATCCGCGACACATACGACAGCCGTCCAGCAGTTGTGCAAAAACTTGATTTGATTGTTGGCACTATGCTTGTAAACATCAAAAAGATGGCGGCAGGCAAGAGTCTTGAAGTTGAAATGTCGCAATGTATTTGTGGCGGTGAAGGCACTATTTTGGCATTTGAGGAGACAGGCAAGGAGTCGCGTGTGTATCTGCTTGTGGGTAAAGCGAGTGTCAAGAACAAGAAGACTGGCAAGAAGACTGTTCTAAAAGCAGGTCAAATGGTCACTATGAAAGGCAAGACCAGTAACGTGGCCACATTCAATGTTGAGCAAGAGGCTAAGAAGTTTGGCTGCCCCATGAGCGAAATAAATAACCACTACACCAACAAAAAAGCCCCTAAATACAACATGTCGGACATCTGCGGCAAGCCGGTTCCGAGCACTGGCGGCAAGAAGTCCTCGAGCATACCTACTGGCAGGAAAGTTCCCCAAAAGAAGGCAGAGAACAAGGGTATTGACAGAAAAGGCAAATCGGATGTTATCAAGCCGTCAAATAGCAGTCAATCCAGCTCATCTACCCTCAGCGGCAAGTATGCCCGCTATGGTGCGAAGCGTGGCATCGTCAAGCGTGTGGACGAGAGTGAAGACATGCGCACCTATATCACCACATGGTGGGATGACTACGGACGCCTGGAGCGCAGCGAGATAACACGTTGCGAGGAAAAGAAAGGCAACAAGTGGGTCAACTCGAAGTTCAACCAGTTAATAAACATCATCATCGACGACAAGCACTATATGTACACCAAGAGTCTCGGCTGGAAACAGATGAGAAACACCGAGACCAACCTCATGGGTAGCGGCGCAAAGACGGTGAACGGTTGCAAACTGACAAAAAGCGGCACCGCCACGGTAGCCGGCAAGCAATGCAACGTGTTCAAGGGCAAGAGAAACGGCACAACCATTGAATATTACATCTGGGAAGGCGTGCCCATGAAACATGTGGAGAAATACTCCGACGGCACATCGGCCGTCACGGTGCAGAGCATAGAGTTGCCCGCATCGATAGATGCGTCAAAGTTCGCCGTCCCAAAGACAGCCGTGAAGAAATAATAATCTCCAAGGTCTTAGTGCCTGGCCTTTTTCGCCAAGGCGCAACCTGAACAAATCCAGTTCTGCGTTGTAGGAATGACATTCAAAAACAGGCTCTATTGCATTGCAAAAGAGCCTGTTTTGATATTTAATTGATGCCCAGACACTGTTTACCACTGGCTCTTCAGTTTCCCGATGGCTTGTATGGTGACTGGCGAGAGTTCCGGTACATTGTGCTTACGCTCGTACTCGGCCACCTGTTCAAGTGTCATCGACGACCCGTACTCCTCTTTGATGGCTTTCTTGCGTGCCTTCCACTCCTCCTGGTCCATGTAGTAGTGGTCGGTGGCATAATTCTCGATGAAGAATTTCACATGACTCTTCTTGTCGTTGTACTCCCAGTGGTTGGAGTCCATAATAAAATTCTCGGCACTAGTAGTATGCTCTTCATTCTCTTCCCAGACTAAGATGAACTGGTATTCATAGTCTTTTTCTTGGCGCAGCTTCAGTTTTCTATTCTCGCCATTGGCTTCGTTGGCATATATCTGCGCCTTGCCCGCATCGATGGTCATGCGCACTTGCCCGTTGGTACGGGTGATCTGTCCGACAATACCCTGCGGGTTACTGTAGGTTGAGTGTGAGGGGCTGTTTACAGTAGTTGTCACGAAGTACTTTTCTTTCATCTGCTGTTCGCTATTCTCTAAAGATTTGGTAACCACCTTTCCAGCACCATATCTCTCTGCTCTTGCACCCCATGTGATAGAGGCACCCCAGTTGGCGCAGTATTCGGCACGAGCCTGATAGTAACTGCCATGTTCCAGTTTCTTCTTCTGCACGTTGTAGGCATTTGGCATGATGCCGCTCATGAAATAACAGAGCGAGTCATTGCGATAGACATAGACACGGTAGAGGGTCTCGACGTAGACGTAGGGTTTTGGTTTCACCACTATTTCGTCAAGATCGTAGTCATTATCCTCCATCGTCACACGTCCGTTGGCCAGCGCAGCCACCGTTACCAGTTGTGGCTTGTATGCCACATGCGTCAGAGCCACCTTCTTGGCTCCCTTCACATTGTCTACAATACCATTGAGGTCGGTAGTGCCAATAAGATTGCCATCCTCTGCCAGCACACTTACTAGTGGAATTCCATGACCGTTGGAATCCACAACCTCTATCTTCTGTGCCTCTGCACTCACAGCAGTCATTATGACAACTGCAACCATCAGTAAAAACTTCTTCATTCCTATTCTCGTTTTAGAATACAACAGTAATTGTTAATGTTTTTATCGACTGCAAAGATAAAAAAAACAACAAAATAACGAAAAATAATTAGTCATTAACATCATTATGACATAATTTAGAGACGTAAAGTTGGTGTTTTTCAAGAATTATTCTATATATTTGCAGAGGATTTATAATACTAAAAAGACATGAACATTTTCACTAAAATAATAGCAAGCGAACTGCAACTGCCACAACAGGGAGTGGAGAACACGCTGAAACTGCTGGAAGATGGTTGCACCATACCTTTTATATCACGTTACCGCAAGGAGCGCACAGGAGGCCTCGACGAGGTGCAGATAGCGAAAATCTCGGATATGAACGAGCGGCTGAAGGAGATTCAGAAACGCAAGGAGACCATCGTGAAGACCATCACGGAGCAGGGCCGTATGACCAACGAACTGCAACAGCGCATAGACGAGACATGGAGTGCAACGGTGCTTGAGGATATCTACCTGCCATACAAGCCAAAGCGCAGGACGCGTGCTGCGGTGGCTCGAGAGCAAGGACTGGAGCCGTTGGCGACATTATTGATGATGCAACGCGAGCAACAGCCACGGAAGGCTGCTGAGAGGTTTGTGCGCGGCGATGTAAAAGACATAGACGCTGCGCTGCAGGGAGCAAAGGATATCATTGCTGAGCAAGTGAGCGAGGACGAGGGCTCACGACAGCAGGTGAGACAGCAGTTCCGCCGTGATGCCGTGATACGCTCGAAGGTGGTGAGCAAGAAAAAGGAAACCGACGAGGCAGCAAAATACTCCGACTACTTCGACTTCAGCGAGCCGCTGCGTCGTTGCTCGTCACATCGTCTGCTTGCCATGCGCCGCGGTGAGGCAGAGGGCATTCTTCGCGTAACGATAACCACCGACGACGAACAATGCATCAGCCGTCTTTGCAGGCATTATGTACACGGCAACGGGCCATGTCAGAGACTCGTTGCAGAGGCTGTGGAGGATGGATACAAGCGACTGCTGTGCCCCTCGATAGAGACAGAGTTTGCTGCCTCGAGCAAGGAGCGCGCCGATGACGAGGCAATAAAGGTGTTCACGGAAAACCTGAGACAACTGCTGCTCTCTCCTCCTTTGGGACAGAAGCGCGTGATGGGCATCGACCCAGGGTTCCGCACGGGATGCAAGGTGGTGTGTCTCGACGCACAGGGCAACCTTCTATACCATGAGGCGATATTCCCTCACCCGCCAGTAAACCACACCATGCAGGCACGCATGCACCTGCAGAAAATGATTTCCGACTACAACATCGAGGCAATAGCCATAGGTAACGGCACAGCAAGCCGCGAGACAAAGGAGTTTGTGGCTGATAGCGTTTCTTCGCTGCAGCCTTCGCCAAAACTATTTGTCGTCAGCGAGGACGGTGCAAGCATCTACTCGGCATCGAAACTTGCGCGCGAGGAGTTCCCCGACGAGGACGTTACGGTGCGCGGCGCAGTATCCATAGGCAGACGACTGATGGACCCTCTTGCCGAACTTGTAAAGATTGATGCCAAGAGCATCGGCGTGGGACAATACCAGCACGATGTTGACCAGACGAAACTCAAGCACTCTCTTGACCAGACGGTGGAACTATGCGTAAACTCTGTTGGCATAGACCTCAACACGGCATCACAGCAACTGCTGACATACGTCAGCGGACTGGGACCGACGCTGGCAAAGAACATCGTGGACTACCGCCGCGAGAACGGTGCATTTGACAGTCGTGAGAAACTGAAGAAAGTGCCGCGTCTGGGACCATCGGCATACGAGCAATGTGCTGGTTTCCTGCGTATTAGGGACGGTAAGAACCCGCTTGACAACACCGCCGTACACCCAGAGAGTTATGCTGTGGTGGAACACATGGCCAAAGACTGCGGATGCAGCGTGGCAGAACTTATCAGCGACAAGACCAAACGCGAGAGCATAGACATCAAACGTTATGTAGGCGGCGAGATTGGTTTGCCCACCCTGAACGACATTATGCAGGAACTGGAAAAGCCTGGACGCGACCCGCGACAGCAGATAGAGGAGTTCGAGTTTGACCCGAGAGTAAAGGAGGTTGACGACCTTGTGGAAGGTATGATACTGCCAGGCATCGTGACCAACATAACTAACTTCGGAGCGTTCGTTGACATCGGCGTTCATCAAGACGGTCTTGTACACATCTCGCAACTCGCCAACAAGTATGTAAAAGACCCTAACGACGTGGTTCACCTGCACCAGCATGTTCAGGTGAAGGTACTTGCTATTGACCGTCGCCGCAACCGTATCTCGTTGACAATGAAGTTTTAAGATGATAAAAAAGAAGCGTGGACAAGTGACTTATTGCCGGAGGTTCTGGACTACCTTCTACACAATTAATCAAAGTCCACGCCGAAAGCGATTAACTTAATATTATGCATTATTACCTGTGTAGTGTGTATTTCCCATGGTGGAAATGTCCAGATTTCCGTTCTGATAAATATGCTAATATTCTAAATATTCATAATGTTTGAGAGTGCGTTCTCAATTCTTTGCAAATGTAATCATTTTTTTATTACCCACAAAATATTTGCGAAAAAAAATTACAAAACGAGTAAAAATGGATAATAAACGAAAAAAAATAATCGTCAGGCAAATAAATGTCTGACGATTATTATATGTGCAACATTTACCAGAGGCGAACTCCGGAATGTTTAATTTACTTCACCTTGTCAACGATAGCCTTGAATGCATCGGGATTGTTAACAGCGAGGTCAGCGAGGACCTTGCGGTTGATCTCGATACCAGCCTTGTGAAGAGCGCCCATCAACTGTGAGTAGCTCATACCCTCGAGACGTGCAGCAGCATTGATACGCTGAATCCAGAGTGCACGGAAAGTGCGCTTCTTGTTCTTGCGGTCGCGATATGCATAGGTAAGACCTTTCTCCCAAGTGTTCTTGGCAACGGTCCAAACGTTCTTACGTGCGCCAAAGTAGCCGCGTGTAAGCTTAAGTATTCTCTTTCTCTTTGCTCTTGAAGCAACGTGATTTACTGATCTTGGCATAGTTTCTTTCCTTTCTTAATTAATGATTAACGGAGGCAGAGCAAATCGCGTACCTGCTTCAAGTTGCTGTTGTCTACTATTGCAGAATGAACAAGGTTTCTCTTCTGCTTCTTTGTCTTCTTTGTCAGAATGTGGCTGTGGTAAGCATGATTGCGCTTTACCTTGCCTGTACCGGTGAAACGGAAACGCTTCTTAGCACCGGAATTTGTCTTTACTTTTGGCATTTTTTTGTAATTTAATTATTGTTTTATTAATGTGGGGCGGCAACGTATATACCTGACGTTACGCGCACCCGAAATCTTCTTTAATCTTCTTCTCCTTTGAGCTTTGCAAGGATTTCGTCTCCGCCTTTTACATTAGCGAAGATTCCGCCCTTTGCTGCTGCCTCTGTCTCGGCCTGCTTTGCCACCTCTGCCTTTGCTTCAGCCTCGTCGCGTTCGCGGTCGCGCTTCTGCTGGCTCTTCTTAGCCACACCTGCCTTCTTTGGTGAGAGGTAGAGGAACATCTTCTTGCCCTCAAGACTTGGCATCTGCTCCACCTTACCGTATTCCTCAAGGTCGTTAGCAAAACGCAACAGCAGCACTTCTCCCTGCTCCTTGAACAATATCGAGCGTCCTTTGAAGAACACATAAGCACGCACCTTGTTACCTTCCTCAAGGAATTCCTTTGCATGCTTCAGCTTGAAGTTGTAGTCGTGCTCGTCGGTCTGAGGCCCGAAGCGTATTTCTTTTATCTCCTGCTTCACCTGCTTCTGCTTCATCTCCTTAGCACGCTTCTTCTGCTGGTAGAGGAATTTTGAATAGTCGATGAGACGACATACTGGAGGATTTGCATTAGGAGAAATCTCCACAAGGTCTACACCTTGCTGGCGAGCCATATCTAATGCTTCGCGCGTAGGCATAACGGAAGAGCCGCCATCGCCCACAATTCTCACTTCACGAGCACGTATCAGCTCGTTGACACGGTATTGATTACCTTTCTTGTCGTTCTTCATCAAATGTTTTTAAGTGACTATTTTCGAAAATCGGGTGCAAAGGTACGAATTAGAATGGAAACGACAAAATAATTCTGAATTTATTTTTCTTTTCGGATTATTTTTTGCAACTTTGCACTCGTCAAAAGAAAACCGCAGCCATAAAACTGGTTGCCACTATCAGGCGAAAGAGAACTAAGCAGTCAGGAAGAACAAATGAAAACCTCTATCATTCAGATGGATATTGCATGGAACAGTCCTTCGGTGAACGTCAGCAAAGCGAATGCCATGATTGACAATGCACCGGAAGCCGATTTGTATGTTCTTCCCGAGATGTTTTCAACGGGCTTCGCCACATGTCCAGAGGGCATTGCAGAGGATGAGAACTGCGACACCTTGATATGGATGAAACTTAAGGCTGCAGAGAAAGATGCCGCAATAGCAGGCAGCATAGCCATAAAGGATGGCGACAAATACCGCAACCGCCTCTTTTTCGTGAAGCCAGACGGCAATGTTACATTATACGACAAGCACCACTTGTTCTCCTATGCTGGCGAGGATGAGCACTACACAAGAGGCGAGAGCCGCGTGGTTGTGGAATGGCGGGGTGTAAGAATCATGCTACAGGTGTGCTACGACCTCCGTTTCCCTGTGTTCTGCCGCAATCATGGCGACTATGACATGATGATTTTCGTGGCTGCATGGCCCACAAGCCGCATCCATGTATGGGACACTCTGCTGAAAGCACGTGCGATGGAGAACCAGTGTTATGTGGCAGGCGTTAACCGCATCGGAACCGACCCGAAATGCGAGTACTGCGGCCACTCGGTAATTGTCAGCCCTTACGGCGACGTAATGGTTCGCTGCGAGGATGACAAGGAATGTTCGACTGCTGCTGAAATAGACATCGAGCGGTTACAGTCTTTCCGCAAGAAATTCCCCGTTTTAAATGACGCCGACGTTGAGAGTTGAGCGGCATTACAATAGATTATAAACTTACAAACATAACATAAAATGACAGAAAGAAAACTTTTACTGGGCGACGAGGCAATAGCACTAGGAGCCATACATGCCGGTCTTTCAGGAGTGTATGCTTATCCTGGCACGCCTTCGACCGAGATTACAGAGTTTATCCAAGGCAATGCCATAGCAAAGGAGCGTGGCATTCACAGCCGTTGGAGCACCAACGAGAAGACGGCAATGGAAGCCGCCCTCGGAATGTCGTTCATGGGAAAACGCGCTATGGTGTGCATGAAGCACGTGGGACTGAACGTCTGCGCCGACCCGTTTGTTAACTCAGGAATGACAGGAGTGAACGGTGGCGTAGTGGTTCTCGTTGCCGACGACCCTTCGATGCACTCATCGCAGGACGAGCAGGACTCTCGCTTCTACGGCAAGTTCGCACTTATCCCAACATTTGAGCCAAGTTCTCAGCAAGAGGCTTACGATATGATGGCAGATGCTTTCGAGTATTCCGAGAAGCAACACCTGCCGGTATTGATGCGCGTAACCACCCGCATGGCACACTCGCGTGCCGTGGTTAATGTTGCTGCAGAACCACGCAAAGAGAACGAACTCAACTATAACGCCATTGCAAGCAGTTGGGTGTTGCTACCGGCAAATGCACGCAAGCGCAACGACATCGTCACAGCACAGCAGGCGCAACTCGAAGAGGATGCTGTAAACTCTAAATATAACTTCCTCAAACAGCCAACAGACAACACTCATCACCCATTGGGCATCATAGCAAGCGGCATCGGATATAATTACGTCAACGAGTGTTTCCCAACAGGATGCCCCTACCCTATTCTGAAGATTTCGCAGTATCCTCTGCCAAAGAAACTGGTGCGCGAACTTATGGAAGAATGCGACAAGATACTGGTTGTTGAAGAAGGACAGCCATTCATCGAGGATATTATAAGAGGTGTCGGCGAGGCAAAGAACATCATGGGCAAGTTGACAGGCGAACTGCCACGCACAGGAGAGTTGAATCCCGACATCGTGAAGAAGGCCTTCGGCATAGAGACTGACCAATGCTATGCTCCATGCGAGGATGTGGTGCCACGTCCGCCAGCCCTCTGTCAGGGTTGCGGCCACCGCGATGTATATGCTGCGCTCAATGAAGTGCTGCGCGAATACGACAATGCACGCGTCTTCGGCGACATCGGCTGCTACACACTCGGATTCCTGCCGCCGTTCCGTGCCATCCACTCTTGTGTTGACATGGGTGCCAGCATCACAATGGCGAAGGGTGCTGCCGATGCAGGACAATGGCCGGCAGTAGCTATCATCGGCGACTCTACATTCACCCACTCGGGAATGACAGGACTGCTCGATGCCATCAACGAGAACGCAAACATAACCGTTATCATCAGCGACAACCTCACCACGGGAATGACTGGCGGACAAGACTCTGCCGGAACAAATAAGTTTGAGGCCATCTGCCGCGGACTCGGCCTTAGCGACGAACACCTGCATGTGGTGGTTCCTCTGCCTAAGAACATGCCCGAGATTACCCGCATCATCCGTGAGGAAATCAATTATAAAGGCACGTCTGTCATCATTCCGCGACGCGAGTGCATGCAGACACTTCAAAGACATCTGAAACAAAAGAAAGCACAGGAGGGACAGAAATGAAAACAGACATAATCCTTTGCGGTGTGGGAGGACAAGGAATCCTCTCCATCGCCACAATCATAGGCGAGGCAGCCATGAACGAGAACCTTTACATCAAGCAGGCCGAGGTGCACGGCATGAGCCAACGAGGCGGTGACGTGCAGTCGAACTTGCGCATCTCGTCAGAACCCATCAACAGCGACCTTATCGCCAAGGGTGGCGCCAACGTGATTATCTCGATGGAACCAATGGAGGCGCTGCGCTATCTGCCCTACCTCAACAAGGAGGGATGGATAATCACCAGCAGCACTCCCTTTGTCAATATCCCCAACTATCCCGACATGGAGAAAATCAACGCCGACCTGGCAAAGATAAGCAATGTCATCGTGCTCGACATCGAGAAGATGGCGAAGGAGAACAACGTGCCACGCTCTGCAAATGTCATTCTGCTTGGTGCTGCACAAAAGGCACTAGGCATAGAATACTCGAAACTCGAGGATGCCATCCGCCGCGTATTCGGCCGCAAGGGCGAGAAGATAGTTGATGCCAATATCAAGGCACTCACACTGGGACGAGAGGCTCAGAAATAGCCTAATCATTAGATTTCGTAAAAAGCAACATTTGGAATGTTCCCAATGTTGCTTTTTTGAATCATTTGCTATTAATATTATCTATTTAAAATATAGATATTGTGTAAATACAATATTTTTGAAGGAAAAGCACTTTATTTCAAAAATATTATCTATCTTTGCACCGATTCTCCAACTGAAGTGTATGCCAAATATGCAGAAACAGAAGGAAGAGTAATCTAAAAAAGGCGTTACTTGACGCTTTGTGCTTGACGCATCGGAATCTGGCAGTTCCAAATACTTGTCAAATAACAAAGCAACAATGACGCCCCATTGATATGTATTGTTCGACAATAGAACGCAGACAGCCTATTTTGGCCTTTGCTATTATTGTCTTTTATACATATCGACGTGGGCTTCGGTGTTGCTCGTTCTGACAAGTAGGGCGATGCCAGAGCCTCGATGCGTGGGATGAGTAACAAGTACTGACACCCACGTCTTTTTTATACATAATCAATCAATTTGTGAGTTTTCTTACTGGGGTGGGTAAGGAAAATTTAAGTATATGGAAATACGTTCATTCGACACCTATGATGAGAAAATATACTACCTGCATCCTGAATTAAGTCCTGATACACCAATCTATAAATACATGGACTTCGATTTCTTTTTGGACATGGTAAAAAGGAAAAAGTTTTATGTGTCAATAAAACGGGAATTTGAAGACCGAAATGAAAAACGGCTTCCAATCAAACAAGTAATGCCTTTTCGCGCTGTTGGAGGACACTTGTTCAAAGACAAAACTTTTGTAGAAGATGAAGTTAATGTATATATGGATAGGAGCCACGATTTTGACGAAATAAAAGAATGGCCTGTTTCATGTTGGACACTTAGAAGCGACGAGAACTATCTTATGTGGAAATCTTATACTTCAAAAATCGGTGTACGAATTCAGACTACAATTGATAAATTTGTTGACTCTATAACACCTAACGACTACACTATATATTGTGGAAAAATGACTTATTGCGGCTACAACCCTTCTCAAACAATCAAAGAGTTAGCATTTACCAAGAGTCATCATTTCTCAAATGAAGAAGAGTTGCGATTCTATTTTGAGCCCCAAAAGAATAGTTGCCGTAAAGAACTCTCAGATAGCATCTTTATTGAATTACCCATGCTGTTAAATGTCAATTGTGGTAACGTAATTGACGAAGTCATTTTATCTCCATTCATAAAAGATGGAGCAGCGGATATGATCTGCGATTTTCTTAATCGTACTGAGGATTTAGCGAAGTGTTCTATTAAGAAATCAAACATAAGAATTTAATAAACAAACAAACTATGAAAAAATATATTTTATATACCATTACTCTATCAATGCTTTTATTTTCATCGTGTATTTCTAATAGTAAAAAAGCGGATAGATTTAGAATTGAAAACAGATTTGATGATGCAGCAGAACTGTATCAGAAGGCTGCTGATGAAGGAGAGTCATATGCAAAATGGAGGTTGTCCATAGCATATGGCAATGGAGAAGGTGTTGATTATGACGAAGAAAAAGCACTGGAGCTATTAATAGAAGCCTCGAATGAAGGATGCGAAGAGGCAACATGCGATTTAGCCTGTGCCTACATATTTGGTAGTTATAATATAGACAAAGATTTGGAAAGAGGAAAGTCAATATTAGAAAATCTTATAAAGAATACTGATAATGCATATGTGCAATCAATATATGCAGGTTTATTATTTGATGGTGAAGATCCGTTTGATGAGGACAAGGAAAAAGCTATGGAACTATTAAACTCTATTAAAGACAAGAAGAATCCTTTTTATTTGAATTGTATGGGTAGAATCTATCTATATGGAACTAGTAAAATAGATATTGACGTGAATAAAGCGATTGACTTATATACTCAATCATTTAATAGAGGGTTAAAACGCAGTTCATATACATTAGCTGTCATTTATGGTTACGGATATGGGAATTTGAAAAAAAACATTACCAAGCAAATGGAATGGCTAAAACGCGGTATAGAAAGTAACGATACGAAGTGTATGGTTGAAATGGCTGAATTATGTATTTCTGAAGATAGCACATATCAAGATATACACAATCCAGAAAGAGCGATAGAATTATTTAAGAAAGCAGCAAAACGCGGTAATGGTGAGGCAAACAATCAATTAGGTTGGTTGTACTATGAAGGAAAGGATGTTGAAAAAGATGATGAAAAAAGTTTTACATACTATAAAGAAGCGACAAAACTTAAATCTGAAGATGGAGCCTTTCATTTAGGCTTTGCATATATTGACGGTGTCGGATGTGAAAAGGATTTGAAAAAGGGCATAGAAACCTGGAAATTAGCTGTTGTATATGGAAGTGGAAGCGCCGCAAATAATCTCTTCTGTTATTACAACAATGGGGCATTTGGGGGAAAGAAGGATGCCATAGATAAAAAAAAGGCTAAAGAATATTTATTGAGAGCTGCAGAATTAAACAGTGCTAAGGGATGTTTTAATTTAGGAAAGGAGTACTTTAGTGGTAATAATTTGATGGAAAAGAATGACAGTCAAGCCTTTATATATATTAAGAAAGCAGCAGATGCAGGTGTAGTGGATGCATGTACTTGGATAGCTTATTTCTATGAAAACGGAATTGGTTGTGACAAGGATCCTAATAAGGCGAAGAAGTATAAAGATATGACCACAGCAAAAGAAGTTAACTAACAAAATTATAAATATTAAATCATGAGAAAAGTAATGGTATTATTATTCGCATTGTCATCAGTGATGACATTTGCACAGCAGTTAGATGGATATAACTGCATTTTCTTAAACTCACACACAAACAATCAGTGGGGACTTGACGACAGAATTAAAGATTCTTTTGTGAAAAAAGGTTTTAAAGTTGTGACATCTCGCAGTGATATTCCTACCACTCAAAATGAAAGACTTGCAACTTTAGAATTAACTTATTCTTTTGAAATTAAATATGGTGGTACGCCTTTTAACTTCAAGTTAACAAACATGCTAGGCGAACTAGTTTTTGAAGCAGAAGGTGTCGGTAATACTTTTTCTGCTAAGGCTGATGCTAACCGAGCATGTAAAAGAGCATTGGGCAAAATGGAAAATATGTCATATAAATTTGATCCATCAAAAACGCCAGGACTTCCGACACCAACATCAGAGAAATCTATGTGGACAGAAAGCCAAATCAAGGAATACCTTACAACTGCAGATATTAATGATATTGAAGGAATTTATAAAAATATTGGAGGATCATTTTACCAAATAGCGATTCTATCAGAAAACGGTAAATACCTTGCAATAGTAATGGACACTGACCAACCAAATTGGTTCGTTGGTAATGTAAAAGCCGTTTTCGATTGTATAAGAAGTGGCTTTTATAATACTACTTATTATGAGGATAACTACTCAAGAAAAGAGACAATATCAGAACTAAGCAACAATGGAGTTTTGAAGATTGGAGAACTATCCTTTATTAAACTGTTTCCTTCCCCTAAAGAATGAATTAAATTATAAAGAAAAACGTCCCTCTCCATTTGTGAGACGGGACGTTTTATTATAAATTCGTAATGCTTTTCATTTTCACCTAATTATAAAACACAAACACCTGAGCCACAAGAGTCTCCGATGAAGAATTTGTAACAAAGAAACTGCCAAATCATTTCGCCATATCAGCATTATTTCGTAATTTTGCATGCAATTAAACATAATCTAACATGGCACAAACACCAATAAAGAAAGAAATTGTTGATGGTCTGATTAACGACCTTGGCATTCAAGACTTCGCGAAGGCTACCATCCGCGAGGTGAAGCAGGTGGCTGCAAAGGCCGAGAAGGCCAGCGGCGTAGAGTTTATTAAAATGGAGATGGGCATCCCGGGACTTCCCGCCGCACAGGTGGGAGTGGACGCTCAAGTGAAATCTCTGCAGGACGGTATAGCCCACAGTTACCCCGACATCCAAGGACTGCCCGAACTGAAACAGCAGGCATCACGCTTCGTCAAGGCATTCATCGACGTAGATATCCAGCCCGAGGGATGCGTGCCGGTGTGCGGTTCAATGCAAGGAACATTCGCCTCGTTCCTCACATGCTCGCAAGCCGACAAACGGAAGGACACGGTGCTCTTCATCGACCCAGGATTCCCCGTGCAGAAGATGCAACTGCAGGTGCAGGGCGTAAAGTACGAGACTTTCGATGTTTATGACTATCGCGGAGAGAAACTACGTCCAAAACTGGAGAGTTATCTATCCAAAGGAAACATCTGCGCCATAGTCTACAGCAACCCCAACAACCCCTCATGGATATGCTTCAACGACGACGAACTACGCATCATCGGCGAACTGGCAACACGCTATGACACTATCGTGATGGAAGACCTCGCATACTTTGCAATGGACTTCCGCCGCGACCTCAGCCGTCCGTTCGAGCCGCCATATCAGCCAAGCGTGGCACACTATACCGACAACTACATCCTCTTGATAAGCGGAAGCAAGGCTTTCAGTTATGCAGGCGAGCGCATCGGCGTTACATGCATCAGCGACAAACTGTTCCATCGCCACTACGACGACTTGTCGGCACGCTACGAGGGACTGCCCTTCGGCCTGGTGTTCTCCACCCGAATGCTCTATGCTCTCTCTTCAGGTACCAGTCACAGCGCACAATACGCTATGGCGGCAATGCTCGGGGCAGCATCCGACGGAAAGTATAACTTCCGCAACGAGATAAAAGTGTATGGCGAGCGCGCTCATAAGTTGAAGGAGATATTCTGCCGTCATAACTTTCACATCGTGTATGACCGCGACCTCGACCAGCCCATCGCCGACGGCTTCTACTTCACTATCGGCTACAAGGGAATGACGAGCGGCGAACTAGCTCGCGAACTGATGTACTACGGCGTGAGTGCCATCTGCCTCATCACCACCGGTTCTCACCAGGAAGGACTGCGCGTCTGCACTTCGTTCATCGAAGACCATCAGTATGCACAACTCGAAGAGCGCATGAAACTCTTCGCGGAGAACAACCCTATTTAAGAAATATGCGATAGGAAATTAGACATTATAACTACAACAAGAATACAGGCAGGGGTTCTTTTCACCTCTGCCTGTATTCTTTTTCACTCCTTCGACGTTTTAAATGCTTTCAATTTACCGTCTTAAAAGCGAGTTGTCTGAAGTCGTATCGCATGATGCCCTTTTACACCCCAAGAGATATACCTTTGAGGATGTCAGAAGTATATCTCTTAGCCTCTAAAAGAGCACCTCTGACGTTGCAAAAGGATACGACTGGCCGTCTGGGAAATGTTATGCTGTGCCACCTCCTTGCGCATCGCTTCCTCCAACGATATGTCTGGGGGATTGATACATTCCACCCATGCAAAGCCCGCATGCAAAAGAGTATCTCGGTCGCTAATTCTGCCTGCCATCAAAGCCACGGGAGCATCCTCCGCATGTTCCAAAACGCCCATCGGCAACTTGCCCATAAGCGTCTGACGGTCGGCAGAGCCCTCGCCCGTGATGACAAGGTCGGCATCCTTTGCCTGTTCACGGAAATGTATGGTGTCGAGCAATATCTGTATGCCTGACTTACATTCCGCATTGAGGTATTCGAGGAAAGCATAGCCGAGTCCACCAGCAGCGCCTGCGCCTTCCATCATCGAACGGTCGTAACCAAAATGCTTAGCCGAGACATCGGCGAATTTTCTTGCCCGCTCGTCAAGCACAAGCACCATTTCAGGCGTCGCGCCCTTTTGCGGCGCAAACACATGTGCTGCCCCGTTTTCACCATACAAAGGATTCCTGACATCAGATGCTATAGTGAATCTTACAGACTTCAGTTCCTCAATGTCGTCCCAAGTCCCGTTCTTGGCAAAAGCATCCTTGAGCGCACGGAGCATTCCCTTGCCGGCATCGCTTGTAGCACTACCGCCAAGTCCCACAAGGACATGCTTGGCACCTCTGCGAACGGCATCGGCAACCAACTGTCCCGTGCCGTAACTTGTGGCCACCAACGGATTACGTTCTTCTGCAGTCAATAGGGGCAGTCCACTTGCGCGGGCTATCTCTACAACAGCCGTCTCGCCTTGCATCAGATATTCTGCCGTGATGGGACGCATCATCGGGTCTCTTACAGGTATCTCTACCGTCTCGCCGCCGATGGCTGCGCGGAAAGCCTCAAGGAATCCCTCGCCGCCATCACTTACAGGCACCTGCATAATCTCCGCTTCAGGGCATACATTTCTGATGCCTTCTGCTGCCGCCATGTTCGCCTCTATTGAACTAAGGCACCCTTTGAACGAATCAATCGCTATGATTATCTTCATGTCATTAGCCGTTATTATGTATGGCAAAAGTAATTAATTATTTTATAACAACAAAATATCCGAATAAATTACTGCTGTTTATGCAAATATACATGGCAGCGATGACTAATAGGAAACATGGTATAAAGTAAATGAAACATCATTCCTTCCACGTTAAGCGAGAAAAACATATCTTTGCAACACGAAACTAATAACCTAATTAAAATATAAACATGAAGAGATTTAGTTTGCTTATTGTGGCGTTCGTCGCCTCACTTGCCTGTTCGGCTCAGAATCCTTATTTGCCATTGTGGGAACATGTGCCCGATGGTGAACCGCGCGTTTTTGAAGACCCCGACAACCCTGGGAAGTTCCGCGCTTACATCATCGGCTCGCACGATGTGGCTTACACACGCTATTGCGGACCAGACATCCGCATGTGGTCGGCACCTATTGAAGACCTCAGCCAATGGCGTGACGAGGGTCCTATCTTCACTCATTACGTTAACGGACAATGGGACACGATGTTTGCGCCCGACCTCGTCGAGGTGAAGGACCGCAACACGGGCAAGAAGACCTACTGGCTCTATCCCCACTCGCGTGGATGGCAGCGCGTGGCAATGGTATGCCGCGGCGACCGCCCCGACGGTCCGTTCACTCCTGTAAACCTTACTGAAGACGGCACCAAGTGCGTTCCTGGCTCGTTCATCGACTTCGACCCATCGGTATTCGTTGAGAACATTACTGACAAGAAAGACAAAGACTACGACAAGGGATTCCGCGCATACGTATTCTACGGTTTCCAGCACTCAACGGCTGTAGAACTCGACCAGAACACCATGTTCTCTAAGCGCGAAGGCACAGAGCCCATCGACCCGTTCATCCCTGCCAGCAGCGCCGACGGCCGTCTGCTCGACAAGGCTGGCAGCGAGTACGAGGCACTCTACGAAGGACAGAATCCGCTGGACTTCAACTTCTTCGAGGCCAGCAGCATACGTCAGGTGGGCAACAAATATGTGATGGTGTTCTCGGGTTACAGCGGCAAGGAATACGGTTTGGGCAATACCAACTCCGCTCTGCGCTATGCCTACGGCGACTCTCCATTGGGACCTTGGCGTTCGGGAGGTGTGCTGGTTGACTCTCGCGGCGTCGTGCTCAACGAGGACGGCTCGAAACTCATCACAACGAACTTCGGCCACAACACTCACGGTTCGTTGCAGGAGATAAACGGTCAATGGTATGTCTTCTATCATCGTCCTCCACGCGGTTTCGGCAACGCCCGTCAGGCTATGGTGGCTCCGGTGAAGATTACATGGGACAAGAAGCCCGTTGCAAAGGGCGGTAAGGTGACCATCACAGGCTACGACCCCTACGTTAAGGATAATGTATGGACGGCTAAGGCAAGCGACGGCAACGAATACACGGGTGCCGAGGTGACCAGCGAGGGCTTCCAGATTTTCGGTCTGCCACCTTATCAATATTATAGCGCAGGTTATGCATGCTTCGTTTATGGTCCAGGTGCAAACGAATGGATGCAAGACAACCACGATGTGTGGAACAACTCGATGGACCTCGCCGGCATACAGAACGGCGGCATCATCGGCTTCAAGTACTTCGGCTTCGGCGGTCTGGCTCAGGACACGAAAGGCGTGAAGGCATTCGAGGGTATCAAGAAGGGCGACAACGCCCATCTGTACCTGAACCTGACCTACAGCGGTAAGGGTGCCTTTAAGATTCACGTCATGCTTGACGACCCCTGGAAGGGTAAAGAGATTGGCCTCATCTATGTCGGCGATAAGACTCCTACCAATCAGGCGGTTACTATTTCTCATTTGGTTCCCGATGTGGAAGGTCTGACCGGCAAGCATGCCATCTATCTGGTGACAGAAGGACCAGACATCCCTGAACCGCAGCAGCCGCAATGGGGCCGTCGTCCGCAGGGACCACAGCGCCCGCAAGGACTCTTCGACCTTCACGGGATCGGTTTCACTAAGACTGACGCCAAGCCCGTTCCCTTCGTACCTGAGGTGACCATTACCGTTGACGGACATAAACTGCAATTGCCAAAGACTCCTATCCGCTCTACCGAGGCCAACGGCTACACCGAGGAGAACCGCTACCAGACCTATGCACGCATGACCGACACATCGGTAATCAACGCAACAGCACCGTCTAGCGTGAACATCAAGGTGGGCAAGATTACCGACGGACGCGCCACAGTGACCTGTGAGTATCGCGGACAAAAGAAGATTTATCTCATCAACTAACCGCGATATCAGATTATAAAGCCGTCGATATTACTCATTAATATCGGCGGTTTTTACTTTTAAGAGAGCATTCACGAGAATCATTGTTTTTAAGTATTGAGCATTTGCTGAAATTGCGTTACCTTTGCACGCAGATAATTAAATACCAAGAAAATGAAAACATCACTAAAACCCGACTACGGGAACTGGGTTCCCAAGAAACTACTTGTAATTGCCGCTGCTGTTGCCCTTGTGGTTGCCGCGCTGCTCATAGCATCTGTCTGCTTTGCATGGGGATGGCTGTGGATAACCGTCATCGCTCTATTGCTGTGCTTCGTCGTTGCCCTGCTTGCATACATGACTCTCTCTTATCGTGCTTTCTCACATCACGGCGGCGGTTTCATGGAAAAGGTGCATCGTTATGTTGCCGACAAACTGCCTTGGAATGGCGAGGGCACCCTGCTCGATGTGGGCTGCGGAGCAGGAGCGTTGACAATTCTTTGCGCCAAAAAGTTCCCGAAAGCGAAGTGCACGGGCATCGACTACTGGGGCATCATGTGGGACTACAGTCATCGTATGTGCCAGCATAACGCCGAGGCTGAGGGCGTTGCCGACCGTTGTACTTTCCTTCACGGCGATGCCAACCGTCTGGACTTTGCCGACGAGACCTTCGATGCCGTAGTGAGCAACTTCGTTTATCACGAGGTGACCAACTGCAAGGACAAGGAACGGCTCATTCGCGAGACGCTGCGAGTGCTCAAGAAAGGCGGTGTGTTTGCCTTGCAAGACCTTTATGGGCAGCACTCGGTATATGGTGATTTCGAAAAGACCATCGAGCGTCTGAAGGCAGATGCCGTTAGTGAAATACACTATGCCGACTCTTGCAAGGAAATACCTGTGCCAAAATGGATGATGATGCCCGGCATGCTTCCAGGAGTGGGAATTATATACGGAAGAAAATAAATAATATAAAGTATTTGCACATTCGTTTATTTTAGTTATCTTTGCACCAGCAACTTAAAAACGTTTAACACAATGAAAAAGACAAATTATGCCATTACTTTTATAGTCATGCTAATGACTGTGGCCTTGTATTCGTTTGCCAGCGCTTCGCACGCCAAATCGAACGCAGCATCGACGACAAAGACAAGTATAACCGACGATGGATGGCAAGAAGTGAGCAGCGAGGAGGCTCTCGCTTTCATCGAGGAGTTCTATACGCACGCCCCGGAGCAAGGGTCGTCTGAATGGGACGAGCAAGTGCTGAAACGCTATCTCGCTCCTAACGTGTTACAGACTTTACGCGACAGCGTGAAGAACGCATACGACAAAGACACCAGCGCCAAATATGCCACATGGCTCCTTACATGCATAGACAACTCTGAAATGATATATCTGAGCAAAGACAATCAGCCTGCATACAAAGACGATAACGGCAGATATGTGAAAGACTTCAAGATATTCTACTGGGCAGACCCCGTGCTCAGTTATGTGCAAAACCTCTACTTTACCGTGAAGAAGAAAGGCGGCAAACTGTTTATCACGCAGATTGACGGTCTCGGAAACGAAGGCGCTGATGCCGTGTGGAACATGCAAGCAGAGAGAAGCCGTTGGCAACAGGTGGAGATCAAGGCACAAGAATTCGGAGGCATAGAGAATCTGACTGAAGCACAGTTGGACAGTCTTTACGAACATGCATTTGATGAGTAACCATTAACTGAAGAACATTATTACAAGTTTCGCATGTTAAGGAGATAAAAGGAGATAAAAGGGAGATAGAGGGAGATAGAGGACATCACCTATTACCTATTACCTATCACCTATCACCTTCTATCTACAGAGCAAGCGAGGCTTGCGAAAGTTTAGTAAATTATACAAAAACCAAATTAAGATGAGAAGAAAACACGTTTTGTTCTTTGCATGCGCGGCCCTGACTGTAAGCCTCTTCACGTCGTGCAACCTGAAGGACAAGTTGAAAAACCTTATTGAGGAAAAGACAGGCGACAAAGTGGAGGCGAAGACCGACTCCCTTTTGAGCATCACCATAACCGAGACTGTTTCCCTCGAGAACGACAAGCAAGAAGCGGTAAGCGACGAGGAGGCAATAGCGTTCATCGAGGAATTCTACGCAATGGACGGCTGGGATGTCAGCGACCTGCAGAAATATCTCAGTTCGGAGGCCTTGAAAGCAATAGAGTTGGACTCTGACGACGAGAACCTCCGTGATATGGCCATTGGCGATAAATACATGGGATGGGAACTCGTGTGCAGCGACCCCGTGGGCGATATGGACCTGCTGAACACCACTAAGGCAAAGGCTATCGGCAACAACCAGTATGAGAAAGTCTTCACAGTTGCCCATTGGATGGACCACTCCAATAAGCAGAACGTCACCTACCGCTATACCGTAGGGCGCAGGGATGGACAACTGAAAATAACGAAAGTGGAAAGAGGAGTATAAAACTATTCTGACTTCATAAACAAACGCTCCCCGTCTTACGATGATGTAGGACGGGGAATGTTTTTATACTATTTCTCACAAGTACTCGAAATTATTTCTCAACAAGTATTCTTGCATCTACGGCAATGACATCGTTCTCGTCGGCAAGCAGAGGGTTGATGTCCATCTCCTTGATTTCGGTAGCGAAGCGGAGGAGCGTAGAGAGGCGCACGATAATCTCGGCATACTTCTTCTCGTTGACACCTGCCTGTCCGCGCGTGCCTTTTATTATCTTATATCCGCGCAAAGAGTGAATCATGCTGTATGCCTCCTCGTAAGACAACGGCGCAAGACCGCTGGATACATCTTTCAGCACTTCCACGAAGATGCCGCCAAGACCGCAGAGCACCACATGACCGAAGCGTGGCTCATACTTGGCTCCTATGAAGAGTTCGGTACCTTTTATCATCTTCTGAACCATCACGGCGGTGGCATCGGGTATCTTCATCATGCGCTCAAACTCAAGTGCCAGATGCTCCGGGGTGCGCACATTAAGCGCAACGCCGCCCACATCACTCTTATGCACAGGACCAACCACCTTTGCCACAACGGGATAACCGCACTTGTCGGCAAAAGCCAGAAGGTCTTCCTTGTTGTCGCTCACGAACTCAGGAACAGTAGGTATGCCTGCGCTCTGCAACAACTCGTGCACAAGGTTGGGCGCGATGTATCCGTTCTCCCCTATCCCATCGATGATGCGGCGAATGCGAGGCACATCCACCCCGTGAATCTCTATCTGTCCGTCGGCAGGTGCGGGAGTCTTCATCACCTGTGTCAACGCCGTTGCCAGCACCACCTCGTCGGAGAAGTTCACATGTCCTCGTTTCAAGAACTCATGCACCTCGGGACCTGCGGTACTCACGCTGGGCAGTATGGGGAATATCGGTTTCTTGCATTCCTGTATTTTCTTGTGAAGAACATCATAAGTCTCGTACAACTGCACAAGTCCTGGAGTACCGAAGATTACCATTATGGCATCGATGTCCTTGAACTTCTTCTCGCAGAAATCGATGGCAACGCCCAGTTGCTCGGCCGTTCCTGTGGCAAGGATGTCGATGGGGTTGGCAACAGAAGAACCCAGGAACAGTTTCTCCTTCAGTTCGTCGGCAGCCTTCCCCGAGAGCGGCGGCACATTCATTCCGCCCTTCGAGAGGGCGTCGGTAAGCATAACGCCAGGTCCTCCCGCATGGGTGACGATAGCGAAGTTCTTGCCCGTGAATCGCGGCAGGGTGAAAATACAGCCCACAGTTGTCAGTTCGTCACGCGAGAAGCAGCGCACGATGCCTGCCTTGCGGAACAACGCCTCCACAGCAGAGTCGCTCGATGCTATAGCACCCGTATGACTCGATGCCGCACGACTGCCGCTCTCCGACGAGCCCGCCTTGATGGCTGCTATACGACATCCCTTGCGAATGAGCGATGTGGCATGATAGAGCAGTTTGTCGGGGTCGGCAATGTTCTCTATATAAAGCAGTTTCACCAGCGAGTCTTTCTCCGCGTCGAAGTTGTTGTCCATGTATTCGAGTACCGTCTCGATGCCTATCTGACGACCGTTACCTACCGACCATACCGAGTTGAACGGCAGTCCTTTCGTCACAGCACTCTCAAGGATGAACACCGCCGTTGCTCCCGAGCCCGAGATGAAGTCAACGCCCTTCGGGTTAAGATTCGGGATGGGCTTGGTGAACACCGAGTGGTGCCAGCGAGTGAGCAGACCGATGCAGTTGGGTCCTATCAGCGCACAGCCGTAGCGGTCGCAGATGTCGAGGATGCGCTGCTCAAGTGCGGCACCTTCCTTCGTCTCCTCTCCAAAGCCAGCCGAGATGATGATGAACGCGCGCACCTGTTTCTCCGCCGCGAGATACTCCACATAGTCGGGACAGAAACGCGCCGCCACAACGAGGATAGCAAGGTCGGTGGGCGGCACCTCCTTCACGTCGTGAAACACCTTGATGCCCTGTACCTCGTCCTCCTTGGGATTAACTATGCGCAGCGTTCCCTGGAAACCTCCGCTTATGAGGTTGCGCACTACTGCTCCACCTGGCTTATGGCAGTTGTTCGAGCCACCTATAACCACAATACTCTCTGGCTGTAATAATTGCTTGTTTATCATATGGTTTTAGTTAACAAATTGATAGGTTGGCAAAGAGGCGAGTTTACTTGTCACTTTACCGAATTATGATGCAAATTTAATACAAATAAGGGAAAAGACAAAAGTTTTTCATTGCTATTTTTTGTAACCTTATGATTTTATTGTACTTTTGCATAACTTTTATGAACATAACTACATTTTTATACAAACGATGAATTATTCAGAGTACTTTAATCCTGAAATCGAAACGATGTCAAGAGAGGACATCGAGAAACTACAACTGGAAAGACTTAAAAAGACCGTGAACCATTGCATGAACTCGGAGTTCTACAAAAAGAAGTTCGAGGAAATGGGCATCACTCCCGAAGACATCAAGACTCTCGACGACGTGCGGAAACTGCCTTTCACCACAAAGGAAGACCTGCGCGACAACTATCCCTTCGGACTGGCATCGGTACCCCTGAAGAAATGCACCCGTCTGCACTCGTCAAGTGGCACGACAGGCAACCCTACCGTAGTGCTCCACTCGAAGAAAGACCTCGAGGAATGGGCTAATGCTGTTGCACGATGTCTGTGGATGGTGGGCAGCCGCCCCGAGGATGTGTTCCAGAACTCGGCTGGCTACGGCATGTTCACCGCAGGACTGGGCTTCCAGTATGGTGCCGAGAAGGTGGGAATGCTAACCGTACCTGCAGCCGCAGGAAACACCAAGCGACAGATAAAGTTCATCAAGGACTTCGGCACCAACGTGCTGCACGCCATTCCTTCATACGCTTCACGCATCTACGAGGTGATGCAGGAAGAGGGTGTTGACCCGCGCAAGGACACCAACCTGCGCATCCTATGCATCGGAGCAGAACCGCATAGCGAGGAACAGCGCAAGCGCATCGAGGACAACCTCGGCGTGAAGGCATACAACTCGTACGGCATCTCCGAGATGATGGGACCTGGCGTGGCCTTCGAGTGCAAGGAGCAGAACGGACTGCACATCTGGGAAGACTATTTCATCGTGGAGATAATCAACCCCAAGACTCTCGAGCCGGCAAAGGAGGGAGAACTGGGCGAACTGGTGCTCACCACCATCAACCGCGAGGCGATGCCGCTGCTGCGCTACCGCACACGCGACCTCACATACATCCTGCCCGGCGAATGTCCGTGCGGCCGTCACCATCGCCGTCTGGCACGTCTGCAGGGACGCTCCGACGACATGATAATACTTAAGGGTGTAAACATCTTCCCGATACAGATAGAGAAGATACTGATGCAGTTCAAGGAACTGTCATCCGACTTCCTCATCACCCTCGAGACCGTTCCCAACGGCGACATCATGACCGTTGAGGTGGAACTGAAGGAGATGACCGACGACTATCAGCACCTGCAACTGCTCACACGCGAAATCACGCGCCAGTTGCACGATGAAATCCTTATCACACCAAAGGTGAAACTCGTGCCGAAAGGCTCGCTCAAAGCATCCGACGAGGCTAAGGCGGTGAGAGTGAAAGACCTAAGGAAGAAATTCTAACTTAAATCTTACAAACTATGACCTTCAAACAAATATCGATATTCATCGAGAACAAGCAGGGAACACTCGTTAAGGTGCTCTCCATCCTCAAGGAGGCAGGAATACAGATAATAGCCTCCACAGTTGCCGACACCATCGACAACGGCATCTACCGCATCATCTGCGACGAGCCAGAGCGCGCCTACCTGATGCTCAGCGACGCAGGACTGGCCGTTAACATTACAGAGGTGAACGCCATCGAACTTGACGACGTGCCGGGAAAGGCAGCCGATGCCCTCGCTCCCATCAGCGGAAGCGGCGCCGACATCGCATACCTCTACTCTTTCCTGCTCAACGGCAAGGGCATTCTGGTTTATCGAACTCGATAACCCGCCCTTCCTTACGATAACCACTTGAAGTGAAGATTGCCAGCAGATTGCCTTCTGCATCGGTGACCTTCACTTCTCCGTATGGCATGCGATGATGATTCACTATCTCGCGTGCTTCGGCATATATGGTGCCTTTGTTAGCCGAACGCACAAAAACGATATTCGAGGTGGTGTTGAACGTCAGCACGCCGTGACTGTTCACAGCAGCCGCAAAAGCAAGGTCGGCAAGAGTGAACAGCGCGCCGCCCTGACACACTCCCCCACCATTAAGGTGCTCGTCGCCCACCTCCATCTTAGCTCTGGCGTATCCCTCGCCCACCTCAATGAGTTCGGCGCCCGCAAGTTTGGCGAACTTGTCACCCTCAAAAAATTCCTTTAGTGTCATTATTCTCTAAATGTTTTTCAAAAGAACAGCATCTTGCGCGAGTTGTGCCGCTTCTGCTCCATCTCGTTCTGCAAGCGTTGCGTAGCCACCTTTATGAAGAAATGAACAAGATGCTCGTCGGTGCCTTCGCTGCGGATGGCTTTCAGTGCCGAAATATACTCGCCGCGGTCTTTTAGTTCGATGATAAGCAGCGGATGACCTGCCCTCAGCAAGATGAAGTTCGACAGCAACCGACCCGTCCTGCCGTTGCCGTCACGGAAAGGATGCAGATACTCATAATATCCATGAAACTTCGCCGCCACCACCAACGGATGAATGTCAGACAACATAGCACGCGAGGTGGACTCCATCAACTGCGGCACCTGCTCGATAAGACTCTCATGGTCTCCGAAGACGGTATCGCCAGCAGCCATATCCTCGGTAGTATACTCTCCGGCAACGGCGCCTTCGGCCTTATAAGCCAATGTGTGCTCAGTCACGAGTTTGTTAATCTCCTTCAGCAACCACTCGTCGAACGGGACATCCAGATGACGCACCATATAGTCGAAGGCGCGGAAGTGGTCGGCCATCTCGGTACACTCTAAGAGCGAGCGACCCGACGGCACCATCGCCATCCCCTGTTCACGCAGCATGCGAGTGTCGTCTACCGTGAACGAGTTTCCCTCTATGGCACACGAATGAGCAGAGAACAATATCTCATTGTACTCCATATAGTCCTCGGCACTCATCTTCTCAACAATCTTCTGCTGATAGACAGCCCTGACCTCCTCGTATTGCTTTATCTCCTGCTCAAACATTTCCGTGCAAAGATAATGAAAATAAGGAAAATGCCAAAAGAAAGCGTTAGTTTTCTTCACGTCATCCCCACATATAACAAAAAAACGCCACAGACTCACTCGGAATCCGTGGCGATTTATTATTGTAGTTATAAGGAGTTACAAGGAGATATGTGGCTTCGCCACGAAGATAGAAGACAACACTCTTGCTGATGGGTGATAGGTGGTAGGTGTTGGGTGTTCTTTGCAAGCAAAGCGCCCCCTGCGGGTCGAGCGAGGGGATGGATAACGGGTGATAGCTAAGGTCCCTTTGTGGTGTAGGAGAACTCTTTGCAGGTTCCCCGCCCCTGAAGGGGAGGGGTCAGGG
This sequence comes from uncultured Prevotellaceae bacterium, assembly GCA_900315095.1. Lineage (GTDB taxonomy): Bacteria > Bacteroidota > Bacteroidia > Bacteroidales > Bacteroidaceae > Prevotella. The sequence goes on along the minus strand of OMXS01000002.1, from coordinate 2,780 downwards.
GTGGGGACTGTGATGTCCTCTATCTCCCTCTACCTTCCTCTTCATTCATCCTTCTTCCCTCCTAATTCATCATTCCACCTTCTTCATTCCTCCTTCCTAATTCATCATTCCACCTTCTTCCTTCTCCTTAGTCGTTCGGTCTCAAGTCAGTAGCCTTCAGCATCTCCGCAACCTCAGCATTCAGCTGGGCAGCGAACTCCTCCATCTTCAACTGACCCTGGTCGCCCTGTCCCTGCTTGCGCACGCTTACAAGACCTTCGGCCTCTTCCTTCTCGCCCACGATGAGCATGTAAGGAATGCGCTTCAACTCGTTGTCACGAATCTTGCGGCCTATCTTCTCGTTGCGCTCGTCAACGGTAGCACGCACGCCCACGCTGTCGAAATAACGCTTCACGTTGTTGGCATAGCCCACGAACTTCTCCGAGATAGGCAGGATAGCCACCTGCTCAGGAGTGAGCCACAACGGGAACTTGCCCGCGGTATGCTCGATAAGCACGGCGGTGAATCGCTCCATAGAACCGAACGGAGCGCGGTGAATCATCACAGGAGTCTTCTTCGTATTGTCCTCGGCGGTGTACTCCAGCTTGAAGCGTACAGGCAGGTTATAGTCCACCTGGATGGTACCCAACTGCCAGCGGCGGCCGATAGCGTCCTTCACCATGAAGTCGAGCTTAGGACCGTAGAAAGCGGCCTCGCCATACTCCACCTTAGCGTTCAGACCCTTCTCCTGACAAGCGTCGATGATAGCCTGCTCTGCCTCTGCCCACACCTCGTCAGAACCGATGTACTTCTCGTGGTCGTTAGGGTCGCGGAGCGAAATCTGCGCCTCGAAGTTGTCGAAGTTGAATGTTGAGAATACCGACTTGATGATGTCCATCACGCGCATGAACTCCGTCTTAATCTGGTCGGGACGGCAGAAGATATGAGCATCGTCCTGAGTGAACGAGCGCACGCGTGTCAGTCCGTGCAACTCACCACTCTTCTCGTAGCGGTATACCGTACCGAACTCAGCAATACGCAACGGCAGGTCCTTGTAACTGCGCGGCTTGTTTGCGAAAATCTCGCAATGATGAGGGCAGTTCATCGGCTTCAGCATATACTCCTCGTCCTCCTCCGGAGTGTGGATAGGCTGGAACGAGTCCTTGCCGTAGTGAGCATAGTGTCCAGAGGTGACATACAAGTTCTTCGAGCCGATATGCGGAGTGATAACCTCCTGATAACCGTAGTTCTTCTGTATCTTGCGCAACATGTCCTGCAGGCGCAGACGCAGGTCGGTACCCTTCGGCAGCCATATAGGCAGACCCTTGCCCACACGGTCGCTGAACATGAAGAGTTCCATCTCCTTGCCAATCTTGCGGTGGTCGCGCTTCTTAGCCTCCTCCAGCATCACGAGATACTCGTCCAGCATCTTTTTCTTAGGGAAAGAGATACCGTAGATACGAGTCATCTGCTCGCGGTTAGCGTCACCACGCCAGAAAGCACCCGCCACACTCGTTATCTTGATGGCCTTGATAGCACCTGTCGATGTGAGGTGCGGACCGCGGCAGAGGTCGGTAAACGCGCCCTGCGTGTATGTCGAGATGGTACCGTCCTCAAGGTCCTGGTCGATGTGCTCGCACTTATACTCCTGACCGTCGGCCTTGAACTCCTTCAGGGCGTCAGCCTTCGATACATCGCGGCGCACCACCGGCTCGTCCTTGCGTGCCAGTTCCTGCATCTTAGCCTCAATCTTCGGGAAGTCGTTCTCCGAGATGGCAACGCCCTCAGGCGGCATCACGTCGTAGAAGAATCCGTTCTCGATAGCAGGACCGAAACCGAACTGAATGCCCGGATAAAGCTCCTGCAGCGCCTCAGCAAGCAGGTGAGCACTAGTGTGCCAGAAAGTGTGCTTGCCCTCCTCGTCCTCAAACTTATACAGGGCGATGGCGGCGTCTTCGTTGATAGGTCTGTTAAGTTCTACTGTCTCGCCGTTCACTCCGCAACTTACAACGCTGCGTGCCAAAGCCGGCGAAATGCTTTCAGCAATCTGAAGTCCAGTCACGCCCTGCTCGAACTCGCGAACTGAGCCGTCTGGAAAAGTAATTTTTATCATATCTACAATATATGGTTAGTTTATTGCCTGCAAAGTTACGATTAAGTGAGCGAAAAACCAAATATATTTGAGTTTTTCCGAACGAGAGTAAGTTCGGCGAAGCCAAAGTTAGTGCAAACCGAGCGAAATACATTTGAGTTTCCTTGATAAGGAAACGGCGTAAGCAAAGGTTCTGTCATATTTCCGAGGTGCAGCCTAAGTTCGACCGAAGGTCAAAATACGAATAAACGAGCTACATTTCCGCCTCCTAGCAGGGGGAGGTCAGGAGGGGATTGTCTATTTATCATTCTTTTTGGCACGGATTACGCGGAAAACACGGAAAAAGGTTATTGGTTATAGGTTATTATTTATAGGTTAAGCCATGCGGGTTTGTAGGGGCGCTCCCCCGTGTGCGCCTCTAGCCCCTTAAGTTCTTGCTCTGGCAAGCGGCGGAGCCGAGCGAGGGGGTTGGGGGTCTGAACGTTCCCAGTCATGTTACATTTCCGCCTCCTAGTCGCTCGACCCGTTAGGGGCGCTTGTTCCAGAAGGGTCTCAAGAAGGGGGAGTAAGAGGGGTCTAAGCTTTTGACATTTCTCCCCTTTAGTAAGGGGGTGAACTGCACCCCAAAAGTTAGACATAAAACTTTTGTGTATGAAGTACAGTTTTAGTGAGAAGCTTGCAATTGTAACCGAGGTTATATGTGGCAAGC
>OMXS01000017.1 GCA_900315095.1 uncultured Prevotellaceae bacterium | reverse complement strand
TCGCTTATGCCGCAAGAAACAAAAGAATATACTTTCAGGTTTCTACCATACCATGATTTCTTTCCTGAAGGCCAGACAAAAAACATTGCACACCTATGCCTAACAGCAGGATATGCGGATGAGGAGGTTTATGGTATAGATATTGAATTTGAAAAGACCAATAGGATAAACAGCAACTGCACTTTTACGATTTCCGATATTGACTACAGTTTAAACGGAGATGTCGATTATTTAAAGAAGGAGAATGTCGCGGTATTATCTGAGGAACTACCAGTAATAGAATGGACATACAAGAATCTTGAGGAATTCCCTGTATTTGACATCTGTGCAATGAGTCTCTGCACCGCAAGTTATAAACAAGGTGAATTTGTAGCAGACTCTCAGATTGAGGGATACATAATGTTTACGGGTATTGACAAGGGAGAGACAATAACTGGGACTTTTGTTCCAGAGTCCGTTTTAAAAGAAAAACAATACTACATGTTAATCATGTACTATGGTCTTTTTATTGACGACCCTTTCTTTGGAACAACATGGCATACAATTAGATATGCCAAAGACGCATTTGTCTTCAAAATTGAATTGCCTACAGGAATAAAGGAAGTAGAAGCGAATGATGCCGACAAGCCGGTTTACACTATAGGCGGTATCCGCATTACGAACACCGACAACCTGCCCAAAGGAATATACGTCAGAAACGGAAAGAAATTCGTGGTAAAATAACCTATAAAGTGTTTCAGCAGAACTGGCATTTACATCCCATTTACGGCAATTTGCGGATAAAAGTATCGCCTGTAAAAAAGGTGTGAAAAAATAAATGGATAAAAGAATGCAACGTATCGGAATATTTACTATCTTTGCAGCATCGTGCTGCATCGTCATGCATTAAATGCTGCAAAAAATATAGCCTATGAAAACAAGACACCCATTCACCGCATCTGCAGATGCTGATACTCCATCCAAGCGAATTACAAATCCGCTTGAACATTCGGGTGGTCAGGATCTATTACTTGAATGGACATATCATTGGGGAAAAACCAATGGAGTCTATATGGCCAGAATTTGATATCCTTACAGGTTTACGTGGAGCTCTTAATACAATAGTCTCTTTTTCTACTAATGCTAAAGCAATAACAACCTTTTTGAATGGAAACCATTTTACTCGTTTAAAAGGTGGAGTTCGCCAAGCATTTATTGAAAGAACGGATATTAATAAACTTTTTAGGAGTTTGGCATCAAAATGCAATGCTAAAATACATTACAATGGAACTGAAGAGTATTTTAAAGTTGGAAAATACCGTGTAGGATTACATAATTCTTCTCATGGCGGTGGAAAAACAATACATATTAACTATAATAATAGAGAGAAACTTTATAAAATACGATCTAAATAAACTATTATGGTAATTGAGAATTGTATCAAAAAGTATTCCGACAGTTATTTCGAAGATATGTTTGGTGTTTCAAATACCAAAGCAGTCGAAAGTTATAGTCGTGCATTGAGATTCTTATCAGACTTCGCACTTAATGACGATCAATACCGGCAAGAATGCGTTCCGATAATGCAGAGTGTTTTCAACCCAATTAAAGCCAACGAATTTGACATACACACATCTTCTGTTAACATACTGTTTCAAAAGGAATTTAATATGTCACTTCAAATATCTTCCCCAATGTTTACGGAAGAAACTTATTGTTTCATCCAGATAATCTTTCAAGCGTGTGGCGACAATTATTTCTATATTGTTGAGGATAGTGCTGATAATGCAGCGTTTCAACTGAAGATACCGACTACGACAAGTTGGAAGCAATTACTTTCAGGCGGCTCCATTTCCGCAGTTTTGTTTAATATGCCATATAACAATTACCGTGTTTTTGGTGATAGTGGCAGTTGGGGGAAGTTGTGCAATTATGAGAATTCATGGTCGGATTATGAAATATTTGGAAGTAAGCTTGATATCCCTGAAATTAGAAACTATAATAAACAGATGGCTTTACCAGTAGATGATTTCTTATATTTGCAAAAGAATATAGGTTTCCCTCCTGGTATCCGTATTCTATCTGATGTGGTTGGGCTTGACAGTAATCTAACCAGTAACCGAAATGAAGCAGAATCCAAGTGGAAAGGTTTGTCATTGTATGTCAAATAACTAATTATGTAAAATCAGGTGATTAAGAAACTTTTTATTCACATCACATGAAAAATAAAGGATACGGCTCACCCAAAATAGATGTGTGGATTCAAGGTACTCATGGTTACGGAGCGATAAGAGGGCGTGAACAGCAACTTATGGATTATTATGGTGGTGTGGGAAATCCCAAGTTAGGAAATTCTATAAGAGGGGTTAACACTATTCATTACGACCCTTATCGTTACATGAACCCTTATCAATATTATCCCTCACCATATTTTTGCCCATTACGTTAAAAACATTAATTATTAATAGTCATATGAGAAAATTCTTATACATATTTGTGGCGATGCTTTTGTGTAGTTGTCATGTCGATTACATGAGTTTAGGTGATTCCTACGTATTAATAGAAGATATTTTTATTGCGAGAGAAAAAGATAAGGAGAGTCACGCTTTAGAAATCTTAATACCTGACCAAGTATTAAATGAAGACTATGACAAGAGCCATATCATAGCATACCAGATGCCAGATAGTGATAGTTTTAGGAGATGCCGTATTGATATCTATAAATATTTTTCTGATTCCACGATGCAATATCAGCATGAGGTAGATAGTCTTGAAGTGCTATTGGACAGTATGCTTAAAATACGAGACTGCTATTGGATTATCCGCAAGAAGGACTGTAAAGTGTTTGGTCCGATGACAGAATCTGACTTTAATCGGGAATGCAAGAAGAGGAATATCAAACTCAAGATGGATAAAAGATATGAACGACGATACACAGGCTCGTAATAATTGTCCCAAGGACTAGCCCATACATTTACGTCCCATTTACGGCAATTTGCGGATAAAAAGTATAGCCTTGTGAAAAAAAACATTAAAGGATGCAATTAAATTTGCAGCATCCAAATAGGAGGTGACATGTCTCACGTCACGAAATGAGGGATTGTGACGTGGGACACGTCACCTCCTACGAGTGGAGAGATAAAGCATACCGATAATACATTTTCTGACTTTTAAAAAGCGAAAATCAATTTCACAACTTCACATTCGTTGTAACGTTTTGGAATACAAGGAATTGCGTGTGAAGGTGCAATTTCACTCACTTTCACCCAATTTCACGCAGGCGAAAACAACTTCCAGTAATGCCACTTGTGCCTTTTGAGGAAGTGATTAGGGCCTAATCACTCCCTCACTTGTGCTTCCTGACCACCTCACTTGTATATATCTGACATCCTCAGGAGATACACCTGACATGCTCAGGAATATCTCCTGACAAAGACTCCAAGTGTTATATGGCTTATTGCAAACTAAAAGTCAGCCACATGTAGGGGCGTACCTCCGTGTGCGCCCGAACCGCCATCAGGCGGAATGTGTTGTCGTGTTTATATTTCTGATGACAACTATGCTGTGAATGCTGGCGAGCGCACACGGAGGTACGCCCCTACAATTTTAAATGGCGGCATGCAGAAATAACATGTCCTTTATGTCTTTTTGTCCAATAATAATATGTCTTTATGTCTAAAAAGTCCGTAGAGCCTCCATGCAGGGGCAAAAACAAATGAGGCACCGTTCCGCACGAACGATGCCTCTCTTTCTTACTTTAGTATGTTATGAAAAATTTGAGAGAATGAAACTTCACAGTTTCGTGTTGTTTTACTTAAACATGATTATTTTATAGAGAAAGCATAGAAAATTATCTCATTTGATGATGACCGAGGAGACTTCCTGCTGCACCTTCTTGATGGAGTCGAGGCGTATGGAGTCTGCCTTTGCCATTGATGGACCTTCTGTAGGCTTTGTGATGCCTGACACATTGGCGGGCTGCTGGCTGTCGCCGTCGCTGAACGCCACCTGTGCTGCGTTGCCAAGTGTAAGGAATATCGCCACCACTGCTGCTGCCTTGAACATCGGCATGAGTCGCTGCGTGAGGCTTATGGTGCGTGCCTTCACCGGTATCTGCTCGCCAACCATCTCGAGCATGCGCTCGTCGAAGTCGTCGCCGAGACGGTCGTTGCGCGTCTCCTCCCTCTCGTAAGCAAAGAGCGGAGCATACTGCTGCATCTCTGCGGGGAGGTCTTTCTGGCAGAAGAAGGTTCTGAGAATCTCCTCTTCTTCGAGCGTTGTCTCTGCCTGCCAGTAGCGCTCAAGTAGTTGTTCGATATATTTATAGTCCATAATTGTCTGCTTTGCTAAACTGTTGTTTAATTGTCTGACGCGCCCTGAAGATGTTTACTTTCACTTGCTCTTCGGTGATTCCAAGTATCTGGGCGATGTCTTTGTATGCTTTTCCCTCGAAGTCGCGCAGTTGCATGCAACTGCGCTGTTTCTCCGGGAGTTGATCCACGAGCCTTCTGACCATTTCTATTCGGTCTTTCTGTATCATTAGCTCATGTGGATTAGATGCTCGGTCAGGTGTGTCAATCTGTTCTTTCTCGATACTTTCGTTATTGTTGCCTTTCTTTTTCAGCGCGTCAAGCGCGAGGTTGCGGCATATTGTCATGCTGAAGGCCTCAATGTTGTCGAGTGATTGCCAGTCGTCACGTTTGTTCCAGACCTTAATCAGTGTGTCCTGCACGATGTCTTGTGCCTCTTCATGGTTGAGAGTTATTCTCAACGCAAGGCGGTAGAGCACGTCTTTCAACGGCAATACATCGTTACGGAAACTGATATTTTTCATCTTCTCTCTATATTGACGACGATTAACTATGGGGGAAAGTTACAAAGAAACTCAAAAAAAAGTGTTTTTTTATATTTAAGGAGCAATAAAGTTAAGGAAAAAGGGCGCACACTGGGTACGCCCCTATAGTAATTTGATTGTTTCCTAACTTTGAATGACCGTTCCACTCTTGCCGTCGATTGCTGTTGCCTTTGTTATTATCACGCGGGCAACGCCTGCATCGATAGCCGAGAGGGCGTTCTGTATCTTGGGTATCATACCGCCTGCAACAGTACCATCGGCAACAAGGCGGTCGAAGTCTGCATGTGTGATAAGCGGTATCACAGAACTGTCGTCATCGGGATTAGCAAGCACACCGCTTTTCTCAAAACAATAGATGAGAGTTACATCATAGAAGGGTGCCAGTGCCTTTGCAGTCTCTGCCGCTATAGTATCGGCATTGGTGTTCAAAATGTTGCCCTTGCCGTCGTGTGTCAGCGGTGCCATAATGGGCGTTATGCCCTGCTCAATAAGCGCAGAGAGCGCCTTGCCGTCGGCACGTTCCACATCGCCCACGAAACCATAGTCGATGCCATCTTTTATTGGGCGCTTGCGGGAAAGCAGGCAGTTGATGTCGGCTCCCGTAAGTCCTAAGGCGTTGATGCCGAGCGCCTGCAGACGTGCCACAAGGTTTTTGTTCACAAGTCCTCCGTAGACCATTGTCACCACCTCAAGCATCTGCGCATCGGTTATGCGGCGCCCTTTCACCATCTGACTCTCAATGCCCAGCTTTGAGGCAACTGCCGTAGCACGGCGTCCTCCACCATGCACAAGAACCTTAGGTCCTTCTATTGCGGAGAAGTCTTGTAAGAGTTGCGCCAGCTGGGCCTCATCCTCAACGATTGCCCCGCCTACCTTTACTATTGTAAGTCCCGTTTTCTGCATTATATCTTCTTTCAATATTTTATATCGGCAATAAGCATCACTTATATTATTCCAGATAAGTGTAGCCGTAAAGTCCTGAGCGATAGTTGCTGAGGAACTCCTTACCCTCTTCGAGAGAGATCTTACCCTGCTTGACACTCTTGGCCACCCATATTTCCAACTGGCGCACAAGCTTCTTAGGTGCATACTGCACATATTCCAAAACCTCTGCAACGGTCTCACCGTCGATAATCTGATCGATATGATAACTGCCATCCTTGACAGAGATATGTACTGCTGTGGTGTCGCCGAACAGGTTGTGCATGTCGCCAAGAATCTCTTGATAGGCTCCTACAAGGAATACACCTAGATAGTAAGGCTCGTTCTTCTTCAGGGCATGAACGGGCAGCGAGTGTGAGTTATTACGGTTGGTGACGAAGTTCGCTATCTTTCCATCGGAGTCGCAGGTAATGTCTTGCAAGGTGGCGTTGCGTGTGGGGCGCTCGTTCAGACGCTGTAAGGGAAGGATGGGGAAGAGCTGGTCGATGGCCCACGAGTCGCTCAGACTCTGGAACAGCGAGAAGTTACAGAAGTACTTGTCTGCTAACAGTTTGTCGATATTCATCAGTTCCTCAGGGATATGCTTCAGGTTCTTGGCCAGCGCATTGATTTCATGACAAACGCTCCAGTACATGGCTTCAATCTCTGCACGTGTCTTCAGGTCCACGATGCCGTGTGCGAACAGGTCGAGCACCTCTTCCCTGATTTGTTCGGCATCGTGCCAGTCTTCAAGCACATTGCGGGGTGAGAGATTATCCCATATATCATAGAGGTCTTTCACAAGCTGATGAGAGTTCTCATCCGGCTCAAACTCCTCAGGCATCTCTGGAAGCGAGGCTGTTTCAAGTACGTCGATGACCAGCACAGAGTGGTGTGCAGCCAGCGAACGTCCGCTTTCCGTAATGATATTAGGATGAGGAAGTTCATTCTTGTTGGCAGCTTCCACGAAGGTATAGATACAGTCGTTGACATATTCCTGGATAGAATAGTTTACAGAACTCTCGCTTGAAGGTGAGCGCGTTCCGTCGTAGTCAACACCGAGTCCGCCACCGCAGTCCACGAAGTCCACGTTATACCCCATCTTATGCAATTGGATATAGAACTGCGAAGCCTCACGAAGAGCCGTCTGAATGCGGCGTATCTTCGTAATCTGCGAACCGATATGGAAATGGATGAGTCGCAGACAGTCGCGCATGTTCTTCTTGTCGAGGAGTTCAAGCGCTTCCAGCAATTGGGCACTTGTCAGACCGAACTTCGAGGCATCGCCGCCGCTTTCCTCCCATTTTCCACTACCGCTACTAGCCAATTTTATGCGGATACCTATATTTGGACGCACATCGAGTTTCTTTGCTACTTTGGCGATGAGTTCCAGCTCATTCATCTTTTCCACAACGATGAAGATCTGCTTTCCCATCTTCTGAGCCAACAGGGCCAGCTCGATATAGCTTTGGTCTTTGTAGCCGTTGCAGATAATGATAGAGTCGCTCTGGCACTGCATAGCAATCACAGCATGAAGCTCGGGCTTGGATCCTGCCTCAAGTCCCAGGTTGAACTTCCGTCCGTGAGAGATTATCTCCTCCACCACAGGCTGCATCTGATTCACCTTTATGGGATAGACCACATAGTTCTCGCCCTTGTAGTCGTACTCCTTGGAGGCTTTCTTGAAGCAGCTCCATGTTTTCTCGATGCGGTTGTCGAGGATGTCGGGGAATCGTAGTAAGACAGGCGACTGTACATCGCGCAGCGACAGTTCGTCCATCACTTCCCGGAGGTCGATTTGCACCTCGTTCTTACAGGGGGTCACAAACACGTTTCCTTCTTCATTGATTCCGAAATAGGAAGTGCCCCATCCATTGATGTTGTACAGTTCCTTAGAATCCTCAATCGTCCATTTTTTCATTTATTGTTGTATTTTTAGTTTACAAGTTTTACCGCCCAAGCAATTTCTTCACTTCATCAACGCTGATTTTTATCTTCTCGTAGTTGTCCATCAGCGAGACATCAAGATGATGCTTTGCCTTATTATAATAAGGTTCGCGCTTCTCCAGTTGTTCAACGATAAACTGCTGCAGCTCTTCGGGGCTCTTTCCCTTGATGAGCGGACGCTCAATCTTGCCCATCTTTAGATGGCTGCAGAGCACTTCGGGACGAGCCTTCAGGTAAACAGTCTCTCCCTGCCCGTTCAGATAATCCATATTGTCGAAGAAACAGGGTGTGCCGCCGCCGCAACTGATGATGACATTCTCGAATTCAGCCACCTCATGTAGCATGTTGTGCTCTATCTTGCGGAATCCTTCCTCACCTTTCTCGGCAAAGATTTGTGCCACTGTGCGATGCATGCGCGTCTCAATGTACCAGTCGAGGTCGTAGAACATCATGCCGAGTTCCTTTGACAACGCCTTGCCGATAGTGGTCTTGCCGGCTCCCATATATCCTATAAGGATTATTCTGTTCATCGTTGGGTAAGAGGTTAGTTTCTCGGGATGCTTAGTCCTTTTTCGTTTTGTTCACAATCTCCATGCACTGCTCCAACGACAGTTCTGCAGCCTTAGCGTGCATAGCCTTCGGCAGACGGTAGTTCTTGCCGTCGTAGGCGATGTAAGGACCGAAACGACCGTTCATCACCTCCAGTTTCGGGTCTTCGTCGAACTTCTTCAGATGGCGCTTGTCATCCTCATCACGCTTTGCTCCGATAAGAGCAACTGCCTCGTCGAGTGTTATCGAGAGAGGGTCGGTGTCCTTAGGAATAGACACATACTTACGGTTATGCAGAACATACGGACCGAAACGGCCTGCACCTATAATCACATCCTTGCCCTCATACTCACCGAGGGTGCGGGGCAACTTGAACAGTTCGAGTGCCTCGTCGAGAGTTATAGTCTCTATGCTCTTGTCTGCGGGCAACTGTGCGAAACGTGGCTTCTCGTTGTCGTCAGCAGTTCCTATCTGCACCACAGGGCCGAAACGACCAATCTTCACAAACACTGGTTTATTACTCTTTGGGTCGATGCCCAGCTCGCGTTCACCAGCCTTATGGTCCTCGCGCTTCTTCATTGCCTTCTCAACGGTAGGCTCGAAGTTGCCGTAGAAGTCTTTCATCATCTTCTTCCATTCCTCGCCGCCCTCAGCAATCTTGTCGAACTCCTGTTCTACGCGTGCGGTGAAATTATAATCCATGATGCCTGGGAAGTTTTTCTGCAGGAAATCGTTAACTACGATGCCTATATCGGTAGGCAGAAGTTTGCCTTTCTCGCTACCCACCATCTCCTTGCGCGTTGACTTTGTCACCTTAATACCTTTCAGCGTGAACACGCTGTATGGGCGCTCCTCGCCCTTCTTGTCACCCTTTTGCACATATTCGCGCTGCTGGATTGTGGATATTGTTGGCGCATATGTTGATGGACGACCGATGCCCAGCTCCTCAAGCTTATGCACCAGCGAAGCTTCAGTATATCTCATTGGACCTTGGCTGAAACGCTCGGTAGCCACAATCTCACGGCGCTGAAGTGCTTCGCCTACAGTCATTACAGGCAGAGTGTGAGCAAACTCCTCTTGATTGTTGTCATCATCACCGTTGCTCTCACGGTAAACCTTGAGGAAACCGTCGAACTTCACAACCTCACCTGTCGCGATGAAGGCAGGCTGCGGAGTTGTTCCTTTCACCTCAATGGTCACCTGTGTCTTCTCTATCTGTGCGTCAGCCATCTGCGATGCTGCGGTGCGCTTCCAGATGAGGTCGTATAGGCGGCGCTCCTGTGCCGTTCCTTCAATGGCCTGGTTGCTCATGTATGTCGGACGTATTGCCTCGTGAGCTTCCTGAGCACCCTTTGCATTGGTGTGATACTGACGCGGATGACTGTATTCTGCGCCCCACATCTTCACAATCTCCTCCTTGCTGGTGTTCAGACAAAGCGAAGAAAGGTTCACAGAGTCGGTACGCATGTATGTTATAAGTCCATGCTCATAGAGATGTTGTGCCACCATCATTGTCTGACTAACGGTGAAACCGAGTTTTCTTGCGGCTTCCTGCTGTAGCGTTGACGTGGTGAATGGCGGTGCCGGCATACGGCGCACAGGCTTTTTCTGTATGTCGTTAACGATGAAATCGGCATTTTTGCATACCTCAAGGAACTGTTCCACCTCCTCAACGGTCTTGAAACGGGTGTCCAGTTCAGCCTTTACCTCGTTCTGTGAACCGTCGGCATTCTGATGACCGAAAATGGCGCTCACCCTGAAGTATTCCTCACTCTTGAACGCCTGTATCTCACGCTCGCGTTCTACTATAAGTCTTACTGCAACACTCTGCACGCGACCTGCCGACAATGCCGGCTTCACCTTACGCCAGAGCAGCGGCGAAAGAGAGAAACCAACGAGGCGGTCGAGAACACGACGTGCCTGCTGAGCGTTAACCAAATTCATATCAAGATGTCGCGGACTTTCAATAGCTGCAAGGATTGCAGGCTTCGTGATTTCGTGGAACACGATGCGGTTCGTCTTCTGCTCATCAAGTCCTAGCACCTCACACAGGTGCCATGAGATAGCCTCTCCCTCGCGGTCCTCATCGGAAGCAAGCCACACCTTCTCAGCTTTCTTTGCATTGCTCTTCAGTTCGCTAACCAGTTTCTTCTTCTCTTCAGGTATTTCGTAGTCGGGCTCCAGCGTTGTCGTGTCAATGCTCAGTTCCTTTTTCTTCAGGTCGCGGATATGACCATAACTTGACATTACCTTAAAGTCTTTTCCCAAAAACTTCTCAATTGTTTTCGCCTTCGCGGGACTCTCCACTATTACCAAATTCTTCTGCATAATGTTTAAAACTTTAATTTTGGGCGACAAAATTAGAATAAAAAGTTCGCATATACCTTATTATATATACTATTTTTTGGTTTTTTAACCATTTGCACCCAACGAGATGGGTTATTTCTCAATAATTTTCTTTATCTTTGCACAATCATTAATAACCGAATCATGTGTATGAACATTAAGTCATGCGATGTCTTGAGCCAACAGTAGAGGCATTGCTGAATACATAAAATGTTATTGTTATCATTAAGTAATAGATTAACTTTTTCTTAATAAAACATGCCTGAAAGTTCGTTGATGAATGACAAGGCAAAAGAAAAAACCGCTATGTTGAGAAACACAGCGGTTTTTTTCTTGTGATTATTGCGTTTTCAAAAATATTTACTATCTTTGTGCACTGATATTACTAATCACCTAAAACCAAACGATATGAAGAAAATATTTGCCATCATGCTATCCTTGTCTTGTCTGACAAGTTGTAGTGGAATGAAGGAAAAAATACAAAAGGCTTTGGGAAACGTTTCGGAAACCGAAACCATCGATGAAATGGAGAAAAACACTGATGCCAAGCTGTGTATCTTTGGTCAAATGGACGAGAAACCCGTACTATGGGTTGACGGCGAACAGGTTACTCTGAGCGATGCTGGCAAGAACCTCTCTATGGAGAACGAAGGCAATGTGATTGCTGCAATAGCAAGAGGTAATGACATCTATGCTTTATGTCATCAGGACAACAATATAGTTCTCTATGCCAACAACACAGCAACGGTGCTCGACAAAACAGGACCAAATGCTGGCCCCGCGCAAATAGTGATACAAAACGGAAAACCTGTTGTCTATGCCACAACATCTGACGAAACAGGAAGTAAACAAACACTATACCGCTATGCTGACGGGCTGAAAAGCACCATAGTAGGTCCCGATGTATTTCAAAATTATTTTCTTCGCAGCATTAAGGTTGTTGACGGTAAGGTATATGGCACAGCCACCACGAACTCGCAGTTTGGCGAAGCTGCTGTTCTCGTGGAAGGACGTGTGACTCAACTCGAGCCTGTCGCATCTGAGGCCCACATGGTGGTGGTAAACGGCGCTGATGTGGTGGCGTGCGGAAGTAGAAGCACCGACCCCAACAATTTCTCTGATGCCGAAGAAGCTGAGAATCCCTCTGCCGCAGCACTCTGGCGTAACGGAAAACCGGAGAACCTGAGAGCAGAGAGCGACGCCATAGCATACGCCAAAGACGGCAGCGACGAATATGTAATAATAAAAAGTGCTGATGAGTGGGACGATGAAATCGGTGGATTCAAGAACATAGCAATTTCTTTATGGAAGAACGGAAAAGAGACAGAGACGCTATTTAAAGACCAAGAAATTAGTGTGTTCTTGTTTAACGTGGAAAACGGAAAGATGACTATAGTAGGAAGTGAAGACTCTAATGTTTTCGTGTGGAAAGACGGAAACAAGGAATCCATCTACAACGGACCAAAGGATGTGTATCTTTGGGGTGCCAACTACTAAAAATCACCCATTTCATCGAGTCTTTTTACAAAGTATTCGAGTCTTCGCATGTGGACTTTTGTCTACAAATGAAAAAGTCCACACTTAATTAATTGCGACGTACCCGACATTTACTTAATTTTGCAATGCTTATTTTATAGAACATAATATCTTTAATAAACTTATAACTTTTAAAACTTTACATTTATGAAAAAGTACACCATGATTATGATTGCTGTGGCAGCATTCATTTTCGCAGCATGTAATTCAAAACCTGCAGCAAACCAAGAGAAAGCAGAAACAACAGAAACAGCCGCTACAGCAAGTGTAACACCCGAAAAGATAAAAGCCTTAGTGGATGCCGAGTGGGACTCTGTGCCACAGGCTGTGCTCGACGACCTGGGCTTCAAGGCTCTGAAATTGTTCAAGCAGGAAGTAAAAGACGCTCAGTGCGACAACCTGCAGTACTACTTCGGTAAGGGTGCTTCAGTTGAGCTCGACAACGAGGGACAACTCACAAAGTCTACTGCTGACGATGAAAACGCAATAATAGTACATCTCACCGCTGAATCGGTGGCATACGGAAGCATCGCTTTCCGCAACGAGGCTGACTACAACGAATTCGCGAAAAAAGTTAAGGATATCAAGCCAAACGAAGACGGAGAGGGAATGGAATTTGAGGCTATAGGCAAAGACCCTGAGATGAGCGGCTATGAAAAAGACAAATGGTTCTTTGTAAACTTCACCAACGACAAGTAAAAACAGCTAGAGTTGGTTTGAATTTTTTGAAAAGATTAATAATGCAATTAAAAATCTGCCAAATGAAAAAAGCATATTATTTCTTTCTAATGTCTCTTGTGGCATTTCCTCTGACTATCTTGTCATGCACTTCTTCCGCCCAAAAGAGCGCGTCAAGCGAAGCACCTGTCGACAGCACCTCAAAAGGAAGCACTGCTGACGAAGAAAAGGTATCGTTCACCGTGAAGGGTGTCACTTTCAATATGATTCTTGTAAAGGGAGGTACATTCGATATGGGAGCAACCGCTGAGCAGGGAACAGACGCAAAGGCTGACGAGAAGCCCGTTCACAGCGTGACTCTCTCCGACTACTACATCGCCGAGACAGAGGTGACTCAGGCTCTCTACGAGGCTGTCATTGGCTCGAATCCTGCAGACTCTGTGGGAGCAGAACTTCCCGTGGTATTAATAGAATGGGGCGATGCCGATTTATTTGCCAGCAAACTCAGCGAGATTACCGGTCGCAAGTTCCGTCTGCCCACCGAGGCAGAATGGGAATATGCCGCACGCGGCGGCAACAAGAGCAAGGGCTTCAAGTATGCAGGTTCCAACAACCTCTCTGATGTAGCTTGGTTCAATAATATTGAAGGCGGAAGCCATGCGGTGAAGGGCAAGGCTCCCAACGAACTGGGTATCTACGACATGAGCGGCAATGTGGATGAATATTGCGCTGACGACTATGCTCCCTACAGCAAGGACAGCCAGACCGACCCGAAGTGCGAACTGAAGGATGGCGGTGATGTTACCCTGCGCGGCGGCAGCTTCGTGAGTGAAGCCAACGACTGCCGTGTATCAAGGCGCGGTTCTTCTCGTGGATATGTCTTTGGCAGTCTCGGATTCCGCATCGCTATGTCTGTAGATAAATAGATAATGGTTCCCTGCCCCTAGGGGCGGGGATTCAATAGGGACAATCAAAAAATATATAATTCAAAAAACAGCAAAATCTTAGTTATGAAGAAGATCGCTATTTTTGTATGCATGATTTGCCTAATGGCAATTTGGGGCACGAACAAAGCATTTGCACAACTGGGCAAGGGTTATTATTATGTGCATGTGGCTTTAGACACTAATTATTGTCTTGACTTGCAAAAAGCAATAGTTCAGGATGGCAGAAACATCCAACTTTATCGGTCGAACGGTACAAAAGCACAACATTGGTATTTTCAACCTAACAGCGACGGCACTTATTTCATCCGCTCGGCGATGAACACAGACTATGTTCTCGATGTTCAGAAAGGTATCGTGCAGGACGGCACAAACATCCAACTTTACCACTACAACGGGACGAAAGCTCAGCGCTGGTATCTCAAACCAGCTGGCAAAGATTATTTCTACATCCAATCAGCTCTTAATCCCGACTATGTAATTGACTTAAGAAAGGGCTCAGTCGCCAACGGCAATAACATTCAACTCTACCATTATAATGGCACCAAAGCCCAAAGGTGGAAGATTAACAAGTGACGGACATTTACGACATAAGCGGTAGAAGTTTCGTGAATAAAGCCAGCGACTGCCTTGTAACAAGGCGCGGTTCTTCTCGCGGATATGTATTTGGCAGTCTTGGATTCCGCATTGTACTTGAAACCAAATAGAAAACAATATTAACGTAAATAATTAAAAACTTAGTAACATGAAAAAATATCTTTTATTAGCATTCATGCTCGTCATGACTATGTCATTGGCAGCGCAGACCTATAACAACCCTCGCCAAAACTCAAACAACAAGAGATTTAAGTGTATAAAAGTGGAAAGAACGTCAAAATCCACAATACTTTACATGAAATATACTATGCCAGAAGGTGTTTCATCGTGGAGTATGATTGAGGCTTATCCTACACTGACCGATGAAGCCACGGGAAAGAAATATCAGGCTAAAAATGCGTTGAATTTCCAATGGGGCAAAAAGTACTCATCCACTGCCACATATAAAATAGAATTTCCACCATTGCCTAAAAACACTTCTGTAGTGACATTTAGGGAGAAAGCTGGTGTCCAAAATCCATTTATAATTAGCAATATAGCGTTGCCAATACAGCAGCAAAAAACATCTACATCTACAAAACAAAATAATAAAAGCAACTCTAACAATAACGGCAAAACCATCATTATCAATGTGAATTAATGATTGCCGCCCCTATTTTTCCTGTATTCTGTCACCGACATTCCTGTCATCTTCGTGAAGATGCGGTAGAAATAGGGGCGGTCGTTGAAGCCAGTAAGGTTGACAACATCATTTATCTTTATCGACGGATTCTCGTCGATGAGGCGTTTCGCCTCTTCTATGCGCATGCTTATGCGCCAAGTGCGGAAATCCTCACCCACATAGTTGTGAAAATACTTGCGCAGAGTGGTGCTGTTGGTTCCCAGCTGCCTCGCTATCTCTTCCACCGAATGGTCAGACTCCACGTATTTCTTCTCGCGCACCCATTCGCTAATGCCCGCTCTGATCTTCTCAACCTCAGCCGGCGACATTTTCTCCTTCTCCACACTCTGTTGACTCACGTGTGGCTCGCTCTCGTAGGCGCGCACTATGAGCTGTGCGTACTGTTGATAATTAATGAAGGAGACGGTGACAAAGAGGAAATATGCCGTAAAGAGCAACGTGAGCAACACGTTTACCATGTGGTTATCGATGATGAGCAGCAATGCCAAGATGCCCACCGCCAGAGCCGACCAAAAAGTCCACTTTATCCACCGCATGCGATAGAGCAGCTCTTCTTCCTCGTAGAAATCCATCATCTGCTTCTGGAACACCTTGTAGCTCCTCACAAACAGCCATGTATATGCCGCCATCAACGCCACATAGCCGAGAATGCACACATAGTAAACAACGTAAAAGGCACTCAGGGGGAAGGTGAAACGCGCCATGAAAAGGAAAGCTGAAACAAAGAATACAACCGAAAGCTGCAGCAACACACGACGCACAGTAACGATGGCTGGACGGATGAAAATGAGTGCCAACATGGTGAACATCAACGCCTGGACACTGCCTATGAATATCATCATCACACCGGTGAGTGCCTCTTGTTTGCCGTCATACTCCATACCTGCCTGAAACATATTTGCAATACCAAAGGCAACGAACGCAGCACACAGGCACCAGCGCGCAGAGCGATATTTCTTCAGCGACTCATCTTGGCGTATCGTAACACCCAGAAGCACCAAAGAAAGAACTATAGACATGACGGCACATGTGAAGAGCGTAAGAGAATAGTATACTGGCATTGTACTTTCATGGTTTGGATTGCAAAGGTAATTAAAAATCCTAAAAAACCGAACGCATTACATAAAAAATTATGCCGAATAGTGGCATTTCGCATGCTGTGTGATATACCTTTCGGCTCCACGATTATATACAATTGGGGATGCCAAAGGTGGCATTTCGCATTGCAAGAGGTGTAAACTGCTTGATAAAATGTTGACTTTTTATTTTAACATAAAACTCCACACTTTTTATTTGGAGGATAAAACTATTTTACCTATTTTTGCAAGGATTTTTATCAATTCTGTTGAATGACCTAAAAACATATATGACTATGATGAAAAAGACTTTATTGACAGTTATCGCCATTGCAGCAATTGCACTTTGTGCTTGTCAGACTCAAGGAAACAAAATCGGTGCAAACGCAACCGACATCGGCGGCAAAACGTGGACCGATGGATTCGAGTTTTTCACTGCCACGAAATGTGACAGCGGATTCAACTGCGAGGGAGGCACCCTGCATGAGGGCGGCTTGTTGCTCATGCTTGTGCCTACAGAAGAGGGATTTGTCTCTGCCAAAGGTTTCAGGGGCGTAGACAAGAACGACTCCGACTATTGGGAAGGCTTTGTCTTCAATGGTGAAGAGGGCGAGAAATTTCTGCCGAAGAACTTCAACAACAAGACAATGCTCATAAGATACAACAAGAACGGCAAGGCCATCGGCGTTTACTATGAGACAACCAGCATGCTCGAGACAATGAAAACCGACATCATTCGTTATGTGTTCAGCGGAGAGTACACTAAACCTGACGGCACGAAGGTGGTGTTCAGCGCCGATAAGCCTGAAGTGACAGGACTGAGTGCAGAGGTCACAAAATACGAGATTCCTACTGTTTACGACATGCCTGGCACATTCGTAATTCTAGGAAAAGACGTGTATAAAATAGACCGCACAGAAAAAGGAATAACGGTGACACCTGTGAAGCACGACCCGCAGGATGAAGAACTTTGGGAAGAGGCGGGCAGCCCGATGACGCTGAAGCGTGTGGCTGGCTCAGACGACCAGACAGGCAACTTGTCGAAAGAACCGTTGACCACCTCGCAACTGCAGTATTTCACCAAGGGAGAGCGCCAGAAGTTGCTCGATGCAATAAAGGCCAAGGGCGACAAGGCAAGCGAGATAGAGACCATCAACATGCAACTGCTTGAGAAAATCGCTGCCGATGAAACAGAATAAGCATATTTGAAACAAAACTTTAATAAATAACTATGAACAAAAAGGGATTTATTGCTGGCTTGGCCATCGGTATTATGCTATTGGGGGCCTGCCAGGACCAAGGTAAAAAGGTAAGCGAAGAAAAAATCGACCTCGCCGGTACTACCTGGACCGACGGTCTGTACTTCTTCAATGTCGTAAAATGCGACAGCGGTTATAACTGCGAGGGCGGAAGCACCCATGAGGGCGGCATTATGTTCATGCTCGTGCCTACAGACGACGGGTTCGTGACTGCAGAGGGAAACAATGGTGTAGCAAAGACTGACTCCAACTACACTACCGGCTATTGCTTCGATGGCGAAGTGGGTTACAAGTTTGTACAGAAAGTGTTTAACGATAAAAACGTACTCATTCATTACAACAAGGAAAACAAGGTTATTGGAACTTATTTGCAAACCACTGATATAGTTAAGACTATGAATGCCGATGAGCAGCGTTATCTCCTCTGCGGTGAGTACACTAAGGAAGACGGCTCAAAAGTTGTGTTCGATGCTACCAAGTTTGAGGTTACAGGCCTGAACGCAGACGCTACTGCCATTGATTTCATCTACTCATACGATTTGCCAAGCGGTTCTTTCAAGTTGGGCAACGAGGCATACAACGCAAAACGCACCGACGAGGGACTTATCCTGCAACCCATCAAGCAGTCGAAAGAAGACGAGGAAGTATGGGACGAGGTTGGCAAGCCAATGGTATTAAAGCGCGTTCAAGGTTCGGATGATCAAACGGGCAACGTTTCAAAAGAAATCCTCAACTCCTCACAGTTGGGCTATTTTACAAAGAACGAGCGTGCGAAGATTCATGAAGCCCTTAAGGCAAAAGGTGACAAGGCAAGCGAGATTGAGACAATCAACATGCAGATGCTGGAAAGGTTGATTGAAAACGATAATTCTATTGAAGACTAAATCTAGAAGAACGATAACAATTTATTTGATAATTATGAATATGAAAAGGATAATCATTTTATGCAATCTGTTCTGCGTGGCGGCATTGGGATTGGTATTCTTATGCTGCACGAATAATGCCCCTGTCAAGGAACAGGAAGTCAACAACACAGAAACTGCGGTGTCGGACAGTACTGGCATCGTTGCGGCAGTGAACAACATCAAGTCTCATAAGGAGGACATCCAGGCATTATGGGAGTTGTCCATAGGAAAAGACAAGAAATTCACTAAATACGCACTTGCCAACGACTATGTGGTATTAGGCACTGAAAACGGCAAGGACTGTCTGCTGCTCTCGTTCTTCAAAGATATGAAAGACATTGACAACTTCGATGGAATAGAGTTGAAAGAAGGACAAGAAGCCTCTTTCCAAGGCAACGCACTTGTAGTTAAAGAGAACGAAAAGACCACCTACTACGAGATAACTGAGCACGAGGGGTTCAACCCTCTCTTCACCGTGACAGAAAAGGACGGCAAGAAGACATACACCGACGACCTTAACAAACCATATCAAGAGAAAGACGCACAGGCATTCATAGAGAAAATAGGCAAGGAGACTGTTAAGCCACTCGCCGACATCATGGGAGAATGGAATAATTTATAAACAATTAATTAATAACATGAAAAAAATTTTGTTTTTAGCAAGCATGCTGGTTGTTCTTGCTGCTTGCACTAATGTCAAGGATCCCGCTGTTAAAGAAGAAAACGGGGCAATGAAAATGGATAGTGTAACAGACTCTATCAGCGTCATGGAAGGTAAACACCAACTCACGGCAACTATTAAGATTGTCGCACCAGTTGGTAACGAGGCACTTAACAAGAGCATCACCCGGTTTATAATGAAAGCGATAGAAGGAAAGGCTTCTGTTGACTCTACCGACATCAAGGCTATCGCTCATTATTTCGTGACCTCTACGATTGATGATTTTAAGAAAGATGTGCAGGAAGTAGGTCCAGAGGATGCTCCACGTTCTTATTTTCTGGAGATAGGCAAGTCCTATGAGAACGACAAGGTTATCACCATGAATGCTAACCACGACGTTTATCTTGGAGGTCCCCACGGATCCTTCATCATTAACGCTACGACATTCAACAAGGCAGACGGCAAAATTCTTGGCAATAATATCCTGGCACAGGACAAACTCGCCGACGTGAAGAATCAAGTGACCAAACAGCTGCAAGACTTCTTCAAAGACATGATGGGTGAGGATTACGAAAAAGACTCTCCTTTGAAAGAGAACGGCAAAGAAAAGATTGTGGAATTGCCAGAGAATGGTATATTCATTGAAAACGACAGTGCAGTGTTCGTATATCAGCAATACGAGATTGCACCATATGCTTTCGGAATCCCCTGCACCAAGATTGCACTGAAAGACCTGAAGAAAAACGGATGGTTGGAAGAGGAGTTCGCCAAGACTGTTGAGTAACATTAAGGAATGTCGCTAAACATTCTCACTTAACCATTTAGCGACGCCCTTACTAATACTTTGGAGCCCGAATAATTCGGGCTCCAATTCGTTTATAGGCACCCACACAACATCGGCAGCATCATCATGAGCCTCAGCACAGGCCGCATTCTCAACGGTGCAAAGATAGAATGAGTCGATGGTGGGGATGTCCAAACCGCTATACAGATAGGTGTTTGGCAACGAGAAAAGGAATTTCACGGAAGTGACGGCGAGCCCTGTTTCTTCCTTTACCTCACGCATCACACCCTCCTCTGATGTCTCACCGATGTCACAGAAACCGCCAGGAAGGTCGAATGTGCCCTTTGCAGGTTCCTTGCTGCGGCGCACCACAAGCACCCTGCCCTGCTCATCCACAATGAACGCGGCCGTAGCAGCAGAAGGATTCATGAAAAACTCAAACCCGCATTTACCACACTTCTTGCTCTTCTCCGAGTTCTCCTGGAACTCACTTGACCCGCAAATGGGACAATACCTGAACCTTTCCAACGGATGTTTCATCTATACGGACTTATTAGTTATCTAAGGATTTACCAGTTATCTGTTCGGAATGGGAAGAGAGGCAGGCCTGCTGCATTCTTGAGATTACCTATCTCAAAGTTACGGAAACAATAGCGGACGGCTACGGGATTAGGAACTTCGGGCGACCAAATCTTTATTGTCTCGTCCCAGTATCCACCGCCCGGCTGCCAGAAATGCTCGGCGATGGCCATGTGGAACTGCTTGTCCTCACCAGCCACTTCAAAGCCTGAAATCTCCTCAAAACGTGATATTGCGCCATAGTCGTTGTTGAGATGTATATGCACAGCACCATCAATGACCTTCATGTCCTTATAAGAAGGACTCTGGCACCACATCTCCTTCATTCCGTATGTGCCGTTCAGCGCGAGCAAAGCCAATCGCTGTCCCACCTGACGTTTCTGCGCAGGGTGTATCTGTTTGCTCTCGTATGTATAGGCAAGGTCGTTGGTGCACACCAGACCGCTGTTCGGGATAATCTGGGAAGCGCGGAACTGCTGCTCGCGTAACAAAGCACCGGCGGTGCCGTTGGAGTCATCATACCAATAAGGAGCGATTTCAACGAAATAGAAAGGTATCTCGCCCAGTCCGAACTGGCTGCGCCATTGGTCAACAAGAATCTTCATGCGGTCAGAATACTGGTTGCCAGGATCTCCCACATTAGAACATCCCTGATAGTAGATGATGCCTTTCACGGTGTATTTCAGTATGGGATTGAACGTGCCGTTGCCCCACACTAATGCCCTGTGATAGTCCCATTCACGCTTAAAAGCCACGATTCCATCGGAGTCGGTAGGCTCGGTGGTGTACTTCTCAAGGTTCTCTTTAGTGAACCAGCTCTCCACTCTCGTGCCTCCCTTGTTAGCCATTATGAGTCCCACAGGAATGTCGAGCGTCTTGTTCAACGTCTTAGCGAAGAAATAACCCGTTGCCGAAGCCTCGCTGATGGTCTGCGGACCAATCTCTTTCCATTCGCAGTTGGCATCCTCCAGCGGTGTCATGCTCATCACGCTCGGTATCTTGACATAGTGTATTCCCTTATAGTTGCGGGCATCAATCACCTCGTCCATATAACCCTCAACGGGGCATTGCCCGAAACCCTTCATCGGCATTTCCATGTTGCTTTGTCCAGCACACACCCACACCTCGCCAGCGAGGACGTTGTTAAGTGTCAGTTTCTCGCCGTCGTCAAAGGTGATGCTCAGCGGAGTGTAACTAGCGGCTGGAGTGCGCACCGTAAGCAAGAATTTGCCCATTTCATCGGTCTTTGCCTCATACTTTTCGTTACTCCAACTCACGGTAACCTTCACCCGTGTGCCAGGTTTTGCCTCGCCCCACAGACGGGCATCGCTATTCTGTTGCAGAATCATGTTGTCGCCAAGAACATGCGGCAACTTCACTTTGGCTTGTGCGCCGGCAACAACAAATGCCAACGCCATTGTAAACAGTAATTTTTTCATTATTAAGTTAGGTTTTGAAAGAATTTCGTGCAATATTACAAAAAAAATGGTATCTTTGCAAATGTTTAATCCTTTTTTAATGCATAATCCTTTGTTATGAACATCAAAACTATCCTATTGACTATTGGAATAATGAGCGTCTCTGCATCAGCATCTGCACAGAAAGTGTTTAACATAGACCTGTGGCCCAACGGTCCGAAAGAGAAAAGCGTAGACAGAGAAGACACTGCCCGTGTGCGCGTCTTCTTGCCTGCAGAAAACAAGAACACTCGCCGTGCTGTGGTCATCTGTCCGGGCGGCGGCTACTCGCATCTGGCCATCGAGCATGAGGGATACGACTGGGCAACATTCTTCAATCAAGAGGGCATCGCAGCCATCGTACTGAAATACCGCATGCCACACGGAAAGTATGAAGTGCCCATCAGCGATGCCGAGGAGGCAATAAAACTGGTGAGAGAGCGCTCTGCAGAATGGCGCATCAACCCCGACGATGTGGGCATCATGGGCTTCTCTGCCGGCGGTCACCTCGCCTCAACCATCGCCACCCACTCGGTGAAAGATGCCAAGCCAAACTTCCAGATACTCTTCTACCCCGTCATCTCGATGAATCCCGAGTTCACTCACCGCGGCTCTCACGACAATCTGCTCGGCGAGAAACCAAGAAAGAAACGCGAGATAGAATTCAGCAACGACATGCAAGTGAGCCGCACCACTCCGCGTGCGTGGATTGCGCTGAGTTTCAACGATGACGTGGTGATGCCTATCAACGGCAGCAACTACTACACCGAACTTTACAAGCACGACGTTCCCGCCTGCATCCACGTCTATCCTACTGGCGGCCACGGCTGGGGCTTCCGCTCCTCGTTCGACTACCACATCGAGATGCTGCTCGAACTGAAGGCCTGGCTCAAGAGTTTCTAATACAAAAAATAAGGTTATGAGGCCGCTTCGACTTCATAACCTTATATTCCTAAGTCTTTATATCTCAATATTCTATTGCCTTTCATAGAATATCTGGGGAAATCGCATTTCCCGGTAATTGTAAATCAACTCATACTCTCCGTTATTTGAAAGTTCGTCGACGATGCTTTGCGGAAATTCTCCACGCACATTCATTATCACTCTGCACACGTCCAGCATTTCGTCCCAAAACCAGAAGGCATAATGGTCGTCCTTGTCAGGCTCATATACGGAGGTTTTGTATTTTATACCTTTCATATTTATCGTTAATGTAACCATCGTTCCGCCATTTAACTTTTCTATAGGGCCTTTGTAATTCTTGTACCTTTTCTTCAGTTCCTTAGCCCATTTCTTATCTTCCTTCTTCTTTTTCTTCACGTCTTCCTTCAGTCGAGGATACAGTTGGTCTATTATTGAGTCGCCCACTATCTGGTCATAATCGTCGATGTAAAGCACCATTGTGGGTTTGTCGCCCTTCACTCCTGCAGGGTAGAGAAACGTATTTATTTTCTTGTTTCTGATTCCCCAGCCTTCCACCGTCTTCATTATCTTGCCGTCTTTCTTATAAAGACGCACACACGGACCATAGTTGTTATACGACAGTTCAAAGAGAGTCTCTTCATCACTCTCTATCTCTTGTGCTGTAGACGTCAATCCGAAGAATAACGAGAACATCACTATTGCAAATAACCTGCTGTTCATAGCTTTCGTTTTTAATAATTCATACTTATCACCTCTTGTATATATCTATCTTGAATGGCATCGGGAATTTCCCGTTTTCAGTCATTTCATCGACATCTTCCTGCGAATAGCCGCGAACATAGGAACGGATGATATCGTTGACTTGCTCCATCTTGGCCCAGAAATCTGAGTTATAGTCTGAAAAAAGGGAAACGCTTCGGGAAGCATACATGAATTTCACATCCCTTATATTGATTCTCACTGACCGCATGCTACCGCCTAAAAGGTCGATTTCATCGGGATGACTTTTCATATACTTCTCTCTCTTCCTCTGCATTTTTTTCACTTCTTTCTTTTTCTTAGCAACGGCTTTCTTCAGTACAGGATAGATTACATCGATTACCGAGTCGGACACGACAGGCATATAATCGCTTAGATACACCAAGTGTTTTTCACCCGTTGAGTTCTCAACCGTATAAGCCACCCTTGATGTCTTATGTCTGAAAATCCTTAAATATCCATTGTCCTCATACAGTATGCCATTAGAGTTACTCTCTATTCCCGCACCTTCTGCAAGTGAGAACATTGTGTTTGATTCATTTGGTTGCAGGGTCATCTTCTGTGCCATTGCCGTCAAGCCCACAAGAAGAATGATGGAAATAACAAATAGTCTGGTTGTTCTCATAATATCATTGTGTTAGTAATAAAAAGGACTAGTATTTGCCGTAACTACTTCTTTCTCTTGAGCTTCACCTCCTGTTCATAGAGGAAACGGAAGATTTCGAACACCGCAGACGGGCCGAGGTTGTTCCTGCCGCCTGAAGAGACAGCCGACTTTCCTGGCAGTTGCATAGTAACTTTCCACCTCGACCCGCCAGAAATCTCTTCGAACTCTTTCCTAGTATAATATGACTCCATTTCCTGCAGGTTTCCTTTCTCCGCCATAGAAACCACCTGGTCGACCACCGACTTGTCCACCTTTGTTTCGATGCCCGGAATCATCGCTGCCCTGATGACATCGCCCCGAGCCATCTCCATCTCAAGATATCCGTTGGCAAGGCGCTCGCTTGTTATTTCCTTCGACAAGGCAATAGCCCTTTCCATGTCTATCCTTATGTCGTTTGTTTCTACTGCTGTGAGCAGGTAGTCGTTGCCCTTTCTGCGCAGTTGCACTCCTGTTGTAACCACTCCATGCTCTTCGAGATATGAGAAGATAACCACCGAGTCCACGGGCACTTTCTTCTTAACCACCCTTTTCTGTGTCGATTTCACCTTGTATGACTTGCGTTTTTGTGCATCTGCCGTTACCACTCCCACAACGAGCAGGCAGAGAATCATAATCATTAGTTTCTTCATAGTTGTCGGTTTTAAATGTTAGTTTTCGTTGTATTTAAGACAATTACGGCTTACCTCACCGTCGTCACAAGTGGAGTAAGCCGTAATGTTATGTCGAGTTAGAGCAAGCTCTGCAGTTCTGCCTCGAAGTCCTTTACCTGCACGTCTCGCTTATGCAGAGTGTTGGTGCGGTCGATGAGGAAATAGGTGGGTATTGACTGCACGTTATACTTCATCAGTATGTCGTCGGCGTTGGCCTCCGATGCCCTCACGCTAATCCAGGGGAGCGCCGCCGTCTGCTGTTTCCAGAAGTGCTCGTCAGTATCGAGGCTTATCTGGTAAATCTCCAGCCCGCGCTCGTGATACTTGTTATAAATGTCGCGCAGCATCATTATCCTCTCCATACTGTTGTCAGAGGCGAAGACATGGAAGTCGAGAAGCACCACCTTGCCCTGCAGGTCGGTGAGTTGCCTCATCACGCCCTTGTTGTCTGGCAGCTGAATGTTTATCAAGTTGCTTGCCTCCAGTTTCGAGGGGTCAAGTTCAAAGCCTCTGTTCTGCATTATCCTCTGGTTCTTCATTCCCTCAATGGTGATGTTATGAAGGTTCTGCCCGCGCAGAGAGTTGGGGTGATATGTGTCCCAACTGGTTGCTACAGCGCCGAACACCTTCACGTCCTCAGGGTCTTGGCGGGGGTTGAAGATGAATGTGCTTCCTATGGTCTGGAACAGCGCGAAGTACGCGTACGACTTCATCGGCTCCTTATAGATGTAGTTGTCTCTTATCTCGCGCTTGTAAGCGTCAACCACCTTACGTATCGAGTCTTCTGTGGCATTCACTCCCATCGTTGGGTTACGGCTTATCTCTATTGCCTGTTGCTGCAATGCCATCTGCTTCAGCGCCAGTTCCTTTATCTTAGAGCAGTTCTCCGAGCCCTCCACGGTATAGTTCGACGCCATGCCAGGATACTGAGCTTTCACGGTGACTGTCTCCGTCGAGTCGATGCTGAGGTTTATTATCTGAGCCGCGATGCGCAGGCGATAGAACTCAGGAGCATCGGGCTTAGCACCGCTGAAACTGAAAGCACCGTCTTCACCGAGTTTCACCGAGTCGGTCTTCACCGGTCCGTCGAGACTCATATTCTCAAGATAAAGCACCGAGTCCTTAGCATTCGAGATGTTACCGTTTATCTGGAATTTACCCTCGGTACATGCTGTAAGAGCCACCGCAACAGCAGCGCAGGTGGCAATTTTTATAATGTTACGTTTCATATCGTTGTTTAAGTTTCTCGTTTTCTGATTGCAAAAGTAGTGGAAAATGGTGGCATTACAAAACAAAAACGTATTTTTTTCACAAACAATCATCATCTAACTCACCTTATTTGGCAACCAAAACGCCCTATGCCAGCAGTAGGTGTTCTGTACATCACCATCGACTGCAACCCTCTTGTTTAAAGGGTTTGCGAGAGTTGTGTAAAAATAATTCGCATGGTGAGGACAGCAAAATGCGACAAAAGCGACAAAACGACAAACGACAAAAAGCCATTTTCGAAATTCAGGATTATAGGTGTCTCATTTCTTATATTATATATATATTATAATATATATATAATATAAAATATATATACATATATTTTGTCCCTTCTTATCTTCACGCTATTGTCTGTAGTCATGCAAATCTCAAAAACCCTATTTGTCGTTTTGTCGTTTGTCGTTTTTGTCGCATTTGTCGTTTTGTCGTTTTGTCGCATTTGTTAAATAGTGTGAATAGCATTCGGGAGAGTAATGGGTGGCAGGTGATGGCTAATAGTTAATAGTTCTGACCACCCGCTCGACCCGAAGGGGTGCTTTCACCAAGCGAGGCGACTGAAAGAACACCTAACACCTGTCACCCAACTTTCTTCCGACCTATTTCCGACCCTTTCCGACCTTCACCGAAACGTCCTAAAACAAAGGGTTTCGCCACTTTTATGGCAAATTTTTCCGACCTAAAATGGTCGGAAGAAATTCGCACTTTTTCTTGCAAAATGCTCTTCCGTTTTGTATCTTTGCACATGTAACCACGAAGCACGCAGAGAAACAAGCCACTCCCCGACCCACCACGCATGGAGGGAGCATTCAAAGAAGGTGCTTTCACAGCACGAAAAGCCATCATCTGCACCGCCAGTTGTATACAATCGGCAAGCAGAAAGGTATATCAGACGGCACGCCAAATGGCACTATTCGGCATTTTCTCATGCAATGCTTTCGGTATTTCCGAACTTTTTATAACTTTGCACAATCTATTGACAACTACTAAATAGTAAAAACAACGATGATAAGATATATTCTTTCTGCTATCTTCACTATCTGTGCCTTGATTGCCAGCGCACAGTTTAACAACACGATGTACATAGACCTTCGGGGAGAATGGGCTTTCTCCACCGCAGAGGGAAACATACCTAAGTCCATCAAGGGAATGCCTAAAGAACTGGTGACGCTGCCAGGCACCACAGACACCAATCATAAGGGCACCATGACGCAACCGGGAGAGGAAACGACGCACCTCGCACGCAGATACACATTCACGGGAAAGGCATACTACTCGAGAGGGGTGGAGATACCGAAGGAATGGAAGAAAAAGAACATCATGCTCTTCATGGACCGCACTAAGCCCACTACTCTTTACGTCGACGGCAAGAAAGTGGGAACAAACAACAAGATTTCCACCTGTCAGAAATACGACCTCACAGGCATACTAACGCCCGGAATACATGTCATCACCATTGAAGTGGACAACTCTAAAAACGCCGTGCCTGAACAAATCCTTACCAACAGCCACGCATGCACCGAAGACACGCAAACCAACTGGAACGGCATTCTCGGCATGATTTACATCGAGGCGCTGCCATCGCTGTATATCGAGGACATGAGCATAGAGACTTCGGCGGCAGAGAAGAGTTTCACGGCAACAGTGACACTATGCGGTGAGAACAAGAACGGCGAGGAACTGCGGTTGATTCTCGCTTCTATAGGGGATGAATACGGCAACATCGTAGCGCAGCAACCGATAAACATGAACGAGGGGAAGCGCCATAAGATTACAATAAAATACCAAGATGACGACCTGAAACTGTGGAGCGAGTTCAACCCTAACACCTACCGTCTCTACGCACAACTGAAAAACGGGCATACGGTGGAGAAAACCTTCGGCATCGTGGACTTCAAGGTCAGCGGCACACAGTTTACCGTGAACGGACAGCCCACATTCCTGCGCGGAAAGCATGACGCCTGCGTGTTCCCCTACACCGCACATGTGCCGATGGACATGCAGACATGGCGACGCTACATGCAGGTATGCAAGGGATACGGCATCAACCACATCAGGTTCCATTCGTGGTGCCCTCCCGAGGCGGCTTTCCTCGCTGCAGACATCGAGGGCATATACCTGCAGCCCGAACTGCCATTCTGGGGCGACTTCAACAAGGACAACACCGACCTGATGACATTCCTGCACAACGAGGGAATGGACATTATCAGGGAGTATGGTCATCACCCTTCGTTCGTGATGATGGCGCTGGGTAACGAGCTATGGGGCGACATTCCGTCGATGAAACGCTTCGTTGACCACTTCCGCCGCCTTGCTCCCGACAAGCTATACACCTTCGGTTCCAACTATTATCTCGGTTACCAAGGAGCGAAAGAGGGAATGGATTACTTCACCACCTGTCGCAACGGAGGCGAGGCATGGGGCAGTTTTGACACCCACACACGCGGATCATTCTCCTTCGCCGATGCCTATGACGGTGGCATTATTAATCATTTTTACCCCAATTCATCGAGAAATTTCAATGAGGCGGTGGAGAAATGTGCCGTGCCTATCATCAGTCATGAGACGGGACAGTTTCAAACCTATCCTGACTTCCGCGAGATACAGAAATACACCGGTGTGCTAAGGCCAGACAATATGGAGGTGTTCAAGAAACGACTGGAGAAGGCTGGCATGGCCGACCAGGCAGAGGCGTTCCATCGCGCCAGCGGACTTTGGAGTGTGCAACTGTATAAGGCTGATATAGAAATGGACCTCCGCACGCGCGGAATGGCCGGGTTCCAGTTGTTAGACATACAAGACTACCCAGGACAGGGCTCTGCCTATGTGGGCATTCTCGATGCTTTCATGGACTCAAAGGGGATCACCACACCGCAGGAGTGGCGCCAGTGGTGCTCGCCCGTTGTACCGCTACTGGTGACCGACAAGTTCTGCTACACCGCCGATGAGCAACTCTCGGGGAAGATTCAGATTGCAAACTACGGCAACGATGACCTGACAGGAAAAACAATAGCGTGGAAAATGGGCGACGAGAGCGGAAAAATGACCATTCCATCGGGGAGAGGACTCCTCGATGTGGGCAACATCAGCGTGAAGGCTCCAGCTGCAGTACCACAGAAAACAACGCTAACATTAACAGTCGAAGGCACCGATTACAGCAACTCCTACCCATTGTGGTTCTATCCGTCGGCAGAGAAAACCCGTGACATTCTAAAGAAGTCGGCAGCCTCATCATCAGTTATCGTGGCACATGAAATGACCGATGAAATGGGCAAAAACCTTCAAAACGGAGCCACCGTACTGCTGATGCCCGACTCTACCGGCACCCTTTATAAAGGAAGCGACATGAAGAAAACCACCGTGCCTGGACTCTTCCAGACCGACTACTGGAACTACCGTATGTTCAAAACCATCTGCGAGAACAACAAGAAGAGTGTGAGCCCTGGCACATTGGGCATCCTCACCACTCCCGAACACCCTGTTTTCTCGCTCTTCCCCACCGAAGAGCATACATCATGGCAATGGTTCCCTATGGTGAAGGCAGCCCGCCCGTTTATCCTCGACAACACTCCGACACAGTATCGCCCTGTGGTTCAGGTGATAGACAACGTGGAGCGCAACCATAAACTGGGACTCGTGTTCGAGTTCAGCGTAGGGAAAGGCAAACTGCTGGTGTGCATGTCGCCACTCCATCAACTGCAGGAATACCCCGAGGCACGCCAACTGTGCGCCAGCATAATGGCATATATGGGCTCTGCTGACTTCAATCCCGCAACGCACATCACTCCTGACGAACTGCGCCTGCTGCTAACCACACCAGTGGAAGAGGGCAAGATGAAGCAACTCTTCAATATTACCCAATACTGAAAACGGCAGAAAAAATAAGTGACTTTTTGCTGCCAAGGTAATTATTTGTAGAAGGAAAGTGTCAATTTTGTAGTTTCTTGAAAAATAATTGTCATTTTTTGTTGCGTTGTCAAATATTTTCCATAAATTTGCACCGAACATATATCAAGACAACATAAGGCACTGTCTAACAGCATTGTTAGGACAAAATTCCGAACATGATATCTATCCACTTTGAAAATATAAATATATTCACATATTTTTATAGTTAGAAAATTTTTGCAGCATTTATTCTTTTACGACGTGATGTCGTTATATGTATATAGATTAGTTCTATAACATGAGAATTTTATGTACGATTAGTAGATAGTTATTTGGGTTTTATTACATTCTTAATAACCAATAGTGGGGTCGTCGTGAGACGCGCCCACTATTTTTTTATACCTGAAGAATGCTTGATAAATTGTCCTATCTCATAAACTTGAGTATTATATACAAGTTTTTCAACTTATGTAAGGTAATATCTCAAAAAAAATACCTAATTTTGCAACCGTTATGGTACTGAATTATATTTGGATAGCGTTTTTCCTCATTGCTTTCGTCGTGGGATTGGTGAAACTGATATTCTTCGGCGATGTGGAAGTGTTCCCCGCAATGATGGATTCCACGTTCACGTCATCAAAGACGGCGTTTGAAATAAGTCTCGGTCTGACGGGTGTATTGTCGTTGTGGCTCGGAGTGATGAAGATAGGCGAGCAGGGCGGTGTGGTGAATGCCTTTGCCCGTGTGCTTTCTCCTGTCTTCACGAAACTGTTCCCTGACATCCCGAAAGGTCATCCCGTGACAGGCAGCATCTTCATGAACATCGCAGCAAACATGCTGGGACTCGACAATGCCGCCACCCCGCTGGGACTGCGAGCAATGGAGCAGTTGCAAGAACTAAACCCCAAGAAGGACACGGCAAGCAACCCCATGATTATGTTCCTGGTGCTGAACACCTCAGGACTGACCATTATCCCTGTAACGGTGATGGTGTATCGTGCCCAACTGGGTGCCGCTCAGCCTTCAGACATCTTCATACCGATACTCCTTGCCACGTTCTTCTCAACGCTGGCGGGTGTCATCGTGACATCGCTGTTCCAAAAAATAAACCTCCTGAACCGCACTATGCTGCTCACCCTTGGCGGTGTGTCGCTGGCCGTTGCAGGCGTCATCTGGGGTTTCTCGTCTATGGACAAGGCGATGATGAACACCGTGAGCACCTCGGTAGCCAACATACTGCTGATGGTTATCATCGTTGGCTTCATCATAGCGGGCATCATAAAGAAGGCGAATGTTTATGAGGCGTTCATCGAGGGAGCAAAAGACGGCTTCACCACAGCGGTGAGAATCATCCCGTATCTTGTAGCCATCCTCGTTGGAATCGGCATTTTTCGCGCCTCAGGAGCGATGGACCTGCTCATCAAGGGTGTGGGATGGGTTGTTGACCTCTGCGGTGTCAATAGCGATTTCGTGGCCGCCCTGCCCACAGCAATTATGAAGCCTCTGTCAGGAAGCGGAGCACGCGGTCTGATGGTTGACGCCATGACCACTTACGGCGCTGACTCCTTCGTGGGCCGTCTGGCATGTATTTTCCAAGGTTCCACCGACACCACATTCTACATCCTTGCTGTCTACTTCGGCAGTGTGGCCATAAGGAACACCCGTCATGCAGTCACCTGCGGTCTGATTGCCGACCTTGCAGGCATCATTGCTGCAATATTTATCGGATATATGTTCTTCGGATAGGAACGAAAGGAAGCCCCTCCATGCCTCCTCCCTTGGGGGATGAGTATGGAAAGAAGCGTTGTGGGGGGGTATTTAACAATTTAGAATCAAATGGCAAACTTAAAATCGTTAGCAAAAGACACCGCTATTTATGGATTGTCGAGCATCGTTGCACGATTCATAAACTACCTGTTGGTGCCCATTCAGACCGCGCGCTTCGCTGCCTCGGGAGGAGAATACGGCATCATCACTAATGTCTATGCTTACGTCTCGCTACTTATAATACTGCTGACATTCGGAATGGAGACCACCTTCTTCCGCTTTATGACAAAGGAAGGAGAAAATCCGCAGCGCATATACTCCACCTCGCTGCGCATGGTTGGTTTCACCTCGCTCACCTCTATAATACTGGTGATGCTGTTCCTGAACCCCATTGCACGGGCAGCAGGCTATGCCGACCATCCCGAATACATCGCTGTGATGTATACTACGGTGGCCATTGACGCCTTCACCGCGCTGCCCTTCGCTTATCTCAGGATAAAAAACAGGCCTGTGAAGTTCGCCGCTCTGAAGATTGCCAACATCTTGCTGAACATCATCCTCAACCTGCTCTACCTCGTGGTGCTGCACGACCTGAGGATAAATCTTTTCGGAATCTACGACGAGAACTTCACTCTCGATGTGGCATTTGTGTTCTACATCAACCTCGTCTGCACCGTCTTCACCCTGCTAATGCTGTATAAGGAACTGCGCGGCATTACCTCCGGTTTCGATTTTGCAGCCTGCAAGCGAATGCTTTTATACACATGGCCGTTGCTGGTGATGGGCTTGGCGGGACAACTAAACCAGGCTGCATCGCAGATAATCTTCCCACGGTTCTACGACGGAGGCATTGCTGAAGCACGCGAACAACTGGGAATATACGGCGCCTGCATCAAGATTGCAATGATAATGGTGATGATTACGCAGGCGTTCCGCTTCGCCTACGAGCCTTTTGTGTTCAACAACAAGGACGCAGACAAACGCGACACTTACGCCAAAGCGATGAAATACTACCTCATATTCACCCTTCTGGCATTCCTTGCCGTGATGGGATATATGGACATTCTGCGCTTCCTTGTGGGCAAGAGTTACTGGGAAGGTCTGCGCGTGGTGCCTATCGTGATGGCTGCCGAGATAATGTTTGGAGTTTTCTTCAACCTCTCTTTCTGGTACAAGCTCACCGACCGCACCATCTGGGGAGCCTATTTCTCGGGCATTGGGGCCGTTGTGCTCATCGTTATCGACATACTTCTGATACCGCGTTTCAGTTATATGGCGTGCGCTTGGGCTGGATTTGCCGCCTACGGAGTGTCAATGTTGCTGTCTTATTTCATCGGGCAGCGCTACTACCCTATCAAATACCCCATCCGCGAGATGTTCGTCTATGTGGGCATTACGCTGGTGCTGTTCGTGCTGATATGTCTGAGCAACGAACATTTGCCTGTATGGGCGGCGCTGGCGGTAAACACTGTCATTCTGCTGGCATTCTCTGCTATCGTGGTGAAGCGCGATTTCCCTCTTGAGAATTTGCCTGTGATTGGCAAGAAATTCAAATCAAAGACAATTAACAAACAAAATTAAATAATAAAAATGAAGAAATTACTATTTTTAGTTACC
Source organism: uncultured Prevotellaceae bacterium (assembly GCA_900315095.1). GTDB lineage: Bacteria > Bacteroidota > Bacteroidia > Bacteroidales > Bacteroidaceae > Prevotella. The sequence goes on along the minus strand of OMXS01000017.1, from coordinate 28,515 downwards.
ATGATTGCCATGTTCTCGGCACAGTCGGCAAAGGCAGACGAGGGAATGTGGACAATGTACAACCTTCCGTACGCCGTTTATGAGCAGATGAAGGCTGAGGGTTTCGACATGCCTTACGACGCACTCTATCAAGGCGAGGGCGCGCTGAAGGGCTGTGTGGTGAACTTCTCGGGTTATTGCTCGGGTGTAGTGGTAAGTCCTGACGGACTGGTGTTCACCAACCACCACTGTGGTTTCGAGTCAATAAGAAGCCACTCAACAGTAGAGCACGACTACATGCTCAACGGTTTTATCGCAAAGTCGTACGAGGAGGAACTGCCAAACGAGAACATGTACGTTAGTTTCATGATTGACCAGCGCGACATCACCGACCAGCTGCAGGCCATCGCCAGCAAGAACGGCGTAGCAGACAGCGACTGGGATAGTCTCATCGACTCGGTTCAGACAGCCATGAACGACTCGGTGAAGAACATCGACAAGACCTACCATCTTGAAATAGACGCTTTCTACGAGGGCAACAAGTATTATGCCACCACCTACCAGATGTTCACCGACCTCCGACTGGTATTCGCCATTCCTAAGTCTATGGGTAAGTTCGGCGGCGAGACAGACAACTGGATGTGGCCGCGCCAGACTTGCGACTTCTCGGTGTTCCGCATCTATGCTGACCCTGAGACCAACGGACCGGCTGCATACAGCGAGAAGAACGTGCCTTATCACCCCAAACGCTATGCACAGGTATCGATGCAGGGTTACAAGGAGGGCGACTTTGCAATGACCGTTGGCTATCCTGGCAGCACCAGCCGTTATCTCTCAAGTTACGGTATCCAGGAGATGCGCGACGCAGAGAATGCCGTTCGCGCTCAGGTGCGCGGTGTGAAGCAGGAGATAATGAAGCGACACATGGACGCATCAGAGGCTGTGCGCATCAAGTATGACTCAAAATATGCACAGAGTTCCAACTATTGGAAGAACTCTATCGGCATGAACAAGTGCATCGACTCTGTGGGAATAGTACAGTTGAAGCAGCAACACGAGGCACGCATCCGTGCTTATCAGGACAGCACAGGATTCCTGAAGGGGCAACTCGACCTTGACGAACTGGGCAAACTCTACAAGAGCCGCTTCGAGGCAACACGCGCCATGAACTACTTCTTCGAGACTTTCTACCGCTCAAACGAACTAGTTACACGCGCACTTAAGGTGAACACCATGCAGGTGGAGATTCAGGGACCTGCCGACAACTCTAAGAAACAGTACTGCGTGTTCAAGGACAACAGCGAGGAGTGGGACGCACCGCTCGACAAGGAGGTTATGGCAGCACTGCTGAAGAACTATCGCGACAACGTGCCTGCTGAGTATGTGCCTGACTTCTACAATATCATTGACCAGAAGTTCAAGGGAGACTACTCTAAGTATGTGGAGTATGTGTACAAGAAGTCGGTTCTGATGAAGAGCGGGAAGAAAATCTACATCAACAAGAAGGGATTCGAGAAAGACCCTGGCGTTGACATGGGAATAGACCTTATGTCAGAGATTGCGCTGATGTACACCTCTATCAACGAGGCAAGCGAGAAAATATCTCAGCAGGAGAAGATGCTCTGTGCAGCAAAACTGCGCATGGAGGAGGATATGCCTCACTACTCTGACGCCAACTTCACCATGCGTCTGAGTTACGGACAAGTGGGAGGCTATCTGCTCAACGGTTCGCCATCGGGATATTACACCACCGCCGAGAGCCTGCTGGCAAAGATGAAGCGCAGCAACGAGAACGAGGAGTACTTCGCAGAACCTGTGATGCACGACCTGTTCAGCAAGAGCAACTACGAGCCTTACACCGACAAGACAACGGGCAAGATGCAGCTTTGCTTCCTCACAAACAACGACATCACGGGCGGTAACAGCGGTTCGCCGATGTTCAACGGCAAGGGAGAACTCATCGGACTGGCATTCGACGGCAACTGGGACAGCCTTTCAAGCGACATCTTCTTCGACACGAAGCTGGCTCGCTGCATCGGTGTTGACATACGCTACGTTCTCTACATGATAGACCGTTGGGGCAATGCAGATCGTCTGATGCGCGAGATAAACGCCAAGTAAAGAGTCTTTAAGATAAAGAAACAGACGATATTACCGATAAAAATGGGTGGTTAGGGCAACCGAAACCGCCCATTTTGCTTTTGTGTTTATATCATATTCCCGGCAGACATATGCAATAAATGGAATAATTTATTGCGGAATGCCAAGAAATTATTATATTTGCAAGCGAAAACAACTTACAAAAGCATAACCTATGAAAAGGAAATCATCGTTTTTAGTCGGTACGGCACTCACTCTCGTGGCGCTCATCGCCGCATTGTCAATGTCATCATGCAACTTCAGACTGCGTGGAGGCAACGACGGTGATGATGGAGAAAACGCATATACAGCAGAACTAGACACCGTGAAACCCGTAGCGCTGGAGCCAGGTGTATGGAGCAACGGAGCGTTGGAACTGAAAGTGAGCGACAACGGCACAGGAAAGAAGATACAGGTGACCGCCATCTATGACGTTCAGGGAATGGTGTATCTGAAGGAATATACAGACGAGGAGGGCAACCTGGCATACATCAACGACGAGCTGCCGCCAGCAAAGGACAAGACAGTGACCTATCTTGACAACAGTTTCCTCAACGAAGACGATGCAGTGCTGCGCTATGTCATCGGCGAAAACGATGTGCTGGTTATCAGTCCTAAGAACGGCGAGATTTACAACAATGCCCGCGCGCTCTTCGTAAGGGTAAACAACAAAGACGGAAAGGAACGCGCCTCACTTGAAAGTGGACAGTCAATAGCAAACAACAGCATCATCGAGGGCACATATATCGACCAGAACGGCAACGACTGGACATTCAAAGACAACGAGGTAAGCATGCCTCAAGGCAAGAAATCGGCATACAACACGGTATGGCATATGCTCAACATCGGCGAGACTAACATGTTCTTCAGCGTAACCAACGAAGGACTGCACCTATATAAGGCTGTGAAGAAACAAGAACCGCTGGTGGAGGTTCTCGACGAGATGTGGAAACAGGGTGAATTGCTATACACCCTTCGCCGCAAGGAAGCATCTAATGCCGATGTAATGAACAAAGCCGTGCTTACAGAATCGTTGATGGAGAACATCCCTCAAGATGTTATTGGCATTTTAATACAAAGCATCTACGATCAGCGCGAGATGACTACTATGCAGAGACTTAACCTGCGCGCAATGGAAAACAAGTAAAAATTGTAAACTCAAAAACTAATTTTTATGAAGAAATTGATGTTATTCGCCATTACAATGTTGATGACACAGGTGGCATTGGCACAATCGGTGGACACGAAAGTGAACAAAATCCGCGAGAAGTATAACGCGGCGCAAGAGACCGCGAAATGGAAGAACACCGAAGAATGGATGGAGCATGGTTGCTATTCCTTCGACTTCAATTCGAGAATCAACTATGCCGCCGCCGGAGTGATTGAAACAAACACCGAGGTGTTTATCACCGTAAGCGACGAATATGATAGCGATGATTTCAATAAACCCGCGCCTTGGTTTGTGCGCGAGAAGAGCAGCAGGGCAAGTGAACTGTACCGAGAACTCCTTTTCGACGACGAGACGGGCGACCTGATATTCTGCTATCAGCGCTGCAGGGGCGAAAGCGGTAACATGATAGAGCAGCGCCTATACTATGAAAAGGGCAAACTGCTGAAGGCTGTTCCTGCAAAGATTGAAAACACCATGTACGAGTTATTAGACCCTAAAGATGCAGCCACAACTATAAAAGAAATGGTAAATTCTTTATATGGTCTTGGCTATTGATTTCAATATAGTTAAATAAGATTACCAGTCATAAAAAAGCGGAGCAAACCTTCTTTTGTTCCGCATTTTTTATTAACTTTGCAACCATAAATATAATACTAACTTTAAAACATAAACCATTATGAAAAAAACTTTACGCTTTGCCCTAGTGGCTTTTTTCTCAGCAATTGCACTTGGTGCTTCTGCCCAAACCACGATTTGGGAGGAAGACTGGCAGTCTTCTGAGGCTGGAAAGCTTGTGAATGAGGTAACCAATGCCAATGCGGTTTACACGCTCTCTTCTTCTAATGAGAATCCTTACACGAAGTTATGGGTTAATGCAAACGACGAGTCAAATTTGGAGTTGCTTATTCCCAAAAAAGACCGTAACGAGTCATGGACCGCAGAGATTAACCTTAACGGTAATTCTGGCAATCTGACATTGTCTTACACCTACAACAAGAGCACTATTAGCATCACCTCTGAAACTGCTGGTGTGACTATTAGTGACGTGAGCAGCACAGGTGCTTTGATTAACGTTCCATCTGGAACATCATCGCTGAAACTGACATTCTCTAACCCGATGTCTCAAAACGCACGTTTTGACAACATCAAACTGGTTACAGGTGGTTCAGCACAAGAGTACCCAGAGGTTGCAAACATCGCCGCACTGAAAGCTCTCGAGTCAGGAACAAAGGCAAAACTTACTTTCACCAATGTTCAGGTGAACTTCACAAGCGGAAATGACATGTATGTTCAGGATGCCACCGGTGCTATCGATATCTATAGCTGCGGTCTTACTTACACTGCAGGTCAGAAGCTGAACGGAACAGCAGTTGTTGAATACAAGCTCTACAACGGCATGCCTGAAATCACTTCTGTTTCCAATGCAGAACTCACAGCAACTGACGGCACAGCAACTCCTAGCGAACCAGCTCTTGACGCTATCAACAACAACCTCCTTTGCCATCTCGTAAAGGCAACAGGTACTGTTTATATTGAGAACAACGAAGAGACAGGCTACACCAACTATTTCCTTGAGGACGAGGATGCTAACTCTGTGCAGTTCTATCGCAAGTGGACAGCACTCGACGGCACCGACCTCTCTGGACTCACCGACGGTGCAACGGCAACTGTTACAGGTATCGTGGTTCTGCTCAATGGTACTCCTGCCATCGGTGTGACCGAGATTTCTTATGAAGGTGGTGAGGATATTGAAACTGTTGCTAACATCGCAGCACTCAAAGCCAAAGCTCCAACAAGCAAGGTAAGACTTACACTCACCGATGCCGTTGTGACATTCGTTAACGGCAAGGATATGTTTGTAACAGATGCTTCGGGTTCTATCGACTTCTACAACTGCTCACTTGGCTACACTGCAGGCAAGGTGCTCAACGGAACTATCGATGTTACCGAGTACAAGGTTTACAACAAACTGCCTGAGATTACAAAGGTAACTGAGAACCAACTGGAAGCAACCGACGGCACGGCTACTCCTCAGGAGGTGGATGTAACTGCTATCACCGACGAAATGGCATGCGCATACGTAAAGGTTTCTGGAACAGTAAGAACAGAGGTTGTGACCATCACACCTTCATCAGGCGACCCATACGAGCGTACCAACTACTATCTCAAGGATGAGAGCAACAACGAAGTACCATTCTATCGCAAGTGGTCAAAGCTTGACGGTACAGACATTTCTGTCCTGAAAGATGACGACACCGCTACAGTAACAGGCATCGTGGTATTCACTGACGGAAATGCCGCTGTAGGTGTCACTGCATTCGAGTCTACATCTTCAGGCATCGAGAACATCAATGCTGAAATAACTGACGACGCTCCTATCTTCAACATCGCCGGCCAGCGCGTTGAAAAGGCAGTGAAAGGTATTTACATCCAGAACGGCAAGAAGTTCATCGTTAAGTAATCTCTAGAACTTTACAAAGTTGGAATAGAATATAGAATAAGATAAGTAGTTAAGCCTGTTATCATAATAATAAGGGTATCGGCTTAACTACTTTCTTTTTGTATTTATAACAACCAAATACGATATGAAAAGATATATAAGAACTTTATTTACACTATTGTTGCTGGCTACATGTGTCGCAGGATTTGCCGAAGACCAGACGTGGAGTCATGTTTGGGACACAAGCCAAAGTAACGGCGGTGAGGGATTCTATCACACCACAGGAGACGAGACAACGCTGACAACCACGATGAAGGGCATCGAATGGACTCTGATATCAGAGACTCCGTCGGTGGCATTCACAGCATCTGCAGGACAGATGATAGGAACAGCCACAAAGCCTGCCTCCAACGTGTCGCTCTTCACCAACGGCATAGAGGGTGTCATCAAGTCGGTTGAGGTGGAAGTGAAAGTAAAGGATGCTGTTCAGGTTGCGGACGTGGCAGTGGAAGTTGACGGAACGTCATACCTTTGCGGCGGAAGCGCCACGCAGCAGATGACCGCCGACTACGTGAAATATAATTTCGTGCCTGCTGCAGAGGGTGCACAGGGCAAAATAGACATCAAGATGACACAGACGGGCGAGACAAAGGGTGCGCTCTTCATCAAGAGCATCACCATCGTATACGACCCCGATGTGAAGGAATATACCACAGGCAACTACACCCATATATGGGACAAGAGCAGAACAGACGGCGGCGAGGGATTCTACAACTTTGGCAACTCTTTCGTTGACACCAACACCCTGACCTCTACACTCAACGGCGTTAGCTGGACAGTAACTACTGTCGGTTCTAAGAAGATGGCATATACAGCATCTGCAGGACAGTCTTTCGGTGTGGGCACCAGCGACCCTTGCAGCCATATTGAATTAGTAACGAACGGCATTGCGGGCGAGATAACAGAGGTGATTGTTGCCGCAAAGAAAGGCACTACCTCAGCAAGTCTTTCCGATGCAGCGATGAAGGTGTCGGTGGGAGGTAGCAGTTACAAGTGCGACGGCAATGTTTCGGCATCGCTGACCGATGACTTCGTGGAATATCACTTCACACCTGCTGCCGAGCCAGTGGAAGGCGAGATAAAGATTGAAGTTGACCAGACCTCTGAAACGCAGGTGGTTATTTATATGAAGAGCATCGTTGTGAACTACCGTGTTGAGGTTACTCCTATCGATGCGCCAACAGCAACACCAGAGGCGGGCAGTTTCGACGAGGCGCAAACAGTGACACTGACGGCTGGCGAGGATGTTGTAATCCTCTACACCATTGACGGCTCGAACCCCAAGACATCTGAAACTGCACAACAATATACTGCTCCGCTAAGCATCACCGAGACTACTGTGGTGAAGGCTGTTGCAAAGGCAGATGACAGATACAGTAGTGTGGCAGAGTTCAAGTATGTCATCCGCAAAGACGCTGAACTGGCTTTCGAAGAGGAAGTGAAAGAAGTAGACTATACAGACGGCTATTACATGGGCGTATATCTCATAAACCCGCACAATGTTTCACCGATACGCTACGAGAGTTCCGACGAGAGTGTCGTTAAACTTGACGGCTATGCAGACCTCTGGCCTATAGCACCTGGCGAGGCAACTATCACCGCCTACTTCGACGGTAACGAAGAATACAAACCTTCAACTGCCTCTTATAAGGTTATCATTAATGCCCTTTTACCACTCGAAACACCATCAGTGACACCGTCAGGAGGCACCTTTGAGGGGCCCGTTGATGTATCAATCACAGCCGGAAGCGACTGGGGCACTCGTGCAGTGACGATATGGTACTCCACCGAGGCTGCTTCAGTAGAGGAGATGGAGGATGATATGGACAAGCGCATCGTATGGCCAGACGCTCCAGGTTTTGACTATAGCGTGAATACAAAGACCATCACCATCGACCATTCATGCACCCTTATCGTAGAGGCAAGAGGCTATGACTCGCTGTCAAGCGAACCTCTCGTGCTTGATTTCACCATCGAGTCGACCAACGGCATCAGCACAGTAGGCGCCGATTCTAAGGCAGATGACAATGTCTATAACCTGCAAGGACAGCGCGTGAAGAAGGCTGTGAAGGGTATTTACATACAGAACGGCAAGAAGTTCATCGTTAAGTAAACTCTATACCTTAGCATAATAAGGTATGAATTATCTGCAACCCGGAATTGCACGATTTAAACGTATTATTAGTAAACTATTGATTATCAAAGTTGAACTATATTCGTTTAATTCGTGCAATTCTTAGTTTATTGCGAAAAAAACTGTAATTTTGCAGGCGCAATGGAATATAACACCTTTACTTTAGACAACGGACTGCGGGTAATTCATCTGCCTTCAGACTCTAATGTGGTTTACTGCGGCTTTCAGATAGCAACAGGAACGCGCAACGAGAAGGCAGGAGAGGAAGGACTGGCGCACTTCTGCGAGCACATGACGTTCAAGGGAACGCAACGGCGCAACGCTATGAGGGTACTGAACGAACTGGAACGCGTGGGAGGAGACATCAATGCCTTTACCAACAAGGAAGACACCGTCTTCTATGCTGCCGTGCTGCGCGAGCATCTGCCTAAAGCCGTTGACTTGCTCACCGACATCGTGTTCCACAGCACCTATCCGCAACACGAGATAGACAAGGAAGTGGAGGTGATTTGCGATGAGATAGAAAGTTACAACGACTCCCCGGCAGAACTTATCTACGATGAGTTCGAGAACCTCTTGTTTAAAGGGCATCCGCTGGGACATAACATTCTCGGAACTTCGGAACAGGTGAGGCGCTTCACCACAGAGGATGCTCTGCGTTTCACGCGACGTCACTACCGTCCGGATAATGCTATTTTCTTTATTTATGGTGCTCCTACACCTTATATTTCCCGACGAGAATGGGGTTTGAATACATTAAAGTCATTTGAAAAAGGTGATGACTCACAGGTAACAAAGGGCAACGAGCGTCTCTCTCCTTGGGAAGGGAATGGCGGAAGTTCTAATGTATGCCTGTCTCTCGGCACCCATCAGGCACATGTGATGATAGGCAACCTCGCATATGCAGCGACAGACAATCGCCGCTGGCCGCTTTATCTGCTTAATAATATAATAGGAGGTCCGGCAATGAACACGCGGTTGAACATCGCACTGCGCGAACGAAGAGGACTTGTTTACACCGTTGAGAGTTCTATGGTGGCATATGGTGACACGGGAATGTGGTGTACCTATTTCGGATGCGATCCCGCTGATGTTAACAAGTGCCTGCGCATAGTGAGACGTGAACTTAACCGCTTTATGGAAAAACCATTGTCGGCAACGCAACTGCAGAATGCCAAGAGGCAGCTGAAGGGACAACTGGGAGTGGCTTGCGACAACCGCGAAAGTTTCGCTTTGGCTTTTGGCAAGAGTTTCCTGCACTATGGCTATGAGCGTCATCTCGACATTCTATTCCGGCAAATAGACAGCATCACCGCAGAGCAGATACAGCAGGTGGCTAACGACATCTTTGCGCAAGAAAGGATGACAACGTTGACAATAAAATAAGTATTGAGGGGGAGGATTATTAAGGAGTTAGGGAGTTAAGGAGTTAAGGTATGGAGTTAGGGAGTTAAGGAGTTAAGGAGTTAAGACAAATGCATTATACAAATAGTATTATAGCAGCGCTACATTACTTTTGAACTGATGTCTTAACTCCCTAACTCCTTAACTCCTTTTTAAAAGTTTACGAATTCAGCAGTTTCTCGGCCATCGCCTTGCCCAAAGCCTCACACTGCTGCTTAACCTCTGGTGTCATAGCCTGCTTCATATCTACAGGCGTCCCTACAGGCTCGAACTTCAGGGCGTTCTCATTCCACTCCTGAATCTTGCCAACAGCCTTCGACGCCCAGCCGTGAGAGCCGAACCATCCTAGATAGTGGTTCTTGATGTCCTTGCCCGCCAGTTCTGAAAGCAGCACCTCCATCTCGTGATAGAGCGCGGTGTTGTAAGTTGGCGCACCAACGATGAGTCCTTTATAACGGAACACGTCACGGATGATGTATGAATGGTGAGTCTTCGACACGTTATACATCACGATATTCTTCACGCCTGCCTTCGATGCCGCTGTAGCGATGCACTCAGCCATGCGCTCTGTGTTTCCGTACATTGTGCCATAGCATATCACAAGCCCATTCTCTGTCTCGTAACGGCTCATGCGGTCATACTCGGCGATAACACGGTTAATATGCTCGTGCCATACAGGACCGTGAGTAGAGCAGATGAAGTCGATATCCACTCCTGCGAGTTTCTTCAATGCTCCCTGCACGGGAACGCCGTACTTGCCCACGATGTTGCTGTAATAGCGCACCATCTCGAGCCAGAAGGTGTCGCAGTTAATCTCTGCGTCGATGATTCCACCGTTCAATGCACCGAAGCATCCGAAGGCGTCGCCGCTGAACAGTGTGCTCGGTTTCCCTTCACCATCGCTGCACAGCGTTACCATTGTCTCTGGCCAGTGAACCATTGGGGTGAGCACGAACTGCAGTTTGTATGTACCGAGTTCGAGCGCGTCGCCGTTCTTCACCTCAACATCATTCTCATCCTGCAATCCATAGAAACCAGCCATCATGCCAAAGGTCTTCTTGTTTCCGATGACCTTTACCTCAGGGTAGTATTTCTTTATTAATGCTATGCTGCCGCTATGGTCAGGTTCCATGTGGTTTACCACCAGATAATCTATTTTCTTGTCGCCAATCACCTCGCGGATGTTCTCGATGTATTGGGTGAAAAAGTCCACTTCCACAGTATCAATGAGACACACCTTATCGTCATTGATAAGATAAGAGTTATAGCTCACACCATTGGGCAGAGGCCACAAGCCCTCGAAAAGGGCCTTGTTACGGTCGTTCACACCTACGTAGTAGATTTTGTTTTTAATTTCTTTCATTGTTATATAAGTTTATAAGTTTGTACGTTATTAAGCTTGTGATTAGTATTGAGTATTCAAGAATTGAAAAGCGGCATTAGTGTTTTCGCTCAGCGCTCAACCCTAAACGCTCAACCCTAAACGCTCTCCATTTATATAGTTCTGCACACTGCGGCAGCAATCTCCGCTGAAAGCCATAGCATAGTCAACGATATGTTGCATCTGACTGTCATTAACGCCTTGACGGAGCATGTCACGAGTTATGCCCTCGCGGATGAGGCCATACACGAATCCTGCGTTGAAGTTATCGCCAGCACCGATAGTGCTCACTATCTCACCCTCTATGGACGGTACTTCATAGCTGCGGCACTTACCGTCAGCCGTAAAGATGTCTATCGGCTGCGCACCGCGAGTATATATAAACGTGTCGCACCTCGGCATTATGTTCTCTTTGTACACCTGACGGGAGTCACCCTTGGAGAACATCACCTGGAAGTCCTCATCGCTGCCGCGCACAATGTCGGCATAAGCGAAATTGTCAAGGATATTCGGCAGCAGTTCATCTACTTCATCACGATGAGATGGGCGGAAATTTACATCATAATAGATAATAGCGCCTGACTGCTGTGCATGGTCAAGCACTCGCTTCATCTGCGGGCGAATGACAGGATTAACAGCATAGAAGGAACTTATCAGCACTATGTCATCAGGCGAAATCTCGGGCATAGTCATCTCCAACTTGTCATTGGGGTGGTCCTTGTAAAACACATATTCCGCATCGTTGTGCTCGTTAAGAAACGCCAGCGACAATGGTGACTTGACACCCTTGAACATGCGCACGCCGCTGCCATCGATACCGTTCTCCTCCAGAAACGACACTATCATCTCTCCGACGCGGTCGGCACCTGTCTCACTAATAAAGATTCCCGGCACGCCGACGCGTCCCAACGACACCAGCGCATTATATGCGCTGCCGCCAGGAACAGCATCCACAGGATGATTGTCGCGGAAGATTATGTCGAGAACGGTCTCGCCAATACCAATAACTTTCCTCATAAAATTGTTTTTCAAAAGGCAAAGATACGGAAAAACATGCTTAGAGCAAAGGATTTTCCTGAATTTTTGTGACATACAAGCCGGAAATATCGGATTCCCCCGGTTATTCCGGATTATCCGGATTGTCCGGACTTTCCAGTTTTCATGTTAATTCTCTTCTAATCCTGCTTCAAAGAGGCGCTGCCTCAGACGGTTGTTCTCTGTGCGCAAGGCCTCTATTTCATGCTGCATCATCTCTATCTCATTCTGCATCGTCTCTATCATCTCTTTTTGAGTGGTACGCTGTTCAAGACGTGCGGCGGTCATTCTCTCACGAATACCTCCTTCCATGGTAAACTCGCGGTCTTTGCGCTCGATGTATTTCGTCAGCGCAGAGTCCACCTGATGACATAGGCAGATGGCCATATTGGCAAGTTCCTCGTCATTCATTTTTGGCAAGAGCGCACTATAGTCGCTATAATCGCAATGGCTCTTGCAGAACAGGTGTAGTTGTTCGAAGCGAGGGTTGGTGTTGCGCCACTCCTCCATGTGTTTGTTTTTCAGGTAGTCGAGATAGTCCTCAAGCAATTCTTTATTGCTGCCACGCGCTATGCCCAGCAGTTTAAGTTCTGTCTCTGTGGATGTCTGTCCGTCACTACTGCCCTCAGCGATGTTCTGTTTTGTACTTCGCGCCGCCTGCACCATCTGGTCAACTGTGCGGTCGCCATAGCGGGGAAGGAAACGCTGGCAGAATATCTTTGTCAACTGATAAAGCACATCACTACGCTTGTAGAAGCGCAGTTCAGTATATACCACAGGCTTGCGCAGTACACTTGCCACACCGTCATCGTAATGGCGAATGATGGGTTTGGGATGACCGGAATTTCCGGGATTTCCGGAATATCCGGATTGTCCGGCTCTCTTTGGGTTCTTCTTAGTATCCATGGTAGTTAGTTATTTCTTCCAAAACCTTTCTGTGATATCCACGAAAGTGTCGGGAGCGGTTTTCTTATATAACCGCTGGTTAGTGGTGCGCTCTTTCAAACTGCCTAGATGTGCGATATAAGGTCCGAGTTTAAAATAATCGAAGGAATTGCGGTCGATGTAATGCGGGAAATACTGCTTGCCACTATACCACCCCACCTTTATCTGCGGATAACGTTGGTGGATGTAAAGAGCCAAACGCTCCACCTCGGCAGGGTCGTTGTCGCCGCCCATAAAACTGATGCAGGTGAAGTCGCCATTGAACTCTTTCACAAAAGAATCGATGGCATCGGTGTTCAGTTCTTCACCAATGTCAGCCCATAGATATTTACTGTGACATCCAGGACAATGATTTGGACATCCAGAGATGTTTATCGAAAGCGTGGTCTCGTCAGGAATCTCCTGAAAGACCACGCCGGTATTTACATATTTAAGCATTTGTAATTCTTTATACCTCTACAAGTTCCTGCGGTGTTGCCTCATAGTAGAAGCGGCGGCTTGCCTCCTTCTGTCGTGGTTCGCTGAAGTTGCTTACGCGCTTCAGATAACCGATGATACGTGTCATATAATCTACGTTATGACTGTGGCAGTGAGGGCACTCCTTCAGGAAGCGCTTGTCTATGGTTCCACACTCGTTGCAGATAGTGTTCGGGATGTTGAACGTGAAGTAGTTGCATCCTTCCTTAGCAGCCACCTTCAACAGGTTGCGGTACTGCTGCTTAGACAGGTGCTCCTCAAGATTCATATGCAAAGCCGAACCTCCTGTAAGGTGCTCAATATAAGGCGCTCCATGAAGCTTGAACTTGTCGATGATGTTCAGAGAGTCGTCCTCCACGATGTAGAAATAGCTGTTGTAGCAGTCGCGTGGCACGAAATAACCGTCCTCACGGTCCCACTTAGCGTGCTTAACACCAACATTCTCGGCAGGAATCATTTCGCAGTTGAACAGCAGGTCCTTGGTGCGATACTGCTTGTTGTACTTCTCCACCAGACCGAGCACTGTCTGCACATAGCGCAGGTAGTCCTCGTTGTCGCTAATCTTGATGCCAAGGAACTCGGCAGCCTCAACGAGACCGTTAACGCCGATGGTGAGATACTGACGGCCGATATTGATATAACCAGCATCGAACAGCGGCAGCATGCCCGACTTCTGCAGTTCCTTCAGGTTCTCGTTGTATGCTATCTGCACCTTGTGGCAAAGGTCTATCACCTCGCCCAAGAACTCTGTATAAACCATCTTGTGGTTCACGGCATACTGGATACAGCGGTTAAGGTTGATGGTGAGCACACTCTTAGAGCCCGTTGAAACACCACCGGCACCGAGAGTATAACTGAAGCCGTTGTCCTGAATCTCGTTGCGCAGACGGCAGCAAGAGCTCAGAGAGTCGGCATTGTCACTCATATAAGTGAAGAAAGAGTGTCCCTCAGAATACATCTCAGCGGTGAAGTCTGCCCATTCCTTGTCGAGGCAGTCGCCATCCTTGGTGAGCAGCGCCATCGTCTCAACCGGGAAAGTGAGCACGGCCTTGGTGCGCTCCTTGTTGAACCATTTCATGAAACGTTTCTGCAGCCATGAAAGGCCTTCCCAGTCGGGCTGTGTTCCATCGGGGAAGTAGAACTCTCCGAACAGGCTCTGGAAGTAATACTTGTCATAATATGCCACATTCCAGAACACCGCCTGATAGTTGCGGGCGCCAGTAGGCTGGTTCAGAGTGTAAACAATCTGCTCGAAACAATCAGTAATCACCTTGTCGATGGTGCGCTGCTTCAAACTGAGGTCTACCACCTTATCGGGGTTCTGCCAATAGTCCTTGCCATACTCCTGACCGATGAAATAGTTCATGTACATAAGGAACTCTGGCGTAGCACATGCACCGCTGAGCATAGAGCTAACCATGAACACCATGTTAGCGAAGCCGCCGCAGAACGATTTCAGGTTAGTTGGTGCCGTAGAGTTGCCGCCGATAGATGCCGTTCCGCTGATGAGCCAGGGGTACATCGTGATAGAGGCACAATAGTTTGCCAGACTTGTCTCGTCGTTCTTATATATAAAGTGGTGTGTAAGCAGGTCGATGTACTTGTCTGCCAAATCCTTGCCATACATCTTCTTTATGCGGTCGGTGAGCAGACGACGGTTCAGACGGATGAAACTTGCCTTGGGGAGTTCGCCGATAAGAGTGGCGATGTTCTTGTGCTCCACATTAGCATTAGCATCATACTTTGAACCAGTTGCTGCATTCTCTGCCTGGCAGTAGTCAACCAAAAAGTTCAACTTCTCCATCGTCTCGCGGTCCTCAGTATGACGCTGGCGGTAGAGCATGAACGACTTGGCAACCTGATAGAAGCCTTCTTTCATCAAAGACTCCTCCACCTGGTTCTGAATCTCCTCCACCTTGATGTCCTCATGGATGTCAAGGTGTGCCAAAACCTTGCTAAGTACCGTCAAATCAACGGGTTCGCCTACCGACTCGAATGCCTTGATAATGGCATTCATTATCTTGTCTAATGAGAAACGGACCTTCTGTCCGTCGCGTTTGGTAATAGAGAAAAGCTTACTTTCCATCTTATTTTTAGATTAATATATTATTGTTTAGATTACTCTTTATTATGCTTCTTTGGTCAACAAAGTTTCCCGTTTTGGGAAACTTTTTTCTTTTTGTGTTCCAAAAAGTTTTCCATTTTGGAAAAGTTTTCACGCTGCAAAGATACAACTTATTTCTAAAATACAAATAAAAACATAGAAAAAAATAATGTTTTTTTGGCGATTATATATAATTTGACCCACAAGTATTGAAAGGACAATATTGAAGTCTGGTTGAAAATTCCCCGCCCCTGAAGGGGAGGGGTCGGGGTGGGGACTGTGTTTTTTATCCACACATGTTTGCTTATATCTCCTTTCCCCAATATAACTGACCCCACCCCTTTCCCCTCCCCTACAGGGGCGGGGAACCGACGGTCGCTGGCCGAAGGGAAAAAACAATTGAGCAGGGATAGGCCAAACATTATATAATTATCCTTTTTTTGAGGTTAATAACAAGATGTATGTTTATAATCAAAATATTATTCTTATCTTTGCAATGAAATATCAGGCAAAAGATGACGAACAACGATTTCCTCGCGCGTACGCGTTTATTAATAGGTAATGACGGTGTTAGTGCCGTGCAACGTCAAAGGGTGATAGTCTTTGGCGTTGGCGGCGTGGGGTCGTGGTGCGCCGAGAGTCTTGTGCGCTCAGGCATCATTCATCTTACCATCGTAGATAGCGACGCGGTGTGCGAGTCGAACATCAACCGCCAACTGATGGCAACCACACTTACTGTAGGTCGCCCCAAGGTGGAGGCGCTGAAAGAACGGCTGCTATCAATAAATCCTGATGCAGATATCGTTTGCCGACAGCAGGTGTTCTGTGCCGAGACATTGGAGGAGTTCCCGCTCGACAACTACGACTATGTTATCGATGCCATCGACTCGCTGAAAGACAAGGTGCTGCTGATAGAAACTGCATGCAACAGCAGCGCCACCCTGTTCTCTTCTATGGGAGCGGCGCTAAAGATGGACCCCACACGCATTCGTGTGGCAGAGTTCTGGAAAATTAACGGATGTCCGTTGGCACGTGCCCTGCGCAAGCGTTTCAAGAGTCTGGGGCATCGTCCGTCCCGCAAGTTCCTATGCGTTTATAGCGACGAACTATTGCCTAACCTCGGCGACAACGCAGAAGAGGCAATAGAGACCACCACTTTCCGTAAGGCACAGACCAACGGCACCGTAGCACACATTACCGCCATCTTCGGCTTTACGCTAGCAGGACTGGTAATCAAGGACATTACCGCCACGCTACGATAATAAATCATGGCAATTATATACTATTAGGCCCTACTATGGATGGTATTCTGTAAAATATCCTGCCGGCAATTGCTTTTCTCCTTCATCTAGCGACCATTGATTCCCCGCCCCTGTAGGGGAGGGGAAAGGGGTGGGGTTAGTTATATTGGGAAAAGGAGATATAAGCAAACATGTGTGGATAAAAGACACTGACCCCACCCCGGCCCCTCCCCTACATGGGCGGGGAGTCGTTAGCGATGGGGCTAATTGTATAAAAATCCCTATATTACACTAGAATCATCTTCTCAGCAATTATCGTCTCTCTCCCTACACGATAATTGCATGCGCATACCCTCTTGTTTATGCCCTCCATAATGCCAAAAGCCATTCCTGAGGATGTCAGGAAGCACTCCTGACAAGGTCAGATATATACAAGTGAGGTGTTCAAAAGGCACAAGTGACAACCACAGGAGCCACAAAAAAAGGTGCTGGCCATAGTTGACCAGCACCTGCTTAATATCGGGAATGTCCCTATTGGATACTACTTATTATTCCCAAACCTTCTTGAGGTAGTTGTTAGAGAATGCCAAAGGCTGTGCCTCTTTCTCTACGAGAGAAGTTTCTTCTTCGTCTTCTTCAACCACATCGCCATGCTGCTTAGAGTAATCTTCACCAATGACACCTTGCTCACTTCCAGCCAAGATTGGCTGTACCTTAACTAATGTTTCATTGATTACAGGCTTTACATATAAACTTTTCATATCTATAATCTTCTATTCTATTTTACTTTACAATAAATTTCTTACCATTCTGGATATACACACCCTTTGTTGGATTATTAGAAACCTTTACGCCTTGCAATGTGTATATTGCAGCATTGTCTGCATTTTCATTCTTTACGTTAGTAATTCCTGTTGGAATGTACTCGTCCTCGAATGGCTCTCCAAAAGATTTAGCATAAACAGGGCTTGTTTTTGTACCCCAATTTCCAGGATACACCTTAGGCCACTCAGTTGCTCTAAAGGTTGATGGATTAACCGGAATAAGTTCAACTCCCTTAGGATTCTTAAATAGGGTGCTAGGCAACTTCAAATGAGCCTTATTCTTACCAGGAGTAATATTCTTAACACGGAAGAATGCCATATAATCTGCATATTGGCTTTCATATATATCTGTCTTAGAATACGGACCTAAAACAAAATTTCTTTCCGCCACCTTGCCGTCAGAACCAAGCTCGTAAGGACCGATTTTCGTTCCAGAAGGAAGATTGCAATTGGCAACCAAATAATTCTTCAAGCTGATAATTTCATTGTCAACCTTAACTGTTGTTGTTGTTTCCCTGGTATAAGGAGTGGTATTCCAAGATGCACCTGACAAGATAGGAAGTGCAAACGAACCAGTTTCTGCTTCTCCATAAATAATAACACCTGTATTTGCTGGAATCGCAAATGTTTCTACCAAGTCCAATGTATAACCAGCTGCATCATTTCCTGAAATACCGTTAACAATATAAGCACGATAACAAACAGGAACATAATGAGCAACATTATCACTAAAGGTTCTCAAAATAATAGGGTTGTCAGCAGGTACTGGATCACCATTGCCTGGAGCAGAATTAATAAATTGCTGCCATCCATTAGAAGCCACATCATAGTGATCCCCTAACCATTTTTGGAAAAAACCCAAATTTAATGACGTCTCAACTGAGAGTTCATGATTCGGATTGGTAAAATATGCTTCAGCCCCTTCTGGGAAATGTAAAGAAGCATAAATTTGCTTTCCTGCAACAGTTTGTCCTACTGTTATTTCCTTATCAAAAGCTCCAAATTCTGCATAAGTAGACCCCTGAACTGTTACATCAATGAGGTTAGCTATTGATGAATTCTGGAATCCTTTCTCTTCTATGTACTTTACAGTTTTAGGTATTATAATAGAAGTTAAAGGAACGTTATCAACAGCCAATTTTTCAATAAATTCTACTGATGAGGGTATTGTAAACGTAGTTGTCAGTTTGTCATTGTTTTGGAAACAAGCCGCACATAAAGTCTTTACGTTTGCAAGGACAGCATTCTCTACATTTGCAAAATATTTAAATGTCATGCAATTAGAAGTCCTTTTTACAGATTGATTTGGCAAAGCAACATTATTAACCAAATCCCAACCATCGTAATTAATAGTTTCAACTTCTGTCTCAGCAAATACAGCACCACTAAAGTCTACTGTAGTTGCAGCAAAGCCACCACTCTGAAATGCTTGCAACGATGTAATTGCAGTTGCATCTGTTGCAACAAATTTCAGGGTGTTTGCCGCCAATAATTGCTCGGCACCATTAGTAACACCAGTAGGATACTTAATATCACCCCAGTTGTTGGAATTAGGATTCTCACTAGTAATAGTTGCAACGGTTCCATTTTCGTCAGTGCTGAACGAAACTGTCCATGCATTTGCAGTCAGGATTCCGAATATCCCTGCTGCCAAAACAAGTAAATACTTTTTCATTTCGCAAAAAGTTTTAGTTAATGTTTATATTATTGTTATATTTTATTCCCCTTTATTAAGTAAGAGTTTATTATTCTAACGTTTTTCCTAATAAGTCAACTAAGACATGTTGTTGGTTAGATGTGTCCATAAAGACCACATCGTATTTGGGTGCAAAGGTAATAATATTTAAAATATCAACCAAATAAATAAGGAGAAAAACAACTTTTTATCCAAAAAATTGATCTATTTGGCATTTTTGTTGTATTTTTAGTGATGTTCTCCACAAATTTCCGTACGCACTACGGACTTATAAGACCTAAAAGATTTTCATCTCACGGATGATGAAAAACATGAAATAGCAAGCGCTCGGCTTTCTTGCGTCCCGTTGGTAGCAAGCGCCACCCTTTGGGATGTCGAGCGGCCGCTTGCCAGAGCAAGAATTAAACACGAATTATTTAGGTAACTATATACTGTTTGGCCCTACTATGGATTGTATTCCGTAAAACGCCTTGCCGACAGTTGCCTTTCCTTCGGTTCCCCGCCCATGCAGGGGAGGGGAGTCGTTTGCAATGGGGTCTAATAGTATATAATTGCCATTATTTATATAGGGAATTCAACGTAAACCGTTGTTAGACTTGATTTCCTGATATAGTGCAACAGGGCCGTAGTGCCACTTCTTCGTAGATTCCGTTTCAAGCTGGCGGTACATGTCGGAAGTATATATTTCCTTTAGAGCATCAACAATACTGATGCCCCTGTCTTCTGTCATCATATCTGCTATCCATGCAACTTTTGACGGCAATAGCAGATGGATATTGTTTTGATTAATTTCCAGATTCATTTTGTTACCTCCTTTGCTTCGATAAATGTTAATGACCGTAATGCTGTATCTGTGTGAAACAGTAGTTGATCAACCAGTTTATACGTCTTGAGTTCAGCAATAAGGTTCTGTTTATCAAGCAGTCCTCCCTCATAGAGTGCGAAAGCAGCATAAACACGGTCGTTAGCCACAGGTCCGTAAACTATATCATAGTCATGTGAGAACCCTCTCTGGGTGCGGTTGTTCATAACGAAGTCAACCCATTCCTCGGTGGGCGCGCTGAAAATTAGGCATTTCATGCTTTTTAGTGCACTTTCGTCAAATTCATAACAGTTGACATACCCTTTGTGTGTTTCCTTTTCCTTTATTCTTCGCCGCACCCAGTCTTGTGCCTGTCGTAACGATGTTGTGGTGTAGAACCCGCTTCCATAGTCAAGTGTCCTGTCCGGAATTCTAACTTCGGGTGTGGATACTATTTCTGTGCTTCCGTGAAAAAGTTTCATTGTTGTTTCTCCTTTCTGAGCCTAATGAACTCATCTATTTCTTCAAGAATCCACTGACGGCTCTGTGTATGCAATACCTCATAATGTTCTGCAAGATACTCCAAGACATGATATTTGTCGAGTTGCATCACCGCTTCTGAACCAGTGATGCCCTTTGCTTTCTTGTACTGCTCTATGCAGAAAGAAACGAAATAGGCTATGTCTTGTTTCTTCTTGTTCATATATGATGCTTGCCTTGTTTTATTTCTTCGCAAAGTTATATTTTTTTCTTCAAATAGCAAAATATCGGGTTATTATTTTATCAAGAAAACCGCTCACACCTAGTAAAAGAAAGGGATATGTGGCGGTAAATCTTTAAAAAATAGTAAATTATTGTTGAATATTTTTTTTTTCGTGCAATTATGAGTATCTTTGCGCAATTTATTTTTAGATGTATATCTCGTTAAAAGGGGTGTTAAGGAGTTAAGAAGTTAAGGAGTTAAGACAACACCTTCGATTCTAAGGCTCGGAAACAGATGTCTGAAGATTAGCGCTGATGTCTTAACTCCTTAACTGCATAACTCCTTAACTTCCCCCGAAAATGAGAAATGAGAAATTTTAATTATTTGATGTTTTAACAAAAAAAGATGAACGTAATTACGAAAACAGTTCAATTGCCTGATGGAAGAACCATCACAATTGAAACCGGGAAAGTTGCAAAACAGACCGACGGTTCGGTCATGCTCCGCATGAACAACACCGTGCTGCTCGCAACTGTTTGTGCAGCAAAAGATGCAGTTCCCGGAACAGATTTTATGCCTTTGCAAGTGGATTATCGCGAGCAGTATGCTGCCGCAGGTCGTTTCCCGGGAGGGTTTACAAAGCGCGAAGGCAAGGCCTCTGATAACGAAATCCTTACCTCGCGCCTCGTTGACCGTGTGCTCCGTCCGCTGTTCCCAGCCGACTATCACGCAGAGGTGTTTGTTAATGTGATGCTTTTTAGTGCCGACGGTGTTGACCAGCCCGATGCTCTTGCAGGCTTCGCTGCTTCTGCCGCTTTGGCATGTTCAGATATTCCTTTCGAGTGCCCTATCTCTGAGGTACGTGTTGCCCGCATCAACGGCGAGTACGTAATCGACCCTACCGTAGAGCAGATGAAAGATGCCGACATGGACATCATGGTGGGCGCCAGCGCCGAGAACATCATGATGGTGGAAGGCGAGATGGACGAGGTTTCAGAGCAAGACCTGCTTGGCGCTCTGAAGGCTGCTATGGATGCCATCAAGCCGATGTGCGAACTTCAGGTAGAACTGTCTAAGGAACTTGGCAAGGACGTTAAGCGCGAGTACTGCCACGAGATCAACGACGAGGCTTTGCGCGAGCGTGTTCGCCAGGAGTGCTACCAGAAGGCTTACGACGTTGTGGGCCAGGCTCTGGAGAAGCAGGAGCGTGCTGAGGCATTCGAGAAGATTGTAGCAGACTTCAAGGAGAAGTTCTTCGCTGAGAAAGCAGAGAAAGCCGAGGACGCAGAGTCAGAGATTTCTGACGAGGACTACGAGGCAATGATAGATAAGTATTATCATGACGTGGAGCGTGATGCTATGCGCCGCTGCATCCTCGACGAGGGCAAGCGTCTTGACGGCCGCAAGACCGACGAGATTCGTCCTATATGGTGCGAGGTGAGCCCGCTGCCAATGCCTCACGGAAGCAGCATCTTCACCCGTGGCGAGACACAGAGTCTCTCTACATGTACACTAGGCACCAAGCTCGACGAGAAACTTGTTGACGATGTGCTGGAGAAGAGCTACATGCGCTTCCTGCTCCACTATAACTTCCCTCCATTCTGCACCGGCGAGGCTAAGGCACAGCGCGGTGTGGGCCGCCGCGAGATTGGTCACGGCCATCTGGCTTGGCGTGCGCTGAAGGGACAGATTCCTGCAGACTTCCCATACACCGTACGTCTGGTGAGCCAGATTCTGGAGTCTAACGGTTCTTCTTCTATGGCTACTGTATGTGCCGGAACTTTGGCGCTTATGGATGCTGGTGTTCCAATGAAGAAACCTGTCAGCGGTATCGCTATGGGACTCATCAAGAACCCAGGAGAAGACAAGTATGCTGTACTTAGCGATATCCTCGGCGACGAGGACCATCTGGGCGATATGGACTTCAAGACCACCGGTACTCGCGACGGTCTGACAGCTACTCAGATGGATATCAAGTGCGACGGTCTGTCGTTCGAGATTCTTGAGAAGGCACTTATGCAGGCAAAGGCTGGCCGTGAGCATATCCTCGGCAAGATTCTCGAGACAATGCCAGAGCCACGTGCTGACTTCAAGCCACAGGTTCCACGCATCGAGCAGTTTGACATTCCTAAGGAGTTCATCGGTGCCGTTATCGGTCCTGGCGGAAAGATTATCCAGCAGATGCAGGAGGACACCGGTGCCACTATCACCATCGACGAAGTAGAAGGCAAGGGCATCGTTCAGGTGTCTGCTCCTAACAAGGAGAGCATCGATGCTGCTATCGGCAAGATCAGAGCTATCGTGGCAGTACCTGAGGTTGGTGAGGTTTACGAGGGAACAGTACGTTCTATCATGCCTTACGGTTGCTTCGTTGAGATTCTGCCAGGCAAGGACGGCCTGCTGCACATCTCTGAGATCGACTGGAAACGCCTTGAGACTGTTGAAGAGGCAGGTATCAAGGAGGGTGACAAGATTACAGTGAAGTTGCTGGAGATTGACCCGAAGACAGGCAAGTACAAGTTGTCACACCGCTGCCTTATCCCGAAGCCAGAGGGATATGTAGAGCGTGAGCGTCGTCCGCGCCCAGAGCGTGGTGAGCGCCGTCCGCGCCCAGAACGCGGTGATCGTGGCGACCGTCGTCAGCCAAGAAACAACGACCGCCGCTTCGACCGCAATAACGGTGGTGGCAACAACGAAGGCCGCGAGTATTTTGACTCTTCCGAGGACCGTGAGCCAAAGGGTTTCACTGATACTCTCGATCACATGGACTTCTAAAGCATTCGTTGCTTATTATATAATAAGGTGTAACCTTCGCGGGTTGCACCTTATTTGTGGATGGGCAAAGCCAAGCTTTTTCGATCGTACCAATGTTTTTGTAATGAAAACAGACGATCTATGGGACGAAGTGTGAATCTAAAGAAATGTAGAGGTGGCGTTTCGTTACCAAAATGACATGAAAATCATCTTCTTTGCCTTATTTAATATATGGAAAGCTTTTTTTCGTATTATTTTTTGTAACTTTGTACCGAGCGCACTATGGAAATCATGCTCACACACATTGACAAAGACCCACCAGCCAATGGACAAATATAATGAAAATGGCAGGATCCTGAATCCCGTGAAGATATATCAATATGTAAAAAGGGAAATATGTCCTGTTTTGAGAAAGTTATCATAAAACTTCTGAATACAAATGATTAGCAAAACATACTACAGATACATTTGGCTCCTCGACACGTTGCTGAACTGTTGTCCTCTGACGATTGACGAGATCAATATGCAGTGGAAGAATTGCCCTGCCAGCGATGGACGACCTATACCACTACGCACTTTCCATGAGCAGAGAAAGGGAATCAAGGAAATGTTCGGTGTGGAGATAGTATGCGACCGTTCACATGGTAATGTATATTATGTCAAGAACCCAGAGGTGCTGGACAAACAGAAGGTAGCTAAGTGGCTGCTGCACAAGTATAGCATTCCTCAGGATTTTGCGACATTCAATAGCATGAAGGACAGGGTTTTGTTGGAAGAAATACCTTGACTATCAGCGATATGAGGGAGAACAGGGCGAAGAACATTTGCAGACATTTCATATTCAGCCATACGCTTTGAAAGTCTTCAATCGACGTTGGTATCTATTGGGATTTATTAAAGAAAAAGATGGTTTGCGCACAATAGCCCTTGACCGTATACTTGCACTGAAAGTGCTTACGAAAAGTTTCACTTTGCCTGAAGACTTTGATGCTCGCAAGTACTTTTCTAATGTTGTTGGCATCTTTGTGAATAAAGACTTACCCATTACAAAAGTCAAAATCCGCGCCTACGGCATTCAGGCAGATTATCTCCGCTCTACTCCGCTCCATAAAAGCCAATCAGAAGGAAAATCCAAGCATGGTGAGTTCGCTGAATTCACTTATAGATTATGTATCACTCCTGATTTGGTCACTCAGTTGCTGGCAATGGGGGATAAGGTGGAGGTTTTAGAGCCTCAGGAGCTGAGAGAAGAGATGAAAGTGAAAATAAAGAATAGTTTGGAAAGATATATGTAAAAAAACAACTAACAAAAATGTACTATTATGACAAACAAAGAAATCATTGAAAAGACCCTTATCGAAATATCGAAAGATTCCGATTGGGAAACTCGGTACGCAAATTATGCAAAAGACATTTTAAAGCATGAGTCATATCATAAGGAGATGAACAATAAGGCCAAAGTAAAATTCCCTCTATCCAAATATACTTCTATCACAAAATATAGAGGAAAGAAAGTCGAAACAGATATTCGATATCTTGGACAAAGTATCGGTTCGTTTTCTTTCGAGCCAGACAGTAAACCATACTTTAAGAAAAGCAAAAGTGGGTATAATGATTTGGTTAAGAGATACCCTGACATTCCTAAGTTGCAGGATAAAGAAGAATGGAATAGTCGCAACATGAAACGTTTTAGGTCATTCTTATCGCATATTGATGTCAAATACGCTGAGATTCATTCTCCTGAGCATAAATGTGAGAATCTTCTTTTGCGTGAGTTCCATCAGACTGATTCAAAAAAGAAATCACTTATTAATATTCAGCCCATTACCTTTGGAGGAGAATTTGTGCAACTTACCACTAACCTTAGTGCATCAAAGAAAGGAGTAGTTTCATATAGTAAAAAAGGCGGTGGAATAGACATTATGGCTCGTTCCCGTCATAAAGACAATAAGGTTTATCTCAGTATTTTTGAACTAAAGGATGAAAACAAGTCAGATGAACCTATGTCCGATGTTATTCAACAAGCCCTCAGCTATGCCGTTTTTATTGCAAAACTTCTGGACAGTAAAGGAGGGGCTGATTGGATGAAGATTTTTGGTTATAAAAAAAGAAAATGCCCTAATGTTATTGATGTCGTCGGCCTCATCCCAAAGGGCGAAGAGACTATTATTGAGGAAGAATATCAGGTTGGTAGCTTTGCTCTTCGGACACATACATTATATTTTGATAAAGATGCTTTGTATTCAAGAGAAAAAGTTGAGTTTAGTGGTTCATTCAAAGAACTTTTAATGCAATGACCATCACGATTCATCGCGGCTCACACCAAATTGGGGGCTGTATCACAGAGATAAAGTCTGAGAAAGGAACAAAAATACTTATCGACCTTGGGCATAACCTGCCTGAGGGCGATAAACTTTCAGATGACATCTATGACCAGCCAGAAAAGATGGATGAACTCCTTAAAGGGGTAAATGCAGTGTTTTATACTCATCCACATGGCGACCACTTGAGTTTCGAAGCCATAGTGAGGGAGGCAGGGATTCCCCAATATATCGGAAAAGCCAGCAAAGCAATGATGTTAGTCCTAAAGGGGCAGCAGGCCTATATGGCAACGGGTGAACGAAAAAATGCATTGCTGAAAAGTATTGATGCTATAGAGAGCTTCTGCGAATACGATACTAAAGAAACAATCAAAATTGATGATATTCGGGTGACTCCTTATTTTGTGAGTCATTCAGCTGCTGATGCCTATATGTTTGTGGTGGAATGTGATGGACGCAGGATTCTGCATACAGGTGATTTCCGTGATCATGGGTATCGAGGCAAGGGACTTTTGCCAACAATCGCTACATATATTGCTCGTCGCAAGATAGATGTTCTCATAACAGAAGGTACTATGCTGAGCCGCGATGACAGCAGGGTGCAGTCGGAAGAAGAACTGATGAAGTCTGCTATAGAACTAATGAAGAGATATGATAATGTCTTTGTAATGTGCAGTTCTATGGATGCCGACCGCATTTCTTCGTTTTACAACGCCAATAAGGAATTCAAAGGCAGACCTTTTGTTGTTGACGGCTATCAGTGGACGCAAATGAAGACTATTAGCGAAACATTAGGTACTGACCCAAAAGGTTGGCGCTATCGTTTTGGCCGTCAACTTTATTACAATAAGCATAAGGAAGAAATACAGAAGAGTATTTCTCACAAAGGCGTAACGGTATTAATAAGGAATAACTCTCAGATGCGCAAGATGATAGATGAGCTGTATCCGCTGATGAATCCAGAGAGGACTTGCCTTATCTATTCGCAGTTTCGTGGATATGTGCTGAAAGAGCACAAAGCCTTTCAACAACGAACCTATGATTTCGTTCACAGCAAGGATTGGCACATAGAGTACCTTCATACTTCAGGTCATGCTTCAAGGGAGGCTTTAGCTGCTGTCTGTGAAAAGGTAAATCCGCGCTATGCAATTATCCCCATCCATCGCGATGAAAAATCCGACCTCCGTTCTCTCCCCATTTCTCAAGAACTTAAAGGCAAAGTTCTTACAGCAACCCCACATGAAGCTATTGGAGGAATAGATGTCGTAATCAGGTAGGCTAAGTGTTCGAGTTTATGTGATAAATAGCAAATAGCGTATTTTTTCTATAATCTTCTGCGGCGTTTTTGCACATCAATAGGCAAAAACGTCGTTTTTTGTGCCTTTTCATTCGTATAAAGATACATATATATGGAGGGCTATTCCTCTTAACAATCAGTAATTAGAATTATGAGTAAGAACAAAGATCAGAAGCGCAAGGCGCAATTGGCTGTACGAGCAAAGAATGAATCGTTCCGCTTTCAAGTGGAATTCACAAGAAAACAAAAAGGTATCGACATCATAGGGATGGAACAGAATTTGACCGCTGAACTGGATGTCATCTGTCAGAACGGTCTAACGGATGCCTTGCTCGACATGGCGAGGATAATAGAAGGAATACGGAAGGAACTGGGCTTCGAGCAGGAGGTGGACAAGTGCTCCCTGAATGGTAGCCTCGTGCCCTTCATCCTCGGCATCACCACAACTCAACCTGACTGCGCCACCTATGTCCCTGACCTATTTACGGCACATCAGCCTCTACAAGTGACTATCGCCTATGACAACGAAATTAGGAACCAGGCAGTTAAATGGATGGAGGCAAATGGATATGAGATTTCTTCATACCTTGGTCAACCCCTACTTAAACTGAAGAATGTAAGAATAGTTATTAAAAGAGTGCTCAAGTCATAAAGTTATTTCATCTTCTGAATAAACAAAAAACAGCAACGAATGAGACAATTCAAAAACACCAAGAACATTATCGAGCGCAGCAACATTTCAGTAAACAATTATCTAAAGGAAGTAAGCCGTTATCCAATGGCAACGGTAGATGAAGAGGTGATTCTCGCACAAAAGATTAGACAAGGTGGTAAGGAGGCTGACAAGGCACGGCAGAGACTTGTAGAAGCCAACCTTCGCTTCGTCATCTCCGTAGCCAATCAGTATCATCAGCCCGACATGGACCTATCAGACCTCATCTCTGAGGGAAATATTGGGCTTATCAAGGCTGCAGAGCGTTTTGATGACACACGAGGCTTCAAGTTTATATCGTATGCCGTATGGTGGATCCGTCAGTCCATCTCTTCTGCCATCTGTGAGAATGGCAGAATCATCAGATTGCCTCTTAACCAGCAGGCACTCATCAATATGTATTCAATCCTATTGAAAGAGACAATGCAGACGGAACATAGAAAACCAACTATAGCAGAGTTTGCAGAGTTTGCAAATATCAGTGAGAACAAGGCAAGCATACTCATAGAGCAAACCAACAAGACGTTGTCTATGGATGCCCCTCTCTCTGAAGATACAGATACTTCCATTGGTGACCTTGTCTCTTCGGGTTCTAAAACTGATGAATCATTAGATAAGGAGTCGCTGCATCAGGATATGACTGCTATACTCAACCATATTCTTTCAGCCAAAGAAAGAGAAATAATATTACGTAGTTTCGGCATTGGTTGTAAGGAGGAAGGGCTTGAAGATATTGGCGTCTCACTCGGTTTATCCAGAGAACGTGTCCGTCAGATACGTGAAAAGGCTCTCAGGACAATTCGACGTTCCAATAAGATTGGAATATTGGCACAATACATTTGATAATTATTTCAATTAAACAAATGACTATGGTAAAGAAAGAGAGGGAAATAACA
>OMXS01000018.1 GCA_900315095.1 uncultured Prevotellaceae bacterium | reverse complement strand
ACGATTCTTTTGATATTACCCATAAGGTTTCTTATTCTACTTTTGTAAGTCCGATGTAAATCAGCAGACCTTCACTTGCACCCTTAGCAATGGTGTGCTCACCTGCCGCAAGGTTGTTATATGTTACGAGATAATAATTCTCCACCTCGACACCACTCAAGTTTGTGCCGTCAATTTTGACCGCATTGGCCTTTGCCTTTGAGAGGATAAGAATCATATTCATAATCTCTGTGGTCGTGAAAGTCACTGTTCCCGAACTATTAAGTTTTAATCCAGAGTTGTAGGTGTTGCCATTATATGTAACAACATAGTCTCCTTTGCTGTCGCCCTTGCTTCCTGTTGCCGTAAAGAGGGAATTAGAAGGGATGCCGTTGACGAACGAACATTCCACGTCAGCTGTGATTTCAGTACCGGGGTTATCGCCTCCGCCTTGTTCACCTCCGCCACCTTCGCCGCCAGGATTGTCACCTCCTGACTCTCCGCTACCAGCATTCTCGTCGCCGATAACACCGATGAGGTCAGTATTTGTGTATGACACGAGTGCAGACTTCAACGCATTGTCAACTTTATAGTCGGTATCAAGCGACTTAAAGATGGTCCATTTGAAATCGCCATGATTCATTCTTCCTGCTCCGAGCCATCCTGTTACAATGTCAGGAACGGCGTTGGCGTCGTCAACATCATATTCGTACATGATGCTGGCATCAGTATCGAAGTTGTCATAACCGCGGCCTCCCTTTAATGCGACTACATTTGCAGGCACTTTCTCGTCGCGAGAAGAAGCCTCGTACGCATCAAACTGAGTGTTATTCTGCTGGTATGTAACGTATTTGAAGTACTTGGTGTTCTCAACCATAACGTTTCCGAACGACTTAATCATACCTCCGTCTTCGCCAGAGAATGTGCCATCGGGATCACTTGAGATGTCTGAACCCTGCTGAGAGATAAGCATCGGGCACTTGTTTCCGCGGAAGTAGTTGTTCTCAACGAATGCATTGCTCTTGTAAGCAGCGCCCACACCGTACTTTGAGTTACCGTCATAGTAGTTATTATAAACGTGAACACTCATGGTGCGAATGCGTGGATGACGAGAGTCGGAGTGGTCGAACCAGTTGTGATGATAGGTTATCCAGTTAGGGCCTGTTTCACTCTTCATACCGCAAAGCGATGACTTTCCGCTGTCCCAGAAGTGGTTATACGAGATGGTAATATAGCGAGAGTCACCCTTGAGGTCAATAGTACCGTCACCTTTTGCCTGATCAGAGTCACCACCTGCTTGTCCGTAGAACATGTCGAGGTTATGAATCCAGATGTGTTCGTTGTCGGTATCTATTGAAACAGCATCGTCCATGCAGAGCATATTGGCAAAGTTGCGGAACTCAACATAGCCTGCATTGCGGATTAGGAAGCCGAATCCCTTGGTCACAGCATCCTCTCCGATGCCCTCGATGGTGATGTTAAGCTTTGAGTAAGAGTTTTTTCCCTTAATCTGTATGCCTTCTTCGCTGCTTTCAAAGTAGTCGCAATCAGATGCGTTTATTGTTCCAATGATGCGTACGTCGAGAGGTCTTGTCTCAAGACCTTTCTGATATGCAAGGAGGATTTTCTGTAATCCGGTGCACTTTGTGGTGCCAGAAGAACTCATCTTGATGTCTGCGCTCACGGTCTTTGCATTGTTCTTGGTCACATAAAGCACAATAGCATTTGCCTTCAACGAACCATCATTATTGTATGCACCTACGCCCTCGGTTGCACCCTTGTGAGCAAAGCCGTTGCGGTCATAGGCAGTTACCTTGATGTCTGTTGCGCTATTGGCTGCAGATGACATTTCTGCGTCAGATTCATTAACAGGAATAACTTTTATCTCATAGCCTTCGCCTGCCACCAAACCGACAACATCAGCACGGATATAAGTCTTGTATTCGCGGACAAGTTGCTCGTCTATCTTGGTATAATCAGCATATTTACCGCCCTTGATATATACGTTATATTTACTTGCACCATTGAACTTGTCGAACTTAACATAAGCAGACTCAAACCAACCTTTCGACTCTGTGATGTTCACTTTGCCTTCTTCGTTTGCTACTGTTGCTTTGTCACCTTCATTTGCCTTACGGAAGGAAATTTCAGAAACGGTTCCTGCGTATGTGTCAACATTGTTTCCCTGTGACACTTTCACTTGGTTGCCGTTGATGTCGATGCTCGTCACGTCGGCGGAATTATAGAACTTCACGTCGTCATTGGCGTTGATGAGCACTTGATTGGCCAAAAGGTTAGATGATACTGAGTACGCGTTGTCCGTGACGCTCGGTATTACGGGAGTGTCAGAACCGCCTTCCTCGCTGCTTGGTTCACCTACAGAAATGGCGTAGATGTACATGGCGCCAGAGAAAGTAATAGTCACATCACCTGCCGCATTTACTATTCCGTAGTTGTCAACAGCAGCATCGCTTGCCACGTTGAACGAGCCTGAGGTAGGGGTTACGTTGCTTGAGATGTTCACGCTGCGTGCTTTTTCATTGTCGGGGACATCGTTGCCGGCAGAGGTTTTAGCAGAGACATAAATCTCTTTGCCTTCTTCCACATTAGGAATGACAATCTTCGAGCTTCCGCTAACCCACATGCGTTTGCTCTTGATGTCAATACGGAGGTTACCACTAGTTTCACTTCCACTACCAACCGTGAAGATCAGGCCCTTGGCATAGTCGAGTTCGGTGCCGTTGGCTGTGAGTGCTTCGCTGTTGATAGCGGTAATGTGATGCCAGCGGTTGTTGCTGCCTGTCTGGTGATACCAGTTTGTGGCGTCATCACCTACAAGTGCTTGGTCAGCACTACTGAATGATGTAAAGTTAAGGTCAATGCTCTGAGCGCTAACTGAAAGTGTTGCAATTATTGCAAGTATAAAAGATAATAACTTTTTCATAATCATTCCTCCCCAATTAGCGTTTTACGAATTTCACAACTTGTTTTCCTGCTTTCAGCAAGTAGATACCCGATGGCTGTCCGTTGATATCTATTTGTGCGCTATTGCCTGAAGATTTCACCGATGCCACAATCGAACCAGAGGTGTTGTAAACAACGATAGGAGTGCCGTCGGCAATATTCCCGATATTCAAAGTGCCGTCAACGATGCTGTTGAACTGATAGGTGCTGATGGCACCGATGCCTGTTGACGTAGTGAATGTTATCACCACGCTCTCCATATCAACCTCGCCAGAGTTCTCACCGTTGCTGTAGGTGATTATAACCTTGTCGCCGTTGAATGTCAGTTTTGTTGCCACTTGCTCCACCGTCTCACCGTTTATGGTGATTGTCTGCGTAGTATCTGCGAAGGCAGAAGTAGCGAAGAGCAACAACAAAAGAAAAATGTGTAAAGTTTTCTTGTTCATTTTCGTTTTAGTATTATATGTTTTTAAGTTTTAAGTTTATAAGTTTGCGAGTTTAAGTTTACTTGATAGTATATGTATATGTTACCGCTGCAAAGATAATAATTATTTTACAATATATATTAATAAGGTAAAGATAATAAAACGAAAACGTTTTCAGAAGTGTCCGACTAACACAAACAGAAATCCCCAGAGTTTGCAAATAAACTCTGGGGATAACTTTATCTATGTTTCACTTTATTTCTTTTCGGAAATCTTATTTATTATATTGATTAAATAAGTCATTATAGCCGTCGCTAAAAGTATAAGACTTTCCGTCTATTGTCAGGCGTAATGTGTTGCTTCCAACTGTACCTTTGAATGTTCCTTTGTTCCTTTTGCCACTTTTCATGTTAATTGTCACGTTGTTGCCAGATACATTCCATTCGCCTTCACTCTTTTGAGCAACATCATCAACAATTTCGAGAAGTATAACAGAACCATTTGAGTAGAACTTGAAAATCTTACATGTGTTGTTAGCCATTGTCTCGTCAGAATAGTTAGAAAATGTTTTTCCGTTCAACGAAATTTTGTCAATCGCTTTGTCAATACTTTTGCCAATGTCGTCAGCAACGCTGCATGAGTTGAGAGAAATAGTTGCTACTGCCATCATGGCAATCATCATCAATGTTGAATAAATCCTTTTCATAACTTTAATTTTTACTTTAATTATACTATTTGTTTTCATTTCTGGTGCAAAGTTAGCAGTTTTTGAATTCGTCACAAACAAAAATGGCACAAGAATGACGTAATTGTTGCGACAACAACATTATGTTACGACAAATCGTTCAGATGCCTCTAAAAATTGTCGCAAATGGTGTCGATATTGATAGTGAAACATGAAAAAGATGTTATCTGCATGCCCTGAAGGAATCCATGTTGATATAACGGCGCTTCATAAAGCGCTTGTATATGTGGCGAAGCCAGTACTCATGGAAGACAACAAAGACTAGACCGATAACAAGAAGAATGATATAGGTGACTGTCTCGCTGAATAATGCCATCAGAATGCTGATGATGACAACAGGAACAAACATTGCAACAAGCTCGAAAACTACCTGCATCCAGTTTGTCTCGACACTTCCGCGGCTTACCATCTTGGTGTTCAGCGGGGTGGCTTGCTTGTTATATACTGCCATCTGCATAAGAAGGCAGAACACAGGTCCGGCCGTGAAAGTCGCTACAGATATAAGGTTAAGTAGCGAGTACTTGCCCATAAACACAGTAGGGAGCATCAAAAGCATCGGCAGAGCAAGCAGGAAAATATAGAAAAAGTACTTGGCGCGAAGCAGAACGAGTATGTTTTCCTTGTAAACCATAAGTCCGTCGAGGTAGTTGCCTTCATAACTCATCACCTTGATCAGCGTGATTGCGCCGTAAAGAACAAAGACATACACAAGCCAGAACTTCGTGGAGAAACTGTCGCTGTAGAGGTCTGTGTAGGCGATGAGAAGGCTGAGCATGCATGTTAGCAATGTTCCCATGATGAAAGAATTGCGTACATTCTTATTCCTCATTATGCTCTTAACCTCCAGTTTCAGATATTCGCCTGTCTCACCGAAACGGTTTAGGAAGTTGAATGTAGTCACGCTCTTCATCTTCTTGGTGCCTTGGTCGGTCACCTCTTTATATATATAGTGTCCCTGAACTTTGAGATTGATGTAGAATAGCAAGGCAATAGCGGCAAAAAGTGCCAGATATGCCAGCACATTTCCATGTGTGAACCAATCGCCAAAACGAGCATAGAACTCGAAGAAATGTTCAACGTCTTTTAGTATCCAAGGCAGGGCAATAATTGCATATACAGTTATCGGCAGAATCCACCACCATATCTTGCTGATGATGAGTGTACGACAGAGCATGTACCAAAGGCTGTTCAGCACGATGAAAAGCTGCAAGGCGATAAGAAAAGACAATGTGCAGAGAACGCCTGTTTGGAACAGTACGCTCATTATTGCATATGGGAGGAACAGCGCAAGCCATGTGAGATTGCCCCAACTAAGTATCGAGAATATGACGAACGACTCGATGCAAGCGCTCTTGGGCATTGGAAACAGCATGTAAGGATGCACAAGTTGCATAGGCGTTTGCTGCGCTATGAACCTGAATAAGAAATCGGCAACAAGAACAAAAGGCAATACCGAGAACATTAGTTCGTAGCCTTCAAGCCAGGAACTGCTGTTGGCTGCCAGCGCTAATATTATCGCGAGAAATACAAGATACAGTATTGTGGTAGCCGTGCCTATGCCTACAAAAACCTTTGCAACCATGTTCTGCCCGAAAATCGGGCTTCTGCGGTTCTTTAACTTGTCGTGATTGTATAGGGCGCGGTATATTTGAAAGCGGTTCATTATTGCTTAGGTGAAGGATATTTGGTAACGGGTTATGTGATAAAGAAATATTATAAGTTATCTTAGGTCAATTACTTCGGCATGCGGGAAATCCTTAGAGTTGAAGCGGAATGTTGCATCACTCTGGTTTACAGCCTTGAAGTTGGATATGTTGATGGTTGACCAGCCGTTTTGCTGGCGCATCTTTACCTGCTTCGGAAGATTGGTGCGCTTGTCCACGATGATGTACATCTCCTTGATGGTGCGGCTTTGGTTCTGCGCCACAAGATGAATGCTATGGTCAGAAGCGGTAGAAGTCATGCTCAAGTTGAAGCCATTCTTGTAGATAGTAATGAACTTATAGGGATTCATCGCTTGCTGCTGAGCCTCCGTGGGAGTGCTTACATTAACCTCTTCGTTCTTCTTTATGTAAGTCCACTCGGTTTTGCCATCATACCATACGATAGCATCAGGGGTAGTGGCACGGAACTTATTGCCCTTTATTGCAATGGTACCACTAGAATTACCATACTTTCCTGAGATGGAGAAGTTGGCCGTTGCGCCTCCCTTACGTCCTATCACACTTGCTGCTTTGTCTAATATGCTGCGTGCTTGTGATGCATTCTGGCCAAAAGATAATGTTGACACCAAAGCCAACAATAATGTTATAATAAAACTCTTTTTCATATTCTATCCTGTTTAACCTTTTTCCTTTTAGAGACCTCCGTGTACAAATGGTTTAATGGCGAAGGTTATTTAAAAGGTTGTTTAACGAATTTTCATCTGCAATAAGCACCTCACGAGGCTTGCTGCCTTGTGCAGCACCTACGATACCTGCCTTTTCCATCTGGTCCATAAGTCGTCCTGCGCGGTTGAAACCTATTGAGAAATTACGCTGAATCATACTTGTTGAGCCTTGTTGGTTGAGCACTATAGTGCGCGCTACTTGCGTGAACAGCGGGTCAAGGTCATCAGTACTGATGCTTGTTGCACCGACTCCGCCTTCATCTACTGCCGGTTCGGGCAGTTCCATTGGCTCTATAGGACCTGGCTGGTCTTTTATGAACTCGTTGATGCGCTTTACTTCAGGAGTATCTACGAATGCACATTGCACGCGGACAGGTGTGTTGCCGTTGAGAATGAGCATGTCTCCGCGTCCTATCAGTTGTTCCGCGCCCTTCTGGTCGAGAATTGTGCGCGAGTCGATCATGGCACTTACCTTGAACGCCATACGTCCCGGGAAGTTCGCCTTGATGTTACCTGTGATGATTGTTGTGGTAGGTCGTTGTGTCGCAATTACCATGTGGATACCCACGGCGCGTGCAAGCTGGGCGATACGAGCTATAGGCATCTCAATCTCTTTACCCGCTGTCATAATCAAATCGCCAAACTCATCGATGATAACAACGATATATGGCATGTACTCATGACCTTCTTCGGGATTCAACTGGTGGTTGACGTACATGGCGTTATATTCCTTGATGTTTCTCACGGCAGCCTTCTTAAGCATGCTGTAGCGGTCGTCCATCAAAGTACAAAGGCTGTTCAACGTGCGTATAACCTTGGTTACATCTGTAATGATAGGCTCTTCGTTATCGTCAGGAACCTTTGCAAGGAAGTGGTTTGCTATCGGGTTATAAACCGGAAACTCCACTTTCTTCGGGTCGATAAGCACAAACTTCAGCTCATTCGGGTGCTTCTTGTAGAGTAGGGAAGTGATGATTGCATTCAAACCTACAGACTTTCCCTGACCAGTAGCACCTGCTACGAGCAGATGAGGTATCTTCGCAAGGTCCACCATGTAAACTTCGTTGGTGATAGTTTTGCCGAGTGCGATAGGCAGTTCCATCTTTGTCTCCTGGAATTTGCGTGAGTTGAGAATGCTCTCCATCGACACTATGCTCGGCTTAGCATTCGGAACCTCGATACCTATGGCACCCTTGCCGGGGATAGGAGCGATGATACGAATGCCAAGAGCAGAAAGACTGAGGGCGATATCGTCTTCAAGTCCTCTGATTTTTGATATTCTTACGCCTTCAGCAGGTGTTATCTCATAAAGCGTGATGGTAGGACCTACGGTTGCACGGATAGACTTTATCTGCACACCGAATGATGCCAGCACGTCAACGATACGTTTCTTGTTCGCCAACTGCTCGTCTTCATCTACAAACACCTTGCCTCCATCGTCGTATTTCTTGAGCAAGTCGAGGGTAGGGTACTTGTATCTTGTCCACGGCTCTTTAGGATTTATAGGAGTGTTCAGGTCAACCTTTCCTGCAACAGTCTTGCCTCCGGCCTTCTCATCACCTTCACCTACAGTAATCTCAATGCCCGGGTCATTGGCAGGAGCGTTCTCCTTAGGCTTCTTATCGCTGTTTAATGTGTCCACATCGGTATTTGCCGGGGCATTCACACGTATTCCCTCATCGGTGAAATCGACAGTTTGCGGTGCCGGGTCATCATAAACTACAGCCGTATCGGGGTCCTTTTCATCGTCATCGTTGATAATCTCTCCAGTCTTTTTCTTAAAGTTTGTGATGGTAAACTTTACCCTGTTAGAAAGATAGTATGAAGGATTGAGAATCTTCTTCATCACTTCTATCGTCTCCGAACTTAAGTAAGTCAAGAACGCGATGGCAACAAAAAGAAGCACAATATAGAGTCCTGGCGAACCAATCACGTTCTCTAGCCATTGGCTGATGTAAAGTCCGTGACCGCCACCAGGGTTATATACCTGACTCTCAAAAGGCACAGAAAGGAATTTGGCGAATGCTACAGAGCACCAGATGGTGATGACTGCGAGACAAAGGAACCATTTCAGAAGGTTGATATTGTAAACCTTCATCAGCCTAAGACCGGTTAAAAAGATGAAGAAAGGTATAGTAAATGCCGCCAAACCGAAACATTTGGCAATGAAATAATTGGACACTATAGCACCAATAGAGCCGCAACTGTTCTGAAACTCCTTGCCGCTATTAAGCCAGTCGCCCGCTCTCATCTCGGAAACAAGACTTTGGTCAGCATCACAGGTGCTAAAATAGGAGATGAAGGAAATGACCATCAAAACCGCAAGAAGCACCAGCACGAAACCAAACAAGAAGTTAAATATATAATTTTGAAATATGTTTTTGAAGCCCACAGTTTCCATCAGGTTTTTAGGCTTCTGTTCTTTCTTTTTCCTAGCCATAATTACTTGTCGTGTAACAAAACTTACTTTATTTGCTGCAAAATTAATTGAAAAATATTAGAAATGAACACAAAATCGCTTTTTTTTGCTAATTTTGCATCTTGTAAAGCACAAATGATGAAAAAAACGATATATAATAAGTTCGACAAGAAGCATATATCAGAACTGCCGAGGGCAATTTTTGAAGGCAGAATCATAACGATATTGACTGAAGGAGAAACAGAAAAAGCCGTTGACTATCTGCTCTCTCAACCTATTCTAGGCGTTGATACGGAGACAAAACCTGCGTTCAAGAAAGGTGTGAGCAACAAGGTGTCTTTGCTGCAAGTATCAACTAAAGACACTTGTTTCCTCTTCCGTCTCAACTATACTGACCTTACACCAGCGATAATAAGGTTGCTTGAAGACACTAAAGTGCCTAAAATAGGCCTTTCTCTGCATGATGACATCCATTCGCTGAAGTCAAGAAAGGATTTCACTCCAGGCAATTTCATCGACCTGCAGAAGCATGTGAACGAGATAGGTGTGGAGGACTTGAGTCTTCAGAAACTCTACGCTAACCTTATGGGGCAACGAATCAGCAAGACTCAACGGCTCTCTAACTGGGAGAGTGACATCCTGCAAGAACGCCAGAAACGCTATGCCGCCACCGATGCGTGGGCCTGCATCATGCTTTATGAGGAACTCTTAAGGCTCAAGACCACAGGAGATTACACCTTGATAAAGGTTCCTGAACCAGAAACAAACATGAATAACAAAAACGAACAAGTATAAATGTACAAGACAATTACGCTTAAACGAGGCAAGGAAGAGAGTCTGAAGAGATTCCACCCATGGGTTTTCTCTGGCGCAATTATGCGCCTTGAGGAAGGCATTGAGGAGGGTGAAGTGGTTAGAGTGCTGACAGAAAAGGGCGATTTCATCGCTGTTGGCCATTATCAGGTTGGCTCTATTGCTGTCAGAGTGTTATCTTTCAACGACATAGAGATAAACTATGATTTCTTCGCCAAGCGCTTGAAGGCTGCCTTGGATATGCGGTTGAGCATAGGAGTTGCTGACAATCCTGCCAACAACACTTATCGCTTGGTGCATGGGGAAGGCGATAATCTGCCAGGACTTGTTATCGACTGCTATGGCGAAACGGCCGTAATGCAAGCTCATAGCGTTGGCATGCACGTTTGCAGAGATGTTGTTGCAAAGGCTCTTGTTGACGTTATGGCCGACAGGATTAAGCATGTGTTCTATAAAAGCGAGACAACTTTGCCGTTCAAGGCAGAACTCGGACAGGAAAACGGCTTTATTGTTGGAGGCAGCGAAGACAATACTGCCGTTGAAAACGGACTTCGTTTTCATGTTGACTGGCTAAGAGGGCAGAAGACCGGATTCTTTGTTGACCAACGAGAAAACCGTTCCTTGCTCGAACAGTATTCAAAAGGCAAGACTGTACTCAACATGTTCTGCTATACAGGTGGTTTCTCTTTTTATGCTATGAGAGGCGGAGCGAAGGTGGTACATTCCGTTGACAGTAGCGCAAAAGCAATAGAGTTGACTAACGCAAACGTAGAGTTGAACTTCCCAGGTGATAAACGTCATCAGGCATATTGTGAAGATGCATTCAAGTTTCTGGATAATGCTGATAACGTATACGACCTCATTATACTTGACCCTCCTGCATTTGCGAAACATCGCGGAGCGCTTCATAATGCCTTGAAAGGTTACACCCGACTCAACCACAAGGCGATGATGCGTATCCGTCCGGGCGGTATCTTGTTCACGTTCAGTTGCAGTCAGGTTGTATCAAAAGACAATTTCCGCAATGCCGTCTTTACTGCCGCAGCCTTAGCGGGCAGGAAGGTAAGGATATTACATCAACTCCATCAGCCTGCCGACCATCCGATAAACATCTATCACCCTGAAGGTGAGTATCTTAAAGGTCTCGTTCTATACATCGAATAACGACATGTTGAAGAAAATTGCCCATTTCATCGAACAACACAAACTGCTCAGCAAAGACAAGAAATATATCGTTGCTCTTTCTGGCGGGGCAGATAGCGTGTGCCTTCTGCTGGTGTTGCAACGTCTGGGTTATGACGTAGAGGCTGCCCATTGCAACTTCAAGTTAAGGGGCGAAGAAGCCGATAGGGATGAGCAATTTTGCGTTGAACTGTGCAAGAAGAACGACATTAAGATTCATCTCGTGCATTTTGACACTAATTTCTACGCCATTTCTCACAAGATAAGCATAGAGATGGCGGCACGCGAACTGCGCTATTCTTATTTTGATAACCTTAGAAGAGACATCGGGGCAGATGCCGTTTGTGTGGCGCACCATCAAAATGACTGCGCCGAAACGGTTATTCTAAATCTCGTTAGAGGCACAGGCATTCAGGGACTTGCGGGCATTCAGCCGAAGAGAGACAATATCGTGAGACCTCTTTTATGCGTTAGTCGCGATGAAATCGAGAGTTTTCTCGCACGCGAGGGACAAGACTTCATTACCGACAGCACAAATCTTGACGACCTTTATGTGAGGAACAAGATTCGTCTGAACATAATTCCGATGATGGAAAAGATAAATCCTGCCGCCGTACAGAATATTGTTAAGACAGCAATAAGGTTGAGCGAGGCGAACAAGGTTTTCAGCCATTCCATCGAAGAGGCATCTATGAGAGTGAGCGATTCCACCGCAGATGGTTTTGTCATAGACATCGAAAAACTGAAAAAGGAGGTGTCTACAGAATACACCTTATTTAATATATTAAAGAACTACGGTTTCAATCCCGACCAAATTGAAGCTATTGACTCGAACCTCGAGGCACCTACAGGAACTATTTATCTCTCCGAGAGCCATCAGTTGTTGTTCAATAGAGGCAAGATTATTGTGACCGAGAGGTCAAATAACGCCACTTCACTTAAGATTCCAGAGACAGGCAAGTATGTTTTGGACGACAAAGGAGAGGCTTTGAAGGTGGAGTTGAAGACGAAAGACAGCACTTTTACAATCTCAAAAGGCAAGAATACAGCCACTCTCGACGCGCGGGACATCCGGTTTCCGCTGATTTTCAGGAATGCAAGAAACGGCGACAGGTTTGTTCCCTTCGGTATGAAGGGCTCGAAACTCGTAAGTGATTATCTTACAGACAGACATTGCTCGCTGAATGAGAAAAGAAGTCAGATGGTAGTAGAAGATGCTGATGGCAGAATAATATGGCTGGTGGGGGAGCGCACGGACAATCGTTTCAGGGTTGATGCCGCCACAACAGAGGTTCTCATGATAACATTGGCACAAAATGATTAGCAAATATTTTGCGGTTAGAAAATAATGTGCTACTTTTGCAACGTGGAAAACAAGGTAATAAAGACATTAATTCTCGTATTGGCATTGATGGTCAATTGCGTGGCTTGGGGAAAAGGACTCTCCGAGCAAGATCATGTGCTTGTGACGCTTAATGACGGCACTCAGATAGAGGGCTATGTCACCAAGTACTGGTCGGAACCATCTACGTTCAGTTCGATGAACCGTGTTTTCTGGCTTGCAAGCGGCATCGACGGCAACAATCCCAAGCGATACAGCGCCGATGAAGTGAAAAGTATCGATTTCATCGTTAAGATTTCCGACCGCAACTACGAGCATGTAATATCGGCAGAGGTGGCAAATCCATCCACATTCAAGCCACACCGCTCTAAAAAACAGTTCGTTCACAT
Source organism: uncultured Prevotellaceae bacterium (assembly GCA_900315095.1). Lineage (GTDB taxonomy): Bacteria > Bacteroidota > Bacteroidia > Bacteroidales > Bacteroidaceae > Prevotella. The sequence goes on along the minus strand of OMXS01000018.1, from coordinate 73,770 downwards.
CGAGGACAGCACATCTCGCGGAGTGATATATTGGTGGAATGCCATTGACAGTCAGCAGATGCAACTGGGCGCGGTTACGATGTCCACCATTTACGGAGTATGCTTTGAGGGTGAGAACATAATCGTTCCGTTCCTCACAGGCAATGTGATTTCGCTGAATGCGCTGCGCATCACCTATAAGAAAACTGAGCGTAAAGACCTCATAGAGTATCTTGACAAGCGCATACTGAAGGGTGGTTCAAAGCTTTGGAACGAAGTGCCGCGCAATCCGATGATGTTTATGGATTTCGTAGAAGAATACTATTCTAAAGCGAAACCATAACTTTGACTCTGCAAAAGACATCAATGAGATTGCCAGGAGGCACAAGTGAGGATGTCAGATGTATACAAGTGAGGTGCTCAGATGTATACAAGTGAGGTGCTCAGATGTATACAAGTGAGGTGCTTAGGAGGCACAAGTGAGGAGCTCAGGAGACACACCTGAGACAGCAAGAAATCATGAAACGCACATATATAGATGACGACAATAGATGTAATCATATAGAAAATGAATGTTGAAGCGATAAAAGAGATAATTGAAAAACAACCTAATTTGTCTACTGCTTTGGGTATGAAATTCATCAGCACGCCTGATGATGACATGTGCATGGCCACAATGGAGGTGAACGAAAGAAACCGCCAGCCATTCGGGTTCTTAAGCGGAGGTGCCTCTCTCGCACTTGCTGAGAATCTCGCAGGCGTGGGTTCGTCGGCTCTCTGTCCTGGCAAGATATGCGTAGGAATAAGTGTCAGCGGCGAGCATGTTAAGGCCGTGTCAGAAGGAGAGACTGTTACGGCATTGGCGCAAATCGTTAGCAAAGGCCGAAAACTGCACGTTTGGGATGTTAAGATTACCGACTCTGAGGGTGACCTCATTTCAACTGTTCATGTAACTAACTATATTATATCACCCAAGAAGAAATCAGCAGAATGACAAGTTTTGCACTATACAGACTCCCAAGAGAAGAAAAGTTCACCCTTCTGATGCAAACAAAGGGCGAGGTGGAGCGTGTCTTGTCATATAACGAACTGAATGAGAAAAGCGGTTTTGTCATCGCTCCCTTTTACATCTCAGACAAAACGCCGTTGCTTCTATTGCATCCTAATGAGTCGTTTGTATGTCATTCATTTTCAGAAGTTAACCAGAAGACGGTTGAAGAGATTAATGAATGTGCTGAAAGGAATAGAGTTGACTATATAAACAACAATTCCGATACAGGTGAGCGCACAAGATACGGCATAGATTTCAGGAACTTTCACTCGCAACTCTCACAAGGGTTGTTCAAGAAAATAGTGCTTGCCAGACAGGCAGAGGTGGTTAGTGAGACGGACAACGCGTTCAGCATGTTCTGCAAGGCATGTGAGGATTACCCCAGAATGTATATCTCGCTTTTCTCAACACCATTCTCCGGCACATGGCTGATAGCAACTCCTGAGACACTTCTCGAAAGTGACGGAGACTCATGGAGGACAATAGCACTTGCAGGAACTATGAAACTCGACGGCAAGATGATGTCTTTCGACACGCCATCGATGGAAAACAGCACCTTGCGTTCTGCCGATATACTGTGGAGTGAGAAAAACATACAAGAGCAACGCATAGTTGCAACATATATAATGGAATGCCTTGAGCATTTCTCGGAGAATATCCAGGAGTTAGGACCAAAGACAACAAGAGCGGGAAACCTTATCCATTTGCGGAGCGATTTTGTCTTTTCTCTTGACAAAAATGCAATTTTGGGCGATTTAATCGCTACTCTTCATCCCACTCCTGCAGTATGCGGATTGCCTAAGAACGACACTAAAGAGTTCATAATTCATAACGAATTTGCACCAAGAAGTTATTATAGCGGCTTCAGCGGACCTCTTTTGAGTGAATCGGGAACACATTTGTTCGTGTCGCTAAGATGCCTGCAGATGGTTAAGGGCAAATTCCTGCTTTATGCAGGTGGCGGCTTGCTCCCAGACAGTATTGAACAACAGGAATGGGAGGAGACAGAGGCAAAGCTCGAAACAATAAGAAGAATCATTACAGAAGGAAATGTATAGCAGCAAAGAAAACGTAAACATACTGACCGCATTGCTCGTTGCACACGGGGTGAAACATGTGGTTGTGTGCCCAGGAAGCAGAAATGCTCCGCTGGTTCACAACTTCTACATGTGTCCGGAACTGCAATGTTATCCTGTGACCGATGAGCGTTCGGCAGGTTTCTTTGCGTTAGGCATTTCTCAGGCGACCGACATGCCTGTGGCAGTATGCGTGACATCAGGCACAGCACTTCTCAATGTGTCGCCTGCGGTTGCAGAGGCGTCTTATCAGCATAGACCGCTTGTCGTGATTAGTGCTGACCGTCCACAAGCATGGATAGAGCAACTTGATGGTCAAACTATGCCTCAAAACAACGCTTTTGGCGTGTTTGTAGGCAAGAGTGTGTGCCTTCCTGAGGTAACGGACGATGAGAGTCGATGGTATTGTAACAGACTTGTTAACGAGGCACTCTTGTCTTTACATAAGAAAGGTGGCGTGCCCGTGCATATCAATGTGCCGATAAGCGAGCCGTTGTTTGATTTCACCACGCTTTCACTTCCTGCAGAACGCAAGATAGAAATGTCCGTTCCGACATGTCATATCGATGAAATCGACATAAAACCTCTGTTTGATGCCCGTCGCCCAATTATCGTAATAGGGCAGTTGAAGCATGATGAGCATTTGTCAGAGATTATAAATGAAGTGAAGAAAAGTTTCGTGGTATTGTATGAACCATTATCTATTGATGGAGGCGCAACATGGTTTGACAAGATGTACGATGATGTTATAGGCGACGACTCATTCTCTCCTGACTTTATACTCTATATTGGCGATACCGTTGTTAGTAAGTTACTTAAACTATATCTGCGAACTCTCTCATGTTCAAATGTTTACATGGCGAGTGAAGACGGAGGTGTGCATGATGTGACGATGCACATGAACATGTTGGTTGTTTGCCCAGCAAAGGATATCCTTAATGTCATTATAGAACGCAAGTACAACAATGTTGACCAGCAATTCATAACCCGATGGAATGGGGAAATTGAGCGATGCAGAAGTCAGATTTTGCCCATTTCATCGAAAAACATATTAAAAGAAACCGTAAGGTTGTTTGAGCAAGAGATAGAGAGACGTGCTTTGAAGTGTCATGTTCATTATGCCAACAGTTCATCAGTTCGCTACGGTTGTCTATATTCTTCGCATTATATATATGTAAATAGGGGAGTGAACGGCATAGAAGGCTCTCTTTCTACTGCTGCCGGCTATTCTGTTGCTGTCAAGGAGAAGACATTCATCGTGATAGGCGACCTTTCTTTTTTCTATGATGCGAATGCCTTGTGGAACAAGAACATAGATGGGAATCTCAGAATAATACTTCTTAATAACGGCTGCGGCGGTATTTTCAGCAAGCTGAAGGGACTTGAAAACAGTCCTTCGAGGGATGAATGTGTTGCCGCATCACACAACACGACGGCTGAAGGGTTATGTAAATCATACGGAGTGAAATATCTTTCAGCAAGCAGTCATGAGGAGTTAAGCACTTGTTTTACAGCACTTTTCGAGCAAGAAACAAGCGTTCCAATGTTGCTTGAAGTGAGTTGACAATAAAAAATGATAAAAATAATTCAAAAAAATAGGGGGAATTCTGTTTTCAATCGTATTATAATTAAAAGTTAAACAATATAACAATTATGGCTAACAGATATTTATTAGGATTCGATGTAGGCAGTTCTTCAGTAAAGGCATCGCTTGTTGATGCCGATACTGGTGTGATGGCTGCATCGGCGTTCTTTCCAGAGAAGGAAGCGCCAATACTTGCTGTTAAGGCAGGTTGGGCCGAGCAAGACCCTCAATCATGGTGGAATTATGCTAAGCAGTCGCTGCAAAAGATTATGGCAGATACTGGTGCTAAAGGTGAGGATATCAAGGCTATCGGTATCAGTTATCAGATGCACGGCCTTGTTTGTGTAGACAAGAACCTCAAGGCGCTTCGCCCGAGTATCATTTGGTGTGACTCTCGTGCTGTTCCTTATGGTGAAAAAGCGTTTAACGAACTTGGAGAAAAGCAATGTTTGACACACCTTCTTAACTCTCCAGGTAACTTTACAGCCGCTAAATTGGCTTGGGTAAAGGAGAATGAGCCTGAGATATTTGACCAGATTTATAAGGTAATGCTCCCTGGTGACTATCTTGCTATGCGTCTTAGCGGAACCGTGAACACCACAATAAGCGGTCTTTCGGAAGGTATGATGTGGGACTTCAAGGAAAAGAAACCCGCTAAGTTCCTCTTCGACTATTTCGGATTCTCCGAGGATATGATTGCTGATATCGTGCCGACATTCGCTGTACAAAGCGTTGTTTCCAAGGAAGCAGCCGACGAGTTAGGTCTTAAGGAAGGCACACCTATTTCTTATCGTGGTGGTGACCAACCAAACAATGCCCTCTCACTTAATGTATTCAACCCGGGCGAGATTGCCTCTACCGCAGGAACTTCTGGTGTTGTATATGGTGTGCTGGGTGAAGCAAACTACGACAAGAAGAGTCGCGTGAACACATTTGCTCATGTCAACTATACTACAGACCTCGACCGCCTCGGCGTTCTTTTGTGCATTAACGGTACAGGTATACTGAATGCCTGGGTTCGTCGTAATGTTGCACCTGAGGGAATCAGTTATAGCGAGATGAATGATATGATGGCTAATATTCCAATCGGTAGTGAGGGCGTTACCATTATTCCTTTCGGCAATGGCGCAGAGCGTGTGCTGGAGAACAAGGAGATAGGATGCTCTATCAGCGGCATCAACTTCAACAAGCACTCTAAGGCTCACATCATGCGTGCTGCTCAGGAGGGTATTGTTTTCAGCTTCTGCTATGGAATGGAAGTGATGAGCCAGATGGGTATGGATATCAAGAAGATTCATGCAGGAAAGGCTAACATGTTCCTCAGCGAGATATTCAGGAATACCCTTGCAGGCGTTAGTGGCGCAACCATCGAACTCTATGAGACAGACGGTTCTGTAGGTGCTGCCAAGGGTGCTGGTATGGGTTGCGGTATATATAAGGACAACGAGGAGGCGTTCCATACGTTGAAGAAGCTCGCTGTCATAGAACCTGACCTGGCCAACCGATATGCCTACTTGGCTGCATACAACAATTGGAAGGCGCAGCTTGAGAAGAACATACGATAAAAAAGAATTTAATCAATTAAAAGGATTTAATTATAACAAACCAATTATTTAAACAATTATGGCAAAAGAGTATTTTCCACAAATCGGTAAGATTCCTTTCGAGGGAAAGGACAGTAAGAATCCGTTAGCATTCCACTATTATGATGCTGATAAGGTTGTGATGGGTAAGACAATGAAGGAGTGGCTCCGCTTCGCTATGGCATGGTGGCACACTCTGGGACAGGCAAGTGCTGACCCATTCGGCGGCCAGACTCGTTCTTACGAGTGGGACAAAGCAGACAATGCTGTACAGCGTGCTAAGGACAAGATGGATGCTGGCTTCGAGATCATGAACAAGCTCGGTATCGAGTTCTTCTGCTTCCATGATATTGACCTCGTTGAGGAGGGCAACTCTGTAGAGGAATATGAGGCAAACCTCAAGGCTATTACTGACTATGCACAGCAGAAGATGGCTGAGAATCCTCAGATTAAGCTTCTTTGGGGTACAGCTAACGTATTCGGCAACAAGCGCTATATGAATGGTGCTTCTACCAACCCTGACTTCGATGTTGTGGCTCGCGCTATCGTTCAGATTAAGAACGCTATCGACGCTACTATCAAGCTTGGTGGTCAGAATTACGTATTCTGGGGCGGTCGCGAGGGTTACATGAGCCTGCTGAACACCGATCAGAAGCGTGAGAAGGAGCACATGGCTATGATGCTGACTATGGCACGCGACTATGCACGTGCTAAGGGATTCAAGGGCACATTCCTCATCGAGCCAAAGCCAATGGAGCCAACAAAGCACCAGTATGATGTTGACACAGAGACTGTTATCGGTTTCTTGAAGGCTCATGGTCTTGAGAAGGACTTCAAGGTGAACATCGAGGTTAACCACGCTACACTTGCTGGTCACACCTTTGAGCACGAGCTTGCTTGCGCTGTTGACAACGGTATGCTCGGTTCTATCGACGCTAACCGTGGTGATGCACAGAACGGATGGGATACAGACCAGTTCCCAATCGACAACTACGACCTCACAATGGCTATGCTCCAGATCATCCGTAACGGTGGTCTTGGCACAGGTGGTACAAACTTCGATGCTAAGATGCGTCGTAACTCTACTGATCCTGAGGATGTATTCATCGCTCACATCAGCGGTATGGATGCTATGGCACGCGCTCTTGAGAATGCAGCAGCAATCATCGAGGACGGCACTATCTGCAACATGGTTAAGGAGCGTTACAGCAGCTTCGACGCTGGTAAGGGTAAGGAATTCGAGGAAGGCAAGCTTACTCTCGAGGATGTTTACGCTTATGGCAAGGAAGTTAACGAGCCAAAGACAACTTCTGGCAAGCAGGAGCTCTACGAGACAATCGTTGCTTGGTTCGCTAAATAATAAGCATATTATTGTTTCATAATTGTAAGGGCAGTCCATTATGTATGGGCTGTCCTTTTTCTATTCAACACATAAAATATCTTGTTACTTGAAACAAAATTTGCATAGTTCAAAAATATGTTGTAATTTTGCAACCTACATTCATAGTTTCAATTACTTATATAAATACATCGATTATGAATTTAAGGTTATGTTCACTACTTATATTGTTGGCTTTTGGCATAAGTGTTTCTGCACAAGGGCCTAATGGTTCTAATGATTACTATTGGAATGCTGACGGCAAGAAGGGCAGTTCGTTGAAAACATCACTTCGCAACATTATATCTGCTAATTATGACCAGCAGACATACAAGCAGGTGTGGGATGCTTATGAGACAACAGACATAAAACCAGACGGGATACACATTTATGACATATATAGTAATATAACCAATTTCGTTTTCCGTACCGATCAGGCTGGCAATTATAAAAAGGAAGGAGATGTTTATAATCGTGAGCATACTTTTCCTAAAAGTTGGTTCAATGATGGCTATCCCATGTATACTGACCTATTTCATGTTATGCCATCCGATGGATATGTAAATAGCATGCGTGGCAACTATCCTTACGGAGAGACAGATGCAAATGGAAGTGAAAAGATTAATTACAAGAGCGCAAACGGATATAGCAAAAGAGGCTATTGTAAAACAACGGGGTATTCGGATGTAGTATTTGAGCCCAACGATGAGTATAAGGGTGACCTTGCACGCAACTATTTCTACATGGCAACACGTTATGAGAATGAAATCACAAGTTGGAGTTCTCCTGTCCTTACAAATTCTTCATACAAACCATATGTTGAATGGCACATGAACATGCTAATGCGTTGGTCAAGAGAAGACCCGGTAAGCGAGAAAGAAATTGCAAGAAACAATGCGGTTCATGAGATTCAGAACAACCGCAACCCATTCATTGACTATCCAGGACTCGAGGAATATATATGGGGAAGTAAGGTTAACGTACCTTTCTCGTACGATAATTATGAGGCAGCAAATGCAATAATACAGGTAGAGGACACAGAAAGAAGCGCGCAAGATAATGCAATATATGATTTGCAAGGGCGTCGCGTGCAGTATCCCACAAGAGGTATTTATATAAGGAATGGTAAAAAGATTTTCATAAAGTAATTTTATTTGTAGCATGCAGAACAGGAATCATTTGGTAATTATGGCCGGTGGAATAGGTAGCAGGTTCTGGCCTATGAGCACCGATGAACGACCAAAGCAGTTTATAGATGTCCTTGGAGTGGGCAGGTCTTTGCTTCAACTTACGATGGACAGGTTTGAAGGTGTTATAGAAAAGGAGAACATATGGGTGGTAACCAACAAGAAATATGCCGATGTGGTAAGGGAGCAACTGCCTGAAATGCCTGCAGACCATGTGCTATGTGAACCTTGTCGCAGAAATACAGCACCATGTATTGCCTATGTCAGCTGGCGCATTAAGAGCCAAGACCCCAAGGCAAACGTAGTGGTTACGCCAAGCGATCATATAGTTACAAACGTTGATGAGTTCAGAAGAGTAATCAAGCAATGTCTTGAATTTACAGAAGATAGCGACGCCATCGTTACTCTCGGAATGAAGCCTACGCGTCCAGAGACTGGTTACGGATATATTCAGGCGGATCTTTCTATGAGCAGCATGCGCAACAAGGAGATTTTCCGCGTTGACAGTTTCAAGGAGAAACCAAATCTTGAGACAGCAACAGAGTATATCAAAGACAAGAGCTATTTCTGGAATGCAGGCATTTTTATATGGAATGTTAGTACTATCGTCAACGCCTTCCGCGTTTTCCAGCCCGTGCTGAGTAAGATATTCGAGAGCATGCTGCCCATCTACGGCACCGACAAGGAGCAGGAGATGATAGACAAACGATATCCAGAGTGTCAGAACATATCTGTTGACTATGCTATCATGGAAGAGGTGGAGGAGATATTTGTATGTCCTGCAGACTTCGGATGGAGTGACCTTGGCACTTGGGGCTCTTTGCTTATGCAGACAAAGCACGACCTATATGGTAATAGCGTGATAGGAGAGAACGTTCAATTATATGAAACTCACAACTGCATCATTCATACTATGCAGAACAGTAAAGTGGTAATTCAGGGTCTCGACGGCTATATTGTAGCAGAACAAGACGGCAAATTGCTAATATGCAAACTGTCTGAAGAACAAAGAATAAAAGATTTCAGAAATTAAAAACGATAAAAACAATTATAACAAATGGAAAAGAAAGTAGCACTTATAACAGGTATAACAGGTCAGGACGGTTCTTATCTTGCAGAGTTCCTCATCGAAAAGGGATATGAAGTTCACGGACTTCTGCGTAGAAGCAGTTCTTTCAACACGGGAAGAATTGAACATCTCTATCTTGATGAGTGGGTTCGAGACATGAAAAAGGCACGACTGGTTAATCTCCATTGGGCTGATATGACAGACTCATCATCACTCATCCGTATTATTGGAGAGACAAAACCAACCGAGATTTACAATCTTGCAGCTCAAAGTCATGTAAAGGTAAGTTTCGATGTTCCTGAATATACTGCCGATACAGATGCTGTGGGTGTGCTTCGTCTGCTTGAGGCCGTACGCATCTGCGGTTTGGAGCATAGTTGCCGCATATATCAGGCATCTACGTCCGAGCTTTATGGCAAGGTACAGGAGGTTCCTCAGTCGGAGACAACACCATTCTATCCACGCAGTCCGTATTCTGTTGCTAAGCTCTATGGCTTCTGGATAATGAAGAACTATCGCGAGTCTTACAATATGTTTTGCTGCAACGGTATCCTCTTCAACCATGAGAGTGAGCGCAGAGGTGAGAATTTTGTTACACGCAAAATAACACTTGCTGCAGCTCGAATCGTTCAAGGAATGCAGGACAAGCTTTATCTTGGAAACCTTAACTCTCTTCGCGACTGGGGATATGCTAAGGATTACATCGAGTGCATGTGGCTCATCCTTCAGCAGCCAGAACCAGATGATTTCGTTATTGCAACAGGAGAATACCACACAGTTCGCGAGTTCGCCACATTAGCGTTCCATCATGTAGGCATCGAGCTTGAGTGGAGGGGCGAAGGTGTTGATGAGAAGGGATATGACAAGAAGACAGGCAAGGTAATTGTTGAGGTTGATCCTAAGTATTTCCGTCCTGCAGAGGTTGACCAGTTGCTTGGTAATCCACAGAAGGCAAAGGATGTTCTCGGATGGAATCCACGCAAGACAACATTCGAGCAGCTTGTGAAGATAATGGTAGACCACGATATGAAGTTCGTTAAGAAGTTGTACTTGAAAGCTCAGGTGGCAGAATAAACATAACAGATATGTTAAGCAAAGATTCAAAGATATATGTAGCAGGACATCATGGTCTTGTGGGTTCTGCTATTTGGAACAACCTGAAAAGCCGTGGTTACAATAACCTTATAGGCAAGTCACATAAAGAACTTGATCTTCTTGACCCTGTTGCCGTTAAGAAATTCTTCGATGAGGAGAAACCAGACGCAGTAGTACTTGCTGCTGCTCATGTGGGTGGCATCATGGCAAACCTTCAATATCGTGCTGACTTTATATATCAGAACCTTCAGATTCAGCAGAATGTGATAGGGGAGAGTTATCGTCATGGAGTTAAGAAATTGCTATTCCTTGGTTCTACATGCATTTATCCACGTATGGCGCAGCAGCCAATGAAGGAAGAGGCATTGTTAACAAGCGAACTGGAATATACCAACGAGCCTTACGCCATTGCAAAGATAGCCGGCCTCAAGATGTGTGAGAGTTTCAGCATACAGTATGGTTGCAACTACATAGCTGTTATGCCAACAAACCTTTATGGTCCTAATGACAACTTCCATCTTGAGAACAGTCATGTGCTGCCTGCTATGATAAGAAAAGTGCATCTTGCTAAATGTCTTAATGAAGGTGACTGGGATGCAGTTCGTAAGGATATAAATCTTCGTCCTGTCGAGGGCGTTAACGGCAGTAATACAAATGAGGAGATTCTCGATAAACTGGCAAAGTTCGGTATTCGTCCAGAGAGCGTAACCCTTTGGGGAACAGGTTCTCCTATGCGTGAGTTCCTTTGGAGTGAGGAAATGGCTGACGCTAGTGTTCATGTACTTCTTAACGTTGACTTCAAGGACACATATGAACCAGGACAAAAGGAGATACGCAATTGCCATATCAACGTCGGCACGGGCAAGGAAGTAACTATTCGGGAAGCTGCCGAGAAGATAATCAAGGAGATTGGCTTCAAGGGTGAACTGCGATGGGATTCATCAAAACCAGACGGAACACCTCGAAAACTTACTGATGTTACTAAGCTGCACAATCTCGGATGGCATCATAAGGTAGAGATAGACGAAGGTATTCATCGACTATATGAGTGGTATAAGCAGGGCATATGCATGAACCATCTCACGACATAACAAGTTAAAATTTCCCCTTCTACTTTTAGAAGGGGATTTTTATGCTTTATCACCTATATATTGAATGCTATTGCGTTAATCAGTCATCCAAATTTAATTATTTTTAATAAAAGTTTGGAGGTTTAAAATATTATTTGTACTTTTGCAACAGTTTTTAATAAATTGTCGTTGTGAGAAAGTACATTCTTATTGTAATTTCAATAATATTGCTATGCTCTGGATGCGAATATAAGTTGCGTCCAAACGATGATGATATGCCTCAAAGAATAGAGGTGAAACGCTATGACAGACTGCAGAGCCAGTATCTTACGACAGGTGATTTTGCCGCTCTTCAGCAGATGAACACAGAGTTCCCCATTGAGACACGCACTTTGATAGAGGACATTCTTCACATAGGAGAAGTGAATGACCCTGAAATAAGCAGGACTTTTCTCAAATACTATCAAGACAGCACTCTGCAGGTGCTTATTTCTGATGTGGAGGCAGAATATGCCAATATGGATGATATAAATGTAAGTCTTAACGATGCGTTTGACAAGTTGAAGACATACATTCCAGACCTTACAGTTCCTGGTTTTTACGCTCAGATAGGCGACTTGGAGCATAGTATTATAATAGGAGATGGGGTAGTGGGCATTTCTCTCGATAAGTATATGGGCGAGAATTATTCCATCTATCGTAAGTACTATAGCCAGAGTCAACGTGAAAGCATGACACGTAGTTATATCGTGCCAGATTGTTTGTGTTTCTACTTACTTAGCGTCTATCCACTTGACAATTTTGAGAACCGTCCCCAAGTGGAGCGTGACCTTCACTTTGGCAAGATAATGTGGGTTGTGAACATGATTACAGGAAACAAAATGTACACAACAAAATATGTTGACAGCATAAACACATACATGCTGAAAAACTCAACAAAGACCATTCTCCAACTGCTTGTGAACAACGAGTATAACGATATTATCAAAGAAACGGGAATTCAATAAAAACTACTTCACCCCTTGATAAATGTTGTTCTTGGCGAGATAATTATCAAGGGCATTAGCAAACTCATAGTTCTTTATCCCCCATTTGGGAGCTATTAGCATTTCTGCTGGCGACTGAGAAATGAACCTGTCGAGTATAATGTCGGGCCTGATGTGCTGTATTAGTGTTGCTACAAGCGTTATGTATTCTTCAACTCCATACACTTTAAACGGTTTTTCAAGGTATTCTTCTGCTAAACGTGTGTCCTTTACTACTTGTAACTGATGGAGTTTAAGTATGTCGAGACTTGTCTTGTTGAGCCTCTCCACCTCTCTGATGCAGTCAGTTTCTGTCATCCCTGGCAGCCCGAGAATAACATGACCGCCAACATAAATACCTCTCTCTCTTGTCCTTTCTATTGCCCTAACAGAACATTCGTACGTATGACCTCTGTTTATGCGTTTCAGCATTTGGTTATTGGTACTTTCTATACCATACTCCACAATCATAAAAGTCTGTCGGTTGAGTTGTTCAAGATAATCAAGAATCTCGTCTGAGACACAGTCGGGACGTGTCCCAATCACTATGCCCACAACATCCTCAACATCAAGCGCTTCTTCATAGAGACATTTCAGTCGTTCTACAGAGGCATAGGTATTTGTAAACGCTTGGAAATATGCAAGATATTTCATGTCTTTATACTTCCTCTTGAAGAATGAAATACCATCTTCCATTTGTCTTTTCACACTCTTGCCGCCTCTACAATAAGCAGGAGAAAAAGCTTTGTTGTCGCAGAAGATGCATCCGCCTGTGGCCAACGTGCCATCTCTGTTGGGGCACGAGAAGCCGGCATCGATGCTAATCTTTTGCACCTTGCATCCAAGTACATGTCTCAGCCATGTGCTGAAGTCGTTGTAGTGTTTCGCTTCTTCCATAAGTGTTTTTAGGCATAAACTTTGCAAATGTACCAAATAATTCTTAACTTTGCCACAAATTAAACGATTAATCTACGATGAAAAGAATATTTTTCTTCTTTCTTACAGTATTAGTTTCTGCTGCTAGTATGATGGCCCAGCAGTCTCTCGAACTCAGAAACATTACAAGTGGCAGATATGCGCCACAGTATCTTAGTGACATCACTCCTATGCCCGATGGCGAGAGTTATGCTCAGATAAGTGATGACGGCAAAAGTATAGTGCAATATTCGTTCAAGACAGGCAAGCAGACGGCTGTTCTATTTGATGTAAATGCAACCAATAACCTTACCATAAAGGATTTTGACGGTTATATAATGAGTCCTGACGGCAAGAAGATGCTCATCCGAACAAATACCAAGCGCATCTATCGTCACTCTTTTACAGCCGACTATTACATTTACAACATAGCAAGCAAACGACTTGAGCGTCTTTCTGACAACGGTCCACAGCAATCGCCAGTATGGTCGGAAGATGGACTTCAGGTTGCTTTTGTTAGAGATAATAACATATTTCTCGTGAAGTTGCTCTATGATAACTCTGAGAGTCAAGTGACTAAAGACGGAAAACGCAACGAGATAATCAACGGCATACCCGACTGGGTGAACGAAGAAGAGTTCGGTTTCAGCACAGCAATGACCTTTAATGCCGATGGAACGGTGCTCTGTTGGATAAGGTATGATGAGAGTCGCGTGAAGACATACGCTCTCCAAATGTTCAAGGGTAGTTATCCTGAACGTACTGAATTGATAACCTATCCTGGAGAGTATTCATATAAGTATCCCAAGGCGGGGCAGGAGAACTCGAAAGTAAGTGTGATGAGTTATGATGTGAAGTCGCATCAAACACGTACACTTCAGGTTCCAGTTCCTGCAGAGGGTTATATTCCAAGAATAAAGCCGACCTCTGATGCCAGTAAGATTGTGGTTTACACCATGAACCGCCATCAAGACGAACTGTGCCTCTATGCTGTTAATCCGCTTTCAACGCTAAGTCAGCTGCTCATAAAGGAGAAGGTGGACAAGTATGTCAAGGAGGAGGCGATGGACGGCATAATGATGACGCAGCAGCATATTATTATGCCGAGTGACAGGAGTGGCAAGATGCAACTGTATCTCTATGACATAAACGGCACTATGGAGCGACAACTCACAAGCGGAGAGTACGAAGTGACACAACTTTACGGCTACGACGAGGCAACGGCTACCGTTTATTATCAGGCGGCAGGCATCGACCCGATGAACCGTGAGGTGTATTCTGCAGACAAGAAGGGAAAGGTGAGCCGACTAACTCAGCAGAAAGGATGGAACAGCGCAACATTCAGCAGCAACTATCAGTATTTCGTGAATACATGGAGCGACTGCAACACACCTTATAAATACACTCTTCAGAGTCGTGACGGCAAGACTATAGCCACTCTTGTTGACAACGCCCAGTTGAAGAATAGTTTGGCCGGTCTCGGTTTGGGAGAAAAAGAGTTCTTCAAGTTCAAGACCTCTGAGGGTGTGGAACTTAACGGCATAATGATAAAGCCGAAGGACTTTAGCACATCGAAGAAATATCCTGTAATAATGTGGCAGTATGGCGGTCCTGGCAGTCAGCAGGTTGTGAACTCATGGCGTGTTGGCTCTATGGGACAAGGATGTCTCTATGACCATTATCTCTCACAGCAAGGATTCATTATTGTGTGTGTTGATGGCCGTGGTACGGGCGGACGAGGTGCTGAGTTTGAGAAGTGCACATACCTCCACATCGGCGAACTGGAAGCGAAAGACCAGGCTGAGACTGCTATATATCTCAAGTCGTTGCCATACATCGACGGCAGTCGTATCGGTATCTGGGGATGGAGTTACGGCGGCTTCAACACCCTGATGAGCATGAGTGAGGGCAGGGGAGCGTTCGCTTCCGGCGTTGCTGTGGCTCCACCAACAGACTGGCGTTTCTATGACACCATTTATACCGAACGTTATATGCGCACGCCACAAGAGAATCCAACTGGTTATGACATCAATCCCATGAATCGTGCCAGCAACTTGCATGGCTCGCTGCTGATATGTCACGGTTTGGCAGATGACAACGTGCATCCTCAGAACACATTTGAATATACGGAGCGACTGGTGCAGGCAGACAAGGACTTCAAGATGAACATCTACACCAACCGCAACCACAGCATCTATGGCGGCAACACGCGTTACCATCTGCTCAGGCAGATAGCACAGCACTTCTTTGATACGCTGAAATAAGAAAAAAGAAAACAAATAAACTTAAAGACTAATAATGAAACTGCTAAACATTATCGCCCTTTGCCTACTTGCTACAAGTGCTGGGGCACAAAACGTGAAAATCATCGTCAGTAATGACGAGAAAGTGCAACGGCAAGAGGTCGTTGAAGTATGCGCAAAACAACTCTATCAGAAGATGGGCATTAGTTATGGCTCGCCTGTGATAGTGAAGAACGCTTTAGGTCAGCAGGTGGGTTACCAACTCACACACGACAGCCTGCTGCTCGTTGATGCCAGCGTGCGCCCATGTGGAACGGCAGAGTTCTCTGTTGAGAAAGGCACTCCCCGTCAGCCTAAGATATATGTCACTGGAAGGCAGTATCCTGAGCGCGTGGATGACATAGCATGGGAGAATGACCGTACCGCATACCGCATCTATGGACCAGCCCTCCAGCGTAATAAGGAACGTGCTTTCGGCGTTGATGTGTGGGTGAAGAACACCCCCGACCTTGAGGTTGAGAAACGTTATGTGACAGAACTCTCTAACCATTCTGCCATCGAGGCTCTTAAGAAAGAAGGCAAGACACAGGAGGCCCTCGATATGGAAGAGGCCACAACCTATCACTTCGACCACGGCTATGGACTCGACTGCTATAAGGTGGGACCGACGCTGGGAGGCGGTGCCCCGGCACTGATGGACAACGGTCAACTGGTGCTGCCATACTGCTACAAAGACTATCAGATTCTTGACAACGGGCCACTGCGTTTCACCGTACGTGTTGACTATAACCCTACGGCAATAGGTAAGGACAAGAATGTTGTGGAACATCGCATCATCAGTCTTGACAAGGGCTCCAACTACAACCGCTGCACGGTATGGTATGACGGACTATCAGAAAAGCGCGACCTGGCAGCAGGTATCGTGGTTCATCCTGAGGACACCGAGACGATGCATCTTGCCAGTAACATGGCACTCTATGCCGACCCCACAGATAATCCCACGAAACAGAATTTCCAAATCTTCGTAGGTTTGTTATTCCCGGAAGTCATCGACTACACACGCTATCTCTATACTGAGCAAGACCGTCAGAACGGCAACGCCGGTCATGTGATTGGCGTGAAGTCATACACCCCAGGCACTCGCTTCACATATTACTTCGGTTCTGCATGGAGCAAGAATGATGTACGCACATTTGATGAGTGGAAACTCCGTTCAGAGCAAACTCTTGATGCTCTGCAAACTCCCATGAAGGTGTCGTTATGTGTTGAGTAAGAACTGTTGCTCGCACATGTGTTTCCTGATGATGCTACTTGCATTTTCTGACCATCTCACTTGTACCTCCTGACCACCTCAGGTGTATATATCTGACCACCTAAGATGTATATACCTGAGCATCTCAGGAGTGCTTCCTGAGCGTTCCATTAGTATCTTCTGAGCGCGCCACTTATTATTATATATCTAATACACGTAAAAGATGTCTATGCTATAACGAGAAAAACATAAAGGATATTCATCCCTTCCATATCTGTATATACCTCTGTTCAATATTACACCAACAAAGGAAAATTGAACCATAATGAGCAAAACACACAATTACTAAATGTAAAATGCAATGGTCAATATTTCTTTAAAGATTATACAATATACGAAATATTGGTCATTAGAAAGTAAAATGAACATATTTGTGGATAAATAGAACATTGATTATTGGGAAAATATGGCTACTTTCGCAGCATGAAAAGCAAAATTAGAACACAATGGACATAAAAGACTTAATACCTCGTAGTGGAAATGACACTTATCGAATAGGCGATAGTGACGACCTTGTGGTGATGGAGAGCATAGCCACCGTACCTTCAGGCAAGATTTGCCTGCAGAGTCATGGCATCATTATTATTGTTACGCAAGGAATAGCACAGTTTGAATACGATGGTGTCGTGATTAAATTGCAAAAGGACGATTTGTTTCTATATATGTCCCATAGTATTGTCCAGAACTTTATGACATCATCCGATTTCAACTGCAGGCAGGTGTGGTTTACTCGAGGTGAACTTTGGGACATTAATCTATATGCAAGAACAAGTCTGTCAGACCTTACCTATCTCAAGCAGCATCCTGTTGTTCATCTTACTGAGGATGATGTGACGCTGCTCGACGACTATTTCCAGCTGCTGTGTAGAAGGATGAAGGACAATTCTCCTATACTTTATTCCGATATCGTACGCTCGCTTTCATGCACTATGATGTTGGAAATATTGGCCATGTTGCGCCGTTCTGAGGGACAAAAGGATGAATCAGATATGCAAGAGGGTGGTCTTCCTGGTTTTCACAAAAGACGTTTAGCTGAGAAATTCATGCAGATGTTAGAGCAGAGTGACGGGCGAGTTCGTAAGGTAGATGATTTTGCCAGCGAACTGAACATCACGCCTAAGTATCTATCTACGATACTTAAGGAAACCATGAACCGCAGGCCTAGTGATATGATTCATTTCTTCACGATGAAGGCTATAGAGCATCGCTTGCGCTATACCGATATGACCATGCAGGAGATAGCTAATGACCTGAATTTCCCTAACGCGTCGTTCTTCGGCAAATACTTCAAGAAATACTCCGGCATGACACCATTGGAGTATCGTGTGAAGTATCAAAACGGGGAAGTTAAAAGCGAATAATAGATTTTAAGCGAAATAACATTAACACATTAACAATGAATAAGATTAGGAAGAAAGGAACATTGATGACTCGGGCTATATGGCTCGGGGTGTTGGTGCTGTTGCCTATGACGGGCAAGGCTCAAAGACTGTTGACACTCGACAGTTGCAGGGCAATGGCACTTAGTAACAACAAACAGATGGGAGTGGCAAGGATGAAGCAGGAGGTAAATGCACACTTGAAGAAGTCGGCTCGCACGAAGTATCTGCCACATGTAAGCGCTATTGGAGGCTATGTGTGGATGAGCAAAGAGATTTCGATGCTAAGTGACGACAAGAAAGATGCGCTGAATAACCTTGGCACGAATGCGGCCGCGAGTCTCACAAGCAGTTTGGGCTCTATTATCTCCCAGTTGCCAGCTGCTGCTCAAATGAAGATTGCCGAGGACTTGTCGGAGTTTGCTGGCACACTCGACAATACCGGACATGGACTTGTGAACTCCTTGCGAACAGACACGCACAATATGTTTGCCGGTTCAGTTATGGTAACGCAACCTGTGTTCATGGGTGGAGCCATTACGGCTGCTAACAAGATAGCTGACATCAACGAGGAGATTGCTGCCAACACGCTTGAGATGAAGCGGCAAGGCACATTATATAATATAGACCTGACCTATTGGCAGGTTGTTTCGTTGCGCCATAAGCAGATACTTGCCGAAAGTTATGTGGCATTGGTAAAGAAGCTGAAGAGCGATGTGCAGAAGATGATTGACCAAGGCATGGCCACTAAGGGTGATGGACTGAGCGTTAGTGTGAGAGTGAATGAGGCAGAGATGGCTTTGACTCAAGTATCTGACGGCCTGGCCTTGTCAAAGATGCTCTTGTGCCAGTTGTGCGGACTGCCTGAGGATGAAGACATCACTCTTGCGGATGAGAATAAAGGCACTTTAGGAAATGTTTCAAGTGAACTCCAACAAATGGATAACGCAGATGTGGCGATGTCAAACAGACCAGAATTGAAGGTTCTTCAAAATAATGTTGACCTAAGTAAGCAGACGACGAATGTACTGAAGGCAGGCAACCTTCCTCAGGTGCTGCTGACAGGCGGTTATGCAGTATCTAATCCTAATACGTTCAATGGTTTCGAGAAGAAATTTAGCGGTTTCTGGAATGTAGGCTTGCTGGTGCGTGTTCCTATTTGGAACTGGGGCGACGTGAAGCACAAGGTGCGTGCCTCTAAAGGTGCCACAGCCATAGCCAACATGGAGTTGGAGGATGCCCGCGAAAAGATTAACCTTCAAGTAAGGCAAAGCAACTTCAAAGTGAAGGAAGCCAAGAAGAAACTCACGATGGCCGAGTCTAATGTTGCTAATGCTGACGAGAACCTTCGTATGGCTAACCTAGCATTCAAAGAAGGCACTGCATCATACACTACAGTAATGGAAGCGCAGACCGCTTGGCAACAGGCGCAAACACAGAAGATCGATGCAGAGATAGGTGTTAAACTATCACAAGTGGAATTGCAGAAGGCTCTGGGTACCTTACAATAATCAATTATATAGTTCAAATAGTTTAATCATAAAAATAAAAATAACAATACAATTATGTCAGACAAAGCAAAAGAACAGCATAACAATATTCTGTTGGCCGTAGCAGGTTTCGCAGCAGTAGTAGTTATTGTAGCCCTTATCGGTTTCCTCGCCCTTGGACGAGATGCAGATGTGATTCAGGGCGAGATTGAAGTAGAGGAGTATCGTGTGTCCAGCAAGGTGCCAGGACGTATTCTCGAACTCAAAGTGAAGGAAGGTGATATGGTGAAGGCAGGTGACACACTTGCCATTCTGGAAGCTCCTGAAGTGCAGGCAAAGATGTCACAGGCTCAAAGTGCTGCAGATGCAGCATCTGCTATGGAGATGATGGCAAAAAATGGTGCCCGCAAAGAGCAGATACAGGCTGCATATCAGCTCTTAGAGCAGGCAAGGGCTGGTCTTGAGGTTGCCGAGAAGTCATATAATCGTATGAAGATCCTGTATGAGGAGGAGGTCATAAGCGCTCAGAAATTTGACGAGGCAGAGGCGATGTATAAGACGGCTCAGGCACAAGTGAAAGCAGCAAAGAGCCAGTATGACATGGCTGTTAACGGAGCACGATTTGAGGAGCGACGTGCAGCATCGGCTACAGTTGGTCAAGCACGTGGTGCTATACAAGAGGTGAATAGTTATATTAGAGAGACTGTTCAGATAGCACAGATGGATGGTGAAGTAACCGATGTTTATCCCAAGGTTGGTGAACTCGTAGGTACTGGCAGTCCTATCATTTCTATTGCTGTGATGAAAGACCAGTGGGCTACGTTCAACATCCGTGAGGACCAATTGAAAGGTCTACAGATTGGTACAGAGGTTACTGTAAACATTCCTGTACTTGAGAAAGACCTCAAGATGAAGATTTACTACATGAAGGATAAGGGCTCGTATGCTGTATGGAAAGCCACAAAAGCAAGCGGTCAGTATGACCAGAAGACCTTTGAGGTTAAGGCACGCCCAGCAGAGAAGATTGAAGGCGTAAGACCAGGTATGTCAGTTATTATGAAGAAATAGTCAAGTTGTTAGAGAAGTTAAGTTAGTTAATGAAGTATATTTCTCAAATATTCGACATCGCGCTGCGAGAGTTGGACATCATCGTGCGAAAGAACCGTATCTATGGTTTCTGCATGATTGTGTTCCCCGCCTTGTTGGTGCTCTTCTTCACCACGATGCTCGACGAAGGACTGCCACAGGACTTGCCCATTGGAGTGGTTGACCACGACAATAGTTCCACGTCTCGTAGCCTCATACGCAATCTCGAC
This sequence comes from uncultured Prevotellaceae bacterium, assembly GCA_900315095.1. Taxonomy (GTDB): domain Bacteria; phylum Bacteroidota; class Bacteroidia; order Bacteroidales; family Bacteroidaceae; genus Prevotella. The sequence continues at coordinate 53,017 of OMXS01000018.1, read as the reverse complement.
GCCATGCAGAACTCGCGTGTGATGTATCGCTTTGCATCAGTTACAGAGGCTCGTTGTGCCATGCAGGAAGGAAAGGTATATGCCTATCTATACATTCCCGAAAACACAGCGGCAAAACTGATGTCGGGCAGACAACCGAAAATCTCGTACTATTACACGATGACGTGTATGGCAGCTGGTTCAATGGCGTCAAAAGACTTGAAGACCATCGGCATGCTTGGTTCGGCAGCAGTAGGGCAGGCCACGCTTAGTGCTAAGGGTGCAACACCTAATCAGATTAAGGCAGCACTCCAGCCAGTCACTATTGATGCTCACATGATAGCCAATCCTGAAGGCAGTTACAACTACAGTCTTACCACAGTTTTCGTGCCTGGAATACTGATGCTTTTCATGGCCCTGCTTTCTGCCTATGCCATTGGTATGGAGATGAAATTTGACACAGGCAAGGAGTGGCTTGCACGTGCCGATAACAATATCGTGGTGGCCATTCTCGGTAAGTTTCTCGTGCATGCTGTGATATTCTTGCTTGTGATATTCCTATATCAGTATTATATCTTTGAAGTGCTCGATTTCCCACGTCTTGGTGGCGTGTGGAGCATCGTACGACTCACTCTATTACAGGTGGCAAGTTCACTCGGCTTTGGCATATTCGCCTTTGGTCTGATGCCATCGCTACGCATGTCTATGAGTATCAGTTCGTTATGGTCGGTACTTGGCATATCCATGTGTGGCTCTGCGTTCCCTGTTCCTGGCATGGATGCACCACTTCAGGCTATGTCATGGCTGTTCCCTCTGCGCCACTACTGGATGATTTATCAGGCAACAGTACTCAATGGATTTCCAATCATCGATGTATGGTTCCACTTTGTTGCACTTGTGGCTTTCACTCTGCTGCCTTGGTTCGTTCTTCGTAAAGTTAAAAACGCAATGCTGAATTATGTCTACATTCCTTAATAGAATACGCGAGCACTTCACCGATGTACTTCATATCTGGCGTAATGAAATGGTGAAGGTTATCAAGGACGAGGGCGTGTTGATGTTCCTTGTTGTAGTGCCGTTGGGTTATCCATTGCTTTATTCATGGATATACAACAACGAGACCTTGACAGAGACAGCTGTGGCGGTGGTTGACCAGTCGCACTCTTCGCTCTCTCGACAGTTCATTAATGACTGTGATGCCACGCCCGATGTTCATGTGAAATACTACGCTCAAGATCTTGACGAAGCACGTTCACTTGTAAGTCGACAACTGGTTAGGGGCATCTACCTCATACCGTCAGACTTCGCTACAAAAGTAAATCGAGGTGAACAGGCTACCGTTAGTGTTTATTGTGACATGTCGCTCATGCTTGCCTATAAGGCAGTCTATCAGACAGCAATGGTAGAGGCAGGACGACTTGGAGCAGGACTTAATATTAAGAAAAGCGGCAACTATACCAAACGCGAGGATGCTATCACAGCACAGCTACTTGCCGTTGACGGTGTGGCTATGTTCAATCCCTCTGGTGGTTACGGCTCATGCGTTCTGCCTGCCGTGCTTATGCTTCTCTTGCAACAGGCTATAGCATTAGGAGTAGGAATGGCTGCGGGTACAGCTCGAGAGCGTCATCGCAATGGCCAGTTAATCCCTGATGATGACCCACATTATCGCGGAGCCTACCGTATTGTATGGGGCAAGGCACTTTGCTACGGAATGATTGGTGCTGTGGCAGCTGCCTATCTTTCAATGGCCGTGCCTTGTATGTTCTCATTCCCGCAACTGGCAAATGGATGGACGTTATTCCTGATGTTGCTTCCATACACTATGGCAAGCATTTTCTTCGGCATGACTGTGTCCTGTCTCGTACGTTATCGTGAGAATGTGATGCTTATTATGGTCTTCGTTTCTGTACCATTACTATTCCTTACCGGTGTGTCATGGCCACAGACAAGTATTCCAAGTTATTGGCAGGGCGTTTCCTGGCTTTTCCCAAGTACATTTGGAGTTCGCGCCTTTATCCGTGTTAACTCAATGGGCGCATCTTTCAGTCAGATACTCCCTGAGATTCGCATCCTTTGGATACAGGCTGCAATTTATCTCGGCATGGCCTGTCTTGTGTATCGCCACCAGTTCCGTTTGGCAAAGAAATATGCTAATAAATAAGAGAAAAAATATTATGATGAAACTAACAATTAATAGGTTCAGTAATATAACAATTACTTCATTATTGACTGTCATCATGCAAATGTCAGTAACAACAGTTTCGGCTCAGCATGGCATTGCTATAGACTTTGGAAAGAACCATAAGGAGGACACTACGCATGTTACTAATTTCAGTTTAGGTGTTGCCAGCAATACAGACACGCTGAAGGGTGTGCAACTGAATGCTGCTGTGAACTATGCACGAAGTGTTAAGGGACTGCAGTTGTCTGGTTTCTCAAACATTTCAAGTTCTCCGTTGAAAGGCATGCAACTCTGTGGCATCACCAACATCTCTATGGGTGTGGACAAAGGAGCGCAGATAGCTGCGATATTGAATATATCATCGGGCATGATGCGCGGCCTACAGTTGGGTACGTATAACTATGCCGACCAACTGAACGGAGTACAGATAGGTGTCTTCAACGTGGCTGAATCACATCCAAAGGGTTGGCAGATCGGTATCATAAACTACACCAAGGACACCCGAGCACGCAAGATAGGACTGGTGAACGTAAACCCCGAAACCACTATCGATGTGATGGCTTTTGCCGGTACTAGTTCTAAACTGAATAGTGCGATACGCTTCCGTAACCGCAGCACCTACAGCATCATTGGTTTGGGCACACACTATATGGGATTCGATGAAGACTTCTCCGGTGCCTTGTTCTATCGCCTCGGACAGTATTTCCAAATCACGCCAAAGCTCTCATTAAGTGCTGACTTAGGTTACTATCATATCGAGACTTTCAAGAAACATAGTGAAGAAACCCCTGAGCGTCTCTTCTCAATACAGGCACACCTGAATGCCGACTATCAGTTGTCACGCACGATAGGGGCATTCGCTTCTATAGGTTATGGCGACACACGCCACTATCATCACGCCAAGCGATACCGCAACCGCCTGTTGGCAGAGGCAGGACTCACTTTCCGCTATCCTCATAATGCAAACCGCGAGACTGCTTTGGTGCACAGAAGCGAGGATGTAGCACCTGCAGACTCTCTCATGGCACCTGGTCTTGGCAAGAAGCATCCTTGGTGGGCACTTGCTCAGGTAACTGGAGTGAATGTCTTTGTTCATCTCTTCGACCGCGTTATTACAAATCAAGACTTTGCGCAAACCACTCTGAACACATGGAAAGAGAACTTTAAGAACGGCTTTGTATGGGATAATGACCAGTTCTCAACAAACCTCTTCATGCACCCATATCATGGCAACCTTTACTTCAACTCCGCCCGTTCGCAGGGATTGAACTTCTGGGAGTCTGCTCCATATGCCATGATAGGTTCGCTTGAGTGGGAGTTCCTTGGCGAGATAGAGCCGCCAGCCATCAACGACCTTATTGCCACGACATTCGGAGGTATCTGCATAGGTGAAATCACTAACCGCATAAGCCGTATATTCCTTGATGACTCTAAACGAGGATGGCCACGCTTCTGGCGTGAACTGGGTGCTACAATCTTCAATCCCATGGGCCAACTGAAGCGCTTTGCTACAGGCGATGCTTGGAGAGTAAGACATGACCATTACCGCTATCACGACTACAACCGCAATCCTGTGGAGGTTTCTATCGCGGTAGGTGACCGTTATCTGGCAGACGAAGGTAACTTCTCAAAGGGCGAGCACAATCCATATATCGACCTCTCTATGCAATATGGTGACCCTGTGAACGAGGATGAGCATAACGCACCTTACGACTTCTTTGAGACACAACTAGTGTTCGGTCTTTCAAAGAACCAACCCATCCTCAATCAAATACACCTTTTGGGACGTCTTTGGAGCACACCGATGATTGAGCGTAAGCATATCAGAGCCGAGTTCGGTATCTATCAGCACTTCGATTATTTCGATTCAAAGCCCGTGAAGGATGGTTCTGACCTCACTCCTTATCGTATCAGCGAGGCAGCAGCCTTCGGACCAGGTGCCATCATACAGATGCCGGCAGTTGGTGCACTCTCACATCTCGAACAGCGTGTCTTCATCAACGGCATATTGCTTGGTGGCACTAAGAGCGACTACTACAGCATCATCGACCGCGACTACAACATGGGTAGCGGCTATAGCGTGAAGTCAAAGACGCACATGGAACTGCGCCACTTCGGACGATTCATACTCAATGCCCATTACTACCGCATATACACATGGAAGGGATACGACCCAGATCTTGACATGTCGAGTCTTACGGAAGACGAAATGCTTCACCTGAACTCGCAAGGAGATAAAGGAAATGCAGCTCTGCTAGTAATTAACCCGAAGACAGAGTTCGATATCACTCGCAACTGGAGCATCGAACTGTCAGGCTCATACTTTGTCCGCAGAACTCACTATAAGTACTATAAAGACGTGAAGTGCAATACCTTTGAACTGCGACTAGGAGTTACAGCACACTTGTAAGCCTAAAGATGAAGAAACATTTTTCTATAGCGATATTTCTGCTATGCTTTGGCATTATTGAATCAGCAGCACAGGACAGCAGTCCTAAATACAAGGGGCGGTTGGACAGCGTGCTGACCACACATTATTTCAAGCAGTCGTATGACACTAATTACGTGAAACGACCTTCTCAAAAATGGCTGCTGAGGGTGATGGTGAACCAGATGGGTAACCATATCCATGCCAAAGGAACGGTTAACGGCATATGGTCAAAATACGACCTGCAAACACGCAAGAACACCACTCTTAGCCTTGAGGTGAACTATTGCGATATTGCTGCTACATTATCACTAAATCCAGCCAAGTTAAGCGGTCACACCGATGACTACGAACTCAACGTGGAGTATCACGGGACAAGATTCAGCATCGATGTCAACTACCAACGCTCGTCATCGCTGGCTGGAGACATCGAGTGGGGCGACGTGAAACGACTGGATGAGGACGGGATACGCATGAAGGTACTCAACATAACAGGCTATTATACCTTCAACCATCGCCGCTTCTCCTTTCCAGCCGCGTTGTACCAGAACTATTACCAAATCCGCTCGGCAGGCTCATGGCTGGCTGGTTTCAGTTATCAGGGTGGCAGCATCAAGACCACAGATGAGTTGAAGGCCAGAAGTCCGGAGTCGCCTGTCGTTAATCTTCATGTAGGTCATTTCGGCATAGGTGGCGGCTATGGCTATAACCTGGTGCTGGGCAAGCGCTCAGAATGGCTGTTCCACCTGTCTGCGATGCCCACAGTAGTTGTCTATAACCATAACAAACTGCTTATTAACGACGAACATATACACGCTAAGCATGTGCGTATCAACATGATTTTCAACGAACGTGCTGCCATCGTCTATCACTTCAGTCCTCGCTATCACGCAGGAGTCTCTATGATGATGAGCAACTCGCTCTTCGATGACAAGGCGGTTAAAGTAAACCAAAACAAGTTGCTTGCCCGCGCCTTCTTTGGCTTTAGGTTGTAATCACACCTTTATATGCTTGCCACTTGTGCCTCCTGACCACCTCACTTGTATATACCTGACATGCTCAGGAAGCACTCCTAAGCATGCCACTTGTATCTCCTGACAGAGTAGGGTATTTTCCTTAAACGTCGAAACACAGGTGGTCAAACGTCGAAGACAATTTTGAAACACTCTCAATTCATCATACCTTTGCATTGTCAAAAGACGAAAACGAAGTCTGATGACATGAACTGATTATTAACAATTAAAACTTTAAGAATATGAAAAAAATGATTGTAGCCTTCGTGGCAATGGTAATGATGACAATGAGTGCAAATGCACAGAGTGACAACAACAAGTCAATGACTCTCGACGGTCTGAGCAGATACTTAGAATTGAGGGTAGACCAGGTGGAGCCTGTTAGAACTACGTTGGCCCAGTTCAACAGTTCGATGGAGGCATACTATCAGATGGATGACGCCATGAAAGGCGGTGAGGCATGGGAAAAGATCAAGGCTAACCATAAGAAGAAAATGAAGAAAATTCTCACCGAGCAACAATATGAAAAATACGTGGATATGCTTGAACTGACAGCCAAGAATGCAGCCGACCTTATAATGGAGCAGCAGATAGCAAACAAATAGTCAAAACAGAATACGCATCACACATGTATTCATCTCTCCTGCATAGAGATTATGTAGGAGAGATTTGTTGTTAATAAAAATATTCACTAACTTTGCGGACAGATGAAAAGAATACTAGCCATAGCAATAATAATGACAGCCTTAACTGCACATGCCCAAAGTTTCGAAACCGCCCATGATGCCGTGCTTCACATGGGAATAGGATGGAATCTTGGTAATACACTTGAATGCTGTAACTATAATAAAGACAGTTTGATAGAGAAAACCACCGACTGCTCAGTCAAAGCATACGAGACGGCATGGGGACAACCCCAGGCCACACGTGAATTGATGCACTTGCTGAAAGAGACAGGGTTCATGACTGTTCGAATTCCCGTTACATGGTATCCTCACATGAATGCTGATAACGTTATTGATCCTGCGTGGATGAATCGTGTGGAAGAAGTGGTGAATTATGTTTTAGATGAAGGTATGTATTGCGTTCTCAACGTTCACCATGATGCGGGAGACCAGAAAAGTTGTTGGTTAAAGGCTGATATGGAACGCTTCGATGAAATCGATCATCGTTTTAGAACTATTTGGCAGCAGATATCCACCCGTTTTAATAAATATGGCGAAAAACTTATATTTGAAGGGTGGGGCGAGATTATAGATAAATACGGAGCATGGATCTACCCTAAGGACTCTATGGCTTTCGAAGCATGCAACCGCCTTGCCCAGAGTTTTGTGAATACCGTACGTGCTACAGGAGGGAACAACAGCATGCGTAATCTGATGCTATGTACCTATAGTGCCACTACCGGTGGCTATTATATGCATGACGGAAAAGTGGGTTATTCTGACGATGCACTCTCAAGGTTCGAATTCCCCCAAGATAATGTTCGTGATCATCTGATAGCAAGTGTTCACAGTTACATCCCTTGGAATTGGGATAAAAATCACGCGAAACTTTCGGATGCACATGTCAAGGAAATCAAGCAAACATTTGAGAAGTTTGACAAATATATCCTTAGCCGTAATATGCCGCTTGTCATCGGAGAATATGGTGCACTATACTGTGACGGAGTGTATGAACAAAATGGTACTATCACGGAGGAAGACAAGGAAGAAGGCGCCAAATACGCACAACTGATGGTTGAGGAGGCTATCAAGCGTGACATATCTTTGCTATATTTCATGGGCATTATAGATAAAGAAGACCGTACAAGTTTGCGTTGGAGTCGCCCGAAAACAGTTGAAGCCATAGTAAAAACATATAAAAAGGTTAGAAATGAGTAAGGTCAAAATAAAAGACATATGGTTATTCTTGGCACAAGTAGTGGTGCTTTCGTTGGTGGTGTTGTCGCCAGGATTGATAAGTTTCGTTACAAGTAACGATGCCGCTGTGGCATGGGAGTCACTTCGTATCTCTGCATATTGGTTGGCACCTGTTCCTGTTGTCTATTTGCTTAACTTCTACCTTTGTGTTCCGTTGTTATGGTATCGTCACCATTATTGTATGTTCGTCTTTACGAACATATTGCTTATCGCCGTATTCAACATCCATCTGATACGCCTTTTAACAGTAAACGACAATAACCTGTCCGTCTCCTATCGTGCCGGTTTTTCTTCAATGCTTATGCTTATATTGCTTGTTAATCTGATGGCAATCTTCATCGCTCTTGTAGTGCGCCATATGATGCGTCAGAGTGAGAAGAAGCAGAAAGAGGTAGAGGCAGAACTAGCATGGCTTAAAAACCAGATAAATCCGCATTTCCTCTTCAACACACTTAACAATATCTCCAGCCTAGCGCAGATAGACGGCGATGAGACACAAGAGGCCATAATGCAGTTGAGCGACTTGCTGCGCTATGCTATGTATGAAACCAACAAACCGGAAGTGCCATTGGAAGGAGAGGTGGAGTTTATGCGCAACTATATTGACTTGATGAAACTGCGCTGTAATGAGATGACAAAGATTAGTGAAACGTTCCGTGTTGATAACGACAAAACGGTTATTGCACCTCTGCTCTTTATTTCGCTTGTCGAGAATGCCTTTAAGCACGGAATGGACAGTAATGCCCCAGCCACCATCGACATTAGTTTGACACAGAAGGATAGCACTATTGTATTCACTTGCGACAATACAAACAATCCTAAACCCTCTAAAGACCGTAGCGGTTCGGGTATCGGATTGGAAAACACACGTCGCAGACTGAATCTTTTATACCCCAATCGCTACCAATGGGAGCAAACCATTACTTCAGAGAATATCTATCACGTTAAAATCACTATCCAGATATGAGACCGCTATCCTGTATTATTGTTGACGATGAACCCCTGGCTGTACGGCTTTTAGTGTCATACGTTGAGAAAACTCCCGGCTTGGAGTTGCTCGCTTCATTTACTGACTCCATTAATGCCATTAATGCCATCAAGGCCCAGAAACCAGACTTGCTTTTCCTTGACATACAGATGCCAAATATCGACGGGATGGAACTGGCTCATAGCCTTCCAGAAGAGACGCGCGTTGTTTTTACAACCGCTTTCAAAGAGTATGCCTTCGAGAGTTATGAGGTAAACGCCCTCGACTTCCTGTTGAAGCCTGTTCGATACAACAAGTTCCTATCTGCTGTTGAGAAAGCAAGAAAGCATTTCCAGTCCTCCATACAACCAGACGACCAAACCTCCACACAACCAAAAGTGCAGTCACCCAACACCATTTTCATTCGTGTTGATGGCGAATGGCGCAATGTGGCTATCGACCAGATTATTTACGTCAACGGCATGAAAGACTACGTGTTGTTTTATCTTGACAACGAGCCTAAACCGTTCATCACTCATCTGACAATGAAAGCCGTAGAGGATATGCTGCCCAAAGACCGTTTCTTACGAATCCATAGGTCCTATATTATAGCTGTCGACAAGATTCAGAAAGTGGATCGAAACGATTGTGTTTACATCGGCAATGAAATAATTCACATACCAGATGGTTACCTGCAGACATTCCGGCAGTTCTTAGAAACACGGATTATTAGGCATAATAGTACAACGTGACGTTTATAAGTCTCAATTGTGATTTGTTTGAGGGAATATGATGTCTGTTCTGGTCTCCAAACCATATTGAAACTGTCTTTTCTAATTACATCATAACTTGTTGATATATTGCCATTTACAGGAAGATAATGGCCATTATGATTCTCTTAAGCGTCTCGCGTCTCAGCGTCTCAGTTTTTTTTAAGGTACCCCTCAACTCTTCTCTTATACTATATATATTATATATATAATTGATTATTAAGTAGTTATAAAAGAAAGAGTGAGGTTCGAGAGATGTGCAAAGTGCCTTTTTTTAATTGAGACGCTGAGACGCTGAGACGCTCGTGCTAGACTTTCCCCTATGAGGCATTAATTACATAAGATTGTTCTTTGCCTCGGCATTGTATTGCCATACTGCACCAACCTTAGGACAGTTGCTCTTTTCAGGACAATTGCCACATGTTTCATATCCTTTGCTTGTCACGCACTTGCGAATCTCACATAGATGACTGCAGAAATAGAACTTCATGCCGTCGGCCCTACAACCAGTACAGTTGATGGTCTCTGGCGTAATCTGGTCAGTATTGTTCATCTCACACCATTTACGCGATACCTCCTTGCGCAATTGGTCATTATCGTTTATAGTGGCAAGGCGAGCCTCGCAGGTCTCGCAATTAATGCCACAGCATGCAATCATTTTATTCATAGTACAAAGCGTTTGATATTATTTGCAAATATAGTAATAATCAATTAACTGCACAAATAATTATGATTGTTTAGTAGGGTAGAGAATGTAACAAAAAAGATTCGCCTGTTACAAGCGAATCTTTTTATTGTGAACTTCGTTCGAGTTCGTTCACGTTCGGAAGAACTGAAGCAAGCTTCGTTTTTCTCTCACTTAACCACGACCTTGAACTTCGTTCGAGCTCGTTCACGCTCGGAAAAACTGAAGCGAGCTTCGTTTTTCTCTCACTTAACCACGACCTTCTTTACGGAACCGTCGCTCATGCGGATGATGTTTACACCATGCTGAGGAGCATTAATCTTGTGTCCATTGAGGTTATAGCGAGCTGTCTCCACTACATTATCGATGTTGGCATCGTTGATGCCTGTTGTGTAGTCGTCGATGGTTGTCTGTGCAGCATTTATGATAGAACCGTTGCTCTTGTCAATCAGCAGGGCAACAACTTTAAGCTTCGTCTTGTCCTGAATAACACTCTTCGAGGAGATGTCAGCTGTATAACTATAGTCCTGTATCTCGTCTGCTACAATAGTAGCACTTACCGAATTGGCAAAACCATTTGCGATGTTCCATGCTCCTACTGCCACATGGTCGAACTCAAGACCTGTTACTCTTGAGGGAGATTCATACCAGAACTTGAAATCCCTGTAATCGCTATTCCCACTCAGATTGTTTGCCTGTGACCATGAGGAACCAGTACCTTTCAAACCGTCTTCTACGAGTACAAAGGCAATACCGTAATTACCATTGTCCTCAGAATAAACAAACTTAGTCTTAGTGTCTATCTTGATGGCTTTCATGTCTTCGCTGTTCCATGTGGCCTGTACTGAGATTCCGCCTAATGTTGTGCTTGCCAGTACTTCTGGCATATAAATTTGGAAGTTATATGGATGTGGATACAAGTCCATAGTGCGATTTATGAAAGAGCTTGGGAATCCATCTACACGATTAACAATTGAATTATAGTCGCTGATTGCCATCGGGTCATCATTGTGTACAGCGATAAGTACCACTTGGTCACCATAGGTGTCGTGGATGTACTGCAATCCCTCGAATCCAACAGGACACCAACCGCACCAAGTGCCCGTGAATTCCTCTACAACAGGTACGTTAGGAAGTACTTCAGTCATGGTGATGAGGGCGCCGTGAGCCGTATTATTTGCAGATTCGTTTGCTTCGCCGTTTACCTTAGTTATGGTTAATGTCTTGTCTAACTTTTTGGTATCGGCATCCGCAGCAAATTCAATATCTACTTTTCCTTTTGCTAATGATTGGAGTCCAGATACGCTTATGGTCTTCTCCTCTGTAGTGTTGCTGCCCGTAGTGATGGTATAGCTGATAGAGTTTACTGTCTCCTCTCCATTGTTGGAAATGGTTACAGGTATGGTGGTTGTTACGCCCTTCACTACACAGGCCGTTCCAAAGTCTTCAACAGAGACGCTGTATGAAGGCAGGGAAACCCCGTCGACCAGTATTTGGAAAGCCAGTTTACCGAAGTCATATCCTTCATTGTACGCGTCTATCCATCCCATACGTCCTGGCGCGCTGAGAAGGAGCGTGTTGGGAGCTGACTCGTTACCGCAGCACATGATAGGATAGGCGTTTGAACTTGTAACGGCATAGCCAATGTAGAATGCTTGTCCATTGATATCGAATGGGGTGTCGAGTGCGATGTCATTGGCTCCGTCGGTTAGACTCGCCACAGACTGAACATAGTCAGCATCAGCAAGTGTGGCTGGCTTGTTTGCAGAAATCCATACACTCACGTTTTTCATGGTTTTGCCAAGTCCACTCTGTACATACACACGTACAGCCTTGACATTTCCTCTGCCAATTACATCATGATTGGCTGGCACATAGATGGCGGCCAAGAAAGGAATATTAGTCGCTCCTGTACCAATACCATTTGTAGTGCTTAAATCCGTTTCAGACATGTATCCCCACCATACTTGTCCTTCCTCGGGAGTAATGGTGGCTTTATTCACGGTAAAAGGAGCCTTTGATGGCACACTTTCCAGGTTGCCTTTCTTCATCCATGTCTGTCCATAACTGCAGACTGCCATCATTATGGCGCAAAGGAGTAATAATTGTTTCTTCATATGTGTAATGTTTTTATATACAATAACTGTTATTTGATTACGATTTTTTTACCATTGGTGACATAAACGCCCTTTGACGGATTGTCAACACGACGGCCATTTAGGTCGAAATAAACATTATCCTGCTGGATATCGCCGTTGACGTTGTTAATGTCTGATGTTCCATAGGTAAATAGAATCTTTACCGTATGTGTCTCGGTGCCAATGGTGGCGGTAAGTGTGGCCAGCAAGTCACCCACACTTTGGCAGTTCTCTGCATCAAACTGCACTTGCACGCTGCCATTGCTGACAGAGAAGTTCTTGTCGAGTGTGGTTTTGTTGTTTAATAACGAACATTCGCCGCCCATACACCATTTGAGTGTCTGCGGATTCAACGTGTTTCGCTCGATGTTGATATTTGCTGTACCGCTGGCGGTAGTTCCAGAAAGCAGTTTCAGTATCAATCCGTTATTTGGGTTGCTGCTGGGATTGCTCTCACACCAGTATTCTCCGAAACCGAATTCATCGGGAACGGCGGCAATCGTTACAGTACCTCCTTCTGGCACGGCATTACCTTGATAACGGAACTCAAAACTTTGTGCTGTAGCTGTTGTGACATTAAATAACAACACAGCTAATGATAGAAGTAATTGTTTCTTCATACGCATAAATATTTTATATTATAATTCTACAATTTGAGTCTTACAACTTGATGCACGCCCTGTTCGTTATATACAAAGGCGATGACAGAGAGGTCTTCTGCTTTCCATTCCGAAGATGTGGGCAGGGAGTAAATCTGTGAAATGGATGTCTCTCCCTCCTTGATACTGATGTCTTCGCCCCAAGTGCCATTGATGGCAGCACGGAGCACATGCTGATGCAAGTAGTTCATGTCACGGGTTCCGTCGGGCATCATCTGGAATGCAGTAACATTGTCTTCTGTGAGCCACAACTGCAGTTTCCCTGTGATGTTTCCGTCAACACCTGTGACATTTGCCTGGACGCTCTTCTGACTTCCCTCAGTTGTAACGACAAGATTAATATTGACAGGTGCCGTCTTCTCCAGTTCCTCACGTATATGGGTGTTCCATGTAGTGTATTCACAGCCGCCCTTTCGGTTTATCATTCCCACGGGCTGGTAGTCGAACTGCCAATGATTAAAGTACTCATCGCCAGTATCGGTGCTCAGTCCAACTAATTGGGGCGTTGAATGAAAGCCTAGTGGTCCGGAGTGTACGCTCACAGCAATAACGTTGTCCTCACCATACTGTTCCTGTAACAGTTTGATTTCATCACTTGCTTTTGGACAGTTTATACAGCGCTGTCCCGTGAAGTCTTCTAATAGCACGCTGCGTTGTACTGCGGCAGGTTTTACATAGATGAGTCTCTCGTCTTCATCAATATGACTGCATGCCATAAAAGCAAGCGCGGTAAAAGCGAAAAGAATATATGTCTTGATGTTCATGGGTGTTAGAAGTTAAAGTGATACGACAGGGTGAATCCCTTGCTGGCAGGCACATAGCGGCATACACCTCCAGAGCAGTTATAACCGGCACGGGTGCGTCCATAACCCAGTTGCAGACGATGTGCTCCTGTGCTGAATGCCACGCCACCCATGTAGTAGTGAATATGTGTTTCTCCCACGTTATACATATCGCTAACGGAAACCATCCAATGGGGTGCCAAAGACAGTTCTATGAGTCCGTAAGCCCAGTCGCCCTGGTCGTCAGAAGTAGTGAGGTATTGCAACTCTGTGCGCAAAGATGTCTTGGGAGCTATCTGCCACTTGCCGTCGGCAATAAAGATGTTGCTGTGAACCCTGCCGCCTTCACCTTCTACAACAGTTTTGTTGTATATCTGGTTCATGTACATAAGTGTCAGCCTGAAGTCTTTAGACAGTCTGCGCGTCACCTGCACGTCAATGTCTTGATAGTTGGTTGTTCCCTCCCAACGTACATGCGAGAAGTTCAGTTTCACGTTCATTCCATAGCGTCCGCCCAATGCCGTATTCCTTTTGAAATTATATCCTGCTTCTGCCTGCCACGCCCATTCACCGTCTGCAAGTTGGGTGGCGTAGGGATAAAGGGCTGCTAAGGCATAGGTGTGTTCTTGAGTAAATGCCGGCAGATGGTTGATGAACGATGAAGAACCAATCATAGAGCGCTTACTGCGGAACGACATGTTCTCACTGCGTTTCACCTGCAACAGGAGGCTCAGTCCTTTCTTCGAGTATGAGCCAGAGAAAAGTGCAGCAGTTCCTTTCTTATATATGTATCCGTTATCGAATGATGGGTCTTGTGTTTTCTGGGCATATTCAGCAAGCAGACTCCAAGGTCCTTTGTTCAACGTGGCACGTACATCCCATGCGTTTACGAATTTAGGAAGGTTCAGCTTGTGTGTGGCATCCACGAAGATATCCTCTTGTTTTTCGTATTTATTCACCCAAGAGGCACCTAACGTGAGTTCTGTTTCCGACTTCTTTAATGCTGGAATCCATTCGTTCAGGGCAACCTCTGCATCAGCGCCGCTCACCAGAGACTTGTTCCATTTCCAATACCTGCGTTGTTTACCTGACAGGGCTTTCAACGTCACGCCTTTCAATGGCTTCACAACAAGCCTTCCACCCAGCAAAGAGTTGTCAATTCCTAATGAGCGTTCCTCGTAAGTACGCAGGATAAGGCCTGAGCCAAACTGCTCATAAAATGTACCTGCTGTCAGCTCGGCACATCCAAGACGTCCTTTTACCCAGAAGTGGGGGACACCCCAGCCTTTGAAATCACTTTCAAAACCTGGCAAGGGGTGATCCAAATATTCCATTCTTACACCTGCATCGACATATTGACTTTGCAGCTGCAGGTCAACGTAGGTGTTTGTAAGAAAGTCGCCAGTTTTCTCTGCTCCTATCTCACTGTCGTTTTGAGGCAACAGCATATCGCTCTGTATTGTTCCGTGTAACGTCACGCCTTGTTGCGTCTGGGCACCAATTGTCAGACAGCAACAGATGGCAATCAGCGACAATACCAGTTTGTTCATTAGTGTTCCTGTATTACTTGGTTTTATTTAGTCAGTTCCCTGACCTTTTCAATCAACTCGAACTCTGCGCCGTCAGTATAGCCGGCATGACGGTAAACGATTTCACCTTTGCCGTCAACAATAAGCACATAGGGAATCATTTGGATGCCCAGAGCACGTTTCAGATCTCCATTGGGGTCTAACAGTACCTCGTACTCCCATCCGTGGTTGTCGACAAAGGGTTTTACCTTGTTTATATTCTGCCCTTCGTCTATTGATACAGCAAGGAGTTTTACTCCTGTTTCCTCCTGCCAGTCGGCATAAACCTCACTAATGGCATCCAGTTCGCGGTTGCACGGCTTACACCAAGTGGCAAAGAAATCGATGATGATGGGTTTTCCTTCATTGGTCAAAGTGTCTGTACGGATGGTCTTTCCGTTCATTGTCTTTACAGTTACTTGGGGCAACTGACAATAACCAGATATGGCTAATGTCAGCAACAACAACGTCATTAAGACTGTTTTCTTGTTCATAGTTTTTTACCTTTTGTTGCAATTTAACATGCAAAAGTAATATTTAGAAATGAATTCACAAAAGAAATGACTGTTTTTTTATATAAATGTTAGTATTATGTAAAAACACTTTGCAGCCACTAAGCAATGTTATCATCACTCGGTAGCTGCAAAGAAGGATATAGGATTATTATTTACCCATCAACAAGTCAACCATAGGCTTGTCCTTGAAGCAGTCATGCTGCTGGTCCCAGAAACCGAAGTCTGCATCATAGCACCATGTGGTCCAAGCAATATTAAACTCATCGAATACGGTGAGCATGTCTTTTGTCCACTGGTAGCCCAACTCTTTGTCAGTTTTCTCGTAGATACCCCATTCGCCACAGAAAAGTTGCAGGTCATATTTCTTTGCAACAGCAATAGCATCCTTGAAGTCCTCTCGAATCTTGTTGATGTCCCACACTTGCTTGGTATATTGCTCCAGCTCGGGTTTGATGTCATCAGGAGCAGCATCATAATCCTCTTTCGACACCATAATGCCAGGATAGTGCAACTTACCTGTGTACTTGCCTATAGGAGTCCACCATGCGCTGTAGTGAGTCAGTATCATCGGGTTGTAGTAGTGGAAGGACAGCACGATGTTCTTGTCATTCTGTGGCACCTTCAGATACTTCATTGTCTCATATCCCTGCCAGCGGTTTGAACCTACAACAAGTGTGCGCTGTGGCTCACGTGCTCGCAGTGCTTTGTGTACCTTTGCCACCAGTTGGTTCCATTGCTCATGATCATCTGCTACAGGCTCGTTCATAAACTCGTATGCCACCCAGTCGGTGCTGTAGCCTTTCAAGACATCCGACAACTGATACCAAAGGTTGATGAGATCCTGCTGTGCTTTCTCTGATGTAAAGAGAGTGTTGGCAGAGGCGCCTCCTTCATTAACGGCATTGAAATAATGTGAACGGATGATGTGGAGGTCGACAATTGCACGCAGATGATGCTTTCCAGCCCAGTCGAGAGCATTAGTGAGCAGAGTCCATGCCTCAGGCAGTTTGTTGCCTTGCTCATCCCAGAACTGCACTTCATCAATAGGAATACGCACGAAGTCAAAACCCAGTTTCTCCAGTCTTGCGAAGTCTTCCTCCTGGATATGCAGACGGCGCATCTCTCCACGGGCCTCTGACTGTGAAAGCCAATGGCTCACGTTGGTGCCTCGCTTGATTTTGAAGTTGTTCACTTTCCCAGTCTGTGCCAGACATGGAGTTAACACGAATGCCACAAGGGCAATTAACGATAATAGTTTCTTCATAGGTTAACGGTTTTATGTTATGTGATATGTATTATTCATGATGGTAAGGTTCACCTTTTATAATAGTGCATGCCCGGTATATTTGCTCTGTGAATATCAGTCGTACCATCTGATGAGAGAATGTGAGGCGGGAAAGGGAGAGGAGTTCATTGGCACGTTGGTATAGGGTGGGGGAGAAGCCGTATGGTCCTCCTATTATAAATATGAGTCGTCGGGCTGTGATTTGTTTCTTTTCTATCCATTGTGCAAACTCTATGCTGCGGAGTTCCTTGCCATGTTCATCGAGCAGCACTACATAGTCGGATGGTTGCAGTAGCTTCATGATGGCCTTTCCTTCTTGTTCTTTCTGCTGTTCTTCGGTGAGGTTCTTGGTGTTTTTTATATCGGGTAGGGTGGTGATGTCGAAGGGCATGTAGTGGCTTATGCGTTCAACATAGTCGTTGATGCATGCTGAGATGTGTTTGTTGTCTGTTTTTCCTATGAGGACTAGTGTTGTCTTCATTTATTATGGTAGTTTGCCGGGTGTTCCATTTTCTTGCCATGAATAGGGCAGAGGCCTTCGTTGTTGCCCACTTTGTACTCATGTTTCCTCTTTGGATTCATGGGGAACCATCCTTTCTCCACTCGTTTCTTCTGTGCAAAGAGTTCTCCGATGCCCCACAGTAGTGATGCTCCTGTCACTCCAAGTATGGATGATATGATGACATTCTCGATGAAGAATGCTGCTGCCACGAATGCCAGTCCTGCCACAAGGTATGTCCACCATAGCTTTGTGCCGCTGTAGTATTCTGTCTTTATTACAAGTGGATGGCACAGTCCGATGATGAGGAATGTGCTTACTGCTATGATTACGCCTGTGAAGTAGATTTCCATTATTGATTGTCTATTTTGTCCGCAAAGGTAGCATTTTTAGTTCGTTTGAGCAACATAGATTTGTAAATAATATATTAAAAAATAAAAAATCGGCACATGTTCTGCTATAATTTAAAAATTATGATTATCTTTGCATTTAGAACATTAAACACTAATCATAAACAAATTAATAGTATGGAAAATAACAAAGAACTTATCGCTCAGTGTGAACAGGCTGCCAAGCAGTGGCTTTCTCCTTCATTCGACGAGGAAACACGCAAGGAGGTTCAGGCTATGCTGGACAATCCTGACAAGTCAGAACTCATAGACAGTTTCTATCGCTCACTTGAGTTTGGCACTGGTGGACTTCGTGGTATCATGGGAGCAGGCACCAACCGCATGAATGTTTATATCGTAGGTATGGCCACTCAGGGCTTTGCCAACTATATACTGAAGGCTTTCCCGGGAAAGAAAGACCTCTCTGTGGTTGTAGGTCATGACTGTCGTAATCATGGACGTCAGTTTGCTGAGACTGTGGCTAACATCTTCTCTGCCAATGGCATCAAGGCTTATCTCTTTGAAAGTCTTCGTCCAACACCTGAAATCTCATTCGCTATCAGGCAGTTAGGAGCTCAGGCTGGAGTAAATGTTACAGCTTCTCACAACCCGAAGGAGTACAATGGATACAAGGCTTACTGGGATGATGGAGCACAGGTTCTGGCTCCACATGACAAGGGCATCATCGATGAAGTGAACAAGGTGAAGATTGAAGATGTTAAGTTTGAGCCTAACAAGGAACTCATCGAGATTATCGGTGGTGAGATGGACTGGGACTACCTGCAGGCTGTTAAGGAAGCAATGGTTGACCAGGATGTGATTCTTCGCCACAAAGACCTCAACATTGTTTACTCTCCAATGCATGGAACAGGTCGTGTGATTATCCCTGAGGCACTGCGTTCATGGGGATTCCAGAACATCCATGTGGTGCCAGAGCAGATGGTAATCGATGGTAACTTCCCGACAGTTGTTTCTCCAAACCCAGAGAATGCAGAGGCAATGACACTGGGTATGAAGCTTGGAACACGTCTCAATGCAGACCTTGTGATTGCTAGTGACCCTGATGCTGACCGTCTGGCTATTGTATGCCGTAATGACAAGGGTGAGTGGGAAATCCTCAATGGCAACCAGACCTGCATGATGTTCTGCTGGTATATCATAGCAAACAAGAAGAAACTGGGACAACTCAAGGGCAACGAGTTCCTTGTGAAGACCATCGTTACAACAGAGGTAATCAAGAAGATTGCCGACAAGAACGGTGTAGAACTCAAGGACTGCTACACAGGATTCAAGTGGATTGCCAATGAAATCCGCGTCAATGAAGGTGTGAAGAAATACATCGGTGGTGGTGAGGAAAGCTTCGGATTCCTGCCATTTGACAAGGTACGTGACAAGGATTCACCTGCCAGCATCTGTCTCATCTGTGAGATTGCAGCATGGGCAAAGGACAATGGCATGACTCTCTACGACCTTCTGATGAACATCTATCAGGAGTACGGCTTCTCTAAAGAGGTGACTATCAACGTAGTAAAGCCAGGAAAGAGCGGTGCTGATGAGATTAAGGCCATGATGGAGAACTTCCGCAACAATCCTCCTAAGGAGCTTGGCGGCTCTAAAGTGTGCCTGTGGAAGGACTACAAGACACTTGAGCAGAAGAATGCTGATGGTACTGTTACAAAGATTGACATGCCAGACACCAGCAACGTACTGCAGTGGTTCTGTGAGGATGGCACCAAGATTAGTGTACGTCCATCAGGAACAGAGCCAAAGATCAAGTTCTACACAGAGGTTAAGGACAACACAATGAAGTGTGCAGGATGCTATGAGCGTTGCTCAAATGCAGCAGCTGAGAAGATTGAGTTAATAAAGAAAGACCTCGGACTGTAATCCTGAATTCCTTAAACCTTAAACAACAAAGTGCCCGTGACATGCTAAAGTGTCCGGGCATTTTTTCTTGAACATTCTTTTTCTTTGAACATTGAACATTGAACTTGTAACTTTATGATTACCTACGAGTGAAAGCAATATATATTGTTTAATGTTCAAAGTTACAAGTTCAAAGTTTAAAGTTATTCATGATTCGACATTATGATAAATAGCATAAATGAAAAGCTTGAATATACCCCTATTGAGTCAAAGAAGGAACCATTAATTAATACAAAAAAGGCACATAAAATAGAATGTATTCCCTCTACTGCGTAATTATTTAATTATATGAGCCGCCGAAAACAATGCAATATGTAACTGCCTTGTCCTGATACGCCCATTCATCATCATTGCCATCTCTCAGTAAATACGAACTTCCATTCTCACTTATATTGTACCTTATGACTCCCTTATCTTTATCCCATACGTACACATAGAAAAAACGTCCATTAGACATGCCACCGAATTGGTTGTAATATTTCATATGAAATCTTTTGACGTATGTCTTTGTACTGTCATTGTTACACCAAATATCGACATCGGTGATATAAGGTTGTGTCTGCCAGTCATGAGGAACAGCCTCGTCAAGTGCCTGAGGAAAAAAAGCTTCTGCCTTATCTGCCCACGTTTCTACTTTAATATTTCTTGGTTGTTCAGGTGTTTTATCTGAACATGATGCAAGATGTAGAATGGTAGCTATCAATAAAAGACTTTTCTTAATAATATTATTCATAATACATATTCACTATTTTTGCTCTTCTCTCTGATTTAAATACTTAACAGCAGCCCTGACTAAGATTGAGAATCCGAGCATGAAAAGGGAGCTAAAAAGCACAGAAAATCCCGATGCGTAATGTGTATTTCTGCCAAAGAGTGAGACAATCACAATAAATAGTCCCGCGAGTGTTCCAAGAACGCCGATACCAGATAGGATGCTTGCTACAATATCATCCGAATTGAATGAGAACTTGGTGTTGTTATTATTATCCATAATTTAAAATTTAAAAAAATATAAAATACAAAAAACGCGGACTGTTTACTAAGTCTACGTTCTATCAGGTATCGCCAAACACCATAGCAGCCTTAGTCTTGCTGCTTTGTTGAAATTGGCGATTTCGATAGAACAAGAACAAAAAGCAAACGCTTCTTCCTTATGTAATTATTTCGTTATACCATAGGCATACGGTTTTAAAGTTAATACTTACGAATGCAAAGATAAACATTTATTTTTATATGAAGTACTCTTTTGAGGAGAAATTTTCAATATGGAAAGCAACTGAAGCTCCAGAGGAATGAAAAAAATATACATGATAAGAGATTTTCTCCCCTTTGGCAAGGGGGAGTTGAGGGGGATTGTTTCGTGTAAGTCTACTCTATCATGAAACACTATCATCACAATCCCCTCCTGACCTCCCCCTACTAGGAGGCGGAAATATTCCTGACTTGGATTTGCCTCTTATTTATCTACAAAAAATAGGTAAAGGGCATACATGACGCATGCCCCTACCCTTCTCCAGCCATATTGCCAATGAGTTGCAATGTAAATGATGGCTTTCGGGGATGCAAAAAGCAACCAAATAGCATGCAGTTTATATATAAAACGGAGTGCAGTTTGTATATAAACTAGGTGATGGTTTGTATACAAATCGCAGGCCTGTTAATGGTTAGTTGGAATGCAATTTGTGCTTACTTGGAGCACGTTTCAGATTGAAATGTAATCCGATTGGGAAATTAACCCTTTTTAACCGTAAATATTTGAGAATCATTTTGTTATGTCGAGAATAATTTGTAACTTTGTAACTGGATACAAGAGGGATTGTGTCCAAGGATAACTTAATTTTTTACCAATAAACTTTAGTATGTTATGGCAGTATTTTACAGATTAGTTCAGGACAACAGGGTCAACTCCACGCACAAGGGAGAGTGGTACGCACGTGCCAAGATGATTGACACCATCAATCTTGATGAGATTGCTCAACGCATTCAGGACAACACCACAGCAAAGAAGGCTGATGCTCTAGCAGTGCTTACTGAGATGGTTGAGGTAATCAAGGATTTCATTCAGAAGTCTTATGCTGTAAGAATTGACGGACTGGGTACATTCAAGATGGGGCTCTCCACATCTCCAGCACCCACCGCCAAGGAGTTTTCTGCAGCAAAGAATGTGAAGGGATTGCACGTCAATTTCCAACCCGTTGTGACTGTTGACAAGAATGGCCAGCGCCGGAATGTCTTAACCTCAGGTTCCACAGTCAAGGAACTTCCTAAGAACGATGTGGACAAGGGTGATGATGAGGTGACACCTTAAAAGACAGTAACGGCTTTTCATGCCTGCGGAGAATTCTTGTTTAAGAGTTTGAATCCTTGCCCCACAGGTTTAAGAACATTAGCTTGTGGGGCTTTTACCTACAAACATTGCGGGTGAAATGAGGATACGTTAGGAGACAGAAAAATATTTGAGAGTTAATTAAATTTCATTCGTTTTTATGTTAAGAATTACCACCCTTTCTATTGTGAAAGTAAAGCAGGGTAACACTCTGGCAGAGAACGGAATAACAATTACGAATTAATTAAAAGACAAGAATGTATATTAAACAAAAATTACTTGACAAATGTAGGGGTAACAAAGATGACCAGAAGATAGTTGCGCTTGCCATCTACCTGAAAAGCATCATTAAAAAATCACGTTTAAAGCGTTACAACCTTCACAGACTTTGTTCTGTGACAAGGGTGCCCTATAATACGCTGAAGAATTATATGCCAATTTTAGAGAAAAACAAGTTCATCCATTTCGAAGGTTCTGGCAAGAACAAGATATTGGTATTGAATAGTCTCAGTTCACGCAATATCAAAGGGAATATTGACATCAGTTTTTTCGATTTTTCTTCTTACAAGCATGTAATCAGTTCACTTAGGTCCTTTATTATAATTAGAGTACAATTAAGGAAGGAGTTCATAAAATATGTGCTTAAAGAAAACAGTAGTCCCAAACCGAATACCGACTATAAAGCGGTAAAGAAAATGGTGAAGAAAATGGTGCGTAATGGGGTGCTTAACTCGCCAAATCAAGTGTATGAGGAGTATGGAATAAGCATCGAAAGGCTAAAAAAGGAACTTGGGTGTAGCGGTGTCACGGTCATAAAAACCATAAAATTTGCGGTGAATCATGGGTGGATCATAAAACATCGACATTATGTGCAAACCTATGCTAATGGCGTCAATTACTATGTCCCTGAGAACTTTACCTTTGCCACGAAGAACAATTTATACGTTGTTTTGCCTAACACCTACTCTATTCCACCTGCCTTACTCTCTTCTATGCTTTCTCTTTACTACTGACTTTATCAGGTTATCGTCAACATGGTATGGTATATTATTAGATTATAGTTTTTGCAAATAACGAATATAGATAATAAACAAAGAAGACTGAAGAACAATGTCCTCAGTCTTCAATGTGGATGAATATTTTGCTCTGCCCTACCCGCACCCTAACAGAAAGGGAGTTTTGGCAATAGGTGGCAGAGATTGTTCTTTACTGATGCTGTTCACGAAGCAGGTCATTGACTGTCTTCACGGGGTTGAAGGTGCCAAGGGGAACCTCTACGAAGATGGTGTTCCAGTTGCTCATAGCACCATTCCACAGTCCTGGCAGCTCAAGGGCCTTGAGTTCCTTGCCGTTCTTACTCTTGCTGCTGATGAAGCCTGTGGTCTTGTCGACATACTCAGGCAGGTTGAATGGCTTTCCCTTGTAGTCCTTGATGGCACAAACGAGGTCAACGGGGTTGAAGTGTGTTCCCTCTTTGAACATGCGCATGTACTCCTCATTGTTCTTGTCTATCTGACTGCTCTCAAGTATCTGCAGGCTGACAGTGCCATCCTGGTTGTATGTGAGGAATGGTCCACCACCTGGTTCACCCACATTCTTAACCACTCCACAAACACGGATAGGACGGTTGAGTTTCTCCTTGAGGAAGATTACCAGCTCGGCATCTTCAAGTTCCTTGATGTCATTCTTCTTGCAGCAGAGGTCATTCTTTACAAAGCGGATGATCTCCTCAAGAGTCTCATGACTGTAGGCACCGCTCTCAAGCACCTCAAGATAGTGGAACACTTTCTTCTGAAGAGCAACCAAGATACCTGCGATTACCTGTTTGTATGTCACTGTCTCAGGCTTCAGACGGTCTGGCACCACATTGTCAATGTTCTTGATGAACACTACATCGGCAGAGATTTCATTGAGGTTCTCGATGAGTGCTCCATGTCCACCTGGACGGAACAATAGTGAGCCATCCTCATTACGGAAAGGAGTGTTGTCTGGGTTGGCAGCCACAGTGTCTGTGCTTGGTTTCTGCTCAGAGAAGCTGATGTTGTACTTTATTCCATACTTCTGAGCATACTGAGCCTGTTTGTCAGCCACTTTCTGCTCGAAGAGCTGCAGGTGTTCATGACTCACAGTGAAGTGAACATTAGCCTCTGCCCCACTCTCAGCATAGAGAGCACCCTCTACGAGATGTTCCTCCATTGGAGTGCGTGGTCCTTCAGGATAGTTGTGGAACAGGAGAAGTCCCTTAGGCAGTTGACCATAGTTGAGTCCACTCTTGTCGAGCATGTTCTTTGCCACAGCCTTATAGTTGCCCTCAGCAATGAGTTCCTTGATTCCCTTGCCATTGTTCTTCTTGCACACCTCATCCAGAGCACCGTAGAAGGCGAACTTCTCAATGTTGTTGAAATACTCCTTCTCGAAGTCTGTTGTAGGCACATCATAGGGAGCATCAACAAATGCAAACATGTCCTTGAACATACGGCTTGCTGCTCCACTGGCAGGAACAAACTTCACAATCTTCTTTCCCTCAGCCTTGTAGTCGTTCCATGTCTTAACATAGTCCTGACACTCAGCCTCTGTAGGAGCCACGATGCCATTGCCCACAGCAGCAGGTCCCTCCAGTCGAAGGAATGGGAAACCAGTTTTAAACTCTTGCAGTTGATTCTCGATTTGCTCAGGTGTTATTCCTTTCTGAGCTAGTTGTTTAAGGTCTGAATTTGATAGCATAATTATGGTATTTTTAGTAGTTACGTTGAAAAACTCACGCAAATATAGTTACTTTTTTCTGAATTAAGAAAGAAATGAAGGAAAATTTCATAACTTTGCAAGAAAAAGGGAGGTGAGGGGTGAAGGATGAGGGGTGAAGGATGAAGGTTGAGGGTTGAAGGTTGAGGGTTGAGGGTTGAAGGTTGAGGGGTGAAGGGTGAAGGATGATGGGTGATGGTTGAAGGTTGATGGATGTTAGGTGTTGGGTGATGGTTAATGGCTATATGCTGTAAGGCGATGTCCTCTATCTCCTTCTATCTTCCTCTACCTTCCTCTATCTTCCTAAAAAAACTACTTTAAAATAAAAACTGTATGACCAAGAGTTTCATATTCACTGTTGAAGAGCGTCATGAGGCTTATGCACTGGTAAGAAGTCTCTCACGAGTGATGAGTCCCTCGCTGAGCAAGGATGAGAAGAGACACATCATAAGAAGGCTCAACGAGGCCTATGCCAATGATGAACTGCAGAGAGATGCCTTCGGGCTGAACCCCATAGTGAAGAGTCTGCAGACAGCACTCTTAGGCACAGAACAGATAGGTCTGGGCAAGGATGCCATCATAGCCACCCTGCTCTACTGCTCATATAATAATGAGGTGTTCGACAAGGAGGCTGTGAAGGAGAGCTTCGGAGAGGGTGTGGCAAACATCATCAACGGACTGGTGAGGATACAGACACTATACAAGAAAAACCCTGTCATAGAGAGTGAGAACTTCCGTAACCTGCTGCTCTCCTTTGCTGAGGACATGAGGGTTATCCTGATTATGATTGCTGAGCGAGTGAACCTCATGAGACAGATACGTGATGCTGAGAACATTGAAGCAAAGCATCGTGTATCTGAAGAGGCAAGCTATCTCTATGCACCTCTGGCTCATAAGCTGGGACTGTACAAGCTGAAGAGTGAACTGGAAGACCTCTCGCTGAAATACCTTGAGCATGATGCCTACTACATGATTAAGGACAACCTGAATGCCACAAAGAAGAGCCGTGATGCCTATATAGAGAGGTTCATAGGTCCTATTGCAGAGAAACTTAACGCTGCAGGGTTCAAATACCACATGAAGGGCCGCACCAAGAGCATTCACAGCATTTGGCAGAAGATGAAGAAACAACAGTGTGGCTTCAACGGCATCTATGACCTCTTTGCAATACGTATCATTCTTGATGTTCCTGAACTGGATGACGAGAAGAAGTTCCATGCCCTGGAGAAAACACAGTGCTGGCAGGTGTTCTCAATCATCACAGACATGTATCAGCCCAACCCCAAGAGACTGCGTGACTGGCTCTCTGTGCCAAAGACCAATGGCTATGAGAGTCTGCACATCACGGTGCTTGGTCCTGAAGGAAAGTGGGTTGAGGTGCAGATACGCACTGAGAGAATGGATGAAGTGGCAGAGAAAGGTGTGGCTGCCCACTGGCGTTACAAGGGAGTGAAGGGAGAGAGTGGACTGGATGAGTGGCTCAAGAACATCCGCAATGCCATAGAGAACAGTGATGACATGCAGGTGATGGATGAGTTCCGAATGAATCTCTATGAGGATGAGGTGTATGTCTTCTCTCCAAAGGGCGACCTCTTCAAGCTTCCAAAGGGTGCCACAGTGCTCGACTTTGCATATATGATACACACCAATGTGGGCAACAGGTGTACTGGTGCAAAGATAAACAACAAGATAGTGAACTTCCGCCATGTACTGCAGAGTGGAGACCAGATAGAGATTATCACCTCGAACAACCAGAAACCCAAGCGTGACTGGCTCACCTATGTAAAGACAAGTCATGCCAAGAGCAAGATTCGCTTTGCACTCAAGGAGACTCAGGTGAAGGAGAGCCTGATGGCAAAGGAGATGATGGAGCGAAGGATGAAGAACAAGAAGATAGAGATGGACGAGGCTGTGATGAACCAACTCATCAAGAAAATGGGATTCAAGCAGACCACAGACTTCTATCATCAAATAGCTGATGGCACTCTCGACCTCAACCTCATCATAGAGAAATACAACCTTCTGAAGAATCCTGAACTGCAGACTCAGACTGCCATGCAGGCACGAAGTGCAGAGGAGTTCAGCTATGACAACCCCAATGAACTGAGTGAACATGTAAGTGACGATGAGCTGGTGATAGACAAGAACATCAAGGGACTTGACTATCAACTGGCACGTTGCTGCCACCCTATCTATGGAGACTCAGTGTTTGGCTTTGTAGGAGTGAATGGAGGCATCAAGATTCATCGTACTGACTGCCCTAATGCTCCAGAGATGCGTCGTAGGTTTGGATACAGGATAGTGAGGGCAAGATGGAGTGGAAAAGGCACTTCACAGTACAGCACCTCCCTGCGTATCATAGGCAATGATGACATCGGCATAGTGAACAACATCACCAGCATCATCTCCAAAGAGGAAAAGATAATGATGCGCAGCATAAACATCGACAGTAATGACGGCCTCTTCAGTGGCACCCTCTCAGTAAATGTAGAAGACACCCAGCGTCTGGAAGCATTGATAAAGAAGCTGAGGACAGTGAAGGGAGTGAAGCAAGTGACGAGAGTGTAATATTTCCGTCTAGTAGTTCTTGGACAAGCCAAGCAGCAAAACCAAGTCAGGAACATTTCCGCCCCTTAGTAAGGGGAGGTTAGGCGGGGATTGTAAAACACATGTCCCTGATTCTTGCAGAATACAATCCCCCTCAACTCCCCCTTACTAAGAGGGAGAAATATAATAGAAACGTAATTTAAAACGCTAAGAATAATGTCAAAAGAAAGAGTTTTCACACTAGCAGATGCCAAAATCAAAAGAAATAGTCTGAGGAACAACTCTACCGCAGCAGAAAGTACATTATGGAAAGTGTTGAAAAACAAACAAATAGAGGGATTGAGATTCCGCAGGCAACATAGCATAGGACCATATATTATGGACTTTTACTGTCCTGAAATAAAGCTCTGCATAGAACTTGACGGTGAACCCCATGACAATTCCGAGCAATATAATGCTGACATGGAACGAACTAAATACATAAATGAAGAGGGTATCACCGTAGTGAGGTTTAGTAATAATGTCGTATTCAATAATATTGAGGTTATTACAGAGAGTATAAAGTGGTTTAGAGAGAATCCGCAACAAATAAAAGGATATGTTAAAGACATGTATATAGGGGATTGCGGTATTTCCGCCCCCTAGTAAAGGGGAGAATTGTACAGAGATGTTGCATCAATCTCTTATGATTAACCGGTGCAACATTTCCGCCCCTTAGTAAGGGGAGGCTAGGCGGGGATTGTAAAGCTAGTGTTTCATTATAAAGTAGACCTATACAAGACAATCCCCCTCAACTCCCCCTTCTTGAGACCCTTCGGGAACAAGCACCCCTAAAGGGTTGAGCGACTAAGAGGAAGAAATCCCCCTTATCATGTACTTCTTTTCCTCTTCTTTGAAAAAAACTTCTTCAAAACCACATCTTATAAAATAAAATGTTTATCTTTGCATTCGTAAGTATTAACTTTTAAAAAATATGCCTATGGTATAAAGTAAATGGTTCACGCCAGATGGCGTGGGCTTTTACAAGTTTAGGCTGCTATGGTGTTTGGCGATACCTGATAGAACGTAGACTTAGTAAACAGTCCACGTTTTTTTTCGTATACCTTTGAAATAACGTAAACACTAACTATAAACATCAAAACATCATGAAAACAAACAATTATTATCGTTATATGCTCTTATTGCTCCTTCTGATCCTTACAGGAGCAAAAACTTACGCCTATGACATCGCAGTTGAAAATTCTGAAGGTGTAACCATCTATTATATATATATAAATGATGGAACCGAACTCGCAGTAGCACCCAAAAGTGACTCTAATTCAGGTTATCAGGGTTCGGTTGTTATTCCGTCTGAGGTTATTTATAAAAACCGAACATATACAGTAACTAAAATTTGCAGTGAAGCATTTTACTGGAGTGGTGTATCATCCGTAACTATACCTAATACAGTTACAGAAATTGGCAGTAGTGCTTTCTTTTTGTGTAATGGTCTAACGTCAATAACAATTCCTAATTCGGTAACATCTATAGGCACTTTCGCATTTGCAGGTTGTATTTAGAGACCTCTAAACAACTATAAACAATGAAAGATTTTAACACTTCAGACTTGCTTTTTGGTGGTTCTCAAAAATCCGCTTACCTTTGCAACGCATTTCTACCGCGGAGAATTTTGAGGGCTTTTATTTTGTCATCTCGTGGACAGGGTTGACAAGGGTTTACAAGTGTGTACAAAGGTTGACTGATGAACGAGAGGGAAAAGAACAAGGAAGTGACCTCATTTGAAGTACGTGACATCGTGGAATAATTTGACAATAGGTGTCAATGATTGACGAAAGTTCACTCCGTGGCGGTTTGCAAGAAATTGATTGTAAAACCACATTAAAAGGAGTCAAATGAGAAAGACAAGAAAATGCGCCTTCTGCGGCAAGGAGTTCACTTGTAACAGCGGCTCGCAGAGGTATTGTTCAGAACACTGTGCCGAGGCGGCAAAGGCTCAGCGCAAGAAGAAACAGCAGGACTTTTTGAAGGCAGTCCAGCCAGTTATAGACATCGCCAGCCAGGAGTATCTTACATTCTCCAAGGCTGCAATCCTCATGGGATGCTCCCGTCAGTACGTTTACAAGTTGGTAAACGAGGGTAAACTCCCTGCATCACGAATCAGCAACCGTATGGCTTTCATCCGCAAGGCTGACATCGAGAAGATGCTTGCTGGCAATCCTTATCATAGAGTATTGCCAACATACAAGCCTATGATTCTTTCTTCCCTTTCGTTGAAAAGACGTGCTTCAAGTAAGCCAGCGAGAAAAGAGGATTCTGTTCAGAACATCGAGCCTCTTGAATACATCTCAGGCGAGGATGTTATGGCAATTTACAAAGTAAAGCGTTCATGGCTCTACACTTCTGCCAAGAATAACCAAGTACCCATTTGCAAGATTGCTGGCAAGAACTATTATAGCCGCAAGCACATGGATGCGCTCTTCGGAGTTTCTGCCGAGATTGAAGCCCTGACAGAGTGGCTAACAACGGATGAGGCAGAATCCCTCTATTCCACGACCAAGGAATCCTTGTGCACCCAAGCCTACCGCCGTCATATTCCCACCAAGCGAGAATATGGGAGGACCTATTACTCAAAGAAACATCTTGATGACATCTTCCGCCCCCGACCTGAAGGCGAGTGAAGCCTAATACCCCTATCTACTATCGTTGTTTGGGAGATTGACCAGATAAAATAGCAAGCAATTAGGGCCACTATGCCCAGTGGTTCTTCTGGTTCTTCTTCGTCCTGGGATTCTTCATATCTGATGTCGTGGTAGTCATGCTGGTTGGCAAATGGCTCTAGTCATCTAATGTTCCCATCATTGCTTTTGGGCTTCATTTTGGGAACAATTAACCTACTTACAATCTGCATTACCTCTGAATGTTAGTTTGGGGCTCCTCTGCTGTCAACCGTGATTAAATTATTAATCCAACACAAGCCCCCTTTTTACTATAGGAAATGGTTGGCAAATATTCAGGATTGACATGAATAAACCTTATGTGAGATTGCTATATAGTGATACCTATGTAGTATGTCTGTCATCTACTATGATTGTAAGATTCATTTTCTGCTTGTTTTATGTGAAGTCTTGATTCTATTTCCAACTTTTTATTTATGATTTCCGAGATTCTACAATTGACCAAAAAATCCATGTGGCCTTTTCTGCTATATTTTTCTCTTGCTTCTTTACGTACCTCAGCATCTTTAGTTTTTAAATTGTGTGCATCTCTAAAAATGTTACCAGTTCCGCGAAAAGAATGTAATAAATCATCTCCTTCCTTTTTATCGAAAGTGCTCAGGATTTGTCCAAATTCATATTTTTTCTTATAAGGATTTGTGTGGTCTGGATAGCGTGCGTGACAAGCTGTTCTATCATCGTAATAGTCATGAATAGGAGGTAGAAGTTTAGCGAGATATTCATCTGTATAAATGGCATCTCGGTCAAGACGGTATCTTTCACCTTCAGTATCAGAATTCATCTGAAAACTTTCATGACTAAATTTAGTCTCATATGAATCAATTATAGCATCTATATCAAGTTCATCTACTTTTCGTGTGATTTCATCTAAAATTTGTTCATATGATATATCTTCAAAAAATAAATCAATAGTTTCTGCCAATTTATTACGAGGAAATTTCAGTTCTAATGCCTTTTTGTCCTGTGGATTATAATTAATATTCACATGATCTCCTTCTGAAATAAATATTACACTGGGCGATATGAACTCTACATATTCATGAACATTTGTAGGTGTGAACCACAATTCTAATTCAATGTCCGTCAATTCTCTCTTATAATAGGTAAAATCGTTAAAACACCAAATATCACCGTTCCTTAAGACGACACCTTTTTTATATGGTTTCCACATCTGCTGCTCATTATCACGACAGTATTCTTTTATAGAATAATTACAGTCAGCTTCCCATCTGTGTCGCTCTTCTACCCATTTACCTTTAGGACAATGAGCACAATCTCCATGATTCCACCATTTTGTTTGATGGTCTATGGGTTCATACTGCATCCATTCATCATAAGAAATAAATTGGTTTTCCTTTAATAACTCAATTTTAAATGGAACGCTATGTAAATTAGTGCATCCTCCAAAGGCACCAAATCCAATTTCTTCAATATCATTACCTCCTGTGATTGTTCTTAATTTTGTACATCCTTCGAACAATCTTGTGGGCAGTTTTTTAAGTCCTTGAGGGATATGAACTTCTTCTAATTCCTTATTATAAGCCATACCATAAGGCTCCAACTGTAATTCGCCATTCGTTTCAAGGATATTTATTCTCTTTATGGTACTGTTTCTTAATGTAATATTTTTAATGTTAGAGCCGAAAACTATTTCTTCAAGTTTTGGACAATCGCTTAAGTTTGAGCCTCCTCTATAGTCTGTTCGAGTTTCATTTTTAAACGTATTGAGTCCAAGCCCGACAATTTTTTTCAACTCTTGAAGACCACGTATCATTGGTATATTTTCTAATCTGTCAGGAAGAATAATTTCCTTGACATGGGAAAGGCATTCATATTTATTTATACGTATCTTTCCACCATAACCAAATTCAGAACATTGGTTAAGACCCAAATTTAAGTAAGTATAAGAACTTGATGATTTGAGTCCACTCAAATCAAGAATGTCTATTTCCCCCTTAAAAGCGTTATAGAATTTCTTATCAAACACCACACTTTTGAAGTTAATTGTACCAATAACTTTTACGCAGTTAGTGTCTGCTGGAATTTCACACATAATCGATATTTCATCCAAATAAGTAGTATGATAAACCAATCTAGCAGATGCGGAATCGGAAAGATCTAATGTGTAAGTTTTCATCTTTTATCAATAACTTATTAAAATAATAATTAACTATGTTTCTCGGACGTAACTAATTCTTTTTAGATAGTTCTTGAGTCATTAATTCCTTAATCTTTTCTACATACATCTCGCCAGTAAACGATGGATCTAAACAATGCTCCTTCATTAGCATATCAAGTGTTTTTTGATATTTTCTACAAACCTCGATACCAAAATATTTTTTCCACGAGTCACTATGAGACTTAATGATTTTGAGATTGTGTTCTGTATATTCTTTTAGCACTAAAATCTCGTCTTCGTTTATACCATCATAGTGGGAGTTGTAGAATTCCGCTTTGTCACTATCTTTTGCATTTATAATATCCAGAATGGATTCAAATAATTCCACAGCCCTATCTTCCGACTTTGGAACTATGACTCCACATAAATAATACATAGCAAGATTCCACATACTATAGATTTCTTTTTTCTGAGCGCCAATATATGTAAACATAAATGCTTCTTTATGCATTCCATCTTGCATAAGTAATTCACATAATGAAGGAATACAAGCAAGATGTCCTTTTTGTATAGCTAAAGACAGATAATAATAAGTTAAACCGAATACGTCATATTTTTCTTTGAAGATACTATTCCGAAGATTTAAGGCACAGCCAAGACACCATAGGGCATTTAAATTGCCATCTTCAGCAGCTTCTCTATAGGTACAGACAACTCTTTGATATGACTCTTCATCAATGTCGGAATAATAATCACAATTGGCATCTATGTGATTTTCAGCATAATCTAATTCAACTCCAATTGGTTCCAAATAATCTCTTTCGTCATCTGAAGATGGCTTGATAATGTGGTCTGGATATAATAGATGTTCGTACTTTGATCCTTTAAGTTTCATGAATGAATCACATCGCATAAAACTATTCACAGGAGCAATAGATTCATCTTCACCAAAAATAAATCCAGTAGATCCAGACAACAACTCCATTTCTCCTTCTTCGAATCGAAATGATTTGCTGTTGAAGATTTCTTTGTATGGATTAAGTGTTTCTGAAATACAATCGTCTACACAATGGAATATGAATTCCATTTTCAAAGATTCACTTGCTTCTTCTCCTAAGCAGTCCAATCCAAATATCTCATATGATGTAGGAAACTTGTTCATATCATACCTTTTATTGGCAAAGATACTCATAATTCCTCAATTATCGCAACTTTTAGTGTTATACAGGTATGATTTTAGATAAAATTTACTTAAATTACGCGCGGAACAATGATTTTGTGCCTTCTTCTCAATAAAAATGTGTACCTTTGCAAGATAAGAAACGAGTCTTCATATACAATGGAATTAAATACTTTGATAGCAGAATGTACTGCATACGACTTCAAGGTGATGCTTGAAGAGAAGAAACCTAAGAGTTGGTTGAAGAGCGTAAGTGCTTATGCCAATGGCTTGGGTGGTTCCCTTTTCTTTGGCATTGATAATGACGGCATCGTCAAAGGACTTGAAGATGTGCTGCATGTTTGTGAAGCTATCAGTAGTAAGATTCGCGATTACATGGATCCTCTTCCAGAGGTGGAAATGATACCGCATGACATGGATGGCTTACACATCTTGCAACTCAAAGTCAATGCAGGGCATTACACTCCGTATTACTACGTTGGGGATGGTCAGCGCATTGCCTTTGTTCGTGTCGGTGATGAGAGTCTTCCTGCCACGGCAGAGCAAATGGTACGCTTGGTACTGAAAGGTTCTAATAAAACCTACGATTCCCTTCACACGGATTATAAGGTGGAAGACTATGCTTTCACGATATTAGCGAATACTTTCAAAGATCGCACGAAACAAGAATGGGACAAGAAGTATCTCTTATCGTTTGGGCTTGTAACAGGTGCAGGGAACCTTACAAATGCAGGCGCACTGTTTGCCGATGACTGCCCATTGTGGCAATCCCGCCTATACTGCACACGATGGGATGGAAAGGAAAAGGGCGATGCCATCAACGATGCAGAGTTTACAGGCAATGTCCTCATGCTGCTTCGCGAAGCCATGAACTTTGTGAAGTCAAACACCAGGAGAGGCTGGGAGAAACTACCTGATGGACGAAAGAACAAACCAGAGTATGCAGAACGTGCAGTTCTTGAAGCAATGGTAAACCATTTCATCCATCGTGACTACACAGTGATGGGCAGTGAAGTTCATCTCGACATTTACAACGATCGCCTCACAGTCACATCTCCAGGAGGAATGTACAATGGTATGCTGATTCAAGATTTAGACATCAAAGATGTGTCTTCTGAGAGACGTAATCCCATACTTGCAAACGTGATGGCTCAACTTGACTATATGGAGAAACGAGGAAGCGGACTCACACGCATTTGTAATGAGACCAAAGCCTTGGAAGGTTATAGGGACGAGCTAAAACCCAAGTTCAAATCCACTCCGACCCAATTCCAGACCATCATCTTTGCCTCTTCCGACACTCCGAATGTCGGAGACCATGACGGAGACGTGTCGGAGACGAAACTCACTGAGCGTCAGCAGAAAATACTCAATCTCATTAAAGAATCTCCGACAATTACTGGCAAACAAATGTCGGAGACTTTGTCGGTGAGCCAGCGCACCATCGAACGTGACCTTTCTGCAATTCAGAAGAAAGGTGTTCTGAAGCATGAAGGCAAAGACAATAATGGGAAGTGGACTATTTATCGATAATGTTATCACGAAGGCTCTCCCCCCCATGTATTGCATCTATTGGCGACAAAGCGTTCTTTAAGTATGAAGTTCATGCCTATATAATCTCACAGATGGTATAAATAATATCAATTATTGGTATTTCCAATAACATAGTAGAAGGAAGAATGCAATAGTAGTTTCACTAACCTTCTACTGACTCCCTATATACAAACATATCATTCCAAGGAGGACAAGGGCAAGGTCAACAACCTTGCTCTTTAAGTTCTTCTCATGGAACAGATAGGCTCCAAAGAAGAAGGAGACAACCACACTGCCACGACGTATCATTGACACAACACTGATGAGTGCACCAGGGAGTCCCAAGGCATAGAAATACATGAAGTCGGCTGTACAAAGGAATATACTTACCAACGGAATTGCCCAGTGCCAATGGAATGGTGACTGATGACGGCGAGGATACCACAGCCACATAAGCATGATGAACATCAGAACAAGCTGATAGATGTTATACCATGCCTGTACTGTCATGCGGGGAAGACCTAAGCCACCCTCATCCACAGGTGCCATGAGATACTTGTCGTAAAGTCCACTGACAGCACCCAGCAACGCAGCTGTCACAATGAAATAAATCCAACGGTCATGAGAGAAGTTTATTCCCTCCTTCTTGCCACTCCTCGAAAGCATGAAGAAGGACAAGATGGCAAGAGAGACACCAGCCCACTGCCACCCGTTGAGCCTCTCTCCAAACACCAGCAATGCTCCCACAAGCACCATCACAGGACGAGTGGCATTGATAGGACCAACAATAGTGAGTGGCAGATGCTTCATTCCAAAATACCCAAATATCCAGGAAGAAAGCACAATGAAGGACTTCAGCACAATGTACTTATGCACCTCCCATCCACACACAGGAGTGTAGAAGATGGTGCCGTCCAAAGTATGTGATGTGGCAGACAGTATGATGAAAGGCAAAAAGATAAGTGACGAGAAAAAAGTGTTCAGCGTCAGCACATGAATCACCGCGTTGCCATTGAGTGCCTGCTTCTTCAATGAGTCATAACAACCCAGCAGGGCTGCACTCAAAAATGCTAATATTATCCACATATTTCGAGTTAGGAGTTCTTTTAGTCGGCTGTCGCCTTTGTAAAAGCGGCAGAGCCGAGCGAGAAGTTAGGAGTTAGGAGTTTTATAAAGCATAGCGACTAAGTGAACTTCCAACTCAATATTTCACATCTTCAAGGAACAAAGCATTAGCCGGCATACTCTCACCAGCATTAGAACGACAGCCACTCTTAATAACATCAGCAAACTCATCAACAGTCATCCTGCCTCTGCCCACCTCAATCAGAGTGCCAACAACAGCCCTCACCATGTTGCGAAGAAATCTGTTAGCAGTAATCTCGAAGTACCATCTACCCTCCCCCATCTCAATCCACTCTGCAACCTTCACATCACACAACGTAGTCTTCACATCACTCCCACTCTTGCAAAAAGCTCCAAAGTCACTGGTTGTGAGTAATGCCTGTGCTGCAAGGTTCATCTTCTGGAAGTCAAGCGGATAACCAGTCTCCCAACTGTATGCCCTTGCAAATGGATTCTTTGATGTGTGTACATAGTAATGGTATGTTCTGGAGGTGGCACTGAAGCGTGCATGCAGTTCATTGTCAACCTTTTCTATCTTCTTAATGGCTATGTCATGAGGCAAGAAACGATTGAGTTTATATGCCAATTGCTCAGCATCAAAAGTGACATCAGTATCAAAATGTGCCACCATAAGCCGTGCATGGACACCAGCATCAGTTCTTCCAGCACCCACTATCTCTGTCTTCAGCCTAAGCAGAGTGCTGAGGGCACGCTCTATCTCCTCCTGAACAGTGATGCCATTCGGCTGCACCTGCCATCCATGATAGCGTGTACCATCGTAACTGAGATAAATGAAATACCTATTAACTTTGAACATTAATCATTGAACTTTGAACATTCTTTCTCCACGCAAGTATAGAAAGGTCATAAATGGAGTCTGGTTGATAGTTGCTTCCCCTTTGGCCAGCGACCTTTGGTTCCCCGCCCCTGAAGGGGAGGGGCTGGGGGTGGGGACTGTGTTGTCCTCTATCTCCTTTTATCTCCTTCCTTTAATTACTGACCCCACCCCTTCCCCTCCCCTACAGGGGCGGGGAGTCGTAAGGCATGGGGCAAACAGCATATCATTACCTTTATTTCTTGCACCTCTTATAGAGATCCATGAGCGATGCCTTGGGTGTTCCTGCCTTTACCAGTTCATTAAGACAGCGTTCTGCCTCTTCCTTTCTGCCTGCCAGTATCAGGGCGTCAATCTTATTCAGCTTGTAATCCTGATTGTCAGGTTCAATGGAAATGGCCTTGTCGAAGTCATAAACTGCGATGTCATACATCTTGCGTTCCTTCTCCATTCCAGCCCTTGCGGCATAAGCCACAGCGCTGTCGGGGAATGCCTCTACAAGAATGTTGATGCCATCCATAGCCTCCCGGTAGTGCTTGTCTTTCTGGTTGAGCAATGCAAGACCAAGTTGTGCCTCGAAGTTTCCTGGCACCACAGTAAGCAGGTTCTGATAGTCGAGCCTTGCAAAGTTATATCTGCCAAGCCTCTCATTGACGTATGCACGATAATAAAGTGCTGCAATGTTCAGAGGTTCGCGGTTAAGCACATAGTCATACTCGTTCTTTGCATATTCCCATTGCTCCAGCATGACGTTATACGAAGCCTTCTTGAGTCTCAGGTCAATGCTGTCGGGCGCGAAAGAAGATTGCTGGGTAATAAGTTTAAGGCTGTCGCGCAGTTCCTGTTGAGTTTGCGCGACAGCTATAGTTGTTACTGCCAGTAGTATGGATAATAATGTCTTACGCATTCAGAATGTAGTTTACTATCCACTCTCCCACTTCTTTAGTGCCGTATTTCTCGCCACCTTCAACCTGAATCTCTGGTGTGCGGACATTAGCATCGAGAGAAGCATCGACAGCCTTTCTTACAAGTGCGCCTTCTTCTTTAAGGTCGAAGTGCTCCAGAAGCATAGCAACCGAAAGAATCTGAGCCAGAGGATTGGCGATGTTCTGTCCCTTTGCCTGTGGCCAAGAACCGTGAACTGGCTCAAATACTGGTGTGCTCTCACCTGTAGAAGCCGATGGCAGCAATCCCATAGAACCACTGATACATGAGCCCTCGTCAGTAAGGATGTCGCCGAAGGTGTTCTCTGTCACCATAACATCAAAGAAAGTAGGCTCTGCTATCATTCTCATTGAAGCGTTGTCAACGAACATATAGTCGGTCTTCACATCAGGATATTGTGGCTCCATCTCCTTTGCTATCTGACGCCAAAGCCTGCTGCTTGCCAACACATTTGCCTTGTCAACAACCGTGAGATGATGATTACGCTTGCGAGCATACTCAAATCCCACCTTCAGGATTCGCTCCACCTCAGGGCGTGTGTAGTAGTTGGTGTCGTAAGCCTTGTCATTGTCCTGGTATTTCTCACCGAAATACATTCCGCCTGTGAGCTCACGAATGCAGATGAAGTCGGCACCCTCAACAAGTTCTGCCCTCAGTGGAGACTTGTGAAGCAAGCACTTGAATGTCTGAACAGGACGGATATTGGCAAAAAGACCAAGTTTCTTACGCATAGCAAGCAGTCCCTGCTCGGGACGAACCTTTGCAGTAGGGTCGTTGTCAAACTTAGGGTCACCCACAGCAGCAAAGAGCACAGCGTCAGCCTCCTTGCAAGTGTTGTAGGTCTCCTCAGGGAATGGGTCACCGACCTTATCTATTGCGTCAGCACCACATATCGCCTCTTTGTAAGAAACTTCATGTCCAAACTTCTCGCAGATGGCATTCATCACAGCCACTCCCTGCTTCATAATCTCTGGTCCTATACCGTCACCAGGCAGAACCGCAATCTTTAATTTCATAATATATTATTTCTGTTTGTTTAACTTTATATCTATTATAACGCGAAAAACCATCTTTTAGCATGTGAAAAGGCATCTTTTGCATCGCGATTGATATACAAATCGGGTTGCGATTCATATACATGTGAGGGTGCGATTTGTATACAAACTAGATGCTCAGAAGGCACTTCTTGCAATGCCACCAAGCACTTCTTGCAACCTCTCAGATGACACCTTTCTGTGCGTTCTCACTCTCCTCGAAGATGTTAAGCATCTTGAACGTTGCCTTGATTGCCGCCTCTGTCTGGTCAGCATCAAGTCCACGAGTGCGTATTATCTTCTCTCCGTTTCTCCAAGTGATTACTGTCTGCACCAAGGCGTCTGTCCTTCCACCTGGCGGTATGGTTACAGAGTAGTTGGAAAGTATAGGGAATGTGCGCCCCAGATTCTCCTTGTATATCTTTCGCAGAGCCTTCACGAAGGCATCATACTGTCCGTCTCCTGTTGAGTTTGCTTCAAACTGCTTGCCGTTGATGTCCACCTTCACATTGGCAAGAGGCTTAAGTCCATAGGCAATAGATGTCATATAACTCACGAGTTTCACCTTGTCTTCAGGTGCATCATGCTTAAGTACATCACTAACGATGTATGGAAGGTCGTCAGGAGTAACTATTTCCTTGCGGTCACCCAGTTCGGTGATTCTCTTAGTGACACGCTTTGTCTGCTCAGGAGTGAGTTCCAGACCCAGTTCCTCGAGGTTCTTTGCAATGTTGGCTCTTCCGCTGTTCTTGCCAAGAGCATACTCACGTTTTCTTCCAAAGCGCTCAGGGATGAGTGCATTGACATAAAGATTGCCTTTGTTATCACCGTCTGCATGCACTCCAGCCACCTGAGTGAAGACATTCTCGCCTATCACAGGCTGGTTGGGGGCAATGGATATACCGCTGTATCCCTCAACAAGTTTCGAGATATCGTTCAACTTTTCCTCGTTGATATTTGTCTTTGCGAGGAACTGATCTTTAAGAATCACCTGCACACTACTAAGAGGAGCATTGCCACAGCGTTCTCCAAGACCATTAACCGTCACATGAAGTCCCTTACAACCACTAAGAACAGCAGCGAGAGAGTTGCTCACAGCAAGGTCATAGTCGTTATGTGCATGGAAGTCAAAATGAACATCTGGGTAGCGCTTTATCATCTTGCGCATGAACTCTATCACATACAGAGGGTTCAGAATGCCAAGAGTATCTGGCAACATGAAACGCCTTATGCCAGCATCCCGTAGTGAGTCGAGCATAGCATAAACATACTCTGGCGAGTCCTTCATGCCGTTGCTCCAGTCCTCAAGATAGAGGTTCACCGTCATTCCTTTTGACAAGGCATAGTCAACGGTGCCTTTTATGTCCTCGATATGTTCTTCAACGGTCTTGTGGAGTTGTGCATGACAATGCTTCTCGCTACCTTTGGCAAGGAGATTTATGACTTTTCCGCCACAATCATCAATCCAATCGACAGACAAGTTGCCATCCACAAACCCCAGCACCTCCACTTTCTCGAGGGCATCCATTTGTCGGGCATAACGGCAAATCATCTTCACGGCATCCTTCTCTCCCTCGGAAACCCTTGCCGAAGCCACCTCTATACGGTCAACATTAACATCACGGAGGAGCATACGGGCAATCATAAGCTTCTCGTGCGGCAGGAAAGAGACTCCATTTGTCTGCTCCCCGTCGCGCAAGGTGCTGTCCATTATCTCCACAAAGGGATGAATCCTCTTGTAGGTTGAAGTGTTTATTTGTTCTCCTCTTCCCACTTTTCTATCTTGTTCTTGTTCTCCAAGAGATAATCTATGTCGTCAAGACCATTCATCAGGCAATGTTTCTTATATCCGTTGATATCAAAATGCTCTGACTTTCCTGTCGACATATTGGTCACTTTCTGATTAGGCAGGTCAACCTCGACCTCTGTCTTTGCGTCTTTTTCAATGCTCTGGAACAGTTCAGAGAGGAATTCCTCGCTCACAACAACAGGAAGAACGAAGTTGTTCAGTTCGTTGTTCTTGTGTATATCGGCAAAGAAACTGCTGATAACAACGCGGAAACCATAGCCTGCTATAGCCCATGCAGCATGCTCACGGCTAGAACCACTGCCGAAGTTCTTGCCTGCCACGAGTATGCATCCTGAATACTTGGGGTCGTTGAGGACAAATTTCTCGTTCAGACTTCCATCTGGATTATATCTCCAGTCGCGGAAGAGATTGTCTCCGAAGAACTTTTCCTCGCGTGTGGTTGCCTTTAGGAAACGTGCAGGAATTATCTGGTCGGTGTCCACATTCTCAAAAGGGAGAGGAACACATGTGCTCTTTATAATGTCAAATTTCTGTTTCATCTTTTCTTCTAATTCTACTTCTTTAAATAGTTCTCGGATCTGTTATCTTGCCTGTGATGGCAGATGCTGCTGCAACAAGTGGCGATGCAAGAATTGTGCGGGCACCAGGGCCTTGTCGTCCCTCGAAGTTTCGGTTGCTTGTAGATACGCAATACTTGCCTGAAGGCACCTTGTCGTCATTCATTGCGAGGCATGCTGAGCATCCTGGCTGACGTATCTCGAAGCCTGCTTCATTGAGAATCTTGTCGATACCTTCGTCTTCTATCTGCTTCATCACAGCCCAACTGCCTGGCACAAGCCATGCAATTACATTCTCGTTCTTTTTCTTTCTCTTCACAATAGATGCAAAGGCACGGAAGTCCTCAATTCGTCCATTGGTGCATGCACCAAGGAAAACATAGTCAATGGGATGTCCCTCAAGTTTCTCCTCGGGAGAGAATCCCATGTAGTTGAGCGACTTCAGGAATCCAGCCTTTCCTGACTCAGGTATTGAGTCGAGTGAAGGAACACACTCATTGATGCCTATTCCCATTCCAGGGTTTGTGCCGTAGGTGATTCGTGGCTCAATATCCTTGGCATCAAATACAAGTTCCTTGTCGAAGACAGCATCGTCTCCGCTATATAGAGTCTTCCAATATTCAACAGCCTTGTCCCACTCTTCGCCCTTAGGAGCAAACTCCTTGCCTTTGATATACTCAAATGTCGTTTCATCAGGAGCAACAAATCCACCGCGAGCACCCATCTCTATAGAGAGGTTACAGAGTGTGAGACGGCCTTCCATAGACATGTCCTTAACCACATCACCGCTATATTCAACGAAATAACCTGTGGCACCACTCGTGGTGAGTTTTGACATCAGGAAGAGTGCAACGTCCTTTGCCATCACTCCTTTACCCAGTTTTCCATTGATGCTGATGCGCATTGACTTTGGTTTCTGCTGCAGGATGCACTGAGAGGCCATAACCATCTCGACCTCACTAGTGCCAATACCGAATGCCACAGCACCCATAGCACCGTGTGTACTGGTGTGAGAGTCACCGCATACGATGGTCATTCCCGGCAGAGAGAGTCCTTTTTCTGGTCCTACAACATGGATGATACCATTGCTTTTGTCCATCATTCCATAATGAGTAAGGCCAAACTCCTTCGCGTTCTTTGAAAGAGTGTCCACCTGATTCTTGCTCACCGGGTCTTCAATAGGTTTATCCTGGTCGTGTGTGGGAGTGTTATGGTCAGGCATACAGAATATCTGTCCTGGACGGAAGCATTTCAATCCTCTTGCCCTAAGTCCATCGAAAGCCTGCGGACTTGTCACCTCATGACAGTAGAGACGGTCGATATACAACTGAGTGGGACCGTCTTCAACTATCTGAACAACGTGCTTATCCCATATCTTATCAAAAAGAGTGTTCATTGGTTTATGCTTTTAATTCCTGAATTTGTTAATACAATCGATATATGCTTCTACTGAAGCGGTCACAATGTCGGTGTTTGCACCAAAGCCATAGTAAAGACTTCCGTTGTATTCCACCTGCATGTGCACCTTACCCATGTCGTCAGAACCTTTGGAAATGGCCTGTATTGTGAATTCCTTCAGCGTCATCTTCTTCTGGATTATCTTCTTCAATGCCTTGATAGCTGCGTCAACAGGACCATTACCTGTTGCTGCCTCCTCGAACTTCTGACCAGAGATGTCAAGACCAATGCTTGCAACGCTCTTAACTCCCATACCTGTAGTAACCTGCAGGAAGTCAAGTCTTACAGCGTGATTCTCACTTGTATCAGCACCAGCCAAAGTAAGTATGTCGTCATCATTAACCTCTTTCTTGCGGTCAGCAAGTGCAAGGAACTTCTGGTAGAGTGCATCAAGTTTCTTCTCATCACCTGTGTTAACGCCAAGAACCTCAAGGCGATATTTCAGCGCTGCCCTACCTGAGCGTGCTGTCAATACAATTGAGTTGTCATCGAGTCCTACATCTTTCGGGTTCATTATCTCGTATGTCTGCACATTCTTAAGAACGCCATCTTGATGGATACCGCTGGAATGTGCAAAGGCATTTCTTCCGACAACAGCCTTGTTGGGCTGAACAGGCATGTTCATGAGTGAACTTACCATGCGGCTTGTGGGATAAATCTTCGTTGTATTGATATTTGTCTCAATTTCAATAGCCTTGTGACACTTTAATATCATTGCAATTTCCTCAAGAGAAGTGTTGCCGGCACGCTCACCAATACCGTTAATAGTAACCTCTGCCTGGCGAGCGCCATTAAGCACACCGCTCATGGTGTTGGCAGTAGCCATTCCGAGGTCATTATGGCAGTGGGTAGAGAGTATTGCCTTGCCTGCTGAAAGGCCATCAACATGCTCCATCAGATACTTTATCTTCTCTCCATATTCCTGTGGGAGGCAATAGCCTGTGGTGTCAGGGATGTTACATACTGTCGCACCAGCCTTCACCACAGCCTCAATGACACGTGCAAGATACTCATTGTCGGTTCTGCCGGCATCTTCAGCATAGAACTCAACGTCCTCAACGAACTGCTTAGCATACTTCACGGCAGCAACAGCACGCTCAATGATTTCCTCACGGTTGGAATTGAACTTATATTTGATGTGAGAGTCACTTGTGCCTATACCCGTGTGTATTCTCTTGCGCTTAGCATATTGCAACGACTCAACGGCAACATCAATGTCCTTCTGAACGGCTCTTGTGAGTGCACAGATGGTTGGCCACGTTACAGCCTTTGAAATCTCAATAACCGAATTGAAATCGCCAGGACTTGAGATGGGGAATCCTGCCTCAATAACGTCAACTCCTAGTTGTTCCAACTGCTTTGCTACCTGAATTTTCTCTACTGTGTTCAACTGACAGCCTGGTACTTGTTCGCCGTCTCTCAATGTGGTGTCAAAGATAAATAATCTGTCCATTTGGTTCTTTAATCTTTATTGTTATTAGAAAAAGACCTTTACACTATGGAAGTGAAAAGGTCTTTTCTTAAATATATTCTATATTCTTTATGTATTTGCTTTTTACATATACCTTAACACTTCCAACTCCAGCCCTGAAGTCGAATAATATTAATAAGGTATAGGTTTGTAATGATTGACATATTGTACTTTTATTAAATCGGGTGCAAAGTTATACATAATAATTCAAATACACAAATAATTTGAAACTTTTTCTCTCCAAAAACTTACATTTTATCAATTCGGCGTGGAATTGTGTTTCATTTTCTTATTGTTTTCAGTATCTGCTCTGATATTTGCGACATTCCTTTCACCGAAGGGTGACCATTCTTCTTGTCTATACTCTCGAGCTTTATGTATTCAATGCCGTAATGGTCGCAAATGGTCATGGTGCTTGTGGTCACTTCTTCGCTTAACCCGTCATTGATTAAGAAATATATCTTGACGTTGGGATAGCGTTTCTTCATCTGACTAAGCAAGAATGCAAGTGCGGGACGATAGTTAAAGAAATCGTCTTGGCGCAGCTTGTCATATTTAAACTCACCCATAGGGGCACCTGCCCAACTATCGTTTGTTCCTCCAAAGACGAAGATGATGTCAGGATTGCCAAGATTGTTCATGCGCCTGATGAATGAACGTTCAGAATAGTCGTTGCCAGAATAGCCATAATAACTTATAGTGGAACCGCTCCAGGAGTTGTTCCGGCATAGCTTGTAACCTCCCTCGTTGATAACCTTCCACCACCATGTCTGTGTTACGTCATCAACATCTGTCTGGTCGCGTGTCTCCTCATAATACCACATCTCATTAGTACTCGGTGTAATGAAACCTTCAAATGT
Source organism: uncultured Prevotellaceae bacterium (assembly GCA_900315095.1). GTDB lineage: Bacteria > Bacteroidota > Bacteroidia > Bacteroidales > Bacteroidaceae > Prevotella. The sequence continues at coordinate 8,030 of OMXS01000018.1, read as the reverse complement.
AGAATATGAGTCACCAAGAATTGACACCGACTCCTTCGTTTGAGCACATGATGTTGCTGCTACAGCAATCATTGCTGAAAGAAATAACTTCCTCATCATCTTTATTTTATTATATTTTGAAATGTGATTAACTAAAAGGCAGGGCCAGAACCGTCAAATGCTGGGGGTGGTCCGAACGGTTCTTCTTGGTCAACTGGCGGCATGTCGCCTCCATTAATCTTTGAGTTAATTACAGAACCTCTTACCTCACCACCAAAATCTTGTTGCATACGGTTGTCATCGGGATTCTCAAAACGAGTGAACTCTCCACGGAAATTCAGGAGGACATCACCCGTTGCACCTTTACGATGCTTTGCAATGATAATCTGCGCCATACCTCTTAAGTCACGGCCATGATCGTCAGTATAGATGTGATAATACTCAGGGCGATGCACAAACAACACCATATCGGCATCCTGCTCAATGGCACCAGACTCACGCAAGTCACTAAGTTGCGGACGTTTGCCATCATTGCCATCACGATTCTCCACAGAACGGTTAAGTTGTGACAACGCAAGAACAGGAATTCCTAACTCCTTGGCAAGTCCCTTCAAGCTTCGACTGATGGTAGAAACCTCTTCTTGTCGGCTACCAAATCTCGCTCCGTTGGCATTCATCAGCTGGAGGTAGTCAATCATGATTATCTTTACGCCCTTCTCTCTAACCAGTCGTCGTGCCTTTGTTCGTAATTCAAAGATGCTCATGCCAGGAGTATCGTCTATATAAAGAGGTGCTGTCTGCATTCTCCTCACATTTTTGTCAATACGTTTCCATTCCTCATCGTCAAGCTGACCGTTAAGAATCTTCTTACCAGATATCTCACATACATTAGAGAGCAAGCGGTCAACAAGTTGCACATTGCTCATTTCCAAAGAGAAGAATGCTGCTGGTATCTGATAATCGATAACGATGTTCTTTGCTAAAGACAAAGCGAATGACGTCTTACCCATGGCTGGGCGACCGGCAATAATAACCAGATCGCTTGCTTGCCAACCAGAAGTGATGTCATCAAGCTTGACATATCCAGTAGGAATGCCTGTCAGTCCACCACTATTTGCAGCCGCTTGCTTCAATTTATCAAGAGCCTCTTTTACAACGGGTTCAAGGGATGTATAGTCTTGCTTCAAGTTACTTTGTGACAACTCAAAAAGCGAGCCCTCTGCCTCCTGCATCAGTTCGTCCACATCTTGCGAGTCGTCAAAAGCTTTTGTTTCAATCATTGAAGCAAAATTAATAAGCTGACGAGCAAGGTATTTCTGAACAATGATGCGTGAATGGTAAACGATATTCGCAGAAGAAGCCACCTTAGAACTCAACTCCAACACATAGCCAGGACCGCCTACATCTTCAAGCGTTCCTTCCTTAGCAAGCTCATCCGTTACTGTAATGATATCGACAGGTTTTTCGTCCATACTAAGTGTTTGTATGGCACGATAGATCTTCTGATTGCGCGGCTCATAGAATGCTTCTGGACACAACACATCACTAACAACAGTAAATGCGTCTTTGTCAATCATCAATGCACCAAGCACTACTCGCTCAGCATCAAGTGCCTGTGGCTGTAAGTGACCGTATGTAGTGTCAATTGCTTTGGGATTCTTCTTGTTCTCTGGCATAGGTATATGTAATTTTCGGCAAAGGTAGTCATTTTATTTAATATATCCAAAAACATATCTTCGCATTTTGTGATTTAATATTTTATACGTATCTTTGCATTGTAATAGGATATTTCAAGCATCTAAAGCATTATGATAACATACCCCTGCGCTAAGATAAACTTAGGACTTAACGTTGTGAGCAAACGTCCTGACGGATACCACAACCTTGAGACCGTTTTCTATCCTGTGCCTTTATGCGACACATTAGAGATAAACTTGTCCGACGAAAAGACATCTCTTACATTGTCAGGAACGCCACTTGATGGTGACCCTGAGCAAAACCTTGTCATTAAAGCATATCGTGCAGTTTGTGAGCAGCACCCTTTGCCAGAAGTGAAAATATCTCTTGACAAACACATCCCTTCACAAGCAGGCATGGGAGGAGGCTCAAGCGACTGTGCTTTCACCATAAAGGCACTTAACGAAATGTTCAACATTGGCATGAGCGATGATGAGATGCGCGGAATAGCATCAAAACTGGGCGCCGACTGTCCTTTCTTCATCGACCCTACCCCATCGTTTGCGCAAGGCATAGGTGAAAACCTAAAGCCAATAGACTTTTCCCTGGAAGGTTATTGGATATCAATAATAAAACCGCCATTTGCCGTGAGTACCCGTGAAGCATTCTCACGTATTGTTCCCAAGCATCCTGCAGAGCGATGTGACAACATAGTGCTAGGCAACATCAAAGACTGGAAAGATCGTCTGATAAATGATTTCGAGGATAGCGTTTTCAATATCCATCCAGAATTAGCAGACATAAAGCGCCGTTTTTATGACATGGGTGCTGTATATTCTTGTATGAGCGGAAGCGGTTCGGCAATGGTTGCACTATTTGAAAACGAGCCTCCTGTGATGGAAGGAGAATATTATAAGCTTAAGTTATAAATAAAGTTGTTTTCATATATAATATAATGTATAAAGACAATAATGAAGAGTTGTTTCCTATTGTTGATGAAGAAGGAAACACTATAGGCAAGATAAAACGCGGAAACGCACATGACGGCACTAAGATATTACACCCCGTGGTGCATCTTCATGTGTTTAATTCAAAGGGGGAACTTTACTTGCAACATCGTCCGGCATGGAAGGACATACAGCCAGACAAGTGGGATACTGCATGTGGCGGTCATATATCATACGGAGAAACTGTTGAACAAGCCCTTTTGCGTGAGGTAAAAGAAGAACTCGGAATTACCGACTATGTTCCAATCCCCATCACAAAGTATATCTTTGAAGGAATGAGAGAGAAAGAACTGGTGTATGTCTATAAGACCACTTATGACGGAGAGATACACCCTGCAAAGGAAGAACTTAACGGAGGTCGCTTCTTTAGTGCCGATGAAATAGAAAAGCTAATAGGGAAAGAGTTCTTTACGCCGAACTTCGAAGATGAGTACCAACGCGTGATACTCAATCGGGAAGTTTAACTATAGTATATTTATTGTCATCGCTTACAACTATCTCTGCCGCATAGGAACTTGATGCGTCAGGTATTCCCACCTGAGCAAAGAAGTGGAACCCTTCTTCATCATGGCAGTCGTAAACTATATCGTTGAGAATACATTGATTGATGAATTCTGAAGGAACAATGTCCGCGAATTCTTTCTTATAAAAGTCGTGAATAAAGGTCTTCACGCTATTCTTCACGATGCAAATGCTTACCGTGTTGTCATAATAGATATTATCAACCAGTACGCCCTCGTTGTTGTAACTGCTCTTTGTAACCTTATAAGTAGTGGGATTAACTTGAATGTAGATGTGATTCTTCACGTTGCCAAGCATTACAACGGTATCGTTCTTTATAACTCGCCGCTGATTAATGGCTACAGGTTGCTTGGTCTCAACAGGTTCCTCGGCCTTTACCTCAACATCCTCTTCTTTGGTAAGTTTCACTTCTTCTCCACTCTGGTTCTTGAAAACAAACAGATGGTCGGAGAGTTTCTTTATAGCATATTTCGTTGTAACCGCACCTTTGAGACATAGCGAGTCATCTACAACACGGAAATATACAGGCTGACTTGTTGAATCAGGATAGAAAATCGTATCGCCCTTTACGCTGAACACGACATTGTCCTCTATCTCATCATACCAGACGCCTTGCAACATTTCCTTTGCAGACATATCTTCCTTTATGTCTGTATTGGGTTGCTTTGACTCTGTGCATGATGAAAACACCAATGCCAGTCCAAAGAAAATGGAGATACAAGTTTTTATCATATTTTGCCTTGAATGTCTAATCGAAAAGCTCTGCTTCAGAGAAGCTCTTGCCTGCCTCGTCTTTAGGACTAAGCAGCATCTCCTCGGCAGCTATTGGCCATTGAATGCCAATTATGGGGTCATCGAAGCGTATAGAAGCCTCTGACTGTGGAGCATAAACATTGTCCACTTTATATGTAAATATGGCTTCGTCACTCAGAACAAGGAATCCATGTGCAAATCCACGGGGAATGAACAACTGTCGCTTATTCTCCTCGCTCAACTCCACCATAACATATTTGCCGAAAGTCGGCGAACTCTTTCTTATGTCTACAGCAACATCAACAACAGTTCCTTTTATCACGCGAACCAATTTCGCCTGTGACCATTCGCCTTTTTGATAGTGAAGACCACGCAAAACGCCACGCGAGGACTTTGACTCATTATCTTGTACAAAGTTCACTTTTCCTACATTCTCTTCAAACTCATTCTGTTTAAATGCCTCGAAGAAATAGCCACGAGGGTCATTGAACACTCTTGGTTCGATGATATAAACGCCATCGATGCCTGTCTTGATATAGTTCATTATTGTAATTCGTCTTTCTATTAGTGATGCAAAAATAAGAATAATATTCCATTTGACGAAAGTATTTTGATTATTTTTTATTTTTAAATTACTTTTTACTTTGAAATATCACGAAAAGTGATTACTTTTGCAAACGTGAAACAACTGGAAAGACATATCGAGATATTATTGTTGAGCAACGATTGCGTCATGGTGCCTGGTTTAGGAGGCTTCATGACTCATCATGTTTGCTCCACATATAGCGAGAATGACCACCAGATGTTTCCACCACTTCGCACTCTTGGTTTCAATCCTAAGCTCAAGGCTAACGACAATCTGCTTGCTCAATCGTATGTTGAAGCATTCGATATCAGTTATCCGGAGGCTATGCAAAGAATAGAGGACGAAGTGGGAGAACTGCGCGAGAGGCTTAATAACGATGGCAAATACGTTCTCAACGACATCGGAACACTTACGGTTAACGATGAAGGAAACATAGAGTTTACACCTATAAAGGCTGGATTGCTTACTCCTGAACTCTATGCTCTTGACTCCGTGTCGGTAAAGATGCTTAGTGAATTGCCCAGCATGAAGGTTGCTAACGCCAAGAATAACGAAAGCGAGGAAGCAAAGGCACCCGTCATCGATATCAATACGCAGAACAATAATAAAGAGGTGCAAGTTGTTGAAGACGACAACGATGACTCTATAAAGGTGAAGATAAGTCTTATAAGGAACATCGCAGCCGTTGCAATAGCACTTATAGGTTTCTTCCTATTCACTTCCCCACTTGCCAACGGCAATTACAAGATGAACATGAGCAATCTCAATACAGACCTTCTCTATCAGATTATGCCCAAGACGATGGTTACTGAAGGCGTAAACGATGCGAAGCCTGTAATTGCAGAAAGCAATGTTCCAGCAGAAAAGGTTGATGAAGCAACGACGGCAAATGTTTCACCTGTAGAAGAAAAGCAGGTTGCCGTTGAAAAAGAAGTCAACAACAAGGAGTTAAACGCAGTTCCTGGTAAAAAAACATATAGTTTAGTATTGGCAAGTCACTTCTCTAAGGCCAATGGCGATGCATTCCTTGAGGCAATTCACAAGGATGGTTTCACTATTGCCAAGATTGTTGAGGTGAACAACAACCGCAAGATTCTATATGGCGAGTATGACTCAGAAGCAAAGGCATACGAAGAACTGAACAAGCTTCACTCCAACAAGTTCTTTAAACAAGCATGGGTTATTGAGGTGAAAGACAAGTAGTTGTAACCCATTCCCAAGCAACACTCATTTAATCATTATCTACATGAAACGCGTAAGATGTCCCAAATGCGATAACTTCATCACATTTGATGAAACTCGATATACAGAAGGTCAGTCACTCATCTTTGTTTGTCCTGAGTGCAACAAACAATTTGGCGTTAGAATTGGTAAAAGCAAGTTGCGTGACACTCAGAAAGAAGAAAACCCAGAAGATCTTGTTGAGAATGACGACCTCGGTGCTATCATCGTGATTGAGAATGTTTTCCATTACAAGCAGATAATACCGCTTAAGATGGGCGACAATGTCATCGGGCGCTATCAGAAAGGCAACCCTATCAACACTCCCATAGAAACTGTTGACCCCAGCGTGGATAACACTCATTGCGTTATTAACGTGAGTCGCGACAAGAAAGGTAAATTAAAATATGTGTTGCGCGATGGACCGAGCAACACAGGAACATTTGTTGACAATGAAATTCTTGGCGACCGCGAGCGCAGAGTGATTGAAGACGGAGCACTCTTTACCATTGGTGCCACAAGCATCATTCTCAGAGGAGGTAAAGAGGAATAGCCTACATGCTATCGCTGTCAAAGTTCAGAGGCAGTATATCCTTAATGCTATCAACAACATAAACGACATCTGCGCCGTAAAGGTACAGGCGTATAGGTTGTTTGTAGCGGTTTTCCACCTCAAGAATCACCTGACGACATGAACCGCATGGCGCTGTTGGCATCGGCATGAAGCCATCCTCATTACGAGCAGCGATGGCAAGTTGCATCACGGCATGTTCGGGATATTGTGCTTGAGCGGCAAAGATTGCCGTGCGTTCAGCACACAATGTCACGGGGAAAGCGGCATTCTCCTGGTTAGCGCCAATTATTTCCGTACCATCATCGAGCCTTAGTGCCGCCCCTACTCTAAAATGAGAGTAAGGCGAATAAGAATTATCCGTTGCCTTCTTTGCCAACTCTATGAGTTTCTGTTCTTCCACAGACAACTCCTCCATTTGGCAAGTGATTATCTTTGAGGATAAGATTTTTTCTTTCATAATATTATAAGGTGTCGTTATTGAATCACATTTATCTTACTCTTCGCGGAACTCGTAGCACCCCATGTCAGGCTTTTCGTCACGAGGTTTGCCGTCTCTGTCGTTGGCAGGAGCATACTCTGTGGATGCCGCACCTATAGCCTTAGACTTGTCACTCAAATGGAAATCATAGTGCTGAGTGTCTATGTCAACTAGCTTGAAGTTCTTTTCTCCGCTATACACGGTATCTTCAGGCTCTTCCCAAATGATGTCCTTGAAGAATGCAGCAGACTTCTCGTCCTCCACTTTCGGAGTTCTGAGAATGCAATTGGCAAACGAATAGGTAAACACCGACTCCGACTCGTCTGTCTCTCCCATAATAACATCTTCCGCATAACCCGTTACTATGCTGTTAACACAATTGAGATTGTAGAGCGGCAAGGTGTTTTCCTCATAGAAATTGGTAAACCTCAAGGCGGCGCCACGTCTGGAGTCGAACGGATAGAACTGTGCCAACGTGGAATTGCCGACGTATGCATTACCGCCGAAGAATGCCACACAATCGTTCAAGGTGTTCGTTATCTGGCAGTTTTCTATCTTCACGCTACTCGATATTGCCATTATTCCGTAGCCTTGACAATTATGAACGATGGAGTTCTCGATGTCGAGTTTCAGTTTAGAAAGGTCACTCTCGTCGCACACTATACCGTCCATAGTGCTATGGATATCAGCATATTCTATGAGATTATCGTATGAAGAAGCCATGAAATGAATGCCCTTCCATTGTCCGCTGATAAGGTCATAAGGCAAGTAATCGAACATGTTGTCAAGTCGGGAACCTCTTAGAGTAACGTTCTTTTCGGCAGTTCCCTCCACTCTTAACGTTCCGCTAACCTCTATTCCGGCGTTACTGCTGAAATAGATTGTCTGCCCTGCAGGTATTGTGAGCGTTGCGCCCTCCTCCACTTTTATCATGCCATTCACCAAAAGCGGATATTCGCTTTCGAGAGTCATATCGCTTGACACCACAAGATTGTTCAACTCTTCAGCATCCCACGAAAAAGCATCGAGCACAAGTTCCTGAGTGTTGCCGCTCTCTAGGGTGAAGAGCAGTTTGTCTATTAGTTCCTGGGCAACCAATTTTCCGTTCTTCGGCGAAGTCAACTCAACGAATACGCGGAGACTATCCTTGTTCCTAATCTCCACATCCTGCATCTGATAGCCAGCGGCAGGACTCAGATAGACTCCGTCAACATTCACGCGATAACCTGTCTG
>OMXS01000022.1 GCA_900315095.1 uncultured Prevotellaceae bacterium | reverse complement strand
CGCATCTTTCACATACTTACGATAATCCTCGATATACTGATTAACGAGACCAAAGTAACTGTCCATAACTGTCTTGGACGATGAGTTTTTCGCTGACATGAGAAACGTGGCACTATACAACATGTCGTCAATAAAAGTGAACTCCACACTATCCCACTCATAACTCCTATAGGCGATATGACTCCTATCCGTGCTATGCGCGGTGAATCCACCTGGTTTGTCTTCTATTCTGTATCCATTGATACTCATCACCTGCATCACCCTTTGCCGGCTCTCGCCAAGGGAAACGCCAAAGAATGTCCTTGAGATTTTGGCTTCCGACTGCGCCAAGCCCATCACAAGGATAATGATACTTAAAAATGCTCTTTTCATAAATTTCTTGTTTTAGTTGTTTACGGGTGTGATATTACTCTTCGGACTCCTCCTCCGCCATTCTGATACTGACATTATAGTCGAAAAACATTGCGCCTAAAGATGCCTTATCGGTTGTATGGTCCACCTCGTTAGCATCATCGTCAAAATAGAAAAACTTGCAGACAACGGCGGTGTTCCCGTCGTTCCAAAGGGAGATTTTCTCAGTAGAGTTCTCTTCCTTATACTGGGAGTACTCGCCATCAAATTGTGTCATGAGGCTTTTGTGACTATCGATAACCGTCTTCACCGGGCTTTTATCTGTTGACATAACAAACATAACACAGAATAGTTTGTCCTCGTAAAAGGAGAAGAAGACATATTCCCACTCGCAGTCCCTGAACACGATAGGATTATTCTCCATGCCCTGTGCGCTGAACCCGTCATCGGTGTTCTCGATATTGTATCCTTTGTCGCTTATTACCTGGAACACTTCCTGCGGGGACGCACCAAGGGAACAGCCCAGGAACTCTCTTTGGATTTGGGCATTCGCCTGTGCCAAACCCGTCACAAGGACAATAACACTTAAAAGAAATCTTTTCATGACTTTTCTGGTTTTTAGTTAGGGTGTGTAGTAGTTATACGTTATGAGTGCAAAAATAAGAAAAAAGTGGAAAAGTCCAAAACATTATCCGCTTTTTTCTCCGGCGGGCGGTTCCTTTCCCTTCCTCAGCGGGGCAGCCGATGAGGGAGAACCCCGCGAGGATGGCATCGATTCTTGTGTTTGTCTTCATGTCAAATTGTGCAAACCGAGCGGAAACAAAAAGAGGAGCTGACTGTTGCAGTCGGCTCCTTGTTTCTTGGTCGGGCGCACATGGGAGAACGCCCCTACATTGTTTACATCGGGCGCACACGGGGGAACGCCCCTACAATTAACTCCTAACTCAAATTTATCCTACGGTGATCTGTCGTGCGACCTTCACTTCCTCCTTCACTACCTTAGGCAGTTCGATGGTGAGCACTCCGTCGGCCACATGTGCTGCGATTTTCTCTTTGTTGACGTCGTCAGGCAGTATCAGCGTCTGCTCGAACTTGGTGTATGAGAACTCGCGGCGCAGGTAGTGGGTCTTTTTCTCCTCCTCCTCTTTTGTCTCGTGACGGCTCTCCATCTTTATGTTAAGGTCGCCGTTCTGGTTGATATTGATGTCGAAGTCCTCCTTCTTCATTCCCGGTGCTGCGAGTTCCACGATGTACTCGTCCTTGGTCTCCTTAACGTTGATTGCCGGTGCCGTGGCGTTGGTCTTAGGCATGAACTCGGTGTTGATGAAGTCGTTGAAAATCTCTGGTAACCATGAATTTGTTCTTGTTGGATACATAATCTTTACCTCCTGTTTATTTGTTGTTAAAATGTTGTTGTTCTTGTTACGTCTCGGCTTTGTTGCCTCGCCGTTCACTATCACCATTTGCAATGTCTGTGCCGAGTGCGGGTTGCATGACAAAATGGCTGAAATGCATGACAAAACGTCATTTTACTGCTTTACGTTGATAAAACATGCGGCTGTTTGTTTGTATTTAAAATAAAAACATTATCTTTGCAAGGATTTATAACCCAGCGTTCAACATGAAAACCTTATATAAAAAACAGAATATGAAAAAAGTTATCTTTGCAATTGTTTCGACGATGTTGCTGACATCGTGCGTGGAGGATGTTACCAAGAAGTTGAAGAGCATTTTCGGCGCTGCTACGGCTGACACCGCCGCTGTTGTGAATATGGTGGACGGTAACGACACTAAGCAGCAGGCGGAGAAGGAGGACATCAAGGACCTGCCGCTGCTGGTTGCTGCGAGTTATGGCGAGCCGGACTATTATGCGCCTGTGGGCTTCACTCCCTCTAACCAGCTGAGCGGCGACGAGTATGGCGCGCTTAGCGAGGAGGAGCAGGAGGCTGAGAACAAGCGCGGCGAGGCTGAGGTGGATGCTTTCGTGAGCATGCTGAAGCAGAACAAGGAGCGCTACAACAAGCTGCTTATTGACGGGGCATGGATGGACGTGCAGTATGTGGAGGCTAACTTTGACCGCGGCGAGTCGTCGACATTCGCCATGGGATGGAGCGGCGAGGAGCGCAAGGACCACATGAAGTATGTGCGCTATCGCGACGTCAAAGGCAAGAAAAGCGAGGGGTTCGACTTTGGCATGCTGTTCACCAAGGAGTATGTTGACAGTCATAACTTCCTGAAGGTGACTGGCAGCGGCATCGCGATGCCTAAGGATGTGTATAACAAGATAGAGGAGCAGACGGGCAAGAAGATTGCGAAGGTGCCATACGGTTATGCTATAGGCAACGACTATAAGTATTTCGTGGTGATGTTTGTGAACGAAGGGAACAAGGCGTACGCCATTCATGCGGTGACCACTCCTGAGGGTCTGGCGCTGAGCGAGATGGAGAGTACTGACGTTGAGAACGGCGAGGCGATGTGGGCTGTTGACACCGAGGGCGACTACCCCATGATGGGCATCCAGATTGCGGAGAAGGGTGACAACGTGCTGAAGATATGGTACACCGACCTTGCTCCTGAGCATGCTTGCCTCGGTGCTTTTATCGTGAAGGGCAACAAGATGCAGAAGAGGGAGTACAGCCAGAACTATATATGGGTTAATTGATTGGACAATTTGACAATTTCACGATTGAACTATTTGGCTGTTTTACGATTTAAGGTGCTGTGCTGATTTTGGTTGGTACAGGATAAAAAAAGAGAAGGTCAGATAGTATATAATTGCAAAAAAAGAACCCGCTTACTTGGCGGGTTCTTCTTTTTTCTCCTCTTCTTCTTTTTTCTCTTCGTCCTCGAAGTCGGTAATGCCGTTCTTCACGAGGATGTTGTACCACTGGAACAGCTTCTTGATGTCGCTGTCGTGAACGCGGTCGCGGTCGAAGTCGGGAAGTATCTCTGCGAAATAGTCGCGCAGTTCCTTGCTCGATGCTTTCTTATAATTGATGGACACCTCCTTGCCCTGCTCCTTGTCGCGCAGCGAGGCGAGGATTTTCATCAGGGGAACGTCCTCGGCATCGGTGTACATGGCGATGTCTGAGAGGCTTGTCACGCGGTCTGTGGAGAATGCCGGCATGCGCTTGTGCTGCTCGTCGAGAGACTCCACAATGAGGTTGGCGCGTCCGCGCGATACTAATTTAAAAAGACCGGGTTTTCCGGCGATAGATAGAATTGTCTGTTGCATTGTTTTCTTATTGTTTATGTTTTATTGCTTGTTGTTCGTAACATGGTGTGACACCTTATTTTTTATGTTCCAGCAGAGAAGACAGCTGCGGCAGTAGGGGAGAGCCGTCGTTGCAGATGACGATGTCGCTGCGCTGTGCCACCTCTTCTTGCGGCATCTGGCAGTTTATCCATTCCTCGGCTTTCTCTTGTGTTATGCCGTCGCGCTCCATGATGCGCTTGAGACGCGTCTCGTGGGGTGCGGTGACACACACTATGCGGTCGACGAGGCGGTCGAAGCCGCTCTCAAAGAGTATGGCGCACTCCATCCACTCCATGCCAGAGGCTATGAAATCGTCTGCCACGGCGGGGTGCACTATGGCGTTGACTGCCTTCTGGTTGTCGTCGCTGGCGAGCAGGAACTGTGCCAGCACGGGCTTGTTCAGTCGTCCGCCGATGTACACGTTGCTGCCCACGAGAGCCTTCAGCTGCTCTTTCAGGTGCTTGGAGGTGCGCATCAAACGCTTGGCTGCGCTGTCGCAGTCGTATATCTCGATGCCCTGTTCTTTAAGCATTTGGCAGACGTAGCTCTTGCCGCTGCCTATGCCGCCGGTGATTGCAGTCTTCATTGCTCCTCGATGAGATAGTCGACACTTTCTATTTCGGGCCGTGCGTTCTTCACCCCGTGGGGCACGGCGATAATCCTTATGGTGCATTTGTCGGAAGGATTAGCCTTGATGTCGTTGTAGTCGGCCACCACCTTGAAGCTCTCTGGACTTATGGAGCGGAACATGCTGGCTCCGGTGACGAAGACCACCTTCACCCTTTGCGGGAATGTGCGCAGCACCTTTCCCTCGGGCATGTTGACGGCCATGATGGGCACCTCCAGCCGTTGCTCGGTCATGATGTCGGGATAGAGTCCTATCTTCACGGTGTTGGGGATATACTTCACGCCGTAGATTCTCTTCAGCGGTGTGTCGCGTATCACGGTGTCGGTGAAGTTCTGCAGGTAGATGGACTCTGTGAAAGCCTCCTTTATGCTGTCCAGCTTCTCGTCGTCGGCATACACCTCCACGCTGTCGGGCCAGAACTTTACGCTTGCCAGATAGTGGCTCTCTCCCGGGTCCACTCTTCCGCTCATCTTCACGGGCACTTTCTTGCTTCGCCCGAAGGTGTAGACGATGTCGAAGTGGTCGGGCTTGATGCTTGTGATTTTCGTGGAGCTGTACATCATCTGCCGGAGACTTCTCTGTATGTCGGCAGCGCTTATAGTGCTCTTCTTCTTCTCGTTGGTGTATTTGGTAAAGTCTATCTCGATGGGAGACAGCTTGCCGCCATAGACGTATGCCATGATGAAGAATCCCTTGTCGCGCACGTTGACGTGTATCGTGTCCTCGGTGTTTGTTGTCACCACCACGTTCTTCGGGATATTGGTGAGTCGTATGGGCACGAGCAGTTCCTGGTCGGTGTCCTCGTTGAGCGCGAGCAACAGCCAGAAAGCCCCGCTTGCTATCAGGAAGAACAAAAAAATCAGAAACTCCTTGTTAGCAGCGCTGAACAAGAAGTCCCTGACAATGCGGTATATACTTCTTCCTTCGGATTTCTCCATGGTGTTGTCTTGATGCTATTTATTTCTGCTGTGTTGCAGCAGCGCCGGTATTGTCGGCGAAGACATAGCCGCGGTCAACGCGGATAACGGTGCCCTTGGCAATCTCCACTTCAATGACGTTCTCTGTGGTGTCGATGCGTCTCACTATGCCGTGGATGCCTCCGCCCACTACCACGCGTGCGCCTTCCTCGAGAGAGTTCTGGAACTCGCGTATTTTCTTTTGCTGTTTCTGCTGTGGCTTGATCATGAAGAAATACATGATGGCAAAGATAGCCAGCAACATGAGAATCATTGTCCATCCGCCGCCTTGTCCTTGTCCTGCGGCCTGTAAAAACATTGTAGTTATCATTTTCTTATTTAATTAATTATATTTACTTCCGTTTGTTAATACTCCCTTTCGTCAGGCTCCTGCTGTGGTGCTTCTGCCCCTGGTGCGCGCATTGCCTTCACCACCTTTCCCGTGTCTACGAGATAGTGTGCTATGGAGTCGAGCATGCCGTTGATGTATCCCGCGCTGCGCGGTGTGCTGTATGCCTTTGCCAGTTCCACATACTCGTTGATGGTGACGCTTATTGGGATGTTTGGGAATGTGACCATCTCTGCTATTGCTATCTGCATTATCACCACGTCCATGTATGCCAGTCGCGAGAAGTCCCAGTTGCGTGATGTCTCGCTCATGTATCGCTGGTACTGGTCGGCGTTGAGTATGGTTGCTCTGAACAGTTTGCGCGCGAAGTCCTTGTCCTCCTCGTCCTTATATTCCGGCAGCAGTTCCTGATTCTTGCTGTTCTTAGGGTCGAAACGCTTGATGGTTTTCAGCACGAAGGTGTCCACAATCTCTTTGTCGTCGTTCCAGTAGATGCTCTTCTCCTCGAAGAAGGCGTCGAGGTCGGGGTTCTCCATGATGAGTGTGCGGTAGATTTTTCTCCACAGTTCACGGTCAACATCATATTTCTCCTCCTCGGGGTTAGCCATATATTCCTTGTATGTGGCGCTTTGCTCTATCTGTGCGAGCAGTTTTCTCACCACCTCGATGTCGTCGTTCCATGTGGTTTTCTTGCTTTCTATGAACTCTTGCAGCATTTTGTTCTCCTCGAGTTGTATCTCGAACTTGTTGTTGCAGAATTTCTGTGATGGCAGTTCCGTTCCCTCTCTTTTGGCCCTTGTCATTGCTATCTCGTTCTGCCTGCGTGCTTCGTTAGTAATGGCAACAATCAGCGTGAGCAGAATGTTATACATGTCGTATGCCTTGGATAGGCTGAATAGCAGTTCTTTTTCTGCATTATCCATGTTTCGGTTGCCATTTTGGTAGTATGCGTAGGTTAACTGAACGATTTTTAACCTTATAAGTTCTCTGTTTATCATATTTGTGATTTCGTATTTAGATCAAAGCTTTCTTCCTGTCGTTATTTTGGGCAAAGGTAGTTAAAAAAGTTTTTTCTTGCAAGAAAAGCATAACTTTTTATTGGTTTTTTAATAGAAAACTTGGTCAGTTCAAGAAAAAGTGATACCTTTGCACCGCTTTTTCAAGCGCATCGTTGAGATTTTCTCGTGTGATGGCGAATTAAGAGCATGTATTATTAACAAACTTAATTTAGAGTAACACATTATGAAAGAGATTAATGTAACAGGTCAGAAGCGTAGCGACCTTGGCAAGAAGGCTACCAAACAGTTGAGAAAAGAAGGTCTCGTGCCATGTAACCTCTATGGCGAGGCAAAGGATGAGAACGGCAAGCCAAAGGCATTGGCATTCGCTGTTCCTATGACCGACCTCCGCAAGCTGGTTTACACTCCGCACATCTATGTGGTGAACCTCGTTATCGACGGCGAGAACCACCCTGCAATCATGAAGGAGCTGCAGTTCCACCCAGTGACAGACGCTCTGCTTCACATCGACTTCTTCGAGATTCACGAGGATAAGCCAATCACCATCGGCATCCCTGTTAAGCTGAACGGTCTTGCTCAGGGTGTTCGCGACGGTGGTCGTCTGAGCCTTATCGTACGCAAGGTGAACGTTACCGCTAAGTATCAGGACATTCCTGAGACTCTCGACATCGACGTTACAAACATGACTATCGGCAAGAGCATCAAGGTGGGCGACCTCAAGTTCGAGGGCCTCGAGATGGCTACAAGCAAGGAAGTTGTGGTTTGCACCATCAAGGCTACACGTAAGAGCAACGCCGCTGCCGCTGCTGAGGAGACTACAGAGGCTGCTGAATAATTAGAATGGACAAATACTTGATAGTGGGCTTAGGCAATCCAGGCGATGAATATGCCGATACCCGCCACAACACTGGATACATGATATTGGACGCTTTCGCTAAGGCGTCCAATATTGTTTTCAGCGACAAACGCTACGGTTATGTGGCCGAGACGTCGCTGAAAGGGCGGAAAGTGATACTGCTGAAACCCACCACATTCATGAATCTCAGCGGAAATGCCGTGAGATACTGGCTCAACAAGGAGAACATAGAACAGCAGCGACTGCTTGTAGTAGTCGATGATGTGGCGCTGCCGCTGGGCACGCTGCGCCTGAAGGCGGGCGGAAGCAACGGTGGCCATAACGGTCTGGGGCACATACAGCAGCTGATAGGGCAGGACTACGCCCGTCTGAGGGTGGGCATCGGCAACGACTTTCCCCGCGGGATGCAGGTGGACTGGGTGCTCGGCCACTACAGCGAGGAAGAAATGAAAGTGCTTGCGCCGCAGATGGATGTTGCGGTGGAGGAGATAAAGAGTTTCGTTCTCGCAGGAATAAACATCACGATGAACCAGTATAACAAGCGCAAGCCTGTGGCGCCGCAGAACAATAAAGAAGAACAGAATGGGTAAGGAAGGAAAACCAACGGCACCGCAGGGCGCTCCTGTGGCACGCCTCGACAAGTGGCTGTGGGCAGCGCGCATCTTCAAGACACGCTCCATTGCCGCCGATGCTTGCAAGAATGGGCGCGTGATGATGAGCGGAACCACCGTGAAACCGTCGCGGGCGATAAAGGCTGGCGAGGTGGTGAGCGTGAGAAAGCCTCCTGTCACCTATTCGTTCAAGGTGCTGAAATGCATCGAGCAGCGCGTCGGAGCAAAACTGCTGCCTGAGATTTACGAGAACGTGACCGACCCTAAGCAGTACGAAATCCTAGAGATGAGTCGCATCAGCGGTTTCGTAGACCGTGCACGAGGCACAGGAAGGCCCACGAAGAAAGACCGCCGTGCCATGGAGGCCTTTGTCGACCCGGCCATGTTCGGCTTCGATGACCTCGACGACGACTTCGAAGGCTTCGACGATGACGATTTTAACTCCTAACTAAACTCCTCGCTCTACCCGAAAAGGGGCGCTTTCATAAAGCGGAGCGACTAAAAGAACTCCTCACTCAAATGAACATTGCCATCTTCGTTTCCGGCAACGGAACCAACTGTGAGAACCTTATACGCCACTTCCAGACATCGGACGTGGCTCGTGTGGAACTTGTGATAAGCAATCGCGCCGACGCCTTCGCTCTTCAGCGCGCCCAGCGTCTGGGTGTCGAGACCGCTGTCATCAAGAAAGCGGACTTCGGCATAGAGGAAAACGTCATGCCGTTGCTGCGCAAGCATAACATAGACTATGTTGTTCTGGCAGGCTTCCTCCTCATCGTTCCCGACTTCATACTGAAGGAGTATGACGGCAAGATACTCAACATCCACCCTTCGCTGCTGCCCAAGTATGGCGGCAAGGGAATGTACGGCCATCATGTGCATGAGGCGGTGAAGGCAGCAGGCGAGACAGAGACGGGCATCACCATCCACCGCGTGAGCAACGTATGCGACGGCGGCGAGATAGTGAAGCAGTTCAAGGTGGCGCTCACTCCCGATGATACGGTAGAAGACATCGAGGCGAAGATACATCAACTCGAGATGAAGCACTTCCCTGAAGTGGTGGAAGAGGAGATAAAGAAGATAAAATAGTATTGTCCTTTATCTTCGTGTCGAAGCTGCATTTCTCCTAATATTTCTTTGTATCTCCCTCTAACACCTAACATAAGAAATAGGGGCAACTCCACATAACGTGAGGTTGCCCCTGAATTTTATATTCTTTTTTGTTATCTGCGTCCTCCGAAGCCGCCGCCTCCGAAGCCACCGCCTCCGAAGCCGCCACCTCCGCCGAAGCCGCCGCCGCGACCTCCACCGAAGCCACCAGGACCGCCTCCACGACCGCCACGACCACCGCCGCGACCTCCACGTCCGCCGAAGCCGAAGCCTCCGTTTCCGCCAAAGGCATTGAAGCGGTATGCTACATGCAGCATGACGTAACTATTGATGGCGTTGTATTGCGTGTCACTCTTCATCATTGAGTTCAGAGTGCTGGAGATAGTGCTCTGCTGGTGCAGGATGTCATAGAACTGAAGCATCACGGTGAGAGGCTTGCCCCTTAGGAATCCGTGGCTTATCTGCGCGTTCCATAACAGCTCGTTGGTGTTCATGGCTGCGTTCTTATATCCTCTGCGGCTCTGCTCGTGCAAGTCAGTAGATATCGAGGTGCCCCAAGGCAGATAAACGGTGATGTTGGTACCGTAGTTGAACTGCCATGTGTCCAGGTTGTTCTGCTCCTGCAGCATGTTGCGTGCGTGAGAGTAGTCTACATTTCCGTTGAGTTCCACCTCCAGCCATGAGTTGCGGAAGCTGAATCCCAGTCGCTCGCTGATGCTTGTGGTGCGTGTGGTGTTCTTCTGTGAGTTAGACATCATTCCCGATGCCAGATAACCTACGCTGTTGCTGTAGTTCAGACGAGTGAAGGTGTTCACGTTGAAATATCCCGTAGAGTCGATGGCGGTGTTGAACATGAATCCTCCTCCTGCGTTCCAGTTGCCATTGATGTTTTCAGGACGGCTAGTGCGTGCACCTGTAGTTGGGTCGTAACTTACCATCTGGCTTATTGAGTTGCGTGTGTTCGAGTAGTTCAAGAATCCCATGATGGCACGCTGATGGTTTTGTATGTAGTTGTTGTAGAACAGTTGCATGCTGTGTGTGAACGAGGGCTTCAGACCTGGGTTACCGCGTGTGATGTTCAGCGGGTTGCTGTTGTCCACGATGTCGATGAGGTTGTCCATCGAAGGCTGTGATGAAGAACCGCGGTAGTTGAATCTGATGTTGTGCACGTTAGAGAATTTATATCTGAAGTCCACTGTCGGCGAGAAGTTCACCACGGTGCGTGTGGTGTCCACGCTTATGCCGCGGAAGTTCTGCACGAACTTTGTGCGCTGTGGCTGCATCATGGCACCGATGTTCAGCTGATAGTTGTCGCGCACCATGCGGAAGGTCAGTCGCATCTCGTGTGTGTAGTTCTTATATTCAGAGAAACGGCTCTGGTAGGTGTCCAGATAATTCTCGATAGGCATCTCGAGACGTGAGAGATATGGGTCCCATCCGCGATAATCTGTAGGCACCCCGTCGAAGAACGACTCTCCCAGGTTGCTGAAATCATAATAAGAATTTTCTCTCTTGTTATGGCTATACTGGAACTGGTAGCTGAACTGCAGGTAAGTCCTGTTGAATATCGGCTCGCTGTATGTTGCCTGCACGCTGTAACTGTAATTCTTCGTTGGTGACAGTTTATAGTTGTTGGTCTGGTACAAAGAGTCGTTACCCAGCGCGTCCTGTATTTGATACAGGTGCACGTTAGACGTTGAGAGGCTCTTGCCGTCGTTGTTGCTGTAGCGAGCATCTGCTCTCAAGGTGATGTTACGGCCGTTGTTGCTCAGTCGTCTGTTCAGTTGCAGCGTACCGCCAACGTTCTTGTTGTCGCCATATGTTATTTCGCGCGTCTTTTGGGTGTTCACCATTACTCCCTCTTCATCCATCTTTGATATTGAAGCGTCGTTGAGCGGGTCGTCTACATACTTGTACGGGTCGTCGGAGTAGCTTGCCGAGTTGCCGAATCTCCTGCTGTCGTTAGACGAGAGAGAGAACGAAGGGCGGAAGAGCACGGTGGTCATCGAGTCAGGATTCCACTCCACTCTCATCTGGAAGTTCCAGTTGTTGCGCCTTGAATAGCTCTGGTTAAGGCTGTTTGAGAACGACGAGTGGTCGCCCACGAATCTCTCCTCCGACTGGTCTGCGCGAGTGTCGTTGTCCGAGTGGTTCCATCTCACGCTACCTTCCAGTATCAGCTTGTTCTTCTTCTCGTAGTTGAAGTTGGCACCGAACATCTTCGAGGCGTTCAGACCGTTCTGGCCTCCGCCCCATCTGCCGCCGCCACCGCCGCCTGGGAATCCGCGGTCGCCGGTGTTGTTCATGTTGCCGAGGAGCACCACGCGCATGTCGCTGTTGAAGTATCCTCCCATCAGTCTTGAAGAGTAGCGCCCGTGGTTACCTATACCGAAGTCCACGTTAGCCATCGTACCCTTGTTCATTCCAGGAAGGATGCCGAAGTCGAGCACCGTCTCCTCGTTGCCGTCGTCGATGCCGGTCATTCGCGCCATGTCGCTCTTCTCGTCGTATGCCTTGATATTATTAATGATAGATGTAGGCAGGTTCTTCATCGCCGTCTGCGTGTCGCCCGTCATGAACTCCTTGCCGTCCACCTTAATCTTCTTTACCTCTTTTCCGTTGATGGTTATCTTGCCGTCGTCAGAGACCTCGGCACCAGGCAGCCTCTTCACCAGTTCCTCAACCACCGAGCCCTCGGGGGTGCGGAAGGCATTAGCGTTATATACGAAGGTGTCCTCTTTTATCACCACCTTCTTTGCCTGTCCTGTTGCCGTCACGCCCTGCAGCATTATGGCATCGGTCTTCAGCTTCAGCGTTCCCAGCGCCACGTTCTTTCCCTGGGCGATGGTCACGGCCTGCGTCAGCATGGCGTATCCCACGTTAGAAACCTTCACGATGTACTTGCCGTCCTCGGGTGCCTCCAATGTGAACTCACCGTTCTCGTCGGTCAGCGCGCCCGAGATGAAGGTGCTGTCGCTACGCAGCAGCTGTACCGTGCTTTGCATGACGGCCTCTTTCGAGTCGTTGTCAACAACTTTTCCTGTGATTTTTCTCTCTTGTGCCTGTGCCATTGTCGCAATGCATGCCACAAGAGCAACGATAAAAAGTCTTCGTAATATCATAAAATAAGCTACATTAAAACAGAGGGATGATACGCGCTCCACGCGCAGCATGATTCTCTTAGGTTCGCTTTCTATGACGCCGCAGTTTTTTAAAGGTTTAATCCGCCACCCGCATTTTCCGAAATTTTATTGTAAAAACACCCTCAAAAGCAACAATTCCTATCTTTTTTGTTTTCAAAAGGATAAAAATGGATGAACAGAGTCATATCTTTTGTTCTCTCATCAAGCACCTCTTGCAACGCCAAAGCATATCTCTGACATGGTCAGAAGCATATCTCTGAGCAAGCGAAAGCATATCTTTGCAAACAAAAAAGGTAAACTTTTTGCGAGAAAGGAAATAAGTTTGTATCTTTGTAGCAAAATTATAGAACGCGATGGAAGAAGCTAAACGCAAGAAAGAAGGCCTGAAACTGCTTGGCGCGGAGGCTAAGTATTATGACAACTACGCCCCCGAGGTGCTCGAGACATTCGAGAACATGCACCCCGACAACGACTACTGGGTGAGGTTCAACTGCCCAGAGTTCACCACATTGTGCCCAATTACAGGACAGCCCGACTTTGCCGAGATACGCATAATGTATATCCCGGACAAGAGGATGGTGGAAAGCAAGAGCCTGAAACTCTATCTTTTCAGTTTCCGCAGTCATGGCGACTTCCATGAGGACTGTGTCAACGTGATAATGAAAGACCTTATCCGCCTGATGGACCCTAAATATATAGAGGTGATAGGGCTGTTCCTGCCTCGTGGCGGCATCAGCATCTATCCTTTCGCCAACTACGGGCGCCCAGGCACTAAGTATGAGCGGCTGGCAGAGAAGAGATTTTCGGAGGTAAGCATTGAACGTTGAGCGGAGAAACAACTCATAACACCTAACTTATATAAAATATATGACTAACAAACTGAAAGGCGTCTTGAGATTCCTGGGGCACAATAAATACTGGATTGTGCTCATCGTCGGTGTACTCGTTGTGGGCGTGGTTGACGAGAACTCTTTCCTGAAGAGGGTGCAGCTGGAAAGCAAGATCAGCGACCTGAAAGACCAGGTGGAAGAGTACAACCGCCAGTATGATCGTGACATGACTCGTCTGCGCGAGCTGGAAACCAACCCCAAGGCAATAGAGAAGATTGCACGCGAGAGATATTTCATGAAGGCTGACGACGAGGATATCTTCGTCTTGTCTGACGACCAACAACTTTACGAAACGGAGAATGAGACAGCTGACTAAGACGGAAAGCCTGATAATGGTGGTCGGGGCGCTGCTGATGGCGGTGGCCGCCGTGATGTATGTGTTTGCAGTCCGCAAGCCCGCATCGTGGATAATGCTTGCAGGCACGGGGGCGTTCGTGGCAATGCAGATGCGTCAGAAATACGAGGGTACCAACATCACCATTCGCCGCCTGCGCTCGATAATGACCGTCGGCAACATCTTCTTTGTGATTGCAGCCCTGCTGATGGTGGAGAACGCCTACCAGTTCCTGCTGCCCAAGTTCATGGAGAACGGCATAGAAGGCTATAACGCGTACGTACATTATATACATAATAACTGGGTGGTGACGCTGCTTGTTGGTGCCGTGATAGAACTGTATACAACCCACAGAATTTCGTCTGAACTGGAAAAAGAGGCAAAAAAACTATAAAAGACACCCCAAATGTTTTAAATAGCATAAAAATTTTTCTCTACTTCAAGAATAGATTGTATTTTTGCCAGTGCTTATCAGAACGAAACTTATGAACAGAATCTTATATGCGTTGATGGCAACTGTGTTGCTTGCATCGTGTTCAAGCTCTTACAACATAACAGGTACGTCAAGTGTGCAGATGCTTGACGGCAAGAAACTATACCTTAAGAATGTAAGGAACGACCAGAAGGAGAACATCGACTCGTGCGACGTGGTGCACGGGCAGTTCAAGTTCTACGGTAACATCGACTCGGTGAGGGTGGTGAACCTCTTCATCGACGACATCTACGTTACACCTATAGTGCTGGAGAGCGGCGACATCTTCGTGAAGATAGACAACTCGCAGACAACGGTGGGAGGCACAGAGCTCAACCAGGAACTCGACCACTTCATGAAGTCGTTCTTCCGCCTGCAAGACAAGGTGATGGACATTGAGCACGAGCAGAACCAGAGCATCATGGAAGGACTCGACGAGCAGGAGACGATGACTGCACTCTATAACAAGCTCATCGGCCTGAGCCAGCAGAAAGACACGCTGTTCACCTCGGTTGTGACAACAAACTATGAGAATGTGCTCGGTCCCTGGGCGTTCGTTTACAGAGTATCGTACGAGACCGACCCATATAATTACCCTTATCCTTCATGGATGACCAATGTGCTCTACACCCGAGCAATGCAGGAACTGCCCTCGTGGATAGAGTATATCATGGCAAAGGCGCCGTTAGAGTTTAAGCAAGATGCCGAGGTGGCAAGTTTCTACAAGGCTTTCCAGGAACAGCAAAACGCCATCGACCCTAATGAGAACGCCGTGCCGCCAGTGGAACAGACGCTGCCGGTGACACCTACTCCTAACGACTTGGCGCGTCCGGCGCAGCCTTCGGAGCAAGCAGAATAATCTTATGGTAAACAAGACACTTATCAGAAACGTCGAGATAGTGAATGAGGGATTGAGCCAGCGCGGTTCAATCCTCATTGCTAATGACCGTATCGAAAACATATTCCCGGGCGAAGCGCCAGCCGTTGGCGATGCACAGGTGATTGAGGGCGACGGTGCTGTGGCGATGTCTGGCATCATCGACGACCACGTTCATTTCCGCGAGCCAGGTCTTACGCATAAGGCCGACATCGAAAGCGAGAGCCGTGCGGCGGCATTCGGCGGTGTGACATCGTTCTTCGACATGCCAAACACCAGTCCGCAGACAACCACTCTCGAGGCTCTCGAGCAGAAACAAAACATCGCAAGCAGGACAAGCCATGTGAACTATGCCTTCTTCATAGGTGCCACCAACGATAATATGGAGGTGCTGAAAGCGGTTGACGAGCATCGCGTTCCAGGCATAAAACTGTTCATGGGCTCTAGTACGGGCAATATGCTAGTGGACCGTCGTGCCGCCCTTGAGCAGATATTCAGCAGCGCACGGCTGCCTATCATGACGCATTGCGAGGACACGGGCATTATAAACCAGAACATGAAGGAGGCAAAGGAACGCTACGGCGAAGACCCTGACGTGACTCATCACCCTGAGATTCGCTCGGTGGAGGCATGTTATGAGAGCACAGCGCTGGCCGTGGAAATGGCGCGCCGCTATGGTGCTCGTTTGCATGTGGCACATCTTACGACATCCCGTGAACTGGAACTTTTCACCCCTGAATGTCCCAATATCACCGCCGAGGCGGTCATTGCCCACCTGATGTTCACTGACGAAGACTACAAACGACTGGGCACCGCCATAAAATGCAATCCTGCGGTGAAGTCGGCTGCCGACCGCGATGCACTTCGCCGGGCACTCACCGACGGCAGAATAGCCACCGTGGGTACAGACCATGCACCGCACCTGTGGAGTGAGAAGCAAGGCGGTTGTGCCCGTGCGGCATCGGGAATGCCCATGATACAGTTCTCGCTGGTGTCGATGCTCGAACTCGTTGACAAGGGAGTGCTGGACATTGAGCGTGTTGCCGAACTGATGTGTCATGCCCCTGCACGGCTGTTTGAGGTGCGCGAGCGCGGTTTTCTGCGTCCAGGCATGAAGGCAGACATCGTCATCGTGAAGCGCGGAGAACCGTGGAAGGTGACCAAGGACATCATTCAGAGCAAGTGCGGATGGAGCCCTATGGAGGGACACGAGTTCTCATGGCGCGTGGAGCACACTTTCTGCAACGGCCACCATATATATAATAAAGGTGTGTTCTGTGCTGACAGCAAGGGCGAGGAACTGCTGTTCAGATAACACTCATCCATCACCCAGAATGACCATCCAACTCGATTATAACATCAATGACGTAAGGCCATACATCAACTGGATTTACTTCTTCCATGCATGGAGCATGAACGGCAAGCCCGAAGAGGAGAAAGAGAAGTTGAGAAAGGACGCGGAGACAATGCTCGACGACATGTCGGGAAAGTTCCGCACGCACGTCTTGTTTGCCATTTGCCGTGCTAACAGCGACGGCGACGACATCGTCATGGATGGCATACGTCTGCCGATGTTGCGTCAGCAGACAACAGCGGGCGGCAGAGGACCGTTCCTTTCGCTTGCCGATTTTGTGCGTCCTAAGTCGCAGGGCATTGAAGACAAGGCGGGGGTGTTCA
Source organism: uncultured Prevotellaceae bacterium (assembly GCA_900315095.1). GTDB lineage: Bacteria > Bacteroidota > Bacteroidia > Bacteroidales > Bacteroidaceae > Prevotella. The sequence continues at coordinate 18,576 of OMXS01000022.1, read as the reverse complement.
TGGCTACCACTGACCGCGATATGGAGAAGGCGGGCGGCGACGACCCCTACAGCCGCATGCTGGCGCAGACACTTTCCGACCGTCTTGCCGAGGCAACGGTGGAGAAGATGCACCTCGAGGTGAGAAAGCACTACTGGGGCTATGCGAAAGACGAGGACCTCTCCATCGAGGACTTGCTAAACGAGCGTTTCACGGGCATACGTCCCGCTGTAGGTTACCCTTCATTGCCCGACACTGGCATAAATTTCATAATACATAAGATGCTCGGTGCCCGCAGGATAGGCATAAGGCTGACGCAGAGCGGCATGATGATACCGCATGCATCGGTGAGCGGGCTGATGATTGCTCATCCCGAAGCGCGCTACTTCTCGATAGGAAAGATAGGGGAAGACCAGCTTGCCGACTATGCCAGTCGCCGCGGAATACCCGTTGAGACGGCACGCCGCTTCCTTATGTCGAATCTGATATAAAGGAGGAAGGAGGAGAGAGGAAGGAGGAGAGAGCATAGAGCAGAGAGCATAGAGCAGAGAGCATAGAGCAGAGAGCATAGAGCAGAGGGCGAAATGCTTAAAGTAGTGCTCCCAGTAGTGTTCTCCCTCCTCCTTCCTCTTTCCTCCCTCCTCCATAAAAATACGAACTATGATAGCAAGAATATTCATACTACTGATACTGGTCATTGTGCTGCCGTTCCTTTATATCGACTACGGCATGATGAAGGAACGCTGGCGCGGTAGCAAATGGAAGCATGTGCTGTTGTGGCTGCCGTGCATCGGAATGCTTGTTTACACTCTGCTGCTGGCTCAACTGCGTAGTTTCGCTCCGATAGAGACATGGCAGTTGTTCCTCTATCTGTTGTTGCTCGGCGTTTTCATTGTGCCTGCCGCGGTGTTTGCCTTATGCTCACTGATAGGTGCCTGGTGCAAACGCAAGGGATGGACGAGCCGCAATAACGGACGCAGAGTGGGCGTGGTGTTGGGAGTGATGTGTCTGCTGTTGGTAATCTACGGTGCTTTCTTCGGTGGCAAGGGAGTGAATGTTCGCCGTGTGGACTACTATTCCGCACAGCTGCCGCCCGCCTTCGACGGCTATCGCGTTGCTCTTTTCAGTGATGCCCATGTGGGAAGTTACATCTGGGGAAGCATAGGACAGTTGGCTATCGTGGTCGACTCGCTGAATGCCCAGCATGCAAATATGATAGCGTTTACGGGAGACTTGCAGAACATGCACCCCGACGAACTGCTTCCTGCCATACCTATTATGAAGCGACTGAATGCCGACGACGGAGTCTTCTCGGTTCTCGGCAACCACGACTACGGCGACTATCTGCGTGCAGATTCTGCCACAACAAAACACAACCATCAGCTGATGCTCGGTCGTCAGGAAGAGATGGGGTGGCATTTGCTATTGGATGAGAACTTCACCGTACGCCGCGGCGGCGACAGCATCTTCATTGCTGGAATGCACAACGACGGCAAGGTGCCCATTCCTACGAAGGGAGATCCCGACAAGGCGATGGCTGGCGTGCCGCAGGGGGCATTCACCATCATGCTGGAACACGACCCCGCATCATGGCAGCGCACCGTTCTGCCGCGAACAACAGCACAGCTGACGCTCAGCGGTCACACACATGGAGGACAGGTGAACATCGCAGGTGTCTCTCCTGCAGCCATCACTTGCAACGAGTACGACGGCATGTATGAGGATGCGAGCGGCCGCGCGCTCTTCGTGACCACAGGCATCAGCGGTTTCGTTCCTTTCCGTATAGGACTGAAACCCGAGGTTGTCGTCATTACATTACACAGGAAAAATTGACAATTATGCTATTTTACGATTTTACAATTTCACAATTTTACAATTGTTCAATCGTGAAATCGTCCAATCGTGAAATTGTAAAATAGTGAAATCGTCCAATCGTCCAATAAACCTACTGGTCAGGATTCTCGATAAAGCCTTGATGTTCTGGTGCCAGCGCTGACATGATGGCGGTATAACTCTTGTCCATCGCGTTCTTTATGTTGTCCGCGCCGTGCCCTGTAGGCTCTATCGGCTTGTGAATAGTCAGCGTGAGAGGGTGCCAGTAAACGAAATGCCAGTCTTTTGTGCGAGGCATAACGTAGAACGACCCGTTGATGGTCAGCGGCACCACAGGCAGTTGCAGTTCGTCGGCGAGCATGAACGCACCTCGGCGGAATGTGCCCATGTGACCGGTGAACGAACGCGCTCCCTCAGGGAACACCACCACACTAATGCCATGCTTCAGTATGTCGCGCGCTTTCTCGTATGTCTGTTTTATCTTGCTTGGACCGCGCTTGTCCACGAATATCTGGTTGCTCTTCTCGCATGCATATCCCACAAACGGAATCTTCTTCAGCTGGTGTTTCATCATCCACTTGAAGTTGCGGCACAGGTGGCCGAAGATAAGGAAGATGTCGAATGCACCCTGATGGTTGGAGACGAAGACGTAGCTCTGTCCCTTCACCAGGTTCTCGCGCCCCTCAACCTTCACGGGAATGAAGAGCACGGCCAAGATAAACTTCGCCCACCACTTGCCTGGATAGTAGCCCCAGTAGCTGGCGTCGCCTATGGCGGTGCCTATTCCTACGGTGAGCGCCGTGATGATTGTAGACAGTATCAGCAGCGGTATGAAAACCAATATCTGGTATATGCAATAGAGAAAATGTATCATATAGTGATGGGTGATGGGTGTTTGGTGATAGGTGTTATGACTTTGGTAATGGAGGGTATTTTCTTGTCCAGCCGTCCCATCTCAGCCGCATCACGCCGAAGAAAGCCTCGCCGAAGATGCCGCCGCTCATCTTGGAAACGCCCTCCCTGCGGTTCACGAAGATTACGGGGACTTCCTTTATTCTAAACCCTATCTTATAGGCGGTGTATTTCATTTCTATCTGGAAGCCATAGCCCTTGAAGCGTATCTTGTCTAGTTCTATGGTCTGCAGCACTCTGCGCTTGTAGCACTTGAATCCTGCGGTGGTGTCGTGGACATTGAATCCTGTCACTATGCGAACGTATTTCGAGGCGAAATAACTCATCAGCACTCGTCCGATGGGCCAGTTCACTACATTCACTCCGCTGACGTAGCGCGAGCCGATGGCGAGGTCGTAGCCCTCGTCGGCACAGGCGCTGTAGAGCCGTGGCAGGTCGTTGGGGTCGTGGCTGAAGTCGGCGTCCATCTCGAAGATGTACTCGTAGTTGTGCTCCAGCGCCCATTTGAATCCTGTGATGTAGGCGGTGCCGAGCCCGAGCTTCCCCGAGCGCTCTATGATGAAGAGCCTGTCGCTGTACTCGTTGTCTATGAGCGAGTGAACGATGGCGGCGGTGCCGTCGGGCGAACCGTCGTCGATGACGAGAATATGGAACACTTTCTCGAGACCGAAAACCGCGCGGATTATCTTCTCTATGTTTTCCTTCTCGTTGTAGGTCGGAATGATAACAATGCTGTCCTCCATATCTTAGTGGTTTAGGGGAGTGGTTGTTTAGTCGTTTGGAAACTCAATGTTCAAAGTTAAAAGATTAAAGTTCAAAGTTCAAAGTTCAATGTCCTTAGTACCATTGCACGGCATTCGTGTAACTCGAGCGTTTGTCATACTTCAGCGCATCGGTGAGCGTTGCGGCGTTGCACCTGAACGTGAAGTTATAACTGGTGTATGGCGCCAGCACCACCGAGCACGACATGTTGAAGCAGTGCAGGTCGCGGCTGAGCGATGCTGTGGTCAGACTTATCTTGTGGTGCTCGAAGTCATAGCCGCTTCTTACCTGTATGTTCCATCCGTCGCTGATGCGTATGTTTCCCGAGAGGTTCAGCGTCTGCGTGAACTTATACCCGTAGCGCATGGTCTTGGTGTTGAACTTTCCTCCAACATTCTCGCGCATCGAGATACCATAGCCAATGGTGAGCGACCACGGCATAGAGAACGCCATATACCCGTCGTCGTCGGTCTCAGCCTTGGATTTCCGTTTCTTGGCGGCATGCGCGCCTTTCTCCATATCGTCGTCTATGTTGCTCTCTATGTTCGTGTCTATTCCCTCGTCGTCGTTGTCGGTGTCCTTGTCGTCGTCATCGTCTCCACCTTCTCCGAACCATTTCTTCAGTTTTTCGGGGTTCAGCGTCACGTTGAAGGTCTGCGACATTCCCTGGAATCGTCCGAATCTTCCGCGTCCCCACTCGGTGTGTGTTCCCACGTAGGGGTGCCCGTTCTCGTCCAGGTCGTAGGCATAGGTGGCGAAGCGCGCGTTCATCGAGAAGGTATAGTTCTTCCACCATTTCAGTCGGATGCCCACGTTAAGGTCGCTCCAAGGTCTCTCCTTGTCGGCCATGTTGTATCCCATGTTCAGCGACAGGTCGTCGATGATGCTCAGTTTCTTGAATCCCGTGGAGTCCTTGTCCGAGCGTATCTTCATCTCTACGTTGTTGCCCAGCGTTACGTTCACCGAGCCTGTCTTCGTCCTGTTGGATGTGCCGTAGAGATAACCGTCGAATGGCGAGTAGTCCACCATTGTGACGTTGCCTTCGGCATCCGTTTTGGCGTACTGCTCGAAGAAGCCGTAGCGCGAGTTAGTGAAGCTTGGTGCGTAGTTGAACGACACCGTAGGCGTGAGCACGTGCCTTATAGCCACTATCTTGTCGCCGAAGATTTTCTTCGACGGGATATACATACCGTAGAGCTTTGTCGAGAGGTTCAGCGCCATCGACCAGTTGTACACGTTGTAGAATCCGTTCAGGGTGTCGCGCACCTCTTTCTGCTCCACCTCGTCCCACGAGCGCATCGTCTTGTTGAAGTACATGCGGTCGGTGATGGTGAACGAGGGGTTAACGTTCAGGTAGTCGAACAGCGTGAAGCTCGCCTTGATGGGAACGGTGTGGCTTATGCCGTTCTTCCAGTCCTTTGTGAGGTTCGAGTGCAGCAGCTTACTCTCCTTGGTCTTTATCGAGTTGCGTATCTGTCCTGTGTAGCTGAGGTTAATCTTCTCGTACCACTTTTCTTTTCCCGCCGAGTGCTTGCGCTTGAAGGGGTAGAACGGAGCCACCGACACGTCGAGGCTCGGCAGAGTCATCTCTATCGTGGTGTCGCGCATGTTCTGGTCGAGGTTCACCGTTCCTCTCAGCGTCATTCCCAGACTCGAGAACGTGGTGTTCCAGCTCACCGATGAAGTACGCGTGCTCTGTGTCATCGCCTGCGGGTTATACATTGACGTGAGGTTGTTGCGCTCGAAACTCGATGTGGCGAAGTTCACGCGTGCCGACAGCGTGGTGAAGGGGTTCGCCTTGGCATCCTGCGAGTGGTTCCATTGAATCTTGAAACTCTCTGTCTCGTAGAAGTCGGGCATTCCCTTCTCGCCGTTCTTCGTGTCCTGGTAGCTCATGAGGAACGTGCCGCTGTATTTGTAGCGTTTGCGATAGTTCGACGTTGCCGTCACTCCCCACGAGCCCTTGGTGTATATCTCACCTATCAGCTTGAGGTCCATCTTGTCGCTGATGGCGAAGTAGTAACCTCCGTCTCTCAGGTAGAAGCCGCGTGTGCTCTCGTCGCCGTACGACGGCATGATGAAACCGCTGGAGTATTTCTTCGTGAACGGGAAGAATCCGTAAGGGATGGCGAGAGGCAGCGGCACGTCGCACACCACGAGGTAAGCAGGTCCGAACACCACGTCCTTGCCTGGTCTCACCTTAGCCCTCGACAGGGCGATGTAGAAGTCCGGATGCTCCTCGTCGCATGTCGTGTATCGTCCGTGCTCCAGGTACAGCACTCCCGAGGAGTCGCGCTTCGAGCGCTCGCTGGTAAGGAACCCGTCCTCCTGCTCGGTGTACACATCGCTGATGTATCCCTTCTTCGTCTTGAAGTTGAATGCCATCTCCTTGCTCTCATACTGGTCGTTGCCCATTTTGAACACCGGCGTGCCGTCGCTGTTGCCCAGCGTGTCGGTCACGCCCATGGCATGCACCACGTTGCTGTCCATGTTGATGTACACCCTCTCGCTCGCAAGGTCCATGTTCTCGTACTTCACCTTAGTGTTGCCGTAGAGATAAGCGGTGCGCTTAGAGGCGTAGTACACTATAGAGTCGTCGGCAGCGTAGTCCACAGGCGCGTCAATGCCGTTAGACTTGCTGCGGTTGATGCTGTCCAGTCGTATCGAGTCGTCTATAATCTTGTTGTGCATCATGATGGCCTGTCTCAGCGAGTCCATCACTATAGAGTCCCCGCCAGCCGTGTCCTCCGGCTCCTCTATTGCCGGAATCCTCGGTGCGAGCAAGGTCTCAATGAAGTCAGAGTCGGCGGCGATGGAGTCGTTCACCCTCTTGTTATATGTCCCCTTGAGCATAGGCACGTTGACAGCGGCCATCATGAAAATGAAGGCGCAAAGCATAAGTATAATCAACGAATTTCTTCTCATCAGAGCATATTTGGCTGCAAAGTTACAACTTATTTTTATTTTTCCCCACCCTTTGCCCCGATTTTATAAGGTTTAACGGTTTTTCTCTTTCTTGCAGAAGTCAAGAAAGGGACGAACTGATAAAATCAGTTAATTATACATTATGTTGGCTTTGTATATAATATATAATATGGTTAAGAGAAGATCTGGTGCCACTGGCGGAAACGGTCGACTCCGGCTGCGCCGAACTTCATGAGTGAGCCTACGGCTTGCTCGAAGGTCTTCTCACGGTCGAGGCGTGTCTTGGAGAAGAACTTGTCGGCATAGCATATCAGGCGTTCCTCGATGGTCTCGGGAAGGAACGACTGGCGGGGCAGTGGCAGCTGCTGCGCGACGATGTCGTCGAGGGTGAGTCCTGCGCCGGTGTGTCTCTCGCACACGCGTGCATGCCGGGGGTATCCTTCCTCGCGAAGGAGCAGGGCGCCGATGCGGCCGTGACAGATGTATGGCTCTGTGCCGTGGCAGCAGATGCCTGGTGCGTCGCAGCGGAATATGCCGATGTCATGGAGCATGGCGGCCTCTTCCACGAACTGGCGGTCGATGTGGAGCTCGGGGTGACGGTCGGCAACGCGCAGGGCGAAGTCGGCCACCGCACGGCTGTGGGTGAGGAGTATGTGGCGCAGCTGGTTGTCGTCAGCGTAGTATTTGTCTATGATTGCCTGATAGTTCATGGGAACCCCCTCCTAACCTCCCCGAGGGGAGGGATGTTTACGGTTTGTGGTTTATTGTTTGTGGTTTACAAGACAAACACCAGGCCCGGAACTTGAGCCTAGTGTTTATCTCTCTGTCAATTGTCCGCTCGGCTATGCCGCTTTGCAAGCAAAGAATTATCTGCTCGGCTATGCCGCTTTGCAAGCAAAGAATTGTCAATTGTCAATTATCAATTATCAATTATCAATTCATTCGTGGTCGCGCTCTACGTATGCGAGGGTTTGTCCCTTCTGTACCTTTGCGCCTTGCTTTGCAACCACCTCAACGAGTTTTCCGCCCAGTGCTGCGGGGATGGTCTCAATCTCTCCCCATGGTGTCTGGATGTAGCAGAACGGCTGTCCCTCGTCGTAGTGCTGTCCGATGAACGGCTCGACGCATGGTGCGCACTCGCCGTCGCCGTTGAACTCGTAGAATATCTGTCCCTTGACAGGAGCCACGAGTGCGTCTGCCTTGGCGTGCTTGAATGCTGACAGTTCCTCTGGCGAGAGTTTCGAGCCGAGCTTCGCGTCCTTTGCCTTCTGCAGGTCGGCGAGCATGCGTTTCTTTGCTATGCCGCTCTTGAAGTCGCGGTACTGCTCGGGGTGCATACCGAGTTCGTAGAGTTCCTCGTCGTCTGGTCCGTATTCCCATCCGTTCTCGTCCATCTCCTTGCGGAAGTCGTCGAGTGCGTTGGGGATGAGTGTGTGCGGGTCGGCATCGGTGAACTCTCTGCCTTGCTTTGCTGCGAGTTCCTTGAGTTCGGGTGCTATCTCTCCAGGAATCTTTCCTGACTTGCCGAGAATCATTCCCCACATTGAGTCGTCCATCATCACGAAGCGTCCCTTGCCCTGTTCTATGGTGAGGAGGTTCATGAGTGCGATGTTCTTGACGTACTGTGAGAACGGCGTCACGAGTGGTGGGTAGCCCACGCGCGGCCATACGTATGCCACCTCGTCGAAGAGCTTGACGAGCAGTTCGTCGGTGCTGTACTCGGGGTCGCCCTTCTTAGCGCGCAGGGCGTTGATGGTGCGGTGCATTCCCGCGAGGTCGGCCATCATGGAGCCCATCATTCCTCCTGGCAGTCCGCATCCGAGCAGCAGCGACGACATGTGCTTGTTGCCTGGGTTGATGAAGTAGCCGAGCCAGTCGTCGATGAACTCCTGTGTGAGTGTGCGTGCCTGCATGTACGCCTTCATGTTTATCTCTTTCACCTCGAATCCCTCGTTCTTGAGCATCGACTGCACGGAGATGATGTCTGGGTGCACCTTACCCCAGGAGAGTGGCTCGATGGCGGTGTCGATGACGTCGGCGCCGTTGTTGCACACCTCGAGGATGCTGGCCATAGAGAGTCCGGGGCCAGAGTGCCCGTGATACTGTATGATGATGTCGGGGTGTTTTGTCTTGATGGCCTTGACGAGTGCTCCGAGGAGTGCCGGCTGTCCTATTCCCGCCATGTCCTTGAGGCATATCTCCTCTGCTCCTGCAGCGATCAGTTCTTCGGCGATGTTAGAATAGTACTCCACGGTGTGGACGGGGCTTGTGGTGATGCAGAGAGTTGCCTGCGGTGTCATTCCCGCTGCCTTTGCCCACTTGATGGAAGGTATGATGTTGCGTGTGTCGTTGAGTCCGCAGAAGATACGTGGAATGTCAACGCCCTGTGCATGCTTCACCTTGTATTGCAGCTCGCGCACGTCGTCGGGCACGGGGTACATACGGAGCGCATTGAGTCCGCGGTCGAGCATGTGTGTCTTTATTCCCACCTGGTTGAACGGCTTGCAGAAAGCTCTCACCGCATGGTTAGGGTTCTCGCCAGCCAGGAGGTTCACTTGTTCGAAGGCACCGCCGTTGGTCTCCACACGGTCGAAGACTCCCATGTCGATTATGGCTGGCGCGATTCTTTCCAACTGGTCCTTGCGTGGCTGGAACTTACCGGAGCTCTGCCACATGTCTCGGTATACGAGACTGAACTGGATTCTCTTTTTCATAGTCTTTGATTTGAGTGATATGTAAAACTTAAATGTACTATTAAGGGTTTATGAATGCAAATTTAGTGTTTTTTTTCCAAACACCTACCTTTTAACAGAAAAAAATCGTATTTTTGCAGCAAAATAACATTTATGATGAATAAAAGGCTATTCTTCGGACTGATATTTCTATTGTCGTTGGTGTTGTCGGCATGTAGCGGACGCAAGGCGAATGTTGTGGGCATAAACAAAATGGAAAAGGCGAAGGGTGACAGCGCCATCTACGGTCTCGCCTCTGTGGGATGCTCTGACTCTGTGCTTATGCTTCTGCCTAAGTCGTGTGAGAACCCTCAGCACATAGACATCCTCGACGCTATGCGCAACCACCGTGTTTTCGGCTTGCCTAAGGTGGGCGACGAGATGTGCGTGATACTGAGCAAGGACGGCGACTGGAAGGCCGACATGGTGCTGAACATCAGCGAGCTGTTCGGCTCGTGGGTGTATAACGTGCTGCCTGTGCCTAAGGAGTATAAGCCTGCCGACGGCGAGGTGGTGACGAAGGCCACATTAGCGCTGCGCGACTCAATGCTTCGCACCTATATGATACCGCGCGAGTATGGTTTCACGTTGTCGAGGCAGAACAGCGTGTCGATGATAGGCAGCCGCCACAGACAGGGAGTGCTCGACATTGAGAGTCCTGTGGAGTATCCGCGTCCGAAGCGTTACAGCGAGTGGCATGTGTGGAACGGAAAACTGGTGCTCACGCAGGTGGATGTAAACATAAAGAACGACAGCATCGTGAACACCAACAAGATACTGAGAAGTGACACCGCCGAGGTGGTGCTTCTGTGGAAAGACTCGCTGCAGCTCCGCTTTGGCGACCATCTGCAATGCTACAGCAGAAAGAAAACAACAGAGTAACGTGTTGATTGGACGATTTCACTATTTCACTATTTCACGATTTTACGATTTCACGATTTTACTATTTGTAATTAAAACATAAAATGCAGCCATTCCTGACTGCATTTTCTTTTTATCTTGTGACAACCAAAATTGTCCAATAGTGAAATTGTCAAATTGTCAAATAAAAAAAATTGTCCAATCGTGAAATAGTGAAATCGTAAAATAGTGAAATTGTCCAATCAACAAATTTCCTTTAGATAGTCTTCTTCGCCTACCACCCATACGATGTCGCCTTTCATGAACACATAGTCGGGCGTGGGTTGCCACAAGTCTTTCTCGCCGCGCTCAAGTCCCACAACCATACAGTTGTATTTGTCGCGTATTCCGCTTTCCATCAGCGTCTTGCTGAGGAACGGGCTTGTAGCCGTTATTATCACTTGCCGCAGCTTCATCTCGCGCTTCTCTATCTCGGGGTCGCCGCTGAACATCTCTTCCTCGATGGCGTCGCTCAGCGCTTTCAGCTGTTCGTCGCTGCCTATTGCCTGCAGGTTGTCGCCAGGATAGACTATCGTTGTTCCCGACGGGATGTTTATGCGCTGCTTGCCTCGCAGAATACTGCTCACATGAACGCCGAAGCGGTTGCGCAGGTGCAGTTCCATAAGTGTCTTTCCCGTCCATAGCGACCCCTCGGGAATCTCGAAGTCGCCGATGTGGATATCGCGGTCGAGCAGGTGTCCCTCGTATAGCGGTTTGCGGTGGCCGTGCACCTGTGCCTCGATGTCGCGTGAGCGCAGGTTCTGTATGAACATACGCTCCAGACGGATGCTCCTCTGCTTCAGTCCGCGTGACATTACCATCAGTATCACCGCCACTATGGCTATCGTTATCATCAGCGCTGGCCCGAAGTCGGACACGCGATGGATGATGTAGAAGATGAAGGCGGCAGCGATATACACACGCACAAGCACCGTGAATATCAGCGGCAGGCGGTTGTTGCGGTTCTCGCTCCACAGCTTCTTCATTTCTTCGCTGTGGTTCTTCTTCATCACTATAGACCTGAGGAAGGGCGATATGAATATTATAGTGAATATTCCTGTTATGGCGTCGGCGTAGGGCTTCAGGTTCTCCGCGTGCAGTATGTTGCGCATCAGAGGCATTGCGAACGAGAACATCAGCGCTACTGTGGCCGCCGCGAGTATGGTGTAGATGAGAGTGTTGCGCAGCATAGCAGTGAGCAACGAGCGCCACAGGCTCTTTCCGCTGGAAGAAGAGGGGTGACTTAAGGTCATGTGGTTCAGGCTGCGTATCCATTTCCTCGGCAGACGTTTCTCCACCTGTGTGTATGCAGGCCCGGAGGCGCGTATCATGTATGGCGTGAGGAATGTCGTGATAACGCTGACCGCCACCACGACGGGATAGAGGAAGTCGCTTGTCACTCCCAGCGACACTCCCAGCGACGCTATGATGAACGAGAACTCGCCTATCTGCGCCATAGAGAAACCGCATTGCATGGCCGACTTCAGCGGCTGTCCGCTAAGCAGGAATCCGAACGAGCCGAAGATGGCCTGTCCGATGAGTATCGTGAACACCAATATTATTATAGGAACAGCATACTCGATGAGGATTTTGGGGTCTACAAGCATACCCACAGAGACGAAGAATATCGCTCCGAAGAGGTTCTTCACAGGCTCCACGAGTTTTATGATGTTTTCTGCCTCGATGGTCTCGGCGAGGATGCTGCCCATCACGAAGGCTCCGAAAGCGCTCGAGAAACCCACCTTGGTGCTCAGCACCGCCATACCGCAGCAGAGCCCGAGCGACACGATGAGCAGCGTCTCGTTGTTGATGAGGCGTCTCACGGAGCGCAGGAACAGCGGGATGAGGAAGATGCCTACGACAAACCACAGGATAAGGAAGAACCCTATCTTCACAATAGAGTTCAGCATCTGTCCGCCGTCGGGGCTGTTGCCGCCGGCGATGGCGCTCAGCATCACCATCATCACGATGGCGAGGATGTCCTCAAGGATAAGGACGCTCATCACCATTCCCGCGAAGCGCTGCTGCCGCAGTCCTAAGTCGCTGAACGCCTTGTAGATGATGGTGGTGGAACTCATTGCAAGCATACCTCCGAGGAAGATGCAGTTCATCTGGCTCCAGCCCATCATGTTGCCCACCGTGATGCCCAGCAGCACCATGCTGCACACAATGGCCATAGTGGCAATGATGGGTTGCATGCCCATCTTGAGTATCTTCTTGAACGAGAAGTCGAGACCGAGCGAGAAGAGCAAGAACATCACGCCGATGTTGGCCCACGTCTCAATGTCTTCCTGGTCGACAACAGACATTGTGTAGGGCATGTGGGTAGAGACAAGGAATCCCGCCACCACATATCCTAATACGAGCGGTTGCTTCAGTTTCTTGAACACCAGCGTCACAACGCCGGCAACCATCAGTATCAGCGCAAGGTCTTTAACCAGTCCAGGAATATCCTCCATACTTTTTTAATTGATAATTTACAATTGATAATTGATAGATGTTTTAATTGACAATTGATAGATGTTTTAATTGACAATTGATAGATGTTATTATTTTGGATAGTTTTTAGAGTCTTTTTCTTCTTTCTCTTTGCTCGATTTAACTATTGACGTAAGAATTTTGACCAATTCAACGCAATCGTTGTATATGGAGTCGAACAGTTTTTCTTCCAAAGTTCCTGTCTCGTGGAGAATCTCTAACCAGTAAAGCGACTCTTCGGCTTCCTTTAAGGCGATGCTTATCTTACTTATGAAGTCGGGCGTGCTTTGTGCGTTGAAACTTTCCCTGACATTTGCGCCAATGCTTGTTCCCGAGCGCATCAGTTGCTTTGAAAGGATATACTCTTTTTTCTCATCGCACAGGTACTTGTAACAGCCAACTATCCTTATGGCGAAGGCTTTGCTCTTGTCTGTAATTATATTGTATTTACGATGATACGAATTATTTTCAGACATACCCTCTATCAATTATCCATTATCAATTGTCAATTCTCTCAGTCGTTATAATTAGCTGTTATTTCGCAAATCTTGACGATTACCTGCACCGCTTTCTCCATAACCTGGATGCTGACGAACTCGTAAGGGCCGTGGAAGTTCACACCGCCAGCGAAGATGTTGGGGCAGGGGAGACCGCGGAACGACAGCTGTGCACCGTCGGTGCCGCCGCGAATAGGCTCCACCTTTGGCGGAACGTCGCACTCCTGCATCGCCTTCAGCACGATGTCTATTACATGCATGTTGGGGTCTATCTTCTCCTTCATGTTGTAATACTGGTCCTTCACCACAGCCGTTACCGTTCCTTCGCCGTATTTCTCGTTCATCTTCTCTGCACAGCGAGTGAAGAACACCTTGCGGTCCTCGAAGGTGTCGCGGTCGTGGTCGCGAATGATATAGCTCATCTTTGCCGACTCGATGTTCGACTCTATTCCCAGCAGATGATAGAATCCCTCGTAGCCTTCGGTCTCTTCGGGAGTCTCGTCTGCAGGCAGCATGCTTGCGAACTCTGCCGCCAGACGGTTGGCGTTGATCATCTTGCCCTTAGCATATCCCGGGTGAACGCTCACGCCCTTGATGGTCACCTTGCCCGAAGCGGCGTTGAAGTTCTCAAACTCCAGGTCGCCAAGGTCGCCGCCGTCCATAGTGTATGCCCACTCGCAGCCGAACTTCTCCACATCGAAGTGGTGCGCGCCCATACCTATCTCCTCGTCAGGGTTGAAGCCCACGCGGATATCTCCGTGCTTTATCTCCTTATGGTCGCGCAGGTAGCACATCGCCTGCACTATCTCGGCTATTCCAGCCTTGTCGTCAGCGCCCAGCAGCGTTGTGCCGTCGGTAACGATAAGGTCCTCGCCCACATGATGCAGCAGTTCGGGGAACTTCTGCGGACTGCTCACGATGCCTGGCGACAGCTCAATGTCGCCGCCGTTATAGTTGCTCACGATGTTTGCCTTGATGTTTGCTCCGCTGCAGTCGGGGCTGGTGTCATAGTGGCTTATGAAACCTATTGTGGGTATCTTCTTCTTCGAGTTTGAGGGCAGCGTGGCGTAGATGTATCCCATCTCGTCCATCTCGACGTCGCTGAGGCCTTCCCTCTCGAGTTCCTCCTTAAGGTATTTTGCAAAAATCAGTTGTTTCGATGTGCTGGGCACGGTCTCGCTTTCCTCGCTCGACTGTGTGTCGAACTTGGTGTAGTTAAGAAAACGTTCTTGTAAGTTCATTATGGTAGTATTGATTTGTAAGTTCTTCAATGAAGTGTTAGTGTTTGACTTTTTCAAGTATCTCCTTCTAACTCCTTAATTAATGATGTGACTCCGCTGGGACTCAAACCCAGGACCTTCGGAACCGGAATCCGACGCTCTATTCAACTAAGCTACGGAGCCAATCGTTGCGCAAAGGTACGGTATTTTGCCCGCATATCAAAATAATTATTCCATTTTTTAAACTTTTCTATTCCTTATTGAGTCTTTTTTGAAAAATGTTCTTATCTTTGCATCAGATAGACTGAAAACCAAATATTATATTAAAAACATAAAACTAAATGATCATGAAAAAGAAATTCTTTAGAATCGCTATGACAATCGCAATGCTTGTTGTAGCACAGGGAGCGATGGCACAGCCCGACTTAGTGAAAGTCACATTCAGCGGCACCGCGCCCAACATCAAGGACTTCGCGCAGAGCTATGCTCGCAACGAGGAGGCCGACGATTTCTTTATCCAGTTTGCTAACGAGGTGAAAGCAGGCTCACACAAGTTCGTGAACACCGAGACCGTGTGCGACATCCCTAACGGTTTTGCCTCTTACGATCTGGAAAGCGGAGAGGACGGCTCGCTGGAGCGCATAGAGATGTGCTACTGGAACTGTGCCAACAAGAAGGAGAAAATAGTGGGCATCAACCGCCTCAACCTGCAAGGAGAGTCAATAGACGAGAGCTACGTCATCTTCTACCGATACAATAACGCCAAAAGGGAGATGAGGCGTATCAATCCTCCATTCTCTAAGGAAATAGACCCCATCGACTGGACTAAGCCCGGACGCACAAGCAAGGAGCGCATCGAGTATGCTCGCTCTGTGGGCAACGAAGACGCCAACGGATGGGCTCCCATCTACACCCTGCCGCGTGTGGGCAAGAACATCAACGTGAGAATAGCCGACGGCGAACAACTGCCTCTCGCAGAAAGACAAAACTACATCTACGAGTGGAACGGCAATGGATTCACACTTAAGAAAATAGACTAAACACAAACAAACATCGCTATGAAAAAACTGATAACATTCTTGCTCGCACTCGTGCCTATGATAGCAGCAGCGCAGCAAGACAAGGTGACAGGCACCGTATGGTGCAACGCATCACAATTCTTCGTGCTCAATCATGTGGCAGGAAAGCCAAACTTCATCAACGGTCAGGGTGGAACGCTGCATGAGGGCGGCGTAATCTTCGGACTGAAAGGCTCTGGCAACGACTATAAAGTGGTGGAGGGCGACAACGGAGAGCCCGTAGGCTCAGAGTATTACTACTCAGGACAAAACCTCGTGTTCAACGCCAAGAACCCTACCGCAAAGCAGAAGAAAATCAACGGACAGCGATACTTGCTCATCTACGACGGCAACGAACTAGTGGACGTCTATCATGAGTTCATCGCAGGAATAACCGGTGGCGGATGGAATACCATCTACGACCTCGAAGAGTCGCTGCAGAACGACATCGTATTCGCAGGAGAGTACATCGACTCTAAAGGCGACCTCGTTACATTCTCTAAGGGCGAGCGCAGCGTGACAGGACTCTTCGGAGGCAAGAAGAACTTCGAGATAAAGACTGTTTACGACTCACCGTCTGATATAATACAGTTCAGTGACGGCACAGCCTACAGCATCAAACACGAGGACGATGGACTGCTGCTCACCAAGATGGACATCAGCAGCGAAGACACAGAGAGCTGGGAGAGCACAAATTCCACCATAAAACTCTATCATGTGCTGCCAGCCAACTATACAGGAGCGTCAGGCAAGACATCGCGCTTCGACTTCGCTAGCGAGAACGTGCTCTACAACGGAATGCTCGGTTGGTTCACAAAGAAGGAACTGCAGCTGATGCGCAACGAAATCTACGCACGTCACGGTTATCAGTTCAGCACTCCCGAGATGAAGGAGTACTTCTCCCGCTGTCCTTGGTATAGTCCGCGCGGCAACAACAACGCCGTAGTGGCCGAACTCTCTGAGACAGAACAACTCAACATCCAGCAGATAAAGAGAGCAGAGAAAGAGGCTGACGAGTAACTGAGTAGAATTGATAATTGATAATGGATAATTGATAGCACAAGCGCTTGTATTCCGGTTGTTCTTTGTCTGTTATCATTCTAACCATGTATGGGCGTGCCTTTGTGCGCGC
The DNA here is from genome assembly GCA_900315095.1 of uncultured Prevotellaceae bacterium. Classification (GTDB taxonomy): domain Bacteria; phylum Bacteroidota; class Bacteroidia; order Bacteroidales; family Bacteroidaceae; genus Prevotella. The sequence goes on along the minus strand of OMXS01000022.1, from coordinate 2,148 downwards.
CCGTTTTATTATCTCAATAGCATGAGGCTACGACGGGCGTCCCTGCACGTTGCTGTTGAAAGCCATTCTAATTGTATATAATTGCACAGGAAACATACGCTCGGACTATCCTGATGTAAGAAAACCGAAGAAATTTGTGTCAAAATGCGCAATTTCTTCGGTTTTTGCTTGCAGAGTAAATAAAAAGTAGTACCTTTGCAGGCGCAAAATGATATTTTGAGGGAGGTGGAAGGACATCACTCATGGGTGATGGGTGTTGGTTGTCGCTCGCTGATGCTGCCAACTGTATTCCCGCCCTTGTAAAAGTAGAATAATGTAACAAACGAGATAATGAGCAATTTGATTAAGCCTGAGCACTATGAGCAACTACTCGACACTCAGCAGACCGAGCAGGGAATAAAACTTATAAAGGACTTCTTCCAGCAGAACCTCTCTACGGAACTGCGACTGATACGTGTCACAGCGCCGCTGTTCGTGCTGAAGGGACTGGGTATCAACGACGACCTTAACGGCGTTGAGCGCGCCGTGACATTCCCCATCAAAGACCTCGGCGACGCAAAGGCAGAGGTGGTGCACTCGCTGGCCAAGTGGAAGAGGCTATCACTCGCAGAATACAAGGTGGAGCCAGGCTACGGCATCTATGCTGATATGAACGCCATACGTGCAGACGAGGAGCTCGATAATCTGCACTCGCTGTATGTGGACCAGTGGGACTGGGAGGCAGTCATCACCGCAGAGCAACGCAACATCGACTTCCTCAAGAGCATCGTGCGACGAATCTACGCCGCAATACTGCGCACAGAGTTCCTCGTGTGTGAGCGCTACGCCAACATCAAACCCTTCCTTCCGCGCGACATCTACTTCATTCATAGCGAAGACTTGCTCCAGATGTACCCCGACAAGAGCGTAAAGGAGCGCGAGGACCTCATCACTAAGAAATATGGTGCAGTATTTATCATAGGGATCGGAGGAAAACTGAGCAACGGCGAACCTCACGACGGGCGCGCTCCCGACTATGACGACTGGACCACTGAGGGCGAGGACGGAAAGGCAGGACTTAACGGCGACATCCTCATCTGGTATCCTGTGCTCGACCGCGCTGTAGAACTCTCTTCTATGGGCATCCGCGTTGATAAGGAGAGCCTTCTCCGACAACTTGCCATCTCGGGGAAGGAGGACCGCAAAGAACTCTATTTCCACAAGAAACTCCTTGCCGGCGAACTGCCACTCAGCGTGGGCGGCGGCATCGGACAGAGCCGTCTTTGTATGGTGCTTCTTCACAAGGCACACCTCGGTGAGATACAGGCCAGCATCTGGCCTTGCGACATGATGAGTGAGTGTCGTTCTCTCGGAATGCCCCTAATATAGAACCGTACATATAAATATTGGAATAACAGTCAACGTCTGCACCCTCACGATGCAGACGTTTTTTATTCCAGTATAGGTCTCTGTCCATTATCCACCTTTCCATTCTATTTCCTAACAGTTTCCTAAAACAGTAATATATCAACTGTCACCACTCACCGACCACCGCTCGGTTTCGCCACTTGGCAAGTCCAAGAACTAGGAGGAAATGTAATTCGCGTTAAGGTCTCTACGCAAATACAACATGATTATCTGTTTTCCATGTTAATCCGCATCATCCGCGCCTTAAAGGGATAGAGCATGCGTGATTATACGGGCGCACACGGTGGAACACCCCTACCGTTAAATGGTGGTTCTAGGGAGGGGCTTTTGAGGGCCTGGGTGATGATACTTTGAGAGGCCATTAGAGGTTTTTGGGGGGCTAAAACATATACAAGTGACATGCCGAAAGGTATATCGGACAGGATTTGAATGCCCCTATTATGCCAGTCGCACCAGGAAACCGCATATACACGGCATTCCTGATGCGACTGATGTTTGTTTTTCCCGCCATTTGCCCGCGAGAGGTGGAAACTCGGCTTTTTTATAAAGATAAATTGGAATTTACTTGATTGAAATCACCTGATACATAAACATTACCTGACAAGTCTGAACCCCCAGTGCATAGTATTCAACTGTCCGAATACAGGAACCCAGAATGCACCTAACATTTCAGTGTAGCGAGACATGGAAATATCGCCCATGTCGAAAGTGTCTGTCCATCCAAAATCATGAAGGATTTCC
>OMXS01000047.1:6385-11899 GCA_900315095.1 uncultured Prevotellaceae bacterium | reverse complement strand
AATTAGTTAAGTATTCTTATATAGAGGGTGTGATACCTTGTTGACACCCTGAAACGCTGAAACGCTGAAACGCCATGGGCCTACTCACTCTTTCTCTACGAGGCCTTTCAGTGCCTGGCGCAGTTCGTTGCTCACGGCACGCTAATATCTCAAAGTTCTAAAACATATAAAAAGGCTGCAACCATGATGGTGCAGCCTTTCATTCAATTCTTTGTAGTAAGTTTTATTTTTTATCCAAGATATTTCATAAGTATCTTTGCGTTACCGCTATCGCGAAGTTTAGCGATGCTCTTCTCGCGAATCTGGCGAACGCGCTCACGTGTGAGTCCCAGTTGGTCGCCAATCTCCTCGAGTCCTTTTTCAGGGCGACCGATTCCGAAGCACTCACGGATAATGGTAATCTCTCTCTCCTTAAGCACCTTGTTAAGCACAGAGTCGAGTTCCTGAGCCATTGACTCATGGTCAACGTAGCGGTCTGTGCGGCTGTCGTCGCCACTTGCCATAACGTCGAGCATACAGTTGTCTTCACCATCCTGGAACGGTGCGTCGATACTAACGTGATGACCGTCTGCGGCAAGACTCTGTCCAATCTTCTCCTCGTCGATATTGGTTTTCTCTGAAAGTTCGCTTACTGACGGGTGACGCTGGTTCAGTTGCTCAAACTTGTTAATCTCGTGGTTGATTTTGCTGAGTGAACCTACCTGGTTGAGAGGCAGGCGCACAATACGGCTCTGCTCAGCGATAGCCTGCAGAATGCTTTGGCGAATCCACCATACGGCATAAGAAATGAACTTGAATCCTCGTGTCTCGTCAAATTTCTGTGCAGCCTTGATAAGGCCGATGTTACCCTCGTCGATAAGGTCAGTTAGAGTAAGTCCTTGGTGTTGGTATTGCTTTGCGACAGAAACAACAAATCGCAAATTGGCAGTAACCAGTTTGTCTTTTGCCCTTTCTCCCTCGCGGCCGCCCTTCTTTATCTTCTGTGCCAGTTCTATTTCCTCGTCAATGGAAATGAGTGGTGCACGACCGATTTCAACAAGGTACTTGTCGAGTGCCTCGCTTGAGCGGTTTGTAATACTCTTCTGAATCTTAAGTTGTCTCATCTTTTATCTTTTATCCCTTAAAAATATGTAACTTCTTGACAGTCAAACAAATATCTGTCACTTAGCGCTAAAACGTTGCAAAATTAAGAAAAAAAGCCGTACGTTGTACTTGCAGAGTGCTAAATTTAAATATTTTTAATATTTATTCCATATCATCGTCTAGACGCTTCTGCCACAGGTACTTGCGTGTTTCGGCCACAAGCACTCCACTAAGGAAAAGCAGCGAGATGAGGTTAGGTATTGTCATCAGCGCGTTCATGCAGTCGGCAATGTTCCATACAACACTTAGGTTCATAACGCTGCCGATGAATACTGCTGCGATATAGAGCACGCGGTAGTATAACGTCCACTTTCTGCCTTTCAGATACTCCACAGCCCTTTCGCCGTAGAGCTCCCATCCGAGAATGGTGCTGAAGGCAAAGGTGAGCAGTCCGAACGTCAGCAGCGGTGCCCCGATGTACGGTATTTTCGAGAATGCCATCTTCGTAAGCGTTGCGCCGTTCTCATGACTGATGTCTGGGTAGGCAAGCACGCTGCTCACAATCACCACTCCTGTGAGGGCGCAGATGATAACCGTATCCCAGAAAGTGCCCGATGATGACACCAATGCCTGACGTACAGGATTCCTTGTCTGTGCTGCCGATGCCACAATAGGTGCACTACCCATACCACTCTCGTTAGAGAACAGTCCTCGTGCAATACCATAGCGTGCCGCAAGCATTATTGTGCTTCCTGCGAAACCGCCACCTGCCGCCTTTGTCGTGAATGCAGATGATACAATTAGTTTCAAGGCGGGCCATACATAATCGGCATTGATTATGAGTATCACGATGCATCCTATGATGTAGAACACGGCCATGAACGGCACAAGGGCGGTGCACACCTTTGCTATGCTCTTGATGCCACCGATAATCACGGCTGCGATGAGTGCTGCCAGCACTACACCTACAAGGGCGGGAGAGACGTTATAAGTCTCTTGAGCCAAAGTGGCTATCGCGTTGGCCTGCACGGTGTTACCAATTCCGAAAGCGGCGATGGCCGTGAACACGGCGAAGAGCACGCCCAGCCATTTACATCCCATTCCCTTCTCCAGCGCATACATGGGACCGCCTACCATTCTTCCTTCGGGTGTCCGCTCGCGGTATTTCACGGCAAGCAGTCCCTCGGCGTATTTAGTGGATATTCCGAAGAGGCCTGTAAGCCAGCACCACAGCACGGCACCTGGTCCGCCAAGAGCCACCGCCGTAGCCACTCCCACGATGTTGCCTGTTCCGATAGTTGCCGCGAGGGCCGTAGCAAGTGCTCCGAACTGCGACACGTCGCCCTTGGAGTCCTTGTCAGGCTTAACGCTTAGTTTTACGGCCTTTATCAGGTGGCGTTGCGGGAAGCGCAGTCTGATGGTTAGAAACACATGCGTACCAAGCAAGAGGATTATCATGGGCCATCCCCACAATAATCCACTTAGTTCAGAGAAGATATCATTGATAAATTCCATTCTTTTGTTTATTCAATCTTTACCGTGTCGCCCGGCTTCAGTTCGCCAGAGAGAATCTTCTCGCATACCGTGTCCTCGATATAGTTCTGAATGGCACGTTTCAGCGGGCGAGCGCCAAACTGCACGTCGTAGCCTTTCTCTGCCACGAACTCTTTCTTGGCATCTGATATCTCGAGATGATACCCAAGGTCTTCCACTCTCTTGTAGAGGCCTCGCAGTTCGATATCGATGATTTTCTTTATGGCGTTGAGGTCGAGCTGGTCAAAGGTGATTATCTCGTCCAGGCGGTTGAGGAACTCTGGCGAGAACTGCTTGGAGAGACTCTTCTGGATGATGCTGCGAGCATATTCCTTGTCCTTCTCGTCCATCGCCAGTCCTGTGCCGCCAGCGTTGAATCCCACTCCGCGGCCGAACTCCTTCAACTGTCGTGTTCCGGCGTTGCTGGTCATTATGATTACCGTGTTGCGGAAGTCGATAAGACGACCGTTGCCATCGGTCAGACGACCTTCGTCGAGCACCTGCAGCAGCATGTTGAACACGTTGCCGTGAGCCTTTTCTATCTCGTCGAGAAGCACGATGGAGTAGGGCTTGCGGCGCACCTTCTCGGTGAGTTGTCCGCCTTCCTCATATCCCACGTATCCCGGAGGCGCTCCCACGAGGCGCGAGGTGTTGAAACTCTCGGAGTACTCACTCATGTCTATGCGTATCAGGGCATCCTCCGAACCGAACATCTGCTCGGCAAGTTTCTTTGCAAGATAAGTCTTGCCCACACCCGTAGGACCTAGGAACATGAATGCGCCGATAGGGTGGTTGGGCTCTTTCAGTCCAACGCGGTTGCGCTGTATTGCCTTCACCATCTTCTCTATGGCCTTGTCCTGTGCCACAACGCTTGCCTTCAGTTCATCCGCCATGCGGCTCAGCCGAGCGCCTTCGCTCTCTGCCATACGCTGTACGGGCACTCCTGATGTCATCGAAACAACATCGGCAACAGCCTCTTCGGTCACTATGTCGCGTGTCTCGTCGTTGCCTTCCGACCACAGTTTGTTCTGTCGCTCCAGTTCCTGCTCCAGTTTCGTCTGCTCGTCGCGGCAACTGATGGCCATCTCGAAGTTCTGCTTTTTCACGGCCATGTGCTTCTTCTCGTTCATCTCCTCAATCTGCTTCTGCAGACGAGTGATTATTTCAGGTACTTCGGCGTGCTGCAAGTGGATTCTTGAGCCCACCTCGTCCATCGCGTCGATAGCCTTATCTGGGAAGGCGCGGTCTGTGATGTAACGCTCTGTCAATTTGACACATGCTGTCAGCGCCTCGTCGGTATATGTCACATGGTGGTGGTCCTCGTAGCGGTCCTTTATGTTGTGCAGTATCTCGAGAGTCTCTTCAGCCGTTGTTGGCTCGACGAGCACTTTCTGGAACCTGCGCTCCAGCGCTCCGTCTTTCTCTATGGAGTTGCGATACTCGTCGAGAGTTGTCGCTCCGATGCATTGTATCGTGCCTCGCGCCAGAGCTGGCTTCATGATGTTTGCAGCATCCATTGCACCAGCAGCACCACCGGCACCAATGAGAGTGTGTATCTCGTCGATAAATACAATGATATCAGGGTTTTGCTCCAGTTCTTTCAAGAGAGCCTTTATGCGCTCCTCGAACTGTCCGCGGTACTTCGTTCCAGCCACCATTCCGGTCAAATCGAGGTTCACCACACGCTTTCCGAAGAGCACGGGTGATGTCTGTCGTTTGGCAATCATCTGTGCCAGGCCTTCCACGATGGCGCTCTTGCCAACGCCCGGTTCTCCTATCAGGATAGGGTTGTTCTTCTTCCTGCGGCACAGTATCTCCACCACGCGCTGCATCTCCTTGACACGTCCCACCACAGGGTCGAGTTTACCGTCGCGTGCTGCCTGTGTCAGGTCAGTAGCGAAAGCGTCAATCACAGGAGTCTTGCCGCCTGTCTTCTTTGTCTGTGTCTGACTGGCTGTGCGTTTCTCCTCGTTGTTGCTGCCTGTTGGCACAACGCCCTCGTCCTCGTCTTCCTCAGGGAAGTCGATGCCGTCTTTCGTCTGGCTTTCCTTCTTCTGGAAGAATGCCAATGCGTCGTTATATGTCATGTTATTCATTTCCAATATACTCTTCACTCCGTTGTCTGCCTGGTCGTGAAGCATAGCCAGCAGCAGGTGCTGCTCGTCAACAATCTGCGTGTGCTGCACCCTTGCCTCAAGCACGGCGAGTTTCAGTATGTTGCTTGCCTGCTCGTTGAGGTAAAGTTCAGTAGATGCGAGAGTCTTCTCCTGGTTGTTCTCTTTTATCTTTTCCACGAGCGACTCTTTCATGTTATCCATATCAATGTCCATGATGGTGAGGAAGTCCTTCACGGGGCTGTTCTTTTCCCGTAGTATGCCGAGCATCATGTGCTCTGGGCCCACCGCCACACTCGCCAGTCTCATTGCCTCCTCCTTGCTGAAGGCGAGTATTTCGGATACTTTGGGTGACATTTGGCTTCTGTTCGCCATATTCTTTCCTTTCTTTTACTTAAACGATACAAAATTACACATTTTATATGAAACAAACATCGTGCCATGCTAATTTTTAAGTTTTTTACATGAAAAATTGTCACATGTTAAGTTTCTATGTCTTATAAACGACAGTTATGTGTCTCACTTGTATCTCCTGACCACCTCACTTATATATACCTGACCACCTCAGGAGTGCTTCCTGACCACCTCACTTGTATCTCCTGAGCGTACCACATGATAGTTGTGATGTTATAATTTGCAAAAACTGTTGCATATCTCGTTATTATTTTTGTATCTTTGCACAGACAAAAATATGTACAACGAGAAGTTCACCAGTAAAGCAGTTGTAAAAGCCATAGAAGATAATCAACAAGAAAGCCGAAAAGAATGGCTGATGGATAGAATA
>OMXS01000047.1:0-6339 GCA_900315095.1 uncultured Prevotellaceae bacterium | reverse complement strand
ACATGAATCCCGTTAGGCAAGAATTTGTAGATAAGCCTGAGGATTATCTTTACAGTTCTGCGCGAGATTATTGTGGAGGGAAAGGGCTTATTGATGTTATAGTAACAATATGAGAAACAACTAATATGAATATATCTTGTCGCATTGCAAATGCTGATACTCAATGTGGTCGGATTACAAATCCGCCCGAGCGGGCACGTCACCTCCTATGAGTGGAGAGATAAAGCATACCGATAATACATTTTTCTGACTTTTAAAAAGCGAAAATCAATTTCACAACGTCACATACGTTGTAACGTTTTGGAACACAAAGGATTGTGTGTGATATTGCAATATCACACAATGTCACGCAATATCACACAAGCAGAAATGCCTTCCCGTAGTGCCACTTGTGCCTTTTGAGGAAGTGATTAGGGCCTAATCACTCCCTCACTTGTGCTTCCTGACCACCTCACTTGTATATATCTGACCTACTCTGGAGATACACCTGACATGCTCAGGAATGTCTCCTGACAAAGACTCCAAGTGTAATATGGCTTATTGTAAACTAAAAGTCAGCCACACGGAGGTACGCCCCTACAATTTGAAATGGCGGCATGCAGAAATTTCGTGTCCTTTATGTCTTTATGTCCAACATAATATGTCTTTATGTCCTAAACCACTTATGTCTTTATGTCCAACAAAACATGTCTTTATGTCCAACAAAATATGTCTTTATGTCCAACAAAATATGTCTTTATGTCCTAAACCACTTATGTCTTTATGTCCAACAAAACATGGTCCAACAAAACATGTCTTTATGTCCAACAAAACATGTCTTTATGTCCAACAAAACATGTCTTTATGTCCAACAAAACATGTCTTTATGTCCAACAAAATATGTCTTTATGTCCAACAAAACATGTCTTTATGTCCAACAAAACATGTCTTTATGTCCAAAACCATGAAAAACTTTTGTATTTATCATATTTATTTGTACTTTTGCAGCGTCCGAGTATGAGATGACGTGAAAGGTAATCTATAGAACTACATTATTCAAATAACCTATAATTAATATGATAGCAAAAATCACACAAATGGCACTGGCATTGCTGCTCCCTTGCTGCGCAATGGCAGACAATCAAGAGACTTACACACTTGAAGCAGGCAAGATGAGTATGACCATTAATGCCGAGAAAGGGGCTAGAATAATGTCGCTTAAGTATGGCGACAAGGAAGTCATCTCGCAACTGACATGGCCTGAGACCTTCGGAAGCACCTTCTGGACAAGTCCGCAGAAGGAGTGGAACTGGCCACCCGTGCCAGAATATGACAAGATGCCATATTCAGTAGAGCAGCATGACGGACGACTTGTGATGACGAGTAGCGTATCTGAACGCATGAAGTATCGCATTGTGAAGGAGTTTGCAGTTGACGAGAAGGCGCAGGCTTTCGACATAACATACAGCATCATCAACGAGAGCAACGAGGAGCGTAGCGTGGCACCGTGGGAGATAACACGAGTGCCAAACGCAGGACTCATCTTCTTCGATGCTCCTGCCGAGCAAGTGTGGCCGTCAGGACTGATGGATTTCCGTTCGTCTGAGGGCATCGCATGGTATCAGGCAGACGTTACAGGCGAGAACCGTAAGGTGAATGCCGATGCTAAGGGATGGTTGGCATACGTTAATGATGGACTTTTGCTAGTGAAGCAGTTTGAAGACCTCGACAAGTCGCAGCCAGCACCAGGAGAGGCAGAGGTTCAGGTGTATGTGAACCGTGGCAAGACATATATCGAACTGGAGAGTCAAGGTGCATATACCGTGCTGAAACCAGGTGAGCGACTCAGTTGGAAGGTGCGCTGGATGCTCGTTCCATGCACATCAGAGGCCGTTCCTTCTGCTGCGTTGCTAAAGCAAGTACATAATTTAATCAAATAAGTCTAACCTTATGATCTACAACGAACTAGGAAAAACCGGCATGAAGGTGTCCAATATCTCTTTTGGAGCCTCTTCGCTGGGTGGCGTGTTCCGCCAGATAAGTGAGGACGAAGCCCTTAAAGCGGTGTTCACCGCCATAGACAACGGCATCAACTTCATAGATGTGTCGCCATACTACGGTCACCTCAAGGCGGAGACGGTTCTCGGGAAGGCGCTGAAGCAGATACCGCGTGACCGCTATTATCTCTCTACAAAGGTGGGACGCTACGGCAAGGACGGAGTGAACCTCTGGGATTATTCAGCAAAGAGGGTTACGGAGAGCGTCTATGAAAGTATGGAACGTCTGAACATCGACTATATCGACCTTATAAATGTTCATGACATAGAGTTCCAGGCATCAATGGAAGGCGGTCTGCAGAAGGTGGTCGACGAGACATTACCCGCGCTTGTCGCCTTGCGTGAGAAAGGCGTTGTGGGGCATGTGGGCATCACAGACTTGCAACCAGAGAACCTGAAGTGGGTGATAGAGAACTCGGAACCAGGTACGGTGGAAAGCATTCTCTGCTTCTGCCACTACAGTCTTAACGATGACATGCTGCTTGATTATCTCGACTTCTTCGAGAGTCACGGCATCGGGGTCGTCAACGCTTCGCCGTTGTCAATGGGACTATTATCAGATAGAGGTACACCAGAGTGGCACCCCGCACCTCAGCCTTTAAAGGATGCATGCCGTCGTGCTGCAGAATATTGCCGCTCGAAGGACTATCCTATAGAGAAACTCGCGATGCAGTTCTCCACAAGTCTTAATCCGCGCATTGCCACAACACTCTTCAGTAGTGCCAACCCAAAGAATGTGTTGAAGAACATCAACTACGTCAGCGAACCGATGGACGAGCAACTGGTAAAAGATGTGCAAGCCATCATCGGCGACCAGATGCGCGTAAGATGGAAAAACTCATAACTTTTCGATACGGGCGCACTACAAATAAACTCCTAACTCATAAATTCTAACTCCTAACTCCAATGAATATTATTGATGCTCACAGCCATTTGTGGCTCCGGCAAGACACCACGTGGGACGGCAAGGCCATCCGCACCTTAACCAATGGGCGTTCGATATTCCTCGGTGAGGAAGTGCAGATGATACCGCCCTTCATTATCGACGGGCGCAACACGGCAGAGGTGTTTCTCTCCAACATGGATTATGCGCAGGTGTCAGCGGCCGTTGTCGTGCAGGAATTCATCGACGGCTTTCAGAACGACTATCTTGCAGAGGTGCAGCGCCAATGGCCTGATAGGTTCTTTGTCTTCGGTATGGCTGATTACCTGCACGACGGTTTCCTCGAACAGGCACGTCAGTTGCTGCTCACACAAGGCTTTCGTGGTCTTGCCATCCCTGCTCATCGTCTGCTCGGACAGAGTCTCAACAGCAACGAGATGATGGAGATGTTCCGTATGATGGAGGCTAACGACAAGCGGCTTTCGATAACCCTTGCTGACGGCGACCGTCAGGTGGCAGAAATGAGTGATGTTATTGCCGAGTGCCCTCGCCTCAAGATAGCGATAGGTCACCTTTGTATGGCATCGCCTCCTGTAACACCGCCTTGGGAGAACCCGATGTGGAAAGCACAGGTGATGCTGGCGCGTCATGAGAATGTGATGATAGAGTCGGGTGGTCTTACATGGCTCTATAACTCAGAGTTTTACCCGTTCCCTAGCGGCATACGCGCCATTCGTGAGGCTGCCGACCTCGTGGGATTTGAGAAACTGATGTGGGGCAGCGATTATCCGCGCACCATAACCGCTATCACATACCGCATGTCCTACGACTTCATAACAAAGTCTTCAGAACTGACGGATGAGCAGAAGCGCCTCTTCCTCGGCGACAATGCCCGTCATTTCTATCAGTTTGAAAATCTCGTAGATTTACCTTATATTAAAAATATGAGTGAATAACTCCAAATACACACAAAATAATGAAAGCAATACAGATTTCTGATTACCGCAAAATGGCGGTAGTAGAAGTAGAAGAACCGCAGATGAAAAGCAACGAGGTGCTTCTTCGTCTGCAATACGTAGGTTTCTGTGGTTCCGACCTCAGCACTTATTTAGGCAAGAACCCTATGGTGAAGATGCCTGTTATCCCAGGTCATGAAGTGGGTGCCGTAATAGAAAAGGTGGGCGCCGACGTTCCTGAAGGACTGAAACCAGGCATGGTAGTTACCGTTAACCCATATACCAACTGTGGCAAGTGTGCTTCGTGCCGTAACGGACGGGTGAACGCTTGTCAGCATAACGAGACTCTTGGTGTGCAGCGCAATGGAGCCATGCGCACCATGATAGCGTTGCCCTGGGAGAAGGTGATTCCGGCAGGACTTCTCACGCCACGCACATGTGCACTCATTGAGCCTATGAGTGTGGGGTTCCACGCCGTGAGCCGCGCACAGGTAACAGATATTGATGTTGTCTTTGTTATCGGTTGCGGAATGGTAGGTATGGGTGCTGTGGTGCGTAGCGTACAACGTGGTGCAACGGTAGTGGCTGCCGACATCGACGACGAGAAACTGGCACTTGCCCGACAGATGGGAGCCAGTTACACCATCAACACACTTACCGAGGACGTGCACCAACGTCTTATGGAAATGACTTCAGGTTTTGGTCCTGATGTTGTGATAGAGGCGGTGGGCAATCCCCACACTTATCAGATGGCTGTTGACGAGGTAGCATTCACCGGTCGTGTCATCTGCATCGGATATGCTAAGTCGGAGGTGTCGTTCCAGACGAAATTCTTCGTGCAGAAAGAACTTGATATTCGTGGTTCACGCAACGCCCAGCCCTCTGATTTCCGTGCTGTCATCCACTATCTCGAGAAAGGGCAATGCCCCGTTGACGCTCTCATCAGTAATGTGGTAAAACCCGAAGATGCTCCAGAGGCAATGAGCCAATGGGCTGAGAATCCTGGCAAAGTGTTCAGAATATTGGTGGATTTCACAGAGTAAACATACAACGAAAAAAGGAAGTCGAAATGTCTCGACTTCCTTTTGTTTTGTACACCCGCAGGGGTTCGAACCCTGGACACCCTGATTAAGAGTCAGGTGCTCTACCAACTGAGCTACGGGTGCATCATTTTAGTGCGTCAGAAAGGCTATTTCTGAATTGCGAGTGCAAAGGTACTGCCTTTTTTCGTAACCGCCAAACATTTCACGCTTTTTTTTCGAAAAACTTGTTTTATATCAAAATAAGTATTATTTTTGCAATGAAGAACCAAACCTTTTAAACTTCTATTCTATTCTTATGAAAAGAAATAACTGTCTATTCTATATTTTCTTGTCACTCGCTATTTCTCTGATGACTGTAGGGTGCGAGAAGGGATATTATGGAGAGGAACTCACCAAAACAGATAACACAGAGGAGACGGAGGGCACAGAAGATTCTGATGATGACGACTCTCAAGGTGGTGACGAGGGAGAAGGTTCGGAAGGAACAGGAGATAATGGTGGTTCGCAAGGTTCAGTTGATGATGTTGATGAGGGGGATGTGCTTACCGTTGAACAATTCATGACGCAGACTCTGACGGGTCAGACATGGGTTGTTGGTTATGTGGTAGGTGCATGTAGTAAGACCATTAACAATGCCGACTTTGAACCTCCCTTTGAGTATCCGCAGGCGATATTGCTGGCTGACCATCCAGGAGAGACAAACAAGGAGAAAGTAATAACCATCGGTTTGCCGAGTGGCTATAAAGTTAGAAAGGAACTTAACCTCGTTGACCATCCTGAGAACTACGGCAAGCGCGTAGCCATATACGGCGAGCAAACCACTTACCTGAAGGTCATCGGTATAAAGAAACCAGAAGGGTGGAAGGTTTATTAGTTTTTAGACATAAAGACGCAATTTACTGGACATAAAGACAAAAGCAGTTTAGACATAAAGATTTAATTTCAGTAAAAAACAAACCATCGTGAAGATGAAGTTGTCCTGCGTGGCATTATATCGTGTGGCCTGGCAGTAGCCCTCGTCGAACTGGAACATGTCTATGCGTCCGTTCTTAAGCGTTAGACTGTCTCCAAGCAGATAGTCCGTGGAGTCTGTGTATAGTATCTCCGACGGCATGAGCTCCCTTGTGCTTCCTATGGCGACGGTGATGTTCGGAACGGCAGTCTGATACACCACTCGCAGTTTCTCGCCCGTCGCGGAATAGACATACCTTGTCTCGCTGCCGTTGGTGAAGTATATTGTCCGTAGTCTTATTTTACTTGTTTTCTTCTTTATAAACATTCAATCTATAACCTATCCCTCGGTTTTTTAACATAAATGTGAATTATTGTTTTCCCGCTTTCAAATGGTATTCTTTTCCTTTCCAATGCAAAACACCATCCTTTATATAGACATAATCTCCTCTAATGTAATAATGCTCAAA
>OMXS01000052.1 GCA_900315095.1 uncultured Prevotellaceae bacterium | reverse complement strand
CTTCCCGAATCAATAAAGCCTGAGCGAAATGCCCAGGCTTTTTTTACCCAACATAGCTGCTGGCGTTATTCCTAAAGATGTCAGTTACCCGTCCCTTGATATCTCAAAATTAAAAATTAAAATACGTGTTGTATTTCAGCAAGCCAAGCACAAAATCACTTTCAAGCATTCTCGGCGTGATTCCGTCTTGATCCATCAGAACACGTGGCTCTTTAATTTCACCACTTTTCATAGTTACTCTTACAGTATACACCTTTCGCCATTGATATTCATATTTCTTAATCTTCTTTGAAACTGCGCCATATTTCCACGATTGCTCAACGGCCATAAGTTCTGCCTTGCAACTATCCAGTACTCGGTCGGCCTCATCACGAGATATACTTCCCTCAAAAAAAGCCACCTTGATTCTTTCCGCTCTAATGCTCGCAAAAGTCAGTCCAATGTCTGACAATAGAGAATCTTCAGCAATGGTCTCTATACTAGCAATATTGTCACGTTGCTCTGGAACTTGTTCCTTTACAAACTGGGCTGCATTTTTGCCTCCTTGCCCGAATGGATTGTTACTAATGTTGTTGCAAGATGCCATAACGGCAATTGTAAAAAATACAAATAAATACTTCATAGTTCCTATAACCTTATTGTTTATCTGTTTCCTTTCATCCTGTTATGTGTCTTACACAACATCTGACAATTCTCGATAGTGGTTGCTCCTCCCTTGCTCCAGGCAGATACATGATCAGCATCCATCTCTGTAAACTTGTATATCTTTGTACGTACATTCTCATGTCCTTTCGCACATTCAGGACAGTTACTGATGCCCTTCTCTCGAGCTTCGTTTGTCTGTCGCGCATAGACTGTTTTCTTCACGCTATCTTCAAAGATACGGATATTAAGCAGAGTCTTATCTATTTCACCGCCAAGAAGGTATTCAAAGACACCACGTTTATTGGTTACTGCTTCATCTGCATACAACTCATTAACTCGTTGCTGCAACTGTGAAGGATTATAAGAATTGGCATGATATTTCTCATAGAAAGCACCCCATTCTAACCCTCTCATCTCATTCTTTGGCTCACCAAATAGAGTCTTTGCCCATTCTATTACAGTATCAAAATAAGTTTTCAGTTCTTCTATATTGTCTTCATTGCGATGCTGGCTCATATAGCCACCGACATTATCTTCACCTTTTGATACCCATACAAGAGCTTCATGAAGGATTTCCTGTCGATTAGCATTACCCTTTATATAACTACTCCATTTCTGCAGTTGTGGGTGTCGAGAGTTGCTGAATGTCTCTTTTGCTTTTGTAACGAAAGGTCCTGAATAGGTAGCATTCAACAATTCCTGTTTGTTCAGTGGCACACCAGCTATATTGATAGTTTCAAACCATTCCTTTATTTCCTTCTCAGTACCGTTACAGATATAGATTAGAAGTCTGTAGTTGAGGATTTTCTCTTGCTCTTCGGGATTAAGTCCTGTGAAGTATTGCTCCATACCAAACTTATCTTTGATGGCGAACTTTCCCGTTACGAAACGGCCAATACTTGTTATGCGCTGCTGTCCGTCAAGAATCTCAAATTCTGTTTGTGGCTTTGTATAATTCTCGTTGCGATTGAAGTAAATTAGTCCTATCGGATAGTCCTTCAATATGCTTTCTATAACAGCCACTTCTTTTTTTCCATCATTCTCAATATAAAGATAGTTGCGCTGATACTCGGGCTGAATAGTCAGTTTACCAGCCCACCCATTAAGACCTTTGCCCTCCAACTGATTATAGACAAAGCCCTCACATATTTCCTTTACCGTAAGGTTGGTCATCAATATCGTTTGCATAGCTATTGTTTTTTACGGATTATTATTCTTGCATATGGTTTTTGAGGAATGCCATTCTCATCTATATAATATAGTTGCCCATCCCTGAGACTTTTATTCAGTTTCTTTAGTTCACGTGGATATGGTTTTAAGCCGAGTTCTTTACCTGAATCACCTTCTGCAATTCCTATTATCTCAAATTGCTCTGGACAATATTTATCAAGAAATGTCTGAGGTACCCCTATACAGCCATTATAATCATCAGGAATTGCATCGACATAAGGAACTTCTATTGCGTCATAGTTCTCATAGCGGACATATCCTTTACCTTTGATTTCTTTGTGTTTTGAATAAAGAATGTTGTCTTCCATTGTCATCAAAGGAAGTGGCTCGTGACGACGACCATGATCTATATTAGTCAACCAACAACAATTGCGAAATTTTACAAGATTAGTAGTTGCATCATACACTCCCTCAACATAATCTTTTGATGCAGAATTAGGTATTCCGAAATATGCATTACCAGCATTAAAACCATTTCCCAACCATACTTTATTATCCTTGATAAGGGGAAAGATTTCTTTATACGAAACTGCATTCATGCTTCCTATGCAAATAAACAACTTTTCTGCTTCCATTATCCATGCCATAAACTCTCTGAAAAGCGAGAATGGCGGATTTGTTATAATGATATCCGCTTCATTACGAAGGGCTTTTACTTCATCACTTCGAAAGTCACCATCACCTTCAAGATAATTCCAATGAAGGTCATTGATGTTAAAGCGACCATCGCTATTGATGTCCTCATCAAGGATGAATATCTTGCCATTGGTACGACTTTTGTCTGTGTAGGCTTCCAATCTTTTATCTTCTTCGACTCTACAGCATAACTCGTACTAATCAGTTTCTTTAACCCAAATGATTCAAAGTTCTGAGCAAAGAATTTTGTGAAGTTACTCCACTCTGGATCATCACAAGGCAACAAGACCGTCTTACCGCGAAATACATCAGGGTCGTATTCCAGATAAGCATTTATCTCTTTCTGAATATCTGCATATTGTGTGTAAAACTCGTCGTTCTTCGCAGTCTTCGCATTAGCTAAGTTCGTATTTGCCATTTCTCGATTGATAGTTTTAAGTTCTGCATCAACTATCAATCACGCCAAGACGCAAAAAGTGTGATGCACCTTTTGCGTTCAGCTTCGAGGCAGCCTCGGATGGAAACCCCGTCATCTTCACAAGAATGCATCACACCGAAGTGTGTGCATCGCTATATGAAGATGAAGATGCCCATTACGACCACCTCACCACGTATTATCTCGTTGCGTTTTTATTTCCAATAAGTTTCCGAGGCTTTTGGCTGAACGCGAAATAATAGCGAATGCTTTCTATTTGTCCGGATTTCTCCCCGAACCGAGGGCAAAGTTACAAAATCTTTGGGAATTTAAATGCTTTTGAGTGAAAAATCTGCGAAATATTAGCAAAAGAATGGAAAACAAAGAGATTTCATTACCCGTCCCTTGACATCTCACTGACTTCCGTTTCCTATTCTCATCTTTGGGGAACAGATCAATGAGTCCTGACCTCACCCCAGATGTCCCCATGACTGGTCTCGAAAAAAGCACTGGATAACGCCCTTTGTTACGTTTTGTAATATCCGAAACGGATATTGCAGTGGAGATGGAACGAAGTAATTCTTTCTCTTGCAAAGTAAATTTCTCTTGCAAAGTAAACCTTTGAAACGGGAAACGGCAAACATTTTTCCAATTCTAAACTTTTAAGTTTTGTAAAATAGAAAACTTTTCATCTCAAAATCTTTGAGAAGTTGTCAAAAATGGGTAACTTTGCAGTACAAAATGAAAATCAAATAACATTAAATGGAACATACAGATTATCTTTCCAAGACAGAGGAAAACATCTTCTACATCATAGACACCCTCAAATGTTATACAGAGGATGGTTTTATTGCCAGTCTATATGTACGTAATATAGGTGAGTTGCAAATACAGAAGCGGCTTGCAGAGACACGTAACTGCCTTTCGATTGCGCACCTCGAATATCTGAATCTCGTGGAGTGCTCCTTGAGATTCAATGAGTTGTGGGCAACGGAAGATAACAATCGTTACACTACAGCCGAGCGAATGTTCAACATGCTCAGAAGTTCTATGGAATCTCTGAAACGTGAATTTCGGAAGAGCTGTCCCATTTCGCATGCAAAACTTCCTGGTGAAGAGAGAAAACTTTCCGTGTTTGAGAAATCGGTATTAGCACGGGGAGGATGTGCAAGAGACCTTTTTGGCATTGAGTCATTTAGAGATAACATTCAGGCCCTGTTCTTTGAGCAGCGGGCCTTGTTTACCAACGTTCTCGCTTCTCTACTCGTCTGTCGGGATGTTATCAATAAGGAAAAAGATATTAAGTCCAACAAAGTTCTGTGTGTCGAACTTTTGATGAAACAATGTGACGAGATTATAGCAGACATGAAGAGCTCTATTAAACATACGCAAGCTCCCGTGACTTGTGAAATCCAGAAACTTATTGATGACATTGGTTTTGACAATGCAGCCCAGCAAGGATTTCACCATTTCGGATTGGAGGATATTACGGACTATGCCCTGTTAAGAAATGCCACCAAACAACAGGTCTTGGTTTTGCCATTGAGCATTAAGCAGTGTTATCAAAAGGCCGAAGATATACGTATTCTTTTCAAGTATTTCAATGAGTTCCATCCTGAGCCGACTCGTAAAAAGCCGTCTTCCCTTAAAGTCCTGATGGTAGTAAATTGGATGGGAGGAACCATAGATACTCCTATTAAGAGCTACTATGATGTCCTTGCCAATGGTTTAGGGTATCCTTTGCCCATCTGGCATACAGTGAGCACCAGAAAGAACGCAATTGCCAAACTAAGCGAAAAACAAGTAGTTTTTAATAGAGAACTGGATGCATTTATAACCGAAAAAAAGACTCTTGCTGCAGGTCAAAGCGTGGTTTAAGTTTTTTTATACTATCGTCATTATCACATTTCCTGACTGGTTCCAATTTCGGACCAGTCATTTTTTTTAATTTTCAATCGAACCAGTATCATTTTTCCTAAAATCTGACAAGAAATAGATTTGGGGAGTCAGATTTTCTGATAGTAAATATCGGAAAAACTGACTACTCATGAAACATTCTGACGAGAGGTGTCGATTTTTGATACAATAGTGTCATTTGTAGTCATAATTATCTAATAATCAATATGTTAGATATTTCCGAAATTGCTTTTTTTATCCAAAATAACTCCGTACCTTTGCAACAACTTCTCAGGACGAAGCCGCGTGCCGATTACTGAAGGGGTGGTTTGTTAAGTAAGGCGACGCTGTCGGCAAAGTAAACCTGAGACCACATTTTCCATATAAAGTAAAAACGATTATGGAAAATAAATATCTATTGCAAAAAGTCTTTAGCGTAACAAACGCTGGACTTGACATCATTCGTGACGTTCTGGGCAAAGACTTCGGCATGGGCGAAGGCGGTGGCTATTTCTCGCCCATCGACCTTTACATGTGGATTAACGGCAAAAGCCAGTTCCGCATGGCTCTGGAGGAACTGGCTGAGCGCTACGGCGTTGATGAGCAACTGTCGGTGTCGGTCAACAAACCTGACATTGAAAAGCGTACTGCCCGTCCCGAAGAGCTGGGTGCAGGGCCTCGTGTCACGCTCTTTGAAGGTGTAGGTAATCTTGATCTGAGTTGTTGGGGCAATGGCGTCAAGCCGGAGCATCTGGCAACCTACGGTTGGCAGGGCGTCAGTGAGGTGGCCATTACTTATGGCGACAAGGTCATAGTCCGCAAACCCACACCGACGTACCCGATTTTTGCCCAGACGTGCGACTACACTGATGAGAAGGGACAGCCGCAGACGTTCTACAAGGTTTACGAACCCAAGAACCCAGACAAGGCGCACCGTTTTCTCATCTGTGGGCAGAAGCCACGCCAGCAAAACTACATCTACGGTCTCAACGCTGTCCGTAAGAAGTTCCAGGAGCAGGACGAGGAGAAACTGCCCGTGCTGTTGCTTGTCAGTGGCGGTTCGGATGCCGTCTGTGCGCTGAGCAATGGTTACCTGTCCGTGTGGCTCGACAGCGAGGTGAAGGGTCTCTCTGATGATGATTACCAAGTACTATTAAAGTACGCGCAGCGCGTAGTCAACATCCCCGACATCGACACGACTGGCAAAAAGGCTGGTACACTGTTGGCACTACGCATTCCGTCCATCAGCACTGCATGGCTCAACAGCAGCGATATGGGCGGACTGCACGACAACCGTGGTCGTCAGTGCAAGGATCTGCGCGACTACTGCCGTCTGCATCCTGGTAAAAAGGCGATGGACCTGTTAGTGTATCGTGCGGTGAAAGCCAAGTTCTGGACGGAAAAAACCAATAAGCAGGGAGAGAAGGAGTATGTGCTCAGTCGCACTTCGCTCGACTACTTCCTGGAGTTGAACGGTTTCTTCAAACTGAAGGACGAGTCGCGCAACGAGCCTGTCTATATCCGCATCGAGGGTATCAAGGTAACAAAGGTCACTGCCAATGCTATCGTGGACTTCTTGAAAGGCTGGATGATGCAACAAGCTCTGCCCAAGCCGCTCATCGACAAGGTGCTGCGCAGTCGCGACCTGCCCACCAGCAATGCCAGCACCATCCGCACTCGCGACGATCTGGACTTCCGCAAAGCAACGGCTACAGTGCAGTACTTTCACTTCCGCAACTGCTGGGTTGAGGTGACGGCAGAGAAAATCGTCATTCACCGATACACCGACCCGTCGGATCACTACGTTTGGGAGGACTGCATCATTCAGCACGACTTTCATCAGGTGCCAGACATGTTCACCGTCAGCCAGACTGAGGACGGACAGTATGATGTAGCCCTGAATATGGAGACGAAGCTGAGCAACTTCTTGAAGTTCATCGTCAATACTTGCCGCTTATATTGGCGCAAGCAAGACGAAGGCGGACTCGAACTAACGGATGAGGAAATTGCTGAGGAGAACCTTGCCCTGGCCAGTCGATTGGCAAACCTGGGCTATCTGCTTTACTCACATAAGTCGGAATCGGAGGCATGGGCCACGCTCTGCATGGACTCTACCCTGGCTGAGAGTGTTGACGAATGTAACGGACGCAGCGGAAAGTCGTTCTACCTCAAGGCTATCGCCAAGATGGTTAAGTCCTTCCCTATCGACGCCAGTAAGACATCGTTTAGAGACCCTCGTTTCCTGTTCGACGGAGTCACGGAAGACACCTCGCTGGTGTTCATCGATGAGTGTCCCCTGAAGTTCAACTACAACTTCGTCTATGGTCTGGTAACGGGCGACATGCGTGTGGAGGAGAAAAACCGCCACTCGTTTGTCATTCCCTTTGCACAGAGCCCGAAGTTTGGACTTGCCACCAACTTCACCCTCTCGCATCACGACCCATCGACCGAAGGACGCTTCTGGCAGCAGCCCTTCTCGGACTACTATCACGTGAAGACCCCGATGAATGACTACAACGAAACTCGAACCATACGCGATGATTTCGGTCAGAACTTAATGGGCACCGAGTATAGTGAGGAGGACTGGCAACTCGACCTGGCTTTCATGGTGCAGGCAGTGCGCTTCTTCCTGTCGCTGAAGCCTGGCGAGCGTCGCATTGTACCGCCGCTGAGTCGTATCGAGCGCCGTGAGCAGATGGCAGCTGTTGGCAAGGACTTCAAACAGTGGGCCGACGACTACTTTGCTGAAGGTGGTGGTCATCTTGACTGTGAGCTGAAAGCAGAGCAGGTGCTGGCAGACTTCAATCGTGAAACCTTGTTTGGATGGGCTCCAAAGAAGATGACGCAACATCTGAAGGACTATTGCCTGTTGGCTGAACACATCCACTGCATGAACCCCATCAGCATCACACATCAGAAAAAAGATGGTGACCGCTGGATACAGCGCGATGCAAATGGGGCGCAGAAGACGTGTTATTACGTCCAGTCGCAAAAGGCTTTCGATGAATCCCGTGACAAGCAACCCGTTCAGACCGAAATGCCGTTCTGACAAATCCGTGTCACTAACTTCAAGTCTGCTCCTGGCTACCGCTTGGAGCAGATTTGTTGTCTTGTTACACATCAGACTTCGTTACACTTCGCTGCTATTCTTTTATCACCATATTCTTATTTGTTTTTTATAGAAAGAAGAAGATGTCTATTCCATTGGAAATCAGCTATTAATCATTCTTCTCCGCCTGTTACACATCTGATGCACATCTGCTACAGATAGAGGCCTGCCGCCAATGTGTAACACCAAACGCCCTTATAGTTTCCCCTTCTCCGCACTCCAGAATACACCCCGGTACTTTTCTTGCAGCGAAGCCTTCCAACACTTTTGGGAAAGCCATCGAAAAAGTGCTGGATGGCTTCGTAAAAAACGGAGGAATTTGATAATGTTCTTTTTGAATAAAAATTTACGTTTTTATAGAAAAATAATTGCTGAAAAACTTGCATATTTCAAGTTTTTTTAGTAACTTTGTAACGTAAATAAGGGAGATGT
>OMXS01000048.1 GCA_900315095.1 uncultured Prevotellaceae bacterium | reverse complement strand
CACATAGCATTGAAGATTCGTGACCATGTGATGTAGTCGTCAGAAGGTCTCGGCAAAGGGTCGTCCTTGGGGATGCCTGTGTATGCGGAGACGGCGTTCTCGTATACCATCATTATCTTCTCAGAGTCGGGGCACCACAGGCGCACTATTTTCGATATCGTGCGCAAGTGTTTCTCTGCCCAGTATTTCTCCAGTTGTATGAACGCGGCTCTCACTCCGAAAGCCATTGATGTGAACTGGCAGAACATCTTGTCTGTCTGCTGTGGGCGCATCCCCACCCACTTGCTCCGCCGTGTTCTTACCATGTTGAGAGGGTTGTTGTTGCGGATGCCTCTCGGCTGTTGTTTATTTTGAGTAATCATATAGTTTAAAAGTTAGAAGTTTTCTGATATTTATATTTTTCTATGAGTTTCACTTTGTGGGCTTTTATCAAACGTCCTACGGTCTGATATGCAGATTTTTTGTTCGTATGTCCAAGCGCTTTCGCTATCTCTTCAATAGTGAACATCATAGGAAGAGCAGCAAGCGCACGGTCGACTTTTGTGTTCTTGAACACCTGAGTGCTTCCTGTCGCCATCTCCGATGCCTCGGTAACCATCTTGCCGAAGTAGTACATTTGCGATTCCATGAGGTAGTCGCACATGGCGAGGGCATAGTCTATGGTCTTCATGTCAATCTTCACGCTGCCTGTGTTCTGGAAGTGGTCGAGGTCGTTGATGATGGCGTAAACTGCCGCATAGCGTGCCGCTATCATGGGAACACGGCGGCGGAAATAGTCGCCTGTTGCAAAGTCGCCAAGTCCGCAGATCTCTGCCGTGCGCACTCCCCACTCATAGAGAGCCTTCGAGATGCTTGTCTTTTCGCCGTATTCATCCTGCCTTTTCTTCGGCACTCTCACCTCCTGCTCTAGGTTGATGTCGCTTACCAGTTCCAGCAACCGTGAGCCTACGGTGCGCAGCCATGTCTCGTCGTCCACCTTGCGGCGGCGTGAGCGGTACTCTATCATCTTGTACTTTCCGTCAGGCTGCACTCCCATGATGAGTCGTGTGGGCAGTCCGTCGAGGCAGTTCTGCCGTGTTATCTTCTTGTAGAGAGCGTCCAGCGTTCCTGTGGCTATGAGGTTGAAGAAGGCTGGCACCGTGCCGTTTGCGGTGAGGTTGCTTCGTGTCTCGCTTCCCACCTCCTCGCACGAGAATGATTTCTTGTCGAAGTCCTGTGCCGCCGCCCATGACGATTTCTCATACTGCACTTTTGAAGACAGCTCGCTCTCGAAGGTGTAGCACGCCACCTGTCTCTTCTCGTCTCCTGCCTGCACCATAGACCAGCGCAGTCGCTCGTTTCGCTGCGCCATAGTGATGTTCGAGGGCAGGTAGCGCACGGGATAGTGCTTCAGTTCCATCGGCTGTGCCTTCGCCGCTGCCGTCGACGACGCCCTTCGCCTCTGGTCCTCTATGTAGCGTTCTTCCTCTCGGCGGCCTTTCTCGTCAGCCAGTCGCAGAGGCTCCATGATGAGTTTGTTCAGCAGTTCGTAGGTGCCTTTTCCGCTTGCCGCCTGACCTATGATGTAGACCATGAATGTCAGGGGGACTGTAGAGCCGTCGTACCAGTTCTGAAGCCTCACTCCCGATGCCAGCGTTCCGAACATGGCGCCGGCGCAGAGCATGGCGTTCACGCGCTCTTCTTCAGGCATCACCCCTACCACCTTGTCCCAATGACCAGTAAGGTAAGGCTGAAAGCGCCGTGCCCATCGGGCGTAATCCCACTCAGACTCTCCAATGCCCGACGCTGTTCCGGGCTTAGGGTAGCGAAGACGCAGACCTTTAAGTATTGTCGCGACCTTTGCTGGCATCCCCTCGTACTTCTTCCCGCGTAGAGCCGAAGCAACAGTCTGTTGCCGTTCGTGCTGCGGAAGTCCAAAACCAGGAGTAACGAGCAGTATAGCCTCGGCGTTGTTGTCACAGAGATACCGCATGCATCCCGAAACCAGTTTATGATATGTTGTGTTGCGGCCTCCCACAGGGGGTTCTCCTCCAAGGTGTCGCTTAAGGTACTCGGCGGCAATCTCGTTGTAGGGTATGCCGTCGTAGGTGTACTGTCCTTGTTCATTTTGTTCTATTGATATTGATTCGTCACTCGCTGCTTCGTCTGCAGCATTTCCATTCTCTTGTGCTCCGCCTTGCTGTACAGCATTGCTGCCAGCAGGCACAGCGTTTCCATTACTGCCATCGCCGACTCCAAGAGTGGGCTGACTATTACCTTGGCGATAGCTCTCGCCATGACGTGCCTCATATTCGTCTGCCTGATAGGTTAAAAGTGTTTCAAGTTCAATGTGTAGGATGTTCTCTCGCGGACAGGCGTAGCTCGCCCTTGCGCTGTCCTTGCATGCCTCGTCTGCCTTAAGCCCCAGTTCCTTGGCGAGCCATTGCTGGTGGTCGGCGATGTTCCAGTCAAGGTTGTGGTACTTGCACACCATGCGCAGTCCTCTGCCCGAGGGCGTGATGTGCGCAAACACGATGCCGTACTTCTCGCACAGTTCCTTGGCGTAGGTCAGCGACTCCTTCTCGGTGCGCTCCGTCTGGTTTTTCTTGGCAAGCATGCTCCACACCTTCTGAGGGTCGTCAATGTCGTCGAAGTCTGCCATGTAGAGGCCGTTCAGGTGTATCGCCTCCTGCTTGCGCCACATCTGCGCCACCTCCCTGCCGAAGCATACGCGTGTGGTGGTGTCTATCTTGCCTGCGGCGAACACCCACAGCGGCAGTCGCTTCTTTGTCTCGGCTTTCTCCTCGTGTAGTTTCTGACGGCGTTTCTCGTCGTTGCACTCAGCCATCTGCTTTGATATGCGCGCCACAGCCTTTGTCGCCTCTACCACCGCCGGGCTGTCTATGACCTGGTAGAAGTTCTCCCTTGTGACGGGATAGCAGTTTGAATTGATTTTTTGTTGCCAGTAAAACATTTTCGTATTTCGTAAGCGTTGTTCCATACTATGTCGTCGAGGTCGATGCCTTCAACGAGCGTTATCGTCTGCACTATCACCATCTGGTGCTGTGCCTTGTTGAGAGTCACCGTCAGCGATTCCGTGTCCAGAATCTTCTTGCCGCGCGGTTTAAGGTTCAATGGCACTTGCTCCTGCTGTGCCAGCTTCTCGAAGTCCTCTGCCATCTGCGCCCATGGGTCGGTGCTGTCCTCGGGGGCTGAGAGGTTGCAATGCAGAGACGACTGCTTCTCTCCCACGGTGCGGTACATCTTGGAGCCGCGGTGCTTGCGGACATCCTTCTGCACCTCCCTGCCCTTGCCTTGACGGACAAACTCCATGGAGTCGTCATCGTAGTAGTAGGCGGTGCCTTTTACGGCTTTTCTTTTTGTCTTGTCCATATCGTACTATTATTAAATTTATGTTTTTTGTTCTCTGCAAACTACCGGTTGATTGCATTGCAAAGTTACAACACGGACAAACTTTTTCCAAGGAAAAATAAAAAAGTTTTCCGACCATTTCGAGGTCGGAAAACTCTTTCAAAATCTACCGCAAACGCCCTGCCACAATGGGTTTGCTTAAAGGTCGGAAATAGGTCGGAAAAAAGTCGTCAAGTCATCCATTTCACCACTCACTTCCTTGCGCGGTTTTGATAGTTCGATGGCGTTCCCGTTCTTGTCGATGAACATTTTTGGCACCTGTCTTGTGAGGTCGGCAAGTTTCAGGCTGCCGTCTTTCAGCATGCCGCCGAAGAACAGCGACAACATGTGTCGCAGCTGCTCCTTGGTGTGAAGCCATCTGATGGGGTTTAACTCCGACGGCTGCTCTGCCGTGCATCCCATCAGGTACAGCCAGCACTCCCTGTCGGTCTTGCCGTCGATATAGCCGCCACGCACAAGAAACTCATAGAGGTTAGTTCCTTGCTCGCGGGTGCGGTATAGGGGCATATGCGTCGCTGCTGCGCCTGCAAGTTCTTCATACTGGGCGTTATCTCCTTCCATCGTTATCTCACGGTCGCTTGCCACGTTGCCGTTTCCACGTTTTTCCACGTACTTGGCATTATTGCCTTTTATGAGTATTTTTCTATACATAATATTATTGTGATTAATTTTCGGTATAATTTGTCTTGTCGCCTGTCATCTCTATCCTTCTTTTGTCATCACCACTTTGATTGTTATTTATTATAATTTTCAAAGAAGGCATTTTCTCCATTCCCCTCTCTACGGGCGATGTGTTGGGTGCGATGTTTTCTCCCATCCTTACGGGGTCGGGGGAGATGCCTAACATTCTAGCAAGCGCATCATTACGGCGTGCCTTGCTCTGCTTTTCATAACGAAGGCGCACAGTTACCTGTCGCCACATCTCTTTGAGACGGCTCTCCAGTCTTATCTCGCTCTCCCTCATCTCCTCCGTCATTAGTTCGTTGTCCATCCTCAGGGCATCGAAAATGTTATCTCTAAGGTACTCGCGCACATCATCCTTGGTGATGCTTACAAGAAGCAGCACGACAAGGTTAGGTTTGAAGCCGTTTGTGAAGGCGCGCAATACGTCAAAATCAACGGCGCTGATGTACATGGGATCGTTGTTCAGAGTGCTCGCCAGCCTCTGAATATGCTGCATGACATTGGGCGTGACATCGTCACGCATTATGTGATTTTCCATCTTTCTAAAGGATTTTTAATTTCTTTATTTGGTGTTTTTCATGGATACAGCGCGGGCACCGCTGGCTCTCTCTCCTTCCACTAAAACGCTGTTGCAAAGATACAAAAAAGATGTCGCATGAAAGAATAAAATCTCTACTTTTTTTGAGATTTTTTTTGCCATCTTCTGCAATCCCTTTGTTTAAACGGCTTGCAAGAATTATGTAAAATAATTCGCACGCCGAGTCAACAAGTCAACAAGTCAACAAGTCAACAAAAGGGTTTTTGAGATTTGCATGATGACGACTAGATGACAGTAACATGATGTGATAAATTATATGTATATTTATTTTATATTTTATATATATTATAATATATATAAAATATAAGAAATAAGACACATAAAATCGCGAGTTCAGAAAAGGGCATTTGTTGACTTGTTGACTTGTTGACTTGTTGACTTTCAACCAACATATGCCCTTCGAACGTTTTCTGTAGTGTAAAAAATGTTTACTTTTTCAATAAAATATGGGTATTTTTCAAAAATCTTCCGACCTATTTCCGACCATTTCCGACCTTCTCTGAAATGCCCTAAAACAAAGGGTTTCGCCATTTTTGGGACAAAATTTTCCGACCTAAAATGGTCGGAAGAAATTCGCGTTTTTTCTTGCAAAACGCTCTTCCATTTTGTATCTTTGCATTGCTATCGAGAAGCAAGGC
>OMXS01000049.1 GCA_900315095.1 uncultured Prevotellaceae bacterium | reverse complement strand
TCAGCTGGGCCAGTTCGTCCAGCTCTATGATGTCGAGCATCTTAGCTCGTGCGTACCACTCGCCCTTGTGCTGCGAGGTGTCGCGGTTGTCCTGTTGTAATTTGTAAAGTACTGCCATAGTTTTTGGTCGTTTAGTGGTTTGGTCGTTTAGTGAATTGGTTGTTTAGTCGTTTAGGGGTTTGGTAAATTGGTCGTTTGGTCGTTTGGTGAATTAGTTGTTTAGTGGTTTGGTTGTTTAGTAAATTAGAGGTTTAGTTGTTTTTTTTGTGTTGGTCGAGGGCTCTGTCGCAGCCTTCCGATGTCCGCGCGCCTGACTTCTTCCGGCTCCCGGGAGCGACTGAGCGTCTTCCCCTTAACACCTACAAAGATACAAAAATATCCGCATACCACCAAATATTTACGGCAGTATTTTAAAGTAAAACTTTAATTATTTTTTGGTAGTTCTATTCCCATCCCTCGTCGTCGTTATTCTCCATATAACGGCTCATTCCGTTGTCCGTTATATCGTCCTCAGAGGCGGGATCGAAGCCCCGCGTATTGTCATACTTCTTCGCACTCTATTTACACTATAGTAGCATGTGGGTTATGTCAATCTCTTGAACTTCAGGCTTTGATAACAACCAAGTCATCTTACCAGCATCATCCTTGAAGAATACAATATGCCAATACGATGGGTTGCCGTTGCCGTCCTTAGAGTAGTTCAGGCATTCAATTCGCGATTCTATCTCAGATACAGGAAGCACGATGATGGTGTTTTCGTTATTACAACCAAACACATAATACTGATTCTTGCAGTTAGAAATGTCCATGATTCTCTTATAAGCATACCAATATTTCTCGCGATTTCCTTGCTTATAGATTTTAGAAGTCCTGATAACATACCCAGTTTTCCCATCTTTAGAAAGATAAGTGCTTACCGACTTTTTAAAAAGTTTTTGCCCTGTCACCTTCATAAGTCTACTTATGCAGCTATCTCTGAAATTATCCCCTTGGGGTGTATTTACGGGAGTAATACTTGGAGGAACGACTTCTCTTGCTTCTTGTCCCTCGGAGTATACTTCTGCAAAAGTTCTTCCTTCTTCGTCAAAAAGGGCTGTGGTTGCGTTAGTGGAACGGCCTGTGCAAAACTGAGTAGGTGTATTGGGGGCTTCTAAGTTGAAAACCACATCATGTAGCAACTCAACGCTCTCTCCCAAATCTCTGTATGAAGCCTTATTACTAAATATCTCGTTGCGTTTTTCTATAGCTGCACGATTCCTAAAACTGTCTGTACTTTCCTTTCTTATAAGGCTACCCGCAATAACTACATATTGAGCTTTTGAAGGGTAATAGCGCAAAGTCGCGTCAGTTCCTTTCATTTGAACCTTAAACAAATGATAGTCTTCATCAATAGAATCATTCACTACTACTGGATAATCATCTGTTTCTGCTTGCGATTCTATTGCCTGATGTACATGTACTTTTATGGACATCATAGACTGTAGCTTGTCCTTTAGTGATTCAGGAAGAGAACTGCTTTTTAGGATGAAGGTAAAAATATCATCTTTTCCTTCTTTGGAATTCCAATATCTCACCGTTTCATTAAGCTTAAGTTGCTGTAGACAATGCTCCTTCATCTTTTGCGTATCATAATCTTGCGCCTGAAGCAAAGATATTAACTGTCTGGCATCGATATTGTCTTTATCGAATTTAATGGTTGTGACCAGTTCTGCACGATGTCTTATTTTTGAAAAATCAACATAATAAAGTTCAAGCACTTCACCCACTAAAAGACCAAAACTACATTCTTCTTTCAGCATATAATCTTCAAGTTGAGCAGCATCCCTGTCTTCCTTTCTCTTAGCAGGACGCTTCAACTCGATAATCATTTCGGGTTTGTCCTCATCTTGGAGGAACAACGCAAAATCGGCGTAATGGTTGGCTGTTGCAAACTGAATCGGGTGTTGTTCGGCCAGCCTGTGACCACCATATTTAACCCATCCAAGCGATGTAAGGAAATCTTTGACAGGCCCCTTTTCGAAGTCTATCTCTTTCGACTTTCTCTTCTTGGATGATAGTACGTCGTCACAAAAATCATTCCATATTTTGGTCAGCATTGCGTTCTGATTTTTAGTTATGATGACGCAAAATTAATATTTTATTTCCGAAAAATGAATACACTTTAGAAAAAAAGTGATAATACGACATCAAAAACGAGGAAAGTTTGATCTAAACTCTCCAAATTTGATCTAACTTGATCAAAATTATTTGCGCGTTTCCCGAAGATCTCCGACATTTGCCGAAAAAAACAATGGAAAAGAAATGGATTACGACGGAGCAGATGCTAGAAATACTGAAGTCTGAGCCAGACTCAGAGCAGCAATATAGTCACCGTCTTTGTGGCATCCTACGCTCCACGCGTTGGCTTGAATATTCAATAGAAAAGAATATGTATGGAGAATCCACTAACTGGTTTGACTATACTTGGTATACTGAAGCTAATTTTTTAGAAATTCATGCTGACGAATGGTGGATGAGAGAGCATTAAAAGGTGTAATGTGTGGACAAATCGGGTATAGTTTTAGGTGGAAGTGTAGACTAAATGGGTACACTATATGTGAACCGTCCCACGTTCATGTATTCTGATTGAAGTGTAAATCCATTATTTGTTTTCGAAATTGTCTTCATTATTCCCGTTCTTCCTATAGTTCCCATTAAGATATCCCATTCCATGCTCTTCGCGCCAACTGCGACGAGCCTGCGACATTTGCTCCTTAATGCCGCCATTCTCCAGGAATTCTTGCTTGTACTTCTCAAGCAAACGCCTGAGCAGAAAATCAGTTTGGTGTATAAGAACGAGTGCAATGTTGGCCAATGTTATGTCGTCGCGCAATTCGCAGACGCGCATATAGTCGGCAGGGGCCGAGTGTTCTTTGCACCAAGCGCGTGCATTTCGACATTGCTGGCTGTTGACATCCCACATCTGATTGCCGTGATTACGCAGATAGTCCTCATAGTCCTCCTGCAACTCTTTAAGGCTCGCCTTTGCCACGTTCACCAGTTTGATGCATGCTTCCATTGAGGTGGTTCCCGTCTCATTGCCTTCCGCAATATTCTGCTTTCCCGAACGGGCAGCCTGTTTCATTTGGTCCACCGTGCGGTCGCCAATCTTCGGCAGGTAGTGCTCTATGAAATAGAGTGTGATATCGTAGATGCACTCTGATTTCTGGAAGGCGATGAGGTTCTTGTAGTCGCCCTTGGGAGCAAGGAATTTATCGCTGGTGGGCATGATGATGGATGGGATTAATGAGAGTTTATGGGAATTATAGGTAATGTTAGCATCGCACCGCCACCCACAAACGACTCAACGTATGTAAATGGTCTCCCATCAAGTTGCTGTGGGAGATAATCGTCAAGTTGCGTCAGCAACTGTCCCTTACCTCCTGCCCACTTCAAGAAAGGCTTTACTACGGTGGTGTTATCGTTTTTCATACGTTTTCAAAAATGTATAAAAGTATTTCTTGTCTCGCTTCTCTCATACCTAAGCATAGAGATGGACACCGCAAAGTTACAAAATATCGAGAATAATCCAAAAAGAATTGGGGTTTTCTTTTTCATGTTGCTCCAAATTATTGGGAAATGATAATCATGATATGATAATGAACAAATGGAAGCGCAACCCGCGGGTGTTCAACGGGGAGTATATCACCGTGACGCGCCGCGACGACGGCTCGCTGCGCCCTAACTTCAAGCCAATAAAGACAGGAAAGGGCTTCAACGTGGTGCGCTATGCTATGGCCGTGAGCAACGAACTCCTCTGGGCACTCGATGGCCTGGTAGAGGAAAGAGTGAGTAGGCCCATGGCGTTTCAGCGTTTCAGCGTTTCAGGGTGTCAACAAGGTATCACACCCTCTATATAAGAATACTTAACTAATTAATAA
>OMXS01000050.1 GCA_900315095.1 uncultured Prevotellaceae bacterium | reverse complement strand
GGGCGCACCTTTATCTGAAGTTCCTGCTCCAGTTCGTCAAGAAGGTCGAAGGGGTCGCGTCCCTCGCGGTCCATCTTGTTGATGAAGATGATTACAGGGGTGTTGCGCATGCGGCAGACGTTCATCAGTTTTCGCGTCTGGGTCTCCACACCCTTTGCTCCGTCCACCACGATGATGGCTGAGTCGACGGCCGTAAGCGTGCGATAGGTGTCTTCCGCGAAGTCCTGGTGACCAGGAGTGTCGAGGATATTCACCTTGTAAACTATACTGTCTGGTGCATCTGGGTTCGGACTGTAGTCAAACTCCATTACCGATGTTGACACGGAGATACCGCGTTGCTTCTCGATGTCCATCCAGTCGCTCGTCTTCTTTCTATCTCTTGATTCATAATTTCATATTTAGGCACGGATTCTTGAACGTGCCAAAAATCATCAAAGTTCTGCTATGCACTCGGCGAGACTCTCTTCCCAATAAGGAATCTCTATGCCGTAGGTTTCCTTTATCTTTGTCTTGTCAAGCACGGAGTAGGCAGGACGGTTGGCAGGCGTGGGGTATTCGCTGGTGTGCAGGGGGCGCACCTTGCAAGTCTTGATGCCTGCGATGCGATGGATGGCCTTAGTGAAGTCGTACCACGAAATCACTCCCTCGTTAGAGAAGTGATAAACGCCAGGCTTTATGCCTTTCTCGATGGCGGTCATTATCACTCGTGCGAGGTCGCGTGCGTAGGTAGGGGTGCCTATCTGGTCGAATATCACTCCCAGTTGTTCCTTCTCCTTTCCCAGACGAATCATGGTCTTCACGAAGTTGTTCCCGTAGATGGAATACAACCATGCGGTACGTATTATCATCGCCTTGGAGCAGAACTTGCTCACACCTAGTTCGCCGGCAAGTTTTGTTGAGCCGTAAACGCTATCAGGCGCGGGAGTGTCTGTCTCGACGTAAGGTGTGTGTTTCGTTCCGTTGAACACATAATCGGTACTTATCTGAATCATCCATCCTCCGCGTTTCTCCACGGCTGCTGCCAGATAAGAAGGCGCAACGGTATTGAGCGACGTGCAGAGTTCCTTGTTGCTCTCCGCCTTGTCCACGGCGGTGTAGGCCGCGCAGTTCACGATGCCGTCAATCTTCTTTTCCGCCACCATCTGCTCAATGGCCAGTTGGTTGGTGATGTCCAGTTCCTCAACGTCGGTGTTTATCCAGTTATGCTCAGGATGCTCTGCCTGGAGGCGTTGCATCTCATTTCCTAATTGGCCGTTGCAACCTGTTATCAGTATATTCATAGTTTTATATGGTATTTATGTGTATTAATCATCCTCGAATTTCAGTCCTTCCTCACGCTCCTTTTTATAATAGTCGGAGAGCATTCCGATGAAGGTTGTTATCTCCGTTATGGCATGCTGGGTGTCAGGGCTTATCTCCTTCTTCTGCAGACGGAGCATCATGGTGCCGTAGAGGGCGTTGAAGCATGTCTCTATCTCGTTCTCCTCCTTGTTAGCCCCGCGGTTGCGCAGTTCCACGATGAACGGCAGCACCTTGTAGTACTCGGCGTTGTAGAAGGGGAACTTGGTGCTTGCGAGCAACTGCTCGTGAAGTTCTATGAGCTGTTGCATCACCACCTTGTTTATCTGTATATGTCCGCCTTCACGACATCCCTCCTGGTTTACCATTCTTATCAGGTTGCCGTACCAGTCGATGAGTTCCTCTTTCTTGTCGTCATCGTAGTCGAACCGTGCGATATACTCGCGGCGCAGGGCTGTAAGCGAGCATCCGTAGGCGCGTATGATGTCCTCCACCTGCCACATATAAAGCAGGTATTCGGCGATATTTTCTTTTCTTAATTGTTGGGAAATAAACATTTTATTAAATCATTAATTCGCAATTAGCACATCGTTTCTTCTCTTCTCCCATTACGGGAAGCCACAAGCGGGGGCGTCTATCAGTGAAGGTGATAGATGTTGAACAATGTCCCGAAAAGAATAAGAAGCGAGAAGATTATAACCGCAGAGCCGATGACGCGGTTGATAATCAAGATGCCGTTGGTGGTGAAGTTGCCCCTTATCTTGTCGATAAGCCATGTAAGACCGTACCACCACAGCAACGCTCCAAGCACGATGCTCAGATAGCCCACGCACATTTCAAGTGGATGGTTGGGCACAACGAAAGCCAACTGGGCGTAACATCCCATGAAAAGGAATATAATAAGCGGGTTGGAGAATGTTACGAGGAATGCTGTGACGCCGTTGTGAACCAAAGAGCCCTTCTTGTTTCCGCTGACATGAATTTTCTTTGTGGGGTTGCTCTTGAAGCAATAGATGCCGAAAAAGAGGAGCATGATGCTTCCGCTTATCTGAAGATAAAAGAGATTGCTGCCTTTCTCGATGAACTCCATCACGAAACTCATGCCGAGACCTGTGATAAGAGCATAGAAAATGTCGCTCACGGCGGCGCCGATGCCAGTCACGAAACCATACCAACGCCCCTTGTTTAGTGTGCGTTGAATGCAAAGAACGCCAACAGGCCCCATTGGCGCAGATGCTAATATACCTATTAATACACCCTTGAACATCAAGTCCAAGATGTCTATATGAAAGGGAAATTGCATATTGAGTGCAAAGGTACTAAATTTTATTTATAATCACTAACTGCCGACTGATATTTTTTTTAATAATGTGCTTTTTTGTCAACAAATAGTAAAAAGATGTTAAGCGGAGCGAATTAATCATTTCCAAAATCATAGTTTTTCTCTTTTCTTTATTATCTTTGCCCTCTCAAAGGAGATATTTCAATTAATAACTAAATACAATTCTATTATGAATGCACAAACAGACATCAAACCGTATGTTATCGGTTTAGACTTGGGAGGTACCAACTCAGTTTTCGGAATCGTTGATTCAAGAGGTGAAATCAAGGCTACAACGGCAATAAAGACTCAGGGCTACGAGAGCGTTGAGGCTTATGTTGACGCTTGCGTTGACGCCCTGCAGGTAATCATCGACCAGGTGGGAGGCCTGGACCTCATAAAGGCGATGGGTATAGGAGCGCCCAACGGCAATTTCTATAAGGGCACTATCGAGTTCGCCCCCAATCTTCCTTGGGCTCACGATGGCGTAGTTCCATTGGCACAGATGTTCTCCGAGCGTCTCGGCAACATTCCTGTAGGACTTACAAACGACGCTAATGCGGCTGCCGTAGGCGAGATGATTTACGGCGTGGCACGCGGAATGAAGAACTTCATCGTAATTACTCTCGGCACAGGTGTCGGCTCGGGTATCGTCATCAACGGACAGTTGGTTTACGGATGTGATGGCTTTGCTGGCGAACTGGGTCATGTCACTATGGTTCGCGAGAACGGACGCAGTTGCGGATGCGGTCGTCTGGGATGTCTCGAGGCTTATTGCTCGGCAACAGGTGTGGCTCGTTCGGCACGCGAGATTCTTGCAAAGACCGAGGAACCTTCGCTCCTTCGCGAGATAGATCCTGAGAAGATAACCTCTCTCGACGTGTCAATCGCAGCCAACAAGGGCGACGCTGTGGCTAAGCGCATATATGAGTTCACGGGCGAGATGCTGGGCAAGGCATGTGCCGACTTCGCCGCTTTCTCAAGCCCTGAGGCCTTCATCTTCTTCGGAGGAATGACAAAGGCAGGCGACCTCATCATGGAGCCGATAAAGAAAGCATACGAGGAGAACGTCCTGAAGATATTCCGCGGCAAGGCAAAGTTCCTTGTAAGCGGTCTCGACGGCGCTTCTGCAGCCGTTCTCGGCGCTTCTGCCATCGGTTGGGAACTATAGTTTAAATGCATAGTTTTTCT
>OMXS01000051.1 GCA_900315095.1 uncultured Prevotellaceae bacterium | reverse complement strand
CATGATACAAGTCAGAAAAACAGAGACGAACCAGACACTCACCATGATAATGATAAGCCAGTGCTTGAAATAAGAGGATGTGAAGAAACATTTGATATGATACCAAGGCAAGTGGAGGAATAGGTATGCAAACATCCCCTTTGTTGACTGAGGCTGCTGTGGTTTCAAAATTGTTTTTGTAGGTAAAGGTTCATGGATGACCACAGTCGTAACGGGTGATGTAACGGTATTTTGGTTCTTAATAATTTCCATTGCTTCAGTCAAAAGGGCTTGATATTTATTCAACAATTCCTCCGCTTTCGCCAATTTGTTATTCTCTTCACCATCTACTACAATCTCTGCTTTATTCTCTTTGAGATACTTCACTAATGCCTCATGGATAGCACTGGTAGCATTGAACTGATGCCTGAGAAAGTTGTATTCGCTGTCAAAACCATCTTTTTGAGCTATTACTCGTAGATAACCATTCTGCTGATTGATAACCCTAGCAAGGTTGTCTATTTTTGAAATAAGTTCATCAAACGAGGTCGTGGGCTCGTCCTTCAATGGAGTGAGTCTGTTTTTTGCCATAATTTATCTTTTACGTTTACGCGGTATATAATTGTTTTTCTTATCTCTATCCTTGTCCTCGTCGTCATCGTCCTTGGAGCTGGAACCTCCCCCACCACCAGATGATGGTACGACATGCGGCTGCAACAGCATTTCTGCTGCGGCTGCACCGATGACTTTGGCATTCTCCAATAATTGATTGATACTGTCGAAGCTCAGCGAATGGTCTATCTTTCCACCTGCAAATGTGACGTTGCTTTCGTTGTCGGTGAAGGTCACTCCGCAAACGCTGCCATCGCTGTCTCGGACAAAATCCAGTGAAATGCCCTTGGGCGAAAGTACCTTGCATAAATCTTGCCATGAGCTACAACTTTTCAGGGATGCGTTCACCTCATCATAGATACGATACTTGATGACATCCTTGCCCTTCAAGCGTTCACGACGAACATTCTTCTTGCCCTTACCAAAGGTGAGTCCGTACTCTCTGGTCAAAGCCTTAGTAATGGCGGCAGACTTGCGGAAGTTACAATCTCCCATAATGGCATCGCCATCGTTATTGACTCGGTTATAGATAATGTGAACGTGAGGATGTGGTTGGTCTTGGTGACGGAACACGACGAACTGCGTGTTGACGATTCCCATCCTCCGCATATACTCTCGGGCAATCTGTGCCATCAGGTCATTATTCACCTTTTCCTTATCGTTAGGCGAGAAGCTGAGTGAGATATGACCGACGAAGTTTTTGACTCCAGAACGGGCTTTTGCCTGTGCCTTGAAACTGGCAGTGATAGCGGCATTGGAAGTAAGACTTACTCCATAGGATGCCACTACAACTGCATCCTTCTTCACTATGTCGTTGGCATAGTTGACTAGTCCACCGAAGTTGTTTCCTGTATGAATCTTTGCTATCATAGTTTATCTTTCACTTATTCGGATTAGTAATTCATCGATATCATTTGCCAGATGCCGCACACGTTCTTCCATTTGAGAGAAATGATAGATGTGTGCCTCGTGTGCCAGTTGATTCAGGTTGTTTGACATGCCTGTAAGGGAGCGAAGCAATGATGTCTCCTCTTTGGTAAAGGGTTCCTTGACATAGCCGTTGACGGTTAACTCATAAACCAACGTAGAGAGGGACATGCCTGTACGCCTACGTTTGTTCAACAGTTTCCTGTAGCTTTGTTCGTCGAAATAGACCTTGACAGGATGAAGCCGCTGCTCGCTTTCGGGCTTCCTTGGACGACCGCCTTTGTTTGGGGTTGGGGTATTCATGTGTTCGAGGCGTTTAAGTGAGACATCTGGCATTTTCGGCTTTCTGAGCCGTGGTTTAGTGGGACACAAAACCTATACTTGCTCCCCCAACCCCCAAATAACATCCGACTGTTTCTGAACGATGTTGTGTGGGGTGTCAGGTCACGCAATTGGGCTTTTTTCTTCTCGTCTGCTGAGGACGAGTTTGTTAAGATGATGATATTTGTCATTGTTATAAAAGATTTTTTGCCAATCAAAAGAAAAATAAAAACGCTTTTCGACTACTGTCCTGCTGTTGATAGTTGTTGTATTTTTGTTGAGCGATTACTTGTCTGTAACCTATTGATATAATATCTTTTATTATAAATCTTCATCGAATCAACAAATCAACAACGCAATGGTTCCAAGAAATCCCGTTGGACGGTGTAGTACCTACCAGTTCGTTGAACAGCCATATAGTTTGTGGCATTGGTATAGTCGATGTTGTAGGTCGTATAACGGTAGGCATTGGCAGCTGGTTGCAGTTGCCAGCGTTCCTTCAGAACCTTCAGAATTTGCCACTTCTCAATCTTAACATGCGTGTTCAACAGGAGTGCATGAATATCATTGGGACAGAAACAGTATTGTGTCAGGTTGTTCCGTTCCATCACATCCAGACAAAGTTCCACCATATCCAGTTCGGCACGTGGTCGGTTGTGGCGAATGATGTTGTCAAGAGCATCCGTATGGATAAGCGCAGGATTGAACCACATTCGGCTTTCTTTTTTCGTTGACAACACTCTTTCGTGTTTCAAGTGGAACAGGAAGTGAGGAACCTCTGCTTCAAGATGTCGCAGGAAATCAGGGTCATCATTTTCCAACGGCTCCACCTTACGAACCCAATAGCGGATTTCCTCCGGCTCAATAATGACAGGAAAAGACTCATTGTTGGAACACAACACGAACTTCCTTTGGCTTCCATCTTATAGGTAAGAGCTGTACTCAGGTTCTTCAGTCGCTCGGAATCTTCCCTGCGACTTAACAACACCTCATCTACAAGGATTAGTAACTTACCTGCCCAGTCTGCATTGAACTGGCTGCGAAAATCCTCATTCGTGTTGAACGTGACATTGTCTTGAAAGATCAGTTTGAGGAAATTGAGGAAAGAGGTCTTGCCTGTATTACGCTCCGTAGAGACCAACAGGAGAACTGGAAGTTTCTGAGTCGGTTTCTCGTAAAGGAGTTGCAGGTAATCCATCCCTAACCCATACTGTTCACCGAAGATGTGTTCCATCAGCGATTTGATACGAGGAAACTGACCTGCTTCAAGTTGGTGTGTGATTGGTTCATACAGGTTGTAGAAAGTTCCAATCTCTCTATTATAATCCAGATGATTGGGAACCGTACAGAAGCCATCGAATTTCGGTATATCGGCTATAAAGTTCTTGCCGTAGTCCTGTCGTAGGGCTTCGATGCTCCACGGAATACGTCTCTTTACGGTTTCCCCATTGACCAACG
>OMXS01000053.1 GCA_900315095.1 uncultured Prevotellaceae bacterium | reverse complement strand
AAGCAGAACATCAAAATGGTTTGAGACCAAAGTCCGTTATGAGAAGATGATGGAAGACGGTCAGCAGAAGAAAGTTACAGAACAATATGTTGTCGATGCCCTCAGCTTCGGTGAGGCAGAGCAGCGCATCACAGAAGAGATGTCAAGTTACATCAGCGGAGAGTTTGACGTTACCGATATCAAGCCTGCTGCATACGGAGAAATCCATTTCAGCGATGCTCCGGCAGATGATCGTTGGTATAAGGCGAAACTTCAGTTCATCACAATCGACGAGAGAGAAACGTTCCACCGTTATCTATCTCGTGCAGGGAGGCACTCTGCAGTCAGCTCTCAAGAACATTGATGCTGTGATGGGAACAACGATGAACGATTATGTCGTGGCCAGTCTTGCCGAAACGCAGATAATGGACGTATACGAATACACCGGAGCCGACAAGAAAGAGGATAAATAATGAACTTTGACGTCAAAACAAATCTTAAGAAAGTCCTGAGCGACTTGCCTAGTGGAGTGAAACTGGTAGCTGTAAGCAAATACCACCCCGCCGAATACATTATGGCCGCGTACGAAGAGGGCCAGCGCATCTTTGGTGAGAGCCACGAACAGGAAATCAGGCAGAAAGTTGACGTCTTGCCAAAGGACATAGAGTGGCATTTTATTGGACATCTGCAGACAAACAAGGTGAAATACATTGCTCCTTATATCGACATGATAGATGCCGTGGATTCCATGAAACTGCTTCGTGAGATAAATAAACAGGCGCAGAAGAACAACCGTACCATCAACGTGCTTCTCGAGCTTCACATCGCGGAAGAGGAGACAAAGTACGGATTCTCACTTGACGAATGTCGCCAGATGCTTGCCGAGGGCCAATGGAGAGAACTGCAGAACGTACGCATCTGCGGACTTATGATGATGGCAAGCTATGTCGACGATCCCGAAGTCATACGACGAGAGATGACCCTCGCCTCTGATTTCTTCGACGAGATGAAGGCGGCCCACTTTGCCAATGACGACAACTTCTGCGAGCGTTCATGGGGAATGAGCCACGACTATCACATCGCTCTTGAGTGCAACACCACTATGGTGCGTATCGGCACATCTATCTTCGGTCCCCGCGTTTATTGACATTAATAACATAAAGATATGCTTTTGCCTTCCAGAAGCATATCTTTTGTTTTCTCAAAGCATATCTTTCGCACTCCGGTTTATATACAAATCGCATCCTGTTTTATATACAAATCACAACCCGAATGATATATAAATCGCGGAGCGATTAAGGTCTAATCACTCCGCGATTAAGCATCAATGGGAATTCGATTACATAATAATCACTTTCTTTCCGTTGATGATATAGATTCCCTTCTTAAGACTTCCACGACTTTGGTTGAGACGGATGCCGTCGATGGTGTATATCTTTTCGCCCTCTACAGGGTGGTTCTGGATGTCCACGATAGCGTTGGGCAACTCACCGAAGAAGTAGATGTTGTTTAGGAAGATTGTCTTTCCGTTGCCTCCCGAGAGTTTGATGCCCTTAAGGTTTGTGAGGTCTGCTGTCTCAGAAACCAGTTTCTCTATCGAGAGGTCTACGCCGGTCCATTCCTTTGCGGCAACACTTATTGTGCCATCGTCGGCACTTCCTCCGTCGTCAGTTCTCTTTATGCCGTTAGAGTTGTTGCTGCCCTCGTTGAGAACGAGTTCCACCTTCAGTTCCATGTCTTCGTATGAGTAAACGTTGAGGTGCAGAGAGTCAAGCTCGCTGACATCGATTCCGTTTGCGAATGATATCTGTGCCTCGCTGAAGTCGGTTGCCTCGATGAGATAATCTCCGTTAGCGTATGTTGTCACCATAGCGTTTTCGAGTTGCAGGTCATCGCTATTGACGGCGTTAACAAACACGCTGTCCACCTCGAAGCCTTCTTTCTCTTCGAATACATCATTAGGAACGATATAGTCGAAGGTGACGCCAGAGTTTGTAGATGATGTGTTTTCGGTGATGTTTAGCAAAGGCTTCGATACGTCTTCACCTGTGTACCAAGGAATGGAAAGTAGCTCGGTGGTATTAGACGTGCCAGGGAACGGGTCTCCAGCCATGCTTAGTGTGTAAATGTCCTTATTGTTATTGTCATACGAACTGATGTATTCGCCATCAGCAGGAATGATTGTGAAGCGCGAATGACCTATCACGTTATTTACCGAATTTGGCAATGTGCTTGTAGTGCCAGAACTCAACGAGAAAGCAGCGGCGTCATATTCCACGTGAGACACTAACATTCCGTTACATTGGAGTTGCACGTTCCTGCCCTCGCTGTTCTTTGTCATGCCAGGAAGTCGCGTGTTCCATCCTTTGTTTTCAAGGTATTGAAGAATAAGATATTCTTTTCCGCCTTCTGAATTTTCGTTTACTATTCTATAGGCTTTGCCGCCATTGTTTATATTGCTAACCGTAACACTTCCCTTTTGGGTAGTCTTCAGCGTATCGATGGTGAACCATCCCATTGCCTCACGTTCCCATGCGGTGTATTCGG
This sequence comes from uncultured Prevotellaceae bacterium, assembly GCA_900315095.1. Taxonomy (GTDB): domain Bacteria; phylum Bacteroidota; class Bacteroidia; order Bacteroidales; family Bacteroidaceae; genus Prevotella. Next base: position 559 of record OMXS01000053.1, on the reverse strand, counting down.
TGGGGTAGTATCCGTTGTAAACATACTCTCCTCCGTCCATCAAGTCCCAGTTTTCCATTCCTGGGTTGAGCGCTGTTTGAGCTGTCTTAGTCGTCGGATAAATATCAGGCAATCCTAAGCAATGAGAGAACTCATGGCAGAAAAGACCGACGCCATTGATTCGGTATGGTTGGGTGAATGCTCCTGGATAAGCGTTCAATTCGGTATGAACGCCGAAGCGATACACACCCTTACCGTCATAGATGCCGAAATCCGTCTTTCCGTAGTTGGCTGCGCTTCCTGACTTCGGCCAGATGCAATCTGAAGAGTTTTGCGTCCATGATTGGGAATAGCTTGCGCAGATTATGTAAACGAGGTCAACCTTGCCGTCGTTGTTCTGGTCGTATTGCGAGAAATCGATGTCTGCGTCTGCCAACTGGCACAATTCGGGAATCAGCCTGTCCATGTGGTCTTTGTCACCATCGCCGTAATATTTCAGCTTTTGTGACATCTGATAAGGCCCGTATATATCAAATTGCGGGGTGAATGTGCCGAAACTCATGTCCGAGAAATACTTCTT
>OMXS01000056.1 GCA_900315095.1 uncultured Prevotellaceae bacterium | reverse complement strand
TGAAAGCGCGTAGGCTCATTTTGTTTCGCCTGGAGCCCACTTACGATTGAGGATGTTTGAGGTAAAATTGATGACTCTCAGCACATAGAAGTTGGCGCCAGTGCCCAGATGCAGATAGCAATAACTCGACTCGAAGGGGTTTCCCAGGAACAGGTTCGTGCCCCAAGCGGCTTTCACACTCTCATAATTGCAGAAAGGCACCACCTCGTCGCGTGTAGAATGGAAGAAGTGGTATGCGTGTGGATAAGCGCCACTGGGTTTCCAACTGCCGTAAGTCAGGCTGTTCTTCTCAAGGGCCTGCTCCAGTGCCTTCAGCTTCGCCTCTGGCACGTCGCCCGTGATCGTACCACTCTTGAAGTATTCGATGACCTCAGGCTTGAAACACTGATCGACCGTGCAATAGTTCACACCCTTGCCATTCGACAGTTGCCAGTTCTTGTCGCCCTCTTTGATGTTCTCAGGGATGTAGGCCTTGAACTCGTTATTGTACATCGCCATCATGGTAAAGCCCGACTCACCACCATTCTTGGCAGAATACTCGAGCAGCTTGGTTTGAATGACATCAGTGGCGTATTCCTTACTCTTAAGCCAGTCGAAGATGCCTGTGTTATAGAACTTGTCTGTCACAAAGTCCTTGTAGGTGCAGCCCAGCGCCATCAACTGCTTGTCGGTGTCAACCATCCCCTTGAGTAACAGTGCGGGGGCTACAGGCATGTAGAGGCGGTCTTCCTTGATATACTGCTTCAGTGTGGCCAGCGGATCGTAAGGACCGTCGCCGCATACTGCACCTATGACATCCAGTCCTGTGAGGTTATTGGCATAGTAATAGCTCGGTATGCTGGCTGCCACAGCTCCACCCTGTGAATAGCCCACTGCAACCGTCTTCCAGTCTGACTGCAGCTTGGCGACATTCGCTTCAAACCATACTACCGCTGCTTTTGCGCCGTCGATCACTTGCTTGGCCGTCACATCACGATTGCAATATGGATGAGCGGTGCTGCTGGTTGAACCGTAACCCTCGTAATCGGGAATCACCACCAGGCACTTCTGGCTTGAGGAGAGCAAGGTCAACATGTTGACATCGGTGTTGAAATCGAGCTTCTTGAAGTTGGTGGGGCGCTCTGCGTCGCTGGTGATGGTACAGTGACAACCGATGACCAGATTCTTCGGATTCATCGTTGGGTCATTACCGCCTGCATTCTTGTCATAGGCAATGAGTTCGGAGAGTTCCGTTTCCTCACCGTCGGCTCCTATAGTCTTGTAACGTATGGACACATACTTTATACCCATCTTTGTTTCGCCCGATTCGCCATCAAGGCCTGCTCTGGTGGACGCGGTATTCTGCTCATCATCCTGAAGGTCCTTCAACTGCTCTTTTCCCCATTCAGTATAAATAAGGTCTTCGTCAGTTTCCAGGTCATCATGGTCAACGATAATATCCTCCAAGATTTCCTTAATACTGACATCTCTGGATTCGACCATTTTCACATTATCGACATCATATCCGACATCCCTGCTTTGGGCATCTCTATTACCTGGGTTGTCGGCGACGTCATTACAGGAACTGAGTCCCGTCATCATAAGGCTGCAAATAAGGATGGCAACTGGCATCCACAGATTGATTCTCTTCATGTTAATAGTAGTTTTTGAAATAATAAAGTCTATCTGGCTGCAAATATAGCGTAATTTTTTTGTTTTTGCAAGAAAATTGCATATAAAATTAATCGCGTTTGACATTTTGCACGTGAAACCAACGCTTTTAGCGCAAAGTGTAAACGATACACCCGAGGATAACGGGCAAGAATTGACAAAATGTCATTTTTTACCAAAACGAATAAACAAAAAGTAATCATTTATTTGTTTATTTATAACTATTTGCCTACCTTTGCACCCGAAAAGATAACAAAATGACAGCAAACTTCTATATTAGGATAGCAGAATGAAAGAGAAAATCAGGTTTACCAAGATGCATGGTTGTGGCAACGACTACATTTATATTAATATAATGGAGTACGAGATTGCCGATCCGCAAGCAGC
>OMXS01000057.1 GCA_900315095.1 uncultured Prevotellaceae bacterium | reverse complement strand
AACTGCTTAGCCCTCTTTATATAAGCCTTCTTGACATCCTTCTGGGGGATGTCCTTGCTTACTCCAAGAATCTTGTAATAATCTACAAATGCCATTTTTTCACTCTCCTTTCTTATGTTTTGATTTTGTTATTTCTACAAACACAAGCAGCAAAAATCATGCCTAATTAAAAAACAAATGATTTTGTTTTGTGCAACAAGCGATTTTTCTTATAACGCTATGGCACAGACAAAGAACGTTGAACTCAGAGTTATCGAAACAAGTGATGTTCACGGTTGCTTCTTTCCTTATGATTTCATTGACAGACGTCCTTTGAAGGGTTCGCTCGCAAGAGTGAGCACCTATGTCAAGCAACTAAGACAACAATATGGCGACAATCTGCTGCTTCTCGACAACGGCGACATACTTCAGGGACAACCCACATGCTACTATTGCAACTATGTGAAGCCCGATATGGAGAACGTTGCGGCCAGCGTTATCAACTACTTGAAATATGATGCGGAAACTGTTGGCAATCATGATATTGAGACTGGCCACGCCGTTTATGACAAGTGGGTGCGCGAGGTGAAATGTCCCATGCTTGCGGCGAATGTTATTGACCTCGAAACAGGCAATCCCTACTTCACTCCCTACACCATTCTTGAGCGCGAAGGCATAAAGATTGCCGTCATAGGAATGCTCACTCCAGCCATCCCCAACTGGCTAAACGAGAGTCTTTGGAGCGGTTTGAGGTTCGAAAGTGTCGTCACAAGTTCCAAGAAATGGGTTAAGCAGGTCAAGGAGAAAGAGCATCCTGACGTTATTATCGGTCTCTTTCATAGCGGCAGAGAAGGCGGAATAAAGAACGAGGATTATGAAGAAGACGAGACTCTGAAGACTGCTAAGGAGGTATCGGGCTTCGACTTGATCTTCTACGGGCACGACCACACCGCCCATAAGGATATTGTTAAGAATCCGGAAGGAAAGCATGTGCTTTGCCTCGACCCCTCGAGCAACGCCCTGATGGTGTCTGAAGCAAAGATAAAGGTGAAGCTCGAAAACGGCAAGGTAGTAGAAAAGAAAGTTGAAGGAGACATCGTTAAGGTTTCGGCATTCGATGTTGACCAGGAGTTTGTTGACTTCTTCCAGCCTCAGATAGATAGTGTGAAGGCCTATGTGGACAGAGTCATCGGTCGTTCGGAGACAACTATCCGCGTGCGTGATAGTTACTTCGGCAGTTCGGCGTTCTCCGATTTCATTCATAACCTGCAACTTAAGATGACTGGAGCAGACATCTCGTTCAACGCTCCGTTGACTTACGATAGCGAGATAAAAGAAGGTGACGTGCGCATAAGCGACATGTTCAACTTGTATAAATACGAGAACCAGGTGTATGTGCTTCGTATGACTGGCGAAGAAGTGAGGAAACATCTTGAAATGAGTTACGACCAATGGGTTACGACGATGAAGTCGCCCGATGACCACATAATGCTTATGGACGAATACTTAAAAAATGACCAGCAGCGTTATGGCTTCAAGAACCTCGCGTTCAATTTCGATAGTGCCGCAGGCATCATCTATGAGGTCGACGTGACTAAGCCCGACGGCGAGAAAGTGCATATCCTGAGTATGGCAGACGGCACTCCTTTCGATGAGAGCAAGTGGTACAAGGTGGTGATGAACAGTTATCGCGGCAACGGCGGAGGCGAACTTCTCACTCGCGGCGCAGGCATTCCGCACGACGAACTGGCAAAGAGAAGAGTCTATGAAAGCGAGAAAGACCAGCGCTATTATCTCACCCGAGAAATTGAGAAGATGGGAGTAATCTCGCCAAAAGCCAACAACAACTGGCACTTTGTGCCTGAGGAATGGACCGCTCCGGCAATCCAGAGAGACATGAAACTCATCTATGGCGAATAAAGAAACCACAACTCCACTCGTCAGGAGATACAAGTGAGGTTGTCAGAAGTGCCTCCTGAGCACCTCAGATGTATATAAGTGAGGTGCTCAGATGTATACAA